>NZ_QWEO01000075.1 GCF_009936035.1 Neglectibacter sp. X58 | reverse complement strand
GAAAAATTGGCGGCGGCAAAACTCTATGGCGTGGAACTGGACGACCTGACCGGGCGCATCGCAAAACAGCTATACCAAAAGGCGGATATTACAGTAGACGGCTTTGAGCGCACCGACCACCCGGACGATTTCTTTGACCTGGCGGTGGGCAACGTCCCCTTTGGCAGCTATCAGGTGCATGACAAGCGGTACGACCGCCAGAACCTGATGATTCACGATTATTTCATCACCAAAACGCTGGACAAGGTGCGTCCCGGCGGCATTGTGGCCTTTATCACCACCAAAGGCACGATGGACAAGAAAAACAGCAAGGTGCGGGAGGCGCTGGCGCAAAAAGCCGATTTATTAGGCGCAGTCCGCCTGCCCAGCAATGCGTTCAAGGCCAACGCCGGAACCGAAGTCACCACGGACATCCTCTTTTTCCAAAAGCGCGACCGTATCCCGGAAAAACTCCCGGAATGGGTGGAGGCCGGGCAGACGGAGGACGGCATCCCCCTGAACCGCTACTATTTGGAACACCCGGAAATGGTGCTGGGGACAATGACAATGGGGCGCAGTATGTACGGCAATGAAACCGAAACCTCCTGCCAGCCCATCCCCGGCGCAGACCTTTCCAAGCAGCTTGCAGACGCTATCCGGCATATCGCACCGCCTGACCGGGAACTGCTGGAAGTGGATGCCGGGCAGGACGGGGAAGAACTGGAAAGCATCCCCGCCGACCCATCTGTACGCAATTTCAGTTACACCCTATCCAATGATAAGCTGTACTTCCGGGAAAACTCCCGCATGACCCAGGCCGTCCTTGGCAAAACCCCCACGGAGCGCGTCAAGGGCATGATCGGCATCCGGGACAGCGCCCGCCGCCTGATTGACTTGCAGCTTGCCGGCGCGGACGATACCGAAATCCAGTCCGAGCAGGCAAAATTAAACCGGCTCTATGATGCGTTCAGCGCAAAATACGGGCTTCTTAACAGCACCGGCAACAAGCTGGCCTTTGAACAGGATTCCTCCTACCCGCTGCTCTGCTCCCTGGAAATCATCAACGAGGAGGGGAAACTGGAACGCAAGGCGGATATGTTCACCCGGCGCACCATCCAGACCCACCGCGCCGTTACCAGCGTGGACACGGCTGTGGAGGCGCTGGCGGTATCTATCGGGGAGAAAGCCTGCGTGGATTTGGGCTACATGGCGTCCCTGATGGGCGGCTCTGAAAAAATCCCGCAGATTGTGGAGGACTTAAAGGGCATCATCTTCAAAGACCCCTCCACCGGCCCCTTTGATATAGAGGACGGCGGCACACACTGGCACCAGGGCTGGCAGACGGCGGACGAATATCTTTCCGGCAACGTCCGGGCCAAGTTAGCGATTGCCCGCGCCGCCGCCAAGGAAAACCCGCAGTTTGCCGTCAACGCCGAAAAGCTGGAACAGGTGCAACCCAAAGACCTGACCGCTTCTGAAATCAGCGTCCGGATCGGCGCGTCCTGGATAGACCCCAGGTATTACCAGCAGTTTATGTTTGAACTGCTCCACACGCCTGCATACTTGCAGGAGCGGAAAATCAAGCTGCAATATGCCCCCGTCACCGGCGAATGGAACGTGCAGGGCAAAAGCGCGGACAACCGGGATAACGTGCGCGTCTACGCCACCTACGGCACGAAGCGCATCAACGCTTATGAAATCTTTGAACAGACCTTAAACCAGCGGGATGTGCGGATCTTCGATACAAAGATGGAGGACGGAAAGGAGGTGCGCGTCCTCAACGAAAAGCAGACCGCCATCGCCCAGCAGAAGCAGGAAGCCATGTGCGAAGCGTTCAAGGACTGGATTTTCAAAGACCCGGAGCGCCGGGAAACCCTTTGCAGGCGTTACAACGAGAAATTCAACTGCATCCGTCCCCGCGAATATGACGGTTCCCATATCCGTTTTGCGGGCATGAACCCGGAAATTGCCCTGCGTACCCATCAGGAAAACGCCGTGGCGCGGATGCTCTACGGAAAAAATTCACTGCTCGCCCACTGTGTCGGCGCGGGCAAGACCTTTGAAATGATTGCCGCCGCAATGGAGGGCAAGCGGCTGGGCCTGAACCAGAAATCCTTATTCGTCGTCCCCAACCACTTGACGGAACAATGGGGCGGCGATTTTTTGCGCCTTTACCCCGGCGCAAAGGTGCTGGTTGCCACGAAACGGGACTTTGAGCCTGCCCGCCGCAAGAAATTCTGCGCCCGTATCGCCACCGGCGACTATGACGCGGTGATTATCGGACACTCACAGTTTGAGAAAATCCCCCTCTCCCCGGAACGGCAGAAAGCCGTCATTGAGGGGCAGATCAGCGAAATCGTCACCGCCATTGCCGAAGCAAAAGCCGAGGACGGCGAGCGCTACACCATCAAGCAGATGGAGAAAACCAAGAAAAACCTGGAAGCCAAGCTGCAAAAGCTGGCGGACGGCAAGAAGAAAGACAGCGTTGTGACCTTTGAGGAATTGGGCGTTGACCGTCTGTTTGTGGACGAAGCGCACGGGTTTAAGAACCTCTTTTTACACACAAAAATGCGGAACGTGGCGGGGATTGCACAGACAGACGCGCAGAAATCCAGCGATATGTTTGCAAAATGCCGCTACATGGACGAAATCACCGGCGGGCGCGGCATCGTGTTCGCCACCGGAACCCCGGTCAGCAATTCAATGGTAGAATTGTATACCATGATGCGCTACCTCCAGTTTGATACCCTGGAGCAGAACGGACACCGCCACTTTGACGCATGGGCGGCGGACTTTGGCGAAAAGGTCACGGCGATGGAATTAAAGCCGGAGGGCAGCGGCTTCCGCTCCAAGACCCGGTTTGCGAAGTTTTACAACCTGCCGGAACTGATTTCTATCTGGAAAGAAGCCGCCGACATCCAGACCGCCGATATGCTCAACCTCCCCGTGCCAAAAGCAGAATATATCACCGTCACCACGGAACCCAGCGGGTTCCAGAAAGAAATGGTGGAGGAACTTGGCGAGCGTGCGGAAAGTGTGCGCGGAGGCCAGGTTGACCCCCATATCGACAATATGTTGCGCATCACTTCGGACGGGCGCAAGCTGGCGCTGGATCAGCGGCTGCAAAACCCGCTCCTACCCGACGACCCGGACAGCAAGGTCAATGCCTGCGTGAAAAACATCGTGCAGGAATGGCAGGCCAGCACAGAGATTTTAGGGACGCAGTTAGTGTTTTGCGACCTCAGCACACCCAAAGGCGACGGCTCATTCAACGTCTATGACGACATCAAGGAAAAGCTGATTGCCAAGGGCATCCCTGAAGCAGAAATCGCTTTTATCCATGACGCCAACACGGAAACCCAAAAGGCGGAACTGTTCGCCAAGGTGCGGCGGGGGCAGGTGCGTGTTTTAATCGGCTCCACGGCAAAAATGGGCGCAGGCACGAATGTGCAGAACCGCATTGTCGCGTCCCACGATCTCGATTGCCCCTGGCGTCCTGCCGATTTGGAGCAGCGCGCCGGCCGTTCTCTGCGCCAGGGAAACATGAATGCGTCGGTGAAAATGTTCAAGTATGTCACCAAAGGGACATTCGACGCTTACAACTGGGGGCTGGTGGAAAACAAGCAGAAATTTATCGGCCAGATCATGACCTCCAAAAGCCCCGCCCGCTCCGCCGAGGATGTGGACGCCACCGCCCTTTCCTACGCAGAGGTCAAGGCACTGGCTACCGGTGACGACCGCATCCGCGAAAAAATGGATTTGGATGTGCAGGTTTCCAAGCTGAAAATGCTCAAAGCCAACCACACCTCCCAGCAGTACGAAATGCAGGACAAGGCGCTGAAATACTACCCGCAGAAAATCGCGGAAACAAAGCTGCTAATCGAAGCGCTGACGGCGGATTTGCCAACGGTGCAGGCCCACCCGGTCAAGGACGATGCCTTTTCCATGACTGTCATGGGCCAGACCTACACGGAGCGCAAGGCGGCGGGCGAAGCGGTGATTAAAGCCTGTATGCTGATGGACGACCCGGAAAAGATTGTGGATTTAGGCGAGTTTCGCGGCTTCCCCATGCAGCTCAGGTGTGACGGCAGCAAATTCCGCGTCACCATGAAGCAGAACCTGACCTACTCCGCCGAACTGTCCGACGATGCAGTGGGCAACGTCACCCGCATTAACAATGCGCTGGAAAGCCTGTCGGAACGGCTGGACGCGCAAAAGGCGCGGCTTACCACACTGGAAAGCGAACTGGAAAACGCCAAAGAAGAAGCCGACCGGCCATTCCCAAAAGAAGAAGAACTGCGGGAAAAATCCGCCCGCTTAAACCAGCTTAACCGGGAACTGTCCAGGCCGGACAAAAAGGAGGATGAGCAGGAGCAGGAGGTTGAAGAAAGCCCTGATTTGGAGGACGCCGGAGAACCCGCGCCGGTTGTGCCGATGCCCGCTGCGGCGGCTGGCCATAAACCCTCTATCCGTCAGGCACTCCGTAACTATGAACCGCCCGCGCCGGTACAGTCCGGCATGGAGCGCACCCCGCGAAAGGAGGCGGTGCTGTGAGGGCAAAGGAGGGGCGCACGGTGGGGCTGTTCACCAAAGTTTCCCCGGAAGAAAAGGCGGCGATTGACCGCAAAATGGAACTGCTGGGGACTTCCAACCTGCGGGCATACCTGCGGAAAATGGCGGTGGACGGCTACATTGTGCAGCTTGATATGGGCGCGGTGCTGGAACTGGTAAAGCTGCTGCGCTCCGTTTCCAGCAACGTCAACCAGATCGCCCGCCGCTGCAACAGTACCCACAACCTGTATGAGCAGGATGTGGAGGACTTGCGGCAGGGCTACGCTGAAATCTGGCAGGGCGTGAGCGACCTGCTGAAGAAATTTGAAGCACTGTAAACAACTGCGGCGGGAGCGATTTTTCTTTTGCTCCCGCCGCTTATTTTTATATCTGGAGGTGATACCTTGGCAGGCGTAACCAAAGAACAGATTGCAAAAGCAAAGGAATGGGACTTGCTCTCTTATTTGCAGGCTTATGAGCCGCAGGAACTGAAAAAAAGCGGCTCCCGCGAATACTGCACCAGAACCCATGACAGCTTAAAAATCTCCAACGGGAAATGGTGCTGGAACAGCCGGGGCATCGGCGGGCGCACGGCGCTTGATTATCTGATTAAGGTGCGCGGCATGGACTTTGTGGGCGCGGTGGAAACCCTGTGCGGGTACTCTGCGCCGCCGCCCGTAAAGCAGACGTTTACAAAACCCACGAAGCCGCAAAAGCCGTTTAAGCTGCCCGAAGCCAGCCGGTGCGCGTCCGCCGTGGTGGGCTATTTGCAGGATCGCGGCATTGACCCGGAACTGCTGGGCGTGTGCATGGAAGCCGGGATTTTATACGAAAGCCGCCGGTATCAGAACTGCGTCTTTGTGGGGCGCGATATGCAGGGGAACGCCCGCGCTGCCAGCCTGCGGGGGACGCGGGACGGCTTCCGTATGGATGTGGAGGGAAGCGACAAACGGTACAGCTTCTGCCTGCCCGCCAGCCGCCCGGACTGTCCCCGGCTGGCGGTGGCGGAAAGCCCCATTGACGCGCTCTCCCTCGCCACGCTGGTGAAGCTGTCCGGCGGCGAACCACGGGACAGCCACTATTTATCCCTGGGCGGAACCGGCCCCCGCGCCCTGATGCAGTTTCTTCACGACCACCCCCATGTTACACAGATCAGCCTTTGCCTGGACAACGACAAGGCCGGCTTGAAAGGTATCGAACGGCTCACGCAGGAAATCCAGAACGACGCGGAACTTTCCGGGCGGGTGAAGCTGGTTTACCCCAACCCGCCGAAGCTGGGCAAGGACTACAACGAGTTTCTCTGCATCCACGTGAAAGCGGCACGGACGGCACAGCGGCAGCGGGACGGGGCGCGGTAATGCTATTTAATTTCCGGCTCTAAATTTTCAAATTCAGGCGCATCGAAAAAATCTATCAGCGTCATATCCAAACCGTCGCATATTTTCTTGATGGTTGAAATTTTCGGGTCGGTACTCTTGCCATACAAGATGTTTTTGACGGAGGATGGCGGCAGCGCCGACATCGTAGCCAGTTTGTTAATGGTAATGCTGCGCTCCGCACATAAACGGAGTATCCGGGTCTTAATCGCTGAAATCGTATCCATAGCTGTATCCTGCCCCCTTTTTTATCAAGCATACAAAATATGGCTTGCAAAAGTAGGCTACCCATGCTACTATTTAGGCTATGGATAGCCTTTTTTAGAAAGGAGGAACCTTTGGCTATTTCCAACATTTTACCACGAAAGATTATGAAAAACCGCACCCGTCAGCAGTCAATGGCAGAACGCCACGACTATGACCAGAAAGAAGAAAAGACAGACGGCGGCGAACTGGTTTCCTCCTATATGTGCAGCCCGGAAACTGCCGCCGAAGAATTTGAAATCAGCAAAAAACTGTACGCCCAGCTTACCGGGCGCAGCCAGTCAGAAAAGCACGACATTATTATGTACCGCATTATCCAGTCATTCAAGCCCGATGAAATCAGCCCGGAGGAGGCGCACAAAATCGGCTGCGAGCTGGCGATGAAATTTACCGGCGGGCAGCATCAGTTTGTGGTGGCCACCCACACGGATAAGCGCCACATCCATACCCACATTGAATTTAACAGCACCAACCTAAACTGTGACGCAAAATTCCAGAACGTGAAAAACTCCGCTTTTATCCTGCGGCGCATGAACGATGAACTGTGCCGCGCCCACGGCCTTTCGGTAATTGAGAATCCGAAGAAAAAAGCCAAGTCCCAAAAGGAAATGGCGGCGGCGCAGTATGGCATCAGCCACAAGAAGCAGTTACAGCAGACCATTGACAAGGTGCTGCCGGAGTGCAATCATTATGAGGAGTTTCTGGCAAAGATGCGGGCTGAGGGATATGAGGTTGTGGACGGCAAAAATCCCGGCTTCCGTCTGCCCGGATGGGATCGCCCTGCAAGGGTGAACCGGCTGGGCGGCGATTATACCAAGACCGCCCTGCGCGCCAGAATTACCAGCCAGCGCGGGCGTTTGGCGGCAGGAAAAACAGCGCCGAAACGAACCGGCAGAAAGGTCAATCTCCTGATTGACATTCAGGCGAAACTTGCCGCCGGAAAAGGCGCAGGCTATGAACGCTGGGCGAAAATTTTCAACCTGAAAGAAGCGGCGAAAACACTGAATTTCCTGATGGAAAACGGACTAACCGATTATGATGAACTGGCGCTTCGGGCAGCGCAGGCCGAGGACGGTTTCAATGCGGCTTCACAAAAAATCAAACAGTTGGAGGCGCGGATGGCAGGAGTAGCAAAGTTAAAAACCCACATCATCCAGTATTCCAAAACGCGGGAAGTCTACGCGGCTTATAAGAAGTCCCGCCACAAGAAAGAATTTCTCGCGGAGCATGGCGCGGAGATTGCCCAGCATGAAGCCGCGAAGAAAGCCTTTGACGCTCTGGATGGCAAGGCCATTCCCAAAGTGGCGCAGCTTTCAGCGGAATATGCTGCGCTGCTGGAAGAAAAACGGGAACAGTACGAACAGTACAAGGCGCTGCGGCAGGATATGATTACCTACCAGACCGCACTCCGCAACGTGGATAAGATTTTAGGATTGGAACCGCCGGAGCAGGCGCAGGAAAAAGAACAGCCCAAACCGGAGCGGTGACGCAAAAGTGCCGCCCCTTTCCAACCGGGACGGCACTACTTTTTTTGCAGCATTTGTTTTGCTTAACCGGCAGACAGGCGGCAGGATTTGTTTTTAAGTATTCGCTAATAAGCAACAATAAAATACGAAAGGGGAACAGAAATGGAACTGAACTATTTTAAGGACAGGCTTTTTGATTTACTGAATGACAGCGAGGGGATGGGAATTGCCGACCTGAACACAGACGAGCGGAACGGATTACTTACTGTCATGACTGACGACGGGAATGTATTTGAAATCGTATGCCGGCAGGCAGCGGGAAAGGGGGACGGATGGATGACCGCAAGCTGACTGTATGTTACGGGCGCGGCAATTACAAGCAGGCTCCGCCGCAGATTGTTTTACAAGGAAAATGGCTGGAACAGACCGGATTTTCCGCCGGGGACAAAATCACCGTGAAATGCCAGCAGGGGCAGCTTATCATCACAAAGAACGGAACAAAGAAAGATTCAGAGGAATAAAATTTTCTGTCAATCTCGGAAACCTCCTAACGGCGCAAAATGCGCCGCCCCTCTCCTGCGCGGATGTGCAGGAGGAAGCGACCGCAGGGAGCGCAAAGCCACGCCGATAGGCGTGTTCGGCCGGACGCGCAGGCGGACGCCTGGGGCTTGGGGGAACCCCAACAAGCGAGCCGGAATATCCCAAAAGGATATTCCGGCTCATTGCTTGCCTACGTTATCGGAAATTTCCTATAACCACGT
>NZ_QWEO01000074.1 GCF_009936035.1 Neglectibacter sp. X58 | reverse complement strand
CCCCAATTCCTTTTGCTCTTTTTTGTGCCCCCTGGCCCTTTGGCGTGCGTCCTTGCGTACTAACTTAATGACATTGGCTCCATCGAGGTGCATTTTTCCATGTCCTGAATATACCTTGCTTGAATCATACAATCCCGATATAGTAACAAAAACAGGCGGTTGTCCATCTCCAAAATAAAAGTCAACTGTCGAACCAACTCCTATATCTTCATTGCGATTTAGTACATAATAATCAAGTACAATACTGTGGGAATCTTTTGGCATCGTTCCATCCATCAGAGCTGCTTCAACGGTCGCATAATTCTGGTCAGTCAGCATATCACACATACCACTGCTTTGAAAAATGTCTGTCTTAAAAGTTGCATGGAGAGATTTTCTGCTTGGAATTATATCTGTAACGCCATCAATAGATAAGATTTCCTGCTTTAATTTCTCATTCAGTGGATTTCCTGCTGCCATAACCTTTTCTTCTGCCACTTCGGAATCCAGATAAATTTTATAGTCGCCGTCCGGGAAAAACTGTCTTGCAAGTGCCTCTGGTGAGCGCAGCAAAACAATGGATGATACCACAAGCAGAATAATTCCGCCCAAACTCAATGAGGCTACAAGGGCAACGGTCTTTTTTCGGTCACGCTTAAAATTCGCAATTCCCATTGAAACAGGATTGAGCTTGATATTCTTTTTCCGTCTGCGGATGTTCTTTTGCGCCGGAGTAAAACGGACGGCTTCAATGGGGGAAATCCCTGCCGCAATCTTTACAGGCTTACGGATGGAAACAGATACCATAATCCAACTGCTTATGAGCGTCAAAATAACCGTTGCCGCATAGGAAACAGCGTTAAAACCTTTGGAAAATAGGAAAAATCCGCCACACACGCCCAGCACTGTGCCAATCAGAATCCCGATACTGCCGAGTTTGTGTCCCTCCTGTTTTACAATCCGCTTGATTTGTTTTGGCGTCGCACCAATCGTCCGAAGCTGCCCGTAGCTCTGGATTTTGTCATTGATGGAGATACGGAAGATACTCTGGATCACAATATAGCCGCCGATCAGAACAATAGCAATCACACCAACAATCGGTAAAAAATCAAAGGATTTAGAAGCATAAGCAAAATATTTGCTGTTCATTTTGGGCATAGAAAGCTGATATTCCTCCGCAACCTCCCTGCAATAAGAGGTCATCAGTTCTTCGTCCAACTGAACGCTGTTTTTGAAATGGGCATAGGCGCGATACCCAGCGGGGTTAAACCCATCCCATTCTTTCAGGGCAGCTTTGGAAAGAATGATGGCACAGGTATTCGCTTCTTTTTCATTTACGCTGTCCAGAATGCCGGTAGCGACATAATCGCCATGAAAACTCTCTGTATCTAAGGTCACAGTGTCCCCGATCTTGGCATTGTGTCCATAGGTGGAAAGAAAGTATTCGCTTACGACAACTTCATTTGCCTTTTGGGGCAGATTCCCCTCCAATAGCTTCATTCGGTCGCGCCCAATCTCCATCATTTCTGCGTCATTATATACATAAGAGGCATGATAGCCCTGTTCTGAAAGTTCCTCACCCAGCATATAGTAGCCGCCTACGCGCTCAAACTCCGGCACTCCTTTCAGGGTTTCAATGTCGTTTTCCTCTACACCCAGCCAAACCGCCTCATAAGTATCGACAACCTGATTGCGCTGCATTTGTGTCAGGGAAGTAGACACAATTCCCGTAAAGCAGATCAGAAACGCCGCCAGCGCAACGGCGATCACCACCATCAGATTCCGGCGCTTCTCGCTTTGTAAACTTTTCTTCGCCAGTTTCTTTATAATAGTGCTGGTGTCATTCTCAAAAGGCCATGTCATAGCCTGCCACCTCCTTATTCCACAATCCTGCCATCCTCAATGCGGACAATCCGATCTGCAAGGCGGGCAATGTCATTGTTGTGGGTAATCATCACGACAGTTTGCCGGAACTCCGCGCTGGTGCGTTTGATAAGCCCCAGCACCTCGGCGCTGGTCTTGCTGTCAAGGTTGCCGGTCGGCTCGTCGGCCAGCACGATAGCCGGTTTGGTAATCAGGGCGCGGGCAATCGCCACACGCTGCTGCTGGCCGCCGGAGAGATTGTTCGGCATATTTTTCAGTTTATCTTCCAGCCCCAGTGTAAGTTTTCATGAAGAATGAGAAACCCAGGACGGGCCTATTTTTCGACATGAAAAAATGTGGAAAACTCCGGGAAACGGCTTAAATACTAGGTTTTTTCGCGGAAAACCGTTTGCATATTGGTGGAAATTTTGCAATCTCGCAAAATGGGATTGCAAAATTTTTTTGCCCGTTTTTGGCCCTGAAATGGCCTGCGCCGTCCCAACCCGCCAATCGTAAAAAAGCACCTTTTCAGACCGTTTAATTTTTGCGCAAAACCTTTTAAGAAACCGCACAAACCTAGTATTGGCGCGGTTTAAGCGCCTTTTAAGAAAATAACAACAGCCCTTTAAGCGAACGCACACAAACGCCGCTTAAAGGGCTTGTGTTTTGCTTTTAAGCGAAAATAGCCCGTGCATTTTTTGCACGGGCTACCAAACTATGCACGGGCCTAGAAAGCACTAGGTTTTCGGGCTTTTTGGGAAAAAGAGAGAAAGAGCATTTTGCACGGGCTACACCAATGGAATCCTCCCCCAAATAAGGTCGCCTAAACGTTGCCTAAAAGGACATAAGGAACCCCCATTTTGGGGCGTCCCCTCACTTACCAATCTGACACAATACTGTCCATAAAATGGACGGTATTTCCATAGCCTAAAGGGGGTGAACGCTACAGTCACCCCTTTGTCGGGCAGACTTATGCAGTTTCTCTATGGGGATATGACCCTAACTTCCGGGTAGGCTCATTACATTTCTAGTGGTAGGTCGTATTTCACGCCCCCCTCTCGCGTTTTTGAGTTCAAATGGTGTAGATTAGACTTACACCCTTTATCGGGATCGGAGTTTTACCGGCCCCTGGATGATGAGGTTCCGTTACCCCATTCCAAAGGGCGTGTCACAAGGGTACTCGCCTTTTGAGTACCCTTCCAATATGGGCTTAGATTCATATCACAAAAAGCGGGAAAAAATCCCGAAAAATGGGATTCTGTCCCAAAACGCTTACATAGGAAAACTCTTGTGCTATAGTAGCAATATGGAAATATAGGTCTATTTTTGCTTTTCCAGTATCTTTCGAGCCTTATCTAAACGCGCGGCTGCATCCGCTAAATTGCGCTCATCTTTATCACGCTCAAAAACTGATACGGCTGTTTCCAGTACACGAATCTCATCATCAATACTTTTCTGTTTCCTATAAATAATTGGTAATCGAAGATATGGAAGGGGATATTTTGCAGAAACGGCAACAAAGCTTTCATAAATTTCGATTGCCCTTTTGAGATTCTTTTTTTCACAATTCAAAGCTAAATCAAGCTGTTTCCAATCCCTTTCAACAATTTCGCCCTCATCAATCTTTTGCTGAAGTTCTTCCGAAGTTAATAGTTTCCATTTTTCGGATTGCATAATATCATCCTCCTTATCTCATGTCTTTGCATTTTTCTTTTGAGAATCAACAAACCTCGTTGCCTCGGTCAAAAGCCCATAGATTAGTGCAATAGGCTCATTATCATTGTTTCCTTTAGCCACCTGCAAAATATGACGCAACATTTCCAGCATATCAAAATATTGCTTCTGGTATTCATCCGGGGACTCCCGTATTTCCTTTTGCAGGGAAGCTATCAAACTTGACATGGTATCTTTTACGGCATCCATTACTTCTTTATCTTCCCAACTGTACTGCTCCTGCTGGGCGCCTTTTATATCAAGCAATTTGTTAGGTGAAATCTCAAATATTCGGCTTAACCTCAGAAGCATATGCGAAGAAGGTGTTGTAACGCCTCTTTCCCATTGGCTGACTGCAGTTTGGTTTACCTCTAATAAATCTGCCAGTGCCCGCTGCGACAAGCCCTTATTTTTGCGAAGCTCTCTTATGGAATTCAAAAAATCACCTCCTCTTTAGCATTATAGGAGTTCCGCTACTAAAAAGCAAGAAAAATAAAATTTGAGTAGTTTTCTACTTGACAAAACAGGAGTTCCGCTCATAATAGTAGAAAACTACTCAAACGAAAGGAGGCAATATATGGGGCTGCGCAAGCTTAGAAAGGAAAAGGGCCTTACACAAGGTGATTTAGCTAAAATGATTCATGTGGATCATACTGCGATAAGTCAATGGGAAAGGGGTGTCACACAGCCTAGATTAAAGAATAGCCTCCAACTGGCTAAGGTACTTCACTGTAAAGTTGAAGATATTTTTATAGTTAAGAAAGGAGTATGACATGGATTTAGAAACAGACGGGAATCTGACAGTCAAGGAATTGTTTGAACTGCTGAAAATGCTTGCCGTTGAGGAAGAAAGGAAGTATCTGGCTTATAATCAGCAGTCGCAGGACAGCAGCAGGCTTGAGTGCGTTAGGGATGTGGATCATTCATTGGCAGAACAATGCTGGTTCAAAAGAAAAAACTATGAATATCAGATAGATTTAATTAAAAGATTTATCAAAGAGGCGCTGGACGCTCAAAGCACTTTGGAGTATGGAGCGACAGAAGCAGAGATTAAGCACGCCCGCGAAGTTCTGGCCCGAGTAGAAAAAACAAAAAAGAAGTAAGCCGAAACTGCCCCATGCGGGCAGTCCACAGGGGATGACCGCCCTGTGCTGACGATGGCAGGTCATGAAAGACAGTGATAAAGTGGAAACCAGGCTCACGACCAAAGAAGTTGCCAAGTTGTACAACAAAAACGAAAGCACTATCAGGCGCTGGGCTGAGAGCGGAAAACTTGAGGCAGAATGTATTTATAATCAATTTAACTCGCCTGCTTACCTGTTTGCGATTAGTGCTTTAGATAAACCGATGCAGGAAAAATATTTTGCCCAGGTTAAGGCCAGTTTGCCAAAAACGGCTAAATCTATCAGCAAAAAGGGCAAGGCCTTTGACCACTACTCAGACAGCGAACGCCAGGAGATTATGTGGTGGGAAAAGACCCTCAAGGAGTGGAAAAATTACCGTGACCGCTATCCAGGGGACAAGGCTGAGGCCGATGACAAGTTTGTCGCTCTTTGCGCTAAAACCGATCCAGAGCACACTTTTTCTGTAAAGACGCTTTACCGAAAAAAGAAACAGCTGGAAACGCAGGGGGCGGAGGCCCTTATTGATAAGCGCGGCAAGGGCCGTAAGGGGAAAAGCAAGATCACCGAGGAAATGCGGCAGACGTTTTTAAGCTACTACCTGGACGAGGCCCAGCACCCCATCCGCAAATGCTGGCAATACACAATAAGGTATTTCCAAGAGTTTGCCCCCGAGCTGGTAGACAACATCCCAAGCGACTCCACCTTCCGGCGCAGGGTAGAAAGAGATATCCCCAAACCCATGGAAGTCCTGGGCCGTCAAGGGCAAAAGGCTTTCCGCGACCGCTGCGCCCCCTACATACACCGTCTATATGAGGAAATGGCCAGCAATGAGTGGTGGGTGGCGGACAACCACACCTTTGACGTTATCACTCAGGGCGAGAACGGCCAGCTCCATCGTCTGTACCTTACGGCCTTCTTTGACGCCAGGAGCGGGATATATACTGGGAGCCACGTCACCACGGCCCCCAGCAGCCAGTCCACCCTGGTGGCGCTGCGCAAGGGCATCTTGAAATACGGCATCCCGGAGAATATTTACGTTGACAATGGCCGCGAGTTCCTGACCCATGACATAGGCGGCCTGGGCCACCGAAAGAAGAAACCCAAAAACGGCGAGGAGCGCTTTGAGGTGCCCCCGGTGTTCGAGCGGCTGGGCATCAACATGACAAACGCCATAGTCAAAAACGCCAAGGCAAAAATCATTGAGCGGCGCTTTAGGGACATAAAAGACCACCTTGTACTGTTGGACATTACATCATTATTGTATGTTTGGTAATTGTAATTGCAATTATAAGAGTTATTGTTTCAGCTATAAAAGGAGCAACCCAAATCATTTCTTTTCCAAATAGCATTAGAATACTGCATATTGCCATCGCTTTTATAATAATTCCCCTACTTACTGCAATAACATTTGATTGCTTTGTTCTTTTTGTCGAATAAAGAAACGATGTATAAATAAGGTTTAACGCCATTGGAATAAATGACAAACTGAACAAAGGCAATGCTTTAGATGCAGTCTGCACAAGTTCTGTATCGCTGTTGAAAATACAAATAACAGGTTTATCAAAGAAAAACAACGCACTGTAAATTAAGGCAGACAAAACTAAGTTGATGATAATTCCACAACAGAAAAGCCAATTTATTTCTCCAGTATCCCTTTTACCATAGCTGTTCCCCCAAAGTGGCTGTAAGCCTTGTGCAACACCCGAAAGAATTGCATTCGCAAGGGAATAAATAAAACTCAATACACTGAAAGTTGATACTCCAATATCTCCAACAAGGCTTGCTAACATAATGTTGTAGCATAATGCCGTTACGGGAGTTGTAAGTTGTGAAATTGCTTCAGGAACACCACGCTTACAAATTTTCTTAGACAAGTGTTCCCTCCAATTTTATTAAATTCAGTTTCAAGCGTCCTTTTTTGTTCCAAAAATGTGACAGCAGAACAAGTACAGAAAATACCTGTCCTAATCCCGATGCAACTGCTGCACCAATTATTCCCATTCCAAACGGGAAAATAAAAAGCCAATCTAAAAATATGTTTGCAATCGCACCAACACACATCCCAATGAAAGAGAGAGTCGGAGAACCGTCATTCCTCACAAATACGGATAGACAGGTACTCATGAGCATCGGAATAGAAAATGCTGAATAATAAAGCAGA
This sequence comes from Neglectibacter sp. X58, assembly GCF_009936035.1. Classification (GTDB taxonomy): domain Bacteria; phylum Bacillota; class Clostridia; order Oscillospirales; family Acutalibacteraceae; genus Acutalibacter. The sequence continues at coordinate 1,669 of NZ_QWEO01000074.1, read as the reverse complement.
TAGTCCGCCGCCATTTTTCTCATTTCATCACTTAACTTGCTTGCTCCACTTATATCCACAATTTGTTGTGAGAACACCATACCAACAATCATTAATAAAACAGACATAGCAAGTGTTAATGTAATTGCTGTCATAAACGCTTGATTTGCCCCCTTTTTATCCTCTCTCCCCATTCGTATTGCAACTACAGTTGCACCACCCATTGGAAACATAGCGGCAATGGCTACGACAAAAGTGATAAACGGCACTGCAATATTTACTGCACCTAAAGCCGCCGAACCAACACCTTGACCGACAAAAATTCCATCAACAACATTGTAAAGATAGGTTACAAATAAGCCTCCCATAGCAGGGAAAATGTAACCGCATAAAGATTTTGCTTTTGCATTCATAAAATACCTCCATACAGGAAATGGGACAAAGCACGTTTATGCTTCATCCCATCTAAATAAACAAAAAGTGGGATAAAGCCCAATAGGTCTTATCCCACTTCAACAATCTTATTTGATTGCAAGTCCTCTGACAAGCACATCTATTATAACATATTTTTATCAAAAGTCAAATCCCAAATCTGCTGTTTTCACTTAGAAAAAATAAGCTCCTCGTTCACAATCTCCCTCGCACAAGCCCTTATGTTATTGACTCGCCCTGTCCATTCTAAGGCGTTTTCTTCCTTTAAGCGTTCCGTTATGCCCTGTGCCTGTTTCATACCCTCTATGAGCCTTTCAAAGCGTTCCTGAGCCTGCTTGTCGATGTTGGCAAGGTAAGCGTTCAGCCCGCCGCTTGTGAGAAGATTGGTGTATGTAGCCCTGCGGTACTGCTTCAGATAGTCCAGATGCCGCTGTCCCCATATGCCTATCGGCTGTTGTTCCTCAGCGAGTAATTTCAAGTCTGGAGTAAGATACCCGTTTTCTTCGTGGTATGTGCCGCCTAACTGTTCAAATATTGATTTCATATGCAAAAACTCCTTTTCTGTGTGTTTTGGCTTCTGCGGGGTATCTGCAAGCAATGTATCAGCAGGCTGTATGTATATATTATCTTTAAGTTAAGTAATCCCCCACACGAATATACGTCAATTCCATTGCGTCAAATCTCCTTTCGCACTCTCAAACTGCTGCACTGGCCTGTACCGCCCTCTGCGGCTCCTGGCGGGGCAGCTTGCCCACGGGAGTATAGATGCCCTTTGCCATATCCTCAGCCCGGATAGCAGCCTTTCTTGCGTCTATTTCAGCTTTTTTTGCCGCCTTGATCTTATCCTCGTACCGCTTCTGCGCTCCGCTGGCCTTGCGCTGAAGGAAGGCCCGGTGAAGTTTTTCCCGGCGCTCCTCCTTCTGCCGAAGCTCCTCCAATTCCTCCGGGGTCGGCTCCGCCTCCTTTAAGGTGGGCGGGATGTACTTTCCAACGAAATTGAAGTAGATTTCTACCTCCTGCCCGGTGTCCTGACGGCCCTTCTGGTCACGCTCATGGACAAGGATTTTCTCGACAAATTCATTGAGCATGGTCGTGGTCATGGTGTCAAAATCCTGATATTTGTCAATCATGGCAATGAATTTTTCGGCTGACCGTTTGCCCTGGTCGTAGCCCTTGACGGACTTTCTCGTCTTTTTCGCGTTCTTTCTGGACAATTACGTCAGTATAAATGCCATTTTGTAAATCATAAAGCGCATTC
>NZ_QWEO01000073.1 GCF_009936035.1 Neglectibacter sp. X58 | reverse complement strand
ACCTTTAACGGCAAGAAAGAGAATTACGACCTGTCCCATATTCCCGAAAAGGCAGAGCAGGCGTTCCTGCGGGTGCGGCCTGACATCGACCGCGCCGCATGGGATTTGGGCAGGCAGGCGTTCCAGAATGAGCAAAAATATGGGGCCACTACTTGGTATAAGTGGCGAATCAGGAACTGGGGTACCAAGTGGAACGCCTATGGCTACGAGGACGGAGTCCAATTTGACGGGCATTCCCTGCGGTTCTGGTCGGCGTGGTCACCGCCCCAGCCGGTTATTGCCAAGCTGTCGGAGATGTACCCCGACCTGGATTTTGTCCACCAGTTTGCCGACGAGGACATCGGGCATAACTGCGGCGAGGATGAGTACCACAACGGCTCTTTGTGCGGCGAGTATCGCCCTGCTGGTGTTGAGGCCGTGGAGTACGCCAATAGCCTTTGGGGAAATGGTGAGTTGGAGGAAGATGAGGATTTGGACAGCGGGATTTCCATGAAGTAAGTATAGCTAAATTTTAGGCCGGTATCAATCGTTCAGGAAACGATGATACCGGCCTTTTTTCGTTTTCTGGACGATTTTCCGGCAAAAGCGAGGTGAGATATATAAAATCACCGGTATCATGGGTGGGCAATAAAGCGCCCATCCTCCCTATCATTTATAGCCTGTTCCCCTTGGAATATGGTCGGTTTGTGGAGGTGTTCGGCGGTTCCGGGAGCGTGCTGCTGGGGAAACCTCCCGACCCCTTCGAAGTCTACAATGACTTCGACCGGAACCTTGTCAACCTGTTCCACTGCATGAAGGAACGGACTATGGCCACCATTCAGGAACTTGGGTTTTGTAATCTCAATTCCCGTGCAGACTTCCAGGCCATCAAGAAGTTCTTCCAACATGAACAGTTTGACGATGGATTTCTGGCAGAAGAAATGGAGCTAACGGAGATACTGTTCCCACCGCCAGCGGCAGAGGAATTGCAGGCTATACGGCAGCGAATCACCAAGGATTACGATGTACGCCAGGCTGCCATGTACCTGAAGTTACTCCGTTACAGTTATTCCAGCGGGAAGAAGTCCTTTGCCTCACAGCCTTTTGACCTGCGCAGGCTGTTCGGCCTGATTCAGCAGCTAGAAACCCGGCTGGCCAACGTAGTCATAGAGAATCAGGACTTTGAAACCCTTATCCACCATTATGACCGGCCCGACACATTCTTTTATCTCGACCCACCCTATTTCTCCACGGAGGATATGTACGCGGTGGAGTTTGCCTGGGCCGACCATGTGCGCCTGCGTGATACGGCAGCAAGTATGCAGGGAAGGTTTCTGCTCTCATACAACGACTGCCCGGAGATTCGGGAGTTGTATGAGGGCTTTCCTGTGTTTGATTTTACGAGAGTCCACTCTATGGCCCAGAGGTACGAGGCCGGGAAAGAATTCAAAGAACTGCTTATCGGCAACTATGACCTGTTTGAACGGGAAAAAGCCAAACCTGCTCAGTTAGCATTTGATATATAAAAAGGAAGTGTTTTTGTGAATAACAGCAGCCAGTTTATTCTGGTGTCCGTGCCCCTGGAGATGTTTCTGGAGGCGGGCATCAACACCGAAAGTATCATCCAAGTGAGCGTCCGTGATCCGTGACTGTAAGCTGGGCAAAATTGACCGTATCATCACGAAGTCAGTATCACGGTTTGCCCGGAACACCCAGGAACTGCTGGTGGCTCTGCGTACCCTCAAGGAATTGGGCGTAAGCATCTACTTCGAGGAACAGGGCATCGACAGCGAGAAGATGAACATGGAAATGCTGGTGACTTTCCCCGGCATGGCTGCCCAGCAGGAAAGCGTGAACATCTCCGACCACCTTCGAAGGAGCTATCAAATGCGCATGGAGTCTGGTGAGTTCAACTGCTGTGCTCCGGCTTATGGGTACGCTTTGGTCGATGGCCAGCTTGTGGTGAAAGAGGATGAGGCAGTTGTGATTCGCCGAATTTTTGACCTTTACCTGCAAGGAATCGGCAAGCAGAATATCGCAAATATTCTCAATGCAGAGGGTGTTCCTCGCCGCTATGCGCAGAAGAAATGGTACCACAACACCATCAATTATGTGATTAACAATCGAGAGCTGGACATGGCCCATTCCATTCAGACCTTAAAGGAGTATCTGGTCAAGAAACTCAGCCACGGTAATTGGAGAGTTGACCCCAGCCTGTGCCAACCGGAACTGCGTTGCCTATACCCCGTCTACTTCGATTCTGTGCGGATTCTGCTGGCAGAGTGCGTGGCAGAGTTCTTCCAGACCGGCAAGGTTTACATGGCTGTGCTGGACCCTTACCGCATGGAGTATGTGGAACATGAAATCCGGCAGATGGTGTTAAGGCCGGAGGATGTTACCATCCTTTCGCGGGCGCTCCACAAGGCACAGAACCCGGACCATGACATGATAGCCAGATGGAAAGACCCTGCCGACCGTGGACGATGGATGGAGCATTTCCAAACCCTTTACCAGACCATAAGCCAATTACAATAGAATACAACCTTTGGCCCCAATTACTTTTGTGATTGGGGCTATTTTCATGCCCATTTTTAGGAGGTATTGACAACGAAAGACTTTTATCTTGATATTTGCAACTGCCCGGAGTGCAGCTACTTTAATATGGACAAAGCTCATTGCTGCGGCCTACCGGAGCGGATAACTCAGCGGGATGTTCCCCGTATCAAAGACACCATACAGAGCTGCCTTTGTGTGAACCCTACACTCTGGCAGCATTATGAGCGTTTGGAGGTGGAGCCATAACAGTTTGTCATTGCGTGAGGAACATTCCCTTAACGCTTGGCAAAACAATCCGGTCACGAACAGCTTGCGGAACCAGGGTGCGGCAATCCATACCGCTGAAACATCCGGCGCGGCCTTGCAGACCTTCCAGGCTGCGGGACAGTCGGCTGGCAGTGCCGGGGCCTCTGCCGCTGCCAATGCCGCCGCGCCGGGGGTGGGGGCCGCGATTCAGGCCACAGAGAAAACAGTGGAAAAAATCAAGGACACCATAGAAAACATAGCCGCCCGTGTTCCCCACAGTTCATCATCCTGGGGAGCGCTGGCGGCACTTTTTCTTATGCCCTTGCTGATAATCGCCGCCATTGCCGGAGCGTTCCGGGGCGGCGGCTCCGCTAAAAATGTGAATCTCTCCGCTGACGTTATTGCGCTTATGCCCCAAATCAGCGCAGCCTGTCAGACGCACAGCATCCCGGAGTATGCCCCCCTGGTTGCGGCGGTCATCATGCAGGAATCCGGGGGACGCACCGAGGCTGTAGGCGGGGACGTGATGCAGTGCGCGGAGGGCATGGGCCTGCCTGTGGGTACGCCGGTGAGCGTGGAGGAATCCATAAACTTCGGCACGGGCATTATCGCCCGGAATCTGCGGGAGGCCGGGGCCGCTGGGCCGACTGACATCCCAAGAATTAGTCTGGCCTTGCAGGGGTACAACTTCGGCAACGGCTATATATCCTGGGCACTGGCAAGAGGTGGCTACTCCAAAGACAACGCCCGGGAGTTCTCAGAAATGCAAGCAGCCGCCCACGGATGGAGCGGCTACGGCGATATTGACTATGTGGATCACGTTCTGCGGTACTATCAGGTTTCAGTGGGCGGCATGGGCGATGCCAGCGCTATTGCTGACGGGCGGTTTGCCTACCCGCTCCCCGGCCACACCTGGGATACATACCCTGGTCACAACGGAATCGATATTTCCTTTGCCAACTGCTACGGTGAGCCGGTCTATGCGGTAGCTTCTGGGACTGTGCGCTACACCCAGGATGGCTGGACACCTGCACTCGGTGTCGGTGGTATGTGGTCTTTCGGGAACAGTGTTTTTATTGAGCATGGGGACGGTTGGATTTCCGCTTATGGACACCTTTCGGCGCTGGCAGCGGCAAGCGGGGAAACCGTTACCCAAGGCCAGCTTATTGGATACATTGGCAGTACTGGTAACTCTACCGGGCCGCATTTGCATTTGGCGCTCTATCACAACGGGGATGCTGGTATCGGCGGGCAGAACTTTGCGGAGTTGGCTTGGCCGCAATACAGAGAATGACACAGGAGGAAAAAAGGCAGCAATTTTTTCTTTATCTCACGAGATAGATACAGAAATTCAGAGTACCTTTTCTCGTTTCATTAACTTGCAATTTGCCAAAAGAATCAATATTGCGATAAGGAGGCAAGTAACGGAATAGATAAGTAACCCAACTATTGCCGTGGGCCAAATCTGTTTGTTATCGCTGCCAAACAAGTGGTACAATATATATTCTGTGGCAAGCGGAATCAGGCGGAACGCGAATACCATCGAGAGAGCTGTTGGAAGAACCAGTGGGAGCAGTGCCCATAGTTTTGATTTGCTGAGCTTGTGTTCTTGTTCCGGAAAGGCTCCCTCTCTTTCCGCAGAAAAGGTGAGCAGTAATACTAAATAGCTTAGGGCGGAAATGAATAAAAGCGCAACCGGAATGACAATCTGGCTCTTCATAAGATTTTGTAGGTTTTTCCTCCCCTGGGCTAAGATAGTGCTGAACTCACAGTACCTTCCTGTCTGGAACAGTTCGTCCACGGTTTTGGACCGCTCCTCTTCCCCTGCGTCAGGATTCAGGAGGATTACGCAGGCTAAACCAGAAAACTGGGGATGAAGCTGCTGAAACTGTGCAAAGTCCCGCTCACGCATTAAGATATAGTTAGAGGCAAGGTTTCCAACTTCAAAAAGCTGGTCGGTAGAGTTCCCACTTCCGAAAGAGCCGAAATGGGGCAGAACAACGCCTTCAGGAAGTTTTCCCAATACCTTAAGTATAACAGGCTCGTCGCTGCCCACCTCAAAAGCATCTAGGGTACTGCCAATTTTCTCATGCCGGAACGCGTCTCCGCATACCAGGGCGTTCAGTGTGCCGCCGTCTCCCGTGGTGTCAGGAAAATCGGACAGCCAAGTACCCTCTGATATAGAGAGAGGAAAAGCCTGGATTGCGGAATCCGGGAATATCAAAACATTGTAATACTTGGTCTCCTTTTCGGTTGGGGCGTAGAGGTGGGTATAGTTCAGGTAAACCACATTCTCCACAGCCGGAAGCGCCTCCAGCGCCGCAATGTCCGGCTCCCCATAGGGTGCGGAGCTCCCTCCGGAGGCTGAAAAATATAGTCCGTTCTCCATTTCGGCCCGCTCATACATGGCCAGTGCATCCTGAGCATTCTTCACCTCCACCGTGGAAAGGAGAAAGTAAAATTCTGAAAACAGAAAAAGAATGGTTAAAAGAATAAAACACAAAACATATTTTAGTGATCCTTTCGTTTTTTCCATCATATTCCCTCCTCCTTTAATCCTGGCTTATGCTTCCAGAGCGCGGGGAGGAACAATATGAGCTGGAGGAAAGCGGTTCCGGCAAACGCCATAGCCAGCATGATGATGTAGTCTCCAAAGGTATATTTGATATTTGGAACTGAGTTCAGATACCAGTCGAAAACAGGATAACAGGCAGCATGAATGACTGCGGAAATCAGAAACATGGTCCAGAGATAAATATCTCCCTGAATCATGCAGAGCAGCGCCCGTTTACGCATACTGGCTCCCCTAGGGCGAAGGCAGCCGCTGTCCAGCAGAAAATGCTTCTCCACGCAGTAAAATATGGAGCACACGACGAGCAAAATCAAAAAATCGCCCGCGCAAAGTTTCGGGAAAATTTCACGCTCCGCAAGCTGCAGTTCATTGGGGTCAGGCGCGTAATAGGAAAGGTGTCCCTTGGGAAGTTGGAGTTCCACAGTTTTCTTGATTGCCTCCAGATTATTCTGAAGGGATGCCCCCTGAAAGTAGAACCCCACACTCTGGATAGGGGGATTCAGCACTAAAAAGGTCGTCATGGGCATATAAGCCACATCCATGGACTGCTGGTCTCTTCTTACAACATCCAGCGTGATTCCGTCCAAAGTGATTGTGTCGTCCTGATACTCGATGGGCATAATGATACCCTTTCCGCTGTGCTCGTCTGCGGGGGTGGTTTTGCCGATTACCCCGTTTCCTTTGTTATCCCGGTAGGCAAGGACCTTAAGATTTTCATCCACTATAGGAATAGAATAATCCGTTTTCCATTCAAAGTAGGCTTCCTTAATACCGAAGCTGTCCATGACGTTCAGATAGCTTTCATCCAGCTTTACAGGGCTCTCAAAGCGCACTTCCAGCAGTTGCTCTGCCTCGGTTTCCAGGAACAAGGCAGGCACCTGCTTTGTAGGGAGAAGATTTCCAAACATATATATTTGAAAGAGAAAAGCAGCAATCATACACACGGACAACACAATTATGGCCCATATGAATTTCCAACGCTGGCCCTTCTTTAGGCTGTGGATCATTTCAAAATCACCTTCCTTTATGATACAAGTTTACAAGATAGACGGACGAAAAGCTAGGGGGACCCTAGCTTTTCAAAGACAAACAGGATGTTCAGCGTTAGCTGTAAGTATGAGTGAATTTGTAGCCTTTATTCCAGTCGGTATTGAGATTTCTATATGCGTACTGCACATATTCTGGCACGTCGCCAGTGTTCACTGAGCCTGTACTCTTGCTGGCTGTTACGACAGAATTGGAAACTTTTTCGCTTTGGGTTTGGAACAGAGTTTTATTTGGTATTTTTATTGCACACCATGCCCGACCCGCTAGGGAAGAAGATTTCGTATCCTGCTCTCCAATTTTATATTTTGTTGTCGCACTTTTTGATTGCCATGAATACGACCCACATGTGTAAGTCAAAGTTGCATAAGTCTTGTTCCATTCGAGGCGCTTTGTCGTCAAATTTGCTGTATCAGTTGCAACACGAGCATACGGGCTATCCGATTCATCTTCATCGGCGGAAGCATACGAAAAAATGCAGCCATTGTATTCAACCTCTAGCCCCTGACCCTCCAATATAGTGTTCACCTGTTCATCGGTCAAAAAATCAGGTACCCCGGAGGAGAAGCGACGAGCGATTGTGTCCACAGACACATTGTACTTTTCTGCCGCAGCTTCTCTGCCAGCAGGCGAATCATCAAAGGCGTACTCGTACCCACTACCGTCCTCCGCCATGGCGAAACTGGGGATGGACAAAGACAGCACCAAGGCAAGCGCTAGAATAAGACTAACCAACTTTTTCATGTGTTTCATAGACTGTTTCATGTTTTGAACTCCTTTTTTGAAATAATAAATAGTGAAAACAATACTCATCAATCCAGTGCGAATTGGCCAAACAATTCCATGCGCTATTCAGAGATGCCGGTACATTCGCATCTGATTATTGATTCTGGGTCTTCTCACACAATCATAATAAGCATTCCCCCTTTAAAGTGGAACGGATTTGGGACGTTCTCTTTGATAGATAGAATAGCACACAAGCAAAGCAATGTCAGCGTTTTTGAATAAACTGTTGATTTGATGGTGTGAATTGTATGCGATACAACTTATTCCTTTTGAAACCGATTTGCTGCTGAAGAAGAAATGGCCTTCTAAAAAGCAATTTTTCAAATTTCTGCACATAAGAAAAACGGCACACGCTTTCGTATGCCGCTCAAAAATGAGCCTAAAGACAATTTAATACAGACAATCTTACAGTTTGCGCATAATTCTGCAAAAAAATAGAAATTGTGGTATAATGAAGTCTAAACACAGGCCATACAGTACTCTTTAAGCTTCCAGACGAAGCACCTCTATTTCTTCACTTCCTCATCTGGAAAATTTTTTGGCACTTCTTCATAGTCGCGTAATCCAAGCGCCATATAGAGAAGAAGATTTTGCTTTTGAGGAGACATTTCTTTCATTATGCCTATAATTTGTTCTATCAGAACATTTTCGGGTATTGAAACCTCTGGGGTTACGAATAAACTGTTTTCGTCAACTTGAAGCACATCCGCAAGCAACAATCGATGCGCTCGGGTTGGAGTGGCCCTATTGCCCTCCCATCGCGAGACTGTCGAAGTGGAAATATTGCAGCGTTCCGCAATTTGTTCCCGTGTCATTTTTCTCAGAACTCGTAATTCCTTTATTCTTTCTCCCAAAGTCATCTCTACCTGACACCTCTTTTCTTCTATATGCTATTTTATCAAGGATAAGTATAGCAATCCATTACCCAAAACGCCTCTGATATTGCATTTTGCGCAATTTTGGTGTATGCTATTTGTGCTGGCAGATGCTATGAAAAAAAGAAAGGCAGAAAAGGTGATACTATGGATTATTTGTTTAGGTGTAGTTCAAAATGTTCGCTAGAGGAATTTATAAGAAAATTAGCATGGAGGGAAAATCAATCCCTAAACAACGATACTCATTGCTTGATGATAAAGTTCTTCGCTCTTTTTTGCAAATCAGGGTTAGACTACTATGAGCTCCTTGCGCTATATTCATCTCTTAGTCACTATTCCGAGAATGACCTTAAAGAAATTTTATCGTACGCTCCAAATTCTATGTCTGCTTTATCATTGTCAAGGAACAATATCCGTAAAGTTATTCCACGGTGGACTGCCTCGAGGTATCACTCCGCCACAATTGAGTCAGTTATTGGTAATATCCATAGGTGCATGGTGTTCCCGGCGTACTTTCGGTGTAGCCGCACTCGCTGTCATGCTCATGCCGGCAGTCCAATTTT
>NZ_QWEO01000072.1 GCF_009936035.1 Neglectibacter sp. X58 | reverse complement strand
GTCCAGCCCCGTATACATGCTGGTTTCCCCGCACACCAGCCATACCCTTTTCCCCCGTCTTGGGGGTGGGGATTTTTTGCTGGCCTCATGCAGCTGTTCCTTCCAATCCTCCGCGTTGGTGTACCGGATGCGCCTCATGCCCCGTTTGTGGCCAGGGTCATGCCGGACTGCTGCCGCGCATTCCCGGCTGCAGTATTTCTGCTCTGACTTGACAAACGTGCTGAATCCCTCTCCGCACCAGCCGCAGACCCTATCCTCCCTCGTCTGTGCCATGGCCTGCAAATAACACTCCCGGCTGCAGTACTCCCCGCCATGCCACCTTTCGCTGGTGAACTCTTTTCCGCAAAACGCGCAT
>NZ_QWEO01000071.1 GCF_009936035.1 Neglectibacter sp. X58 | reverse complement strand
CAGGGTCATGCCGGACTGCTGCCGCGCATTCCCGGCTGCAGTATTTCTGCTCTGACTTGACAAACGTGCTGAATCCCTCTCCGCACCAGCCGCAGACCCTATCCTCCCTCGTCTGTGCCATAGCCTGCAAATAACACTCCCGGCTGCAGTACTCCCTGCCATGCCACCTTTCGCTGGTGAACTCTTTTCCGCAAAACGCGCATCTGCGCATTCCCGGCTCACCGGACGGGTTTCTTGCAGCGCAGCCCTTCAAGCAGTCTGTAACGCAAAAAATGAAAATTCAAGGAGGGTTTCATTATGAAAAAGCAAAATAGCAGTCGCGGATTTTCGCTTGAGCAGCAAACCATGGGCAAAAACAAGGCCCGTAGGGCCGAAAACTCTGAACGTCGAAAAAATGGCGTTCAGAGCGCACGCCAGCATCGCATTTGTGCAGACCCTTGTGCGGACAAGTGTGCAGACAAATGCCCGGGCAGGGGAGAATCCCCTGCAACCCCTAAAATTAAAAATAATAGGATGATTTTTTGGAGAGACAAAGAAAGTCTGACATGAGATTGAGCGAGAGGGACTTCAAGCTGTTGGAGCGCCGGGCGCGAAAATGCGGGCTGAGCAAGTCCGCTTACATACGGCAGTTGCTCCACGGCTACAAGCCAAGGGAAACTCCGCCTGCTGACTACCACGCCGTGAGACGAGAGCTGTGTGAGATTGGCAATAATCTGAACCAGGTCGCGTTTGTGGCCAACGCCACAGGGCTGGTGGATGAAGCCGCTTACTATGAGAACGTGGTTCAGTTGCAAGATGCTTTGCGCCGCATTGAAATGGCGGTAACAGGTGATGGGTTGGAAGAGAATCTCATAGATAACTGAATAATCAGAGGGCGAACAAAATTAGCACTGGAGTGCTGAACAGCCCAATACTTTTTTGTTGGCATGCTTTCATGTAAACTCAGGGAAAAAGAGGTGTGAGCAAATGCACATTCCGGTACCGCACAGTCCGAGTATAAAAGGGAGGGGCAGCGCTTGCTGTCCCTCCTTCGTCACATGCATCTTTATTTCATGAAATTTTTAAGCATTTGCGCCACCTCGGCCCGGGTAGCCAGCCCTTTCGGGTCTAGGATACCACTCCCCTTGCCGTTGATGACACCGTTCTCTGAGGCCCACAGCAGGGCAGCTTTTGCGTAGTCACTGACCTTATCCGCGTCGGTGAAAGCCAAAGCTGCGCCTGCCGCTTTCGGCTCCCCTGCGTACCGCCAGAGCATGGTGGCCAACTGCTCCCGGGTGATGGGGTCGTTGGGCCCAAACTGTCCGTTTCCGTAGCCGCCGACGATGCCCTGTTCCGCGGCCCAGGCCGCGCCCTCAGCGTACCACTGGCTGTTGTCCACGTCGCCGAAAACGCCTGTGAGGGCCTGCTCCGGGTTGCTCTCCAGATTGTGCAAGACAACCGCCAGCATGCCCCGGCTCATAGCGGTATTGGGACTGAACTGGCCGGGCGCGGTGCCGTTGAACAACTCGTGAGCGCTGGCAAAGGCTACCGCGTCAGCGGCCCAACTGTCGGCGGGCACATCGTCAAAGGTTTTGCTGTTGTCTACGATTATCAGCTTGGCGGAGCCGTCTAGAGGCACAGTCACACTGGCTTCCCCGGCCACGGACTTGCGTACCACTTCGCGAGTGCCGTCCTCTCGCACCAGCATGGCGACGGTGCCGGGGGTTGTATCCTTCGCAGGCACGGTAAGGGTGATGCCGCCGGGAATGCTCTCCACAACCTCGCCGCCTGCCGTGACGAGCAGCTCCACCGAATCCCCTGTCTGCTGGGCGGTGACAGTAACCGTGCCTCCCGCGCTGGCCAGACTGCCCAGCCCGCCGTTGGGGATGGTCACGTCCGCCACGGAGGTGGACACGATGAGGCTGGCGCTGGTCTGGGTGCCTATCTGCCCCACGGTGGCGGCGGGGATGGACACCTCGGTCTTAGTGGCGTTGCCGGTTTTGGGGGCGATCACCACCGTCTCGCTCTTGTTCGCCACGGCCTGCTTGACGATCTCGTTGCCCATGCTTGTGCTAACGGTTGCAGTAGCCGTGCCGCCCTGGGTGGTGGCCGTAGGGGTGGCGGTGGTCTGGGTGGCATTTTGGTTAGTGTCCGTGGTGACAGACTGGCTGGGCGGAGTGGTGGTGCCGCCGGAACTGCCGCCGCTGGAAGGTTTGGCAGTCACCGCCAGGGTGCCCGGCACATAGGTAATAGCCGTGTTGTAGTTGACTGTTGCCGGAACAACCGCGCCGCTGGCGATGATGGGATAGCTGCCCGCTTTGCTCATATCCGCGTCGCAGGTCAGGGTGGGAGCGGTGGTTAGTTCCTCGCCGTCGGCCAGGCCAGACACCGTATAAGTCAGGTCGGGCCGCGCGCTCCCCACGGTGGCGGACTTGTTGTCTGCGGTGATGGTGACGGTGGCCTTGTCGATGGTGAAATTTACCACTGTACTGCCAATATATTTGTCGCCGCCTACAGCCGCTGTCAGGGTGTAGCTCCCGGCGTTGGTGGGGGCCGTGCCGCTGCTCCAAGCGTAATTGACTTCTGCGTCCGTGACTACAGTGCCGTCCAGCGTCTTGACTGCCGGGGTGCCGGTATATTCGACCGCTTTGCCGTTATAGGCCCGCCCGGCCACGCTGATACCGCTAATCTCTACGGGTATTTTATCGGTGACGGCCACAGTGGCCGTTTGGGTGGCGGCGGTGTACTTGCCGTCTACAGCCGTAGTGGTTGCGGTAACGGTAACAGTTGTGCCTACCCCCGTCTCCGTTGGGATGGTAAATTTGCCATCGGTGATTGGCATCGCTTCACCATTTCCGACTTTATAGGTCAACGTGGCGGCTGGCGCATCAGTTAGCGCGGAATTGTGCGGATTCTCCACCTTGCAGTCAACGGTGACGCTGCCTCCCGCGACCTGATGGGAAGGGGCAGTCAGAGTAATCTTCGGCGCGGCAGGGTTCACGGTCACGCTGGCATTGACATTCGCCGGGATATTGTAGTTTGCGGTGTCGCTGGGGGTGAACGTCACGGGGAAAGCCCCGTCTGCCGTGGGCCGGGTGTCCCCATTGGCCCAGCTCCAGCTCCCGGCAACATCCAGGCTCCCATTTTTCGCTGTGCCGCCCGTCAGGGTGCTGTCGGACAGCTTCTGCCCGTACTGGATGGCCCCCGTGGGCGCGGTCAGGGTGGGGGTGGCCTTTTCGATGGTAAATTTCGTCGTCGCCGAGCCTGTGAAATATCCCTCCTTGCCGGTAACGGTCACAGTAGCTTCACCGGCTCTGATGTTATTTGAATATTCAACAGTATAATGTTCTGAAGAGACTCTATTTCCGTTTGCCTCGACAGTGACCGAAGGCTCCTTCTGCGTGCCGTCATATCGAATTATTTGTCCCGTGGAACTCAGCTTAACCTCCAGCAAAGCCTTGCAGTAAACGCACCGGCTGTCCTCCCCGAAGGTGCAGTATTCCAGCTCAGTTTCTAAATTGCAAGCTGTACATTTCTTTTGGTGCTCTCCGGGGCCGCTGATATAACCATAACTATGCGTACACTCAGCCACCGTGACAGGGCCGGATATTTCCGTATTAGCCAGCACGCCCGTGACAAGCTGCCCGTCACGGTAAAAGGCATATCCAGCGCCCAGGAACACATAGAAAGTTTGATTAGCAATTTTTACGCCCGAAGTATACGTCCCGCCGCACAGATCCAGCCCCCCAGTCTTCTGAACAAGGCTCCTGCCGTCTGCAGCTGATATTGTGCCATCGCCCTCAATGGTTACAAGACTATCACCGTTAATTTTTATCGCGTCCCCTTCGCCTTTATTGTGGATATTATGCCCATTCAAGTCCAGGGTACAGCCAATTTCTATCGAGAGGGTTTTCTCCAGCTCCATATCCTGCAAAAGCCTAACGGTGGCGCCGTTATTAAGAATAAACGCAAGCTCCTCCTGCAAGTCGTTCACCTTGGTGACAACGCCCCCCTTCTCCACCTCTGCCACGGCGGGCACGGCGGTAACGTTCCACTTAACCGGGGCGGCGGTAATTCCCGTCACCTTATAAGCTCCGTTTACCAAAGTGAAGGTGGCGTTTGCTGTGTCCTTGAGCACAAGGATATAGCCCTCCGCCGGGGAGATGGTGAAGCCATCCCCGATGAAGTTTTTATCATCTGCAAAAGAGCTATACTTAACGTTCTCGGCTCTATTGAAAGTTGTGTCCCAATAGACATTGGCTTGGTTCTCAGTGATTGTGCCGCCTTGCCTATTGTAGACTTTGCCGTTGTTATGATTCAGATTCACCGTACCGCTATTGCTTTTTACAGTTGCGTAGTTGCCGTTGTTATTTATAGTTCCATCGTTACTCTCTACCTTTGCAAAAGAACCATTACTATCAATTATTATACCGCTACCGCCGTTTGATCCAACTATCCCCTCATTTGTTTCAATGGTTCCATAGTTTGCGTTCACATTGTCAGATTGAACCCAAGCCGAGGGATTCCTAGTATTCCGAATTATCGTGCCGTTATTAAGATTCACATAGCCCATATTGCAGTCAATTGTGCCTGTGTTCTCCCCGATGGTGCCCCTGAAGCCGGGTTCACCGCTGGTGGAGCTGTTGTTGGTTACTGTACCCTTATTACCGCTGATACGGCCGCTGTTTTCCTTCACAATACCGTCATTCTTGTTGGTGCTGATTTCGCCTCCAACGGCGTTCACCGAGACTTTACCGGAATTGGAGGCAATCCGCCCGTCTTGCTCATTTCTCGTTACAGTGCCGTAATTGTTTATGATTATGCCAAAATTTCTCTCCACGGTGCCGTAATTGTTTATGATTTTGCCGTAATTGGCAGCCATTGTTTCATTGGGTTCTAGTATTTCCAGTTCTTTACCCTCTGCTAAATTACTTGCCGCAAACGCCTGCATGGGGAACATGCCAAGGCACAGGGTCAAGGCGAGCAGAATACTCATAAATTTCTTCATAATAATACCTCCATTATTATATCAACCCCAGGCTCCGCGCCGCCAAAATGGCGTCGGCCTTGTGGGAGACATTCAGCTTCCGATAGTTCTCCTTGGTGTGATAGCGCACGTTGTCCGGCTTCAGGCCCAGCCTTTGGGCGATCTGGTTCACCGACAGCCCATCCGCCTGCAAGCGCAGGACTTGCAGCGCCGTGGGGTGGAAATCCGCCGTGGTGGCCCCACGCTTTTTGAGATACAGCGGGTACCGCCGGGCCATTTCCTCGGTTTCTGTGAGCAGCCGCAGCAGCCACTTTTTGTCGAGGGCTCCGCCCTCCAGCAGCGCCTTTTTCTCTTTCTGCAAGAGGGGCCACACCGCCGCGCCCTCTTCCGTAATCAGGCGCAGGAACCGGAAATGCTCCGCTTCTTTCAGCACTTCTCGAAATTCCTCCTGCCACGGCCCGCCCATGCGCTCCTTGGTGATGGCCGACAGCAGCCCCGTCTCCATGCGGATGTAGGCCCGACCCGTCTGCTCCCCGTAATAGCGCAGCTTCTCAATGAGCGCCTGGGCTTTTATGTGCTCCCCCCGCGCCAGGTAGCACCGCACCTTGGTTAAGTATCGGTACCTTTCCATGCTGCAAAACTCCACGTCCTCATCGGGGGCCACTTTTAGCCAGCGGACCGCAGCATCCATGTCGCCCTTGTACAGCGCCAGACGGCAGCGCATGGCCTGCATGTTGGGCAGCAGTTGGGTGACGTGCCGCTCCTTCACCGCCCGCTGGAAGGAATCCAGCAGCTCCTGCGCCGCCTGCAGGTCCCCCTGCAGCACAGCCAGCCGCACCCGTATGCCCACCGCCGCGAAGGCGATCTCCAGCATGCCGCCCCGTTCGGTCTCCATCTGGGCCTGGGTCAGCAGGGCCATCACCTTGTAATTGTCCTCGCCTTTTTCGTAGTAGCTTTCCCCCAGCGCGGCCTTGGTCAGCCCTTTCCCGTAGCGGCCCAACACCCGCTCCACCAGCGGACCCACAGTCTTTGCCAGCACGGTGTCGTTGGGGCTCCAGTGACAGAAGTCCTTGCCGCCGTTCATGGTAGACGGAAGGTTGCTGGTGACGGAAAACTCCGGCAGCTTATTCCCCTTGTCGAACAGCAGGGCCGGTATCCGCTTCATGACCTCCAGCACGTCCCGGCTCCCCCGGTGGGGCAGGCCGATGTCCAAGTAAGCCAGGCGGCTCTGCGCCTCCCGGCGCACGCCGCCCTTGGCGGCTGTGGCGAAGGTCTTTAGTTTTTCGTACCAATATTCGCTTTTTTCCCTGTCCATCAGCATGGAATAGAGCATGCTTATGCCCGCCATCAAGACCGGGCTGTCCTCGATTTCCTGCTCGTCCAGGCCGAAATAGTAGCGGCGCAGCTCGTAATAATGGCCGTTGCCAGGGTTCATGCGGGCGTTGTGGATAAGCAGGTTTTTGATGCGCTCCGTCTTGCCGCATTCCTCGAACAGCCGCAGGGCCGGGACGGTCTCATTGTGCATCTCATAGTACAGGGCGGCGTTGTACTGGAAATCCTTGAATCGCTCCGTGCCGTAAACCTTCAGCGCCCGGTTGCGAAGGGCCTGCACCAGCACGGGCCGCAGGCGGTACACGCCATCCTCTTGGGTGAGGAAATTCCCGGCCTCTGCTGCCCGTTCCAGCAGGGCGGCCACGTGGAGGTTCCCGGAGATCATCGCCGCCAGCTCCGGGGTAAATGCATCCACCACGCTTATTTGCATCAAAAATTCCAGCAAGTCGCTGTCCCAGCCCACCAGCACTACGTTTTCCAGGTAGTTGGCGAACGCGTCCCATATTTCATCGCGAAGCGCCGGGCCGGGGTGCAGCCCCTCCTTCATGCGCAGCGCCACATGGTGGAGAGCGTAGGCGTTGCCCTCGGCGGTCTCCTGCAAGTAGCGGATATCTTCCTCCGTATAGTCGATGCCCAGGGATTCCAGATAACCGGTGATCTCCCCGCGCCCCAGCCGCAGGTCGCTTTCGGAAATGACGATGAAGCCGCCCTGGACATACCGGGGCAGGAGCCAGGAGGGGACGGGGCTGCGGCTGATGAGAA
Organism: Neglectibacter sp. X58; assembly: GCF_009936035.1. Lineage (GTDB taxonomy): Bacteria > Bacillota > Clostridia > Oscillospirales > Acutalibacteraceae > Acutalibacter. The sequence goes on along the minus strand of NZ_QWEO01000071.1, from coordinate 1,360 downwards.
CCAGCCACACGTCCTCCCGCTCCGCCAGTGCCAGAATTTCCTCGCGCCGTTCCTCGCTTTTCAAGCGGTGCAGGTCGTCTATCACCACGATGCGGTCATGGGGGCTGACGTCCTCCCAGGGCAGCTCCTCGCAGGAAAGATAGGCGTATTTCCGGCCCGACAAAAACTGGCGCACCAGCTCTGTTTTGCCGTAGCCTGTGGCCCCGTAGAGGTAGACGTTTTGCGGAAGGCTCCGGGCGGTTTTCAGTTTTTTCAAGGCAATTTTTGGCGCGATGTAGCTCTTATTCACGGTTTATCCCCCCAAGAGACGCAAAAAAGCCGCCCGAAAAGCACGATGCTTTCCGAGTGGCTTCGGTAAAAATATGGGATTACAGAGAAAATGGGCGCAATTATCCCTTGCTTGCTTGCTTGCTTGCTTGCTTGCTTGCTACACGATTATCCGCAAACATTTGAAAATTGCAACTCCTTTCTTGTAAAATTTATGTGAATTTTAGGAACGCACACTACCAAACTCATACAAACTATAACATTTTACCATTATCGCTATGCCCCTGTCCACTCCACAATCATGTAGTTTGGCATGCTCTTTTGCTTATTCTTGAAATATTCCCACTGCTCCACAAGCGGAAAGGAAAAAAGCAGCCCGCCCATCGTCCTATGTTGAAACTTACCGTGCTGCTCCAGACTTTTTCTTTCTGCTTTAATCTACTTAGGCAACCGCCGTACAAGTCAGAGCAGTTGTGGTATTACCATGACAGCTCCAACTTTGTACGGCGGTTTTGTTTGCCTTAATAAATTGATACTCTAGTTCTGCCACTACCCCAAAGAGGGGTACAAAACCAGCCAAAACGGCATCTTCCAGAATCTGACAGTAGTCCCCAATATGGTTATAGGTGAAGTCACCGGGGAAGTTTGGCAGCGGGGCTACAAAGTCATTATCGGCCACCGGCGGCTGGCGGCCGCGAAAGCGGCGGGCCTTGAAAAGGTGCCCTGCGTGGTGGCCGACATGACCCCCAAAGAGCAGCTTCAGACCATGCTGCTGGAGAATATGCAGCGCTCCGACCTGACGGTGTACGAGCAGGCCCAGGGCTTCCAGCTGATGCTGGACATGGACAGTACCATGGAGGAGATCGCCGAGAAGTCCGGCTTCTCCCAGACCACGGTACGGCGGTGGGTTAAAATGATGGAGCTGGATCAGGAGAAGCTCAAGGAGGTGAGCAAGCGGCAGCTCTCCCTCGCCGACTTTGACAAACTGGCGCAGATTGAGGATATCAAGGTCAGGAATAGCCGAAGGGGCGCGCCTTGCCCTGTTTACAGGCGACGCCGCCCGGCAGCGGTGCGTGTCCGCCTCTGCCGCGGC
>NZ_QWEO01000070.1 GCF_009936035.1 Neglectibacter sp. X58 | reverse complement strand
CATCAAATATGGGGGGATGAATATTTCAGTAAAAGCAATAACACCATTACTGTTCATATTCGGCATCTTCGTGAGAAGATGGGAGATTCATTTGAAGAACCACAATATATAAAAACAGTCTGGGGGTGTGGATACAAAATTGAAAATTAAGATTTCAAAGACAACTACACTAATTGGCACTTGTATCCTCGGCATTGCTGCATGTTTTGGATTGTATTATCTGGTAGATAAGGTTTGGAACGGCTTTTTTGTGGACTGGTTCACGGCTAAATACATGAATACGCACGAGGTTTATTCTGCTGATGTGGGAAAAGATATTCTCGTTACAGAGCCTTTGTGGTCGGAGCTGAAAGTATTTATCTTGACAGTTCTGATTATAATCGTACTTATCTGCATTGCAATTACTTTTGCGGTTGCAAATTTACATGCAAAGGCAGAAGTAAGAAAATCCATCACTGCGACCTCGGTGATGCTGCATGATTTTATGATAGAAGAAAAAGGAAATATAGATATTTACCCAAAAGAGTATGCCGAAATTTCAGCCCAGATGTCCGAAATAAAATCCACGATGCAGCGGCATGAACAAATGTTAAAGGAAGAAGCAAGCAGAAAAAATGATTTGATTGCTTATCTTGCACATGATTTAAAGACACCGCTTACCTCTGTTATTGGATATTTAGCATTATTGGATGAAGCACAGGATATGCCGATAGAACAAAAAACAAAATATGTAAATATTGCATTAAGCAAAGCACTTCGTTTAGAAAAGCTTATCAACGAATTTTTTGATATAACACGATATAATCTGCAACAAATTGATTTGGAAAAAGAATCTATAAACCTCTGTCATATGTTGGTTCAAATGACAGATGAATTTTACCCGCTTTTAAATGCTCATGGTAATCAAACAGAGGTATGTGTTGATGAAGATGTAACAGTTTATAGGGATTCTATGAAGTTAGCCAGAGTTTTCAATAACATTTTAAAAAATGCGATTTATTACAGCTACCCAGATACGATAATTAAAATATGGGCTGAAAGCACAGATACGGATGTTTGGATTTATTTTTGCAATAAAGGAAAGACAATTCCCGCAGGTAAGCTAAATTCTATTTTTGAGAAGTTTTTCCGTATGGATGAAGCACGTTCGACGAATACGGGCGGTGCAGGATTGGGGCTTGCGATTGCAAAAGAAATCATAACACTGCATGGAGGTAAAATTACTGCCGAAAGTGAAAACGAATCAACAACTTTCCGTATCTCTTTACCTGTAACACATTAGTAAAATATATAGGCTCTCTTAGCATTTTCTTGGGAATTAGAAAATTGAATATTAAAGTATGGATAGCTTCTGTTCAGTAGAATGAATACTGAATAGAAGCTATTTGCTTTGTATGAAAAAGGAGGACTTCATAATGAATCAACAAAAGAAAGTTGCTGTTTTTTTGGCGGCTGCTCCACGGAATATGCAGTTTCGTTACAGTCGGCATATGCGGTAATTAAGTGTATTGACACAAAGAAATATGTACCAATCTTAATAGGCATTGCCCCTCACTCTGGCAAATGGTACTGGTATCAAGGGGAACTGGAAAAGATAAAGGAGGATAATTGGCAGTCAGAAGAAAACTGTACGCCAGTATTTCCGTCTTTTGACAGAACAGTTCACGGGTTGTGTTATTTGGACAATCATCATTTAGAGATAATTTCATTCGATGCTGCATTGCCAGTTTTACATGGAAAGAACGGAGAAGATGGAACAATTCAAGGGGTTCTGGATTTGATGGGGATTCCTGTTATCGGATGTGGTTTATTATCTTCCGCTTTATGTATGGATAAAGAACTGGCTCACCGTATCGTAGAAATGAACGGAATAAAAGCTGCACGGTCTTTTACTATTAAGACAAATTATTCAGAGGAAATGGTTCAGAAAAAAGCCCTAGAGCTTGGTTATCCTTTATTCGTAAAGCCTGTACGGTCTGGTTCATCGTTTGGGATTTCAAAAGTCTTACATGAACAGGATTTGCTTTTAGCAATCGAGAGTGCCTTTGAGCATGATTCTACCGTTATTCTGGAAGAAATGGTTGATGGTTTTGAGGTTGGATGTGCAGTTTTGGGGAACAAGGATTCCGATTTGATTGTGGGTGAAGTTGATGAAATTGAATTGTCGGATGGATTTTTTGATTACACAGAGAAATATACATTGAAAACTTCCAGTATTCATGTACCTGCACGTATTTCTCCACAAAAGGCAAAAGAAATTAAAGAAACAGCTCTTGAAATTTACAAAGCATTAAGTTGCTGCTGTTTTGCAAGGGTGGATATGTTTTTGACTCCCGCAGGGGAAATTTATTTTAATGAAGTAAACACAATTCCCGGCTTTACGGAGCATAGCCGTTATCCCAATATGTTAAAAGAAGCAGGTCTGCCATTTGATGAAGTAATCGGACGCTTGATTGAAATGGGGGTATCGAAGTGACACAGATTGAATTAACAAAAGACAACACTTATCATGGGAACTTAATACTTGTAACGCCAGATTATCCGCTTATGAAGTTCCCGTGTATGAAAGATATGCAGCCAGCAATTAAGGAACAACCAGAAATACAGATGAATGAGCAGGCGGCTAATTTATTACAGCTAATATTAGCAAAAATTCATTGCAAAAATGAAATTGTAGCTGTAAGCGGTTTCCGCACACAGGAAGAACAGGAAAAAATATGGAATGATACGTTAGCCAAAAGCGGTCTTGATTTCACAAAAAAATATGTGGCAGTACCCAGACATAGCGAGCATCAGACAGGACTTGCCATAGACCTTGCAGAGAACAAGGAACAGATTGACTATATCTGCCCGCATTTTCCATATACGGGGATTTGTGGGGAGTTCAGAGCGACCGCTCCCCGATTTGGTTTTGTTGAAAGGTATGTGTCTGGGAAAGAACAGATAACGGGTATTGGAGCAGAACCGTGGCATTTTCGCTATGTGGGTTATCCCCATTCTGTCATTATGGCAGAAAAGGATATGGCTTTAGAAGAATACATTTGCTTTTTAAAGGAAACTACCGATTTAAGGCATCCTTATATTTATAACAGTTCTAAAGCGGACAAAATCGAAATTTCGTATGTTTTTTTAGATGGCGGTCACTCTATAAAACTTGATGTATCGGAGATGTCGCCGTATATGATTTCGGGTACAAACGAGGGAGGGGCTATTTTAAGTAGATGGAGGGAATATTATGCGTCATAAAACATTTGCAGGAATAGATTATTTCCGCTTAGTGGCTGCTTTCATGGTAATTGCAATTCATATATCGCCATTGTCAGTCTGGAGTGAGGGAATTGATTATTTAATTACCTATTGTATTGGGAGAATTGCTGTTCCATTTTTCTTTATGACGACAGGATATTTTGTATTAGCTCCCTATGTGCTTAGCAATTTTAAAAAGAAATATCCTCTCCGTAAATACCTTGTTAAAAATATAAGGCTGTACCTCATTGTGACCGCTGTTTATATACCTATTTCAATATATTCTGGGAATATGCCAAAATCTATCTTGGAGTTTATAAAGCAGCTTCTTTTTGATGGCACGTTCTATCATTTGTGGTATTTTCCCGCCGCAATTATTGGGTGTGTACTTCTTGCGTGTCTAACAAAAAAATCAGTTCAGACAGCAGTTTACTTTTCGCTCATTGCTTATGTGATAGGAGTATTTGGTGATTCTTATTATGGTCTTATAGAAAACGTGCCTTTACTACGCACGTTATATACTGGCATTTTCTATGTCAGCAGTTATACAAGAAACGGTATTTTCTTTGCGCCAATTTATATCCTGCTCGGTATGCTGCTGGCTGTTCCCGAATTTCATTGTGGGGAACAGGTATGTAAATGGGGACTTGCATTAGCATCGTTACTTATGCTTTTAGAGGGATGGATTACTTATTCTTTCCATATCCAAAAGCATAATAGTATGTATTTCTTTTTGCTGCCAGTGATGTATTTTTTGTTTCAATTACTGCTTAAAGTTTCTGGGAAAGCTCCCGCTTGGATACGAAATGGTTCAATGGTGCTGTATATTATTCATCCTGCGGTAATTGTTGCCCAACGGTTAATCGCTAAAGTGACAGGACTTACAAAAATACTTGTGGACAATTCTTTTTTACAATATATTTCGGTCTGTCTATTGTCATTGGCAGCCATGTTTATGATTCAAATGTTTTTTGAAAGGGGAGGTAGAAATGTATCAAAAAGGTAGGGCGTGGATTGAACTGGATATAGACAATCTGGCTTACAATATAAGGCAATTCAGAAAAATACTTTCTCCTAAGTGTGCGATTATGCCCGCCGTTAAAGCAAATGCCTATGGACATGGTGCTGTCCTCATTGCAAAAGCATTGCAGGATTTGGAAATTAAAGATTTTTGTGTGGCATCAGTAAATGAAGCGGTTGAGCTTAGAAAAGCAGGGATTTTAGGGCAGATTTTGATTTTGGGATATACCTCGCCAAATCAGTTTTCTGATTTGGTGAAGTACAATCTTACACAAACCGTAGTTGATTATCCCTACGCAAAACTGCTGAATGATTTTGGACAAGCCATCTTTGTCCACATTGGAATAGATACGGGTATGCATCGCTTAGGGGAAAGAAGCGAAAATATAAAGGAGATTTGTAAAATCTGGGAGTTTGATAATCTGAAGATAACAGGCGTATATTCCCACTTGTGTATGTCAGATGGAGCTAGTGATGCGGAACGGGATATTACTCTGAAACAAATTGAGGAATTTAATATGGTAATAAACTTTCTGCATAGAAAGGGAATACATCATTTTAAAACGCACATACAAGGAAGTTATGGCGTACTGAATTACCCCGCTTTAAAGTTTGACTATGCACGTTTAGGAATCGCACTTTATGGTGTATTAAGCTCTCCGAAAGATAGAATTATTTCTAATACAAAATTGAAACCAGTTTTATCATTAAAAGCCAGAATTGCGTGTGTAAAGCGATTACATAAAGGCGAAGCACTCGGCTATGGTCTGATTTATAAGGCTGGAAAAGAAATGCAGATTGCTACTGTTGCAGTCGGATATGCAGATGGGATTCCCCGTGAATTGTCGAATAAGGGATTTGCTTTGATAAACGGGCAGAAAGCAGCCATTGTCGGTCGTGTTTGTATGGATCAGCTAATGGTAGATGTGACAGATATTAAGGGCGTGTCTTGCGGGGATGAAGCCATATTTATTGGGAAAAGCAGAAACAGTGAAATCATGGCTGCTGACCTTGCAGATAGTATAAACACTATATCAAATGAGATTTTAAGCCAATTAGGAAGTCGTTTAGGCAGAGTATCAATAAAAAAATAATAGCGGAAGATAGCATTTTCTTATAGGCACAGCAGGAAGTTTAGAATAAGATTTTTGATTGGATTTATAACTCGTCAAATAAAAAAACAGCGTTTTGGCGGGTTGTATTTTCATGCAAAATAGTTTTTCTCTCCAAATCTGTTTCAAGTTTGGAGGGATTTTTATTGCCTGCAAATAGCAAGTTCCATTTACATATATCATATCGGGGATGGGTGGACAGCCTGTCAAAAAAATCCTTGTCAGTGCAAGGGGGATTTCTACCCAAGAAGTAGAAGTCAAATTTCTACATATAAGAACCAAAATACCTATAAACCGTAAAGGTGCGACAGCCCTTACGGTTTTTCTTTTGTCGTTTTTTGTTGGAACACGCCGTAAGGCTATTTCTGGCGTTGGATGCCGTTCACCGCCTGCCAATCTGGATTATTCAAAAAAATTCAGATTGGAGGTAACGGATTATGGCGTACAACAAAGCCAGAGAAGAAAGAAAGAAAATGGCGGCTATGGAAAGAAGCCGAAGAAAAGCAGCTTAAAAGCTTGGGTGTCAGCGAGGGCGATATTGAAAAGCTCCGTGTCCATGATTGGGCGGTATTCAATTCCGACAGACGGTACTATGAGAAATTGCAGGATACGGGTACATACCTTGAGGAAGTTGCAGAGGACACGGCACAGCCCGAAGTAAAAACAGTTGAGGAATTTTTGGACAGCATTGAAAACCAGCGGCTATATCAGGTCTTGATTAAGGTGGACAGGCTTATCATCCAGATTGCCTTATGGAAAATGGATGGTTACAGCAGCATGGAGATTTCAGAGAAATGCGGCTTATCTGTAAGCGCAGTCAACTTCCGTGTCTGGCATCTCAGAGAAAAATTAAAAAATATTTTATAACCATCTAATATTTCGGGGTTTCCCATCGGCTACTAGGTGAGAGGACAAAAAACTCTCACCCAGTTTTCCTATGTATGGCGAAAACGGGACGGCTCTTTGAAAACCGAATAACCATTCACCAAATACATTCTCTTTGTGGCTGTAATAAGCATAAGCGTGTGCAGCGGTACGCCATGACCCGCCGAAAGACGGCAAGCGGAAAATACCGACTGAAAATATCGGGCAGCTCCCGATTCCGCCAAGACCCACAAAGAGGACAATGATACTCCCGTCCAGCCACAGTCCGAGCGGTAACCAGTCCGCCGCAGGCAATGGGGGCGGCTCTGTCAGACCGACAGTTGGGGTGCAACTCCCGTGGCGTCAGTACGCTGCTGACCGTTTGGTGACTTCCCTTGCGTTATACGCATCAGCATTTTCGGGGTGTCGGGGACAAATAGAAAATGCCTTTTATCATAAAGCCAGATGCAGGGCGGTCAATGAAAACAGAGTTTGTTTTATGCTCTCCCGACCTTAAATACTCCCTTGTATCTGACTACTACATAGGCAGGGTATTCCTGCCTAAATCCAGATGGAGGTTATAAAGAATATGGAAAGAACAATTAGGCGTGGCGACATTTACTACGCAGAGCTTAATCCCGTTGTCGGTTCGGAGCAGGGCGGCACACGACCCGTACTTATCATTTCCAATAATATAGGAAACAGGCACAGCCCGACAGTCATTATCGCTGCCATTACGAGCCGAGTGCAGACAAAAGCGAAGCTGCCGACACATACTGCCGTGAAAGATTACAAAGGGCTTGATAAGGACTCCATTATCCTGCTTGAGCAGATAAGGACGATTGACAAACAGAGGTTAAAACAGCATATGGGTACAATGCCCACGGACATAATGGCAAGGGTTGACAAGGCTCTTGCCATTAGTATTTCTCTGAGGGGAGGTAGCGATGAAAGAGATAAAAATTGATGATTATTCCGCCGCTCTTAAACTTATTGAGATACTCCTTGAAAAAGGATTGATAAACCAAGCCACATATACAAATATTGTGAAACACTCAAATTCGCACATTTCACAAGCGGCTTAAAAAAGGATAGAATGGTGTTTAGTTAAAGGAGGTATGCTTAATGAATACATCAGTAAACGAATACAATTACAGATTTAAGCTCACGGATTATGCGCTATTTGACAGAAATCGGGAAAGGAAAGTTGCTATTTACGGTCGTGTTTCTACGGAACACGAAGCACAGTTGTCCGCACTTGAAAACCAGTTGCAGTGGTACGACAACCAAGTAAAATATCATCCGAACTGGTCTGTCTGCGAACGGTATATTGATGAGGGTATCACTGGAACACAGGCGAAAAAACGCCCTGCATTTTTGCGTATGATTGAAGATGCCAGAAACGGTAAATTCGACTTGATTGTAACAAGGGAGGTTTGCCGTTTCGCTCGGAATGTCGTGGACACTCTTGTAGTGACAAGAGAATTAAAGGGTATTGGCGTTGAGGTATTTTTTATTGATGATAATATCTGGACGATGGACGGTGACGGAGAGTTGCGTCTTTCTCTTATGGCAACATTGGCACAGGAGGAAAGCCGCAAGACTTCCGAACGTGTGAAAGCAGGTCAGAAAATCAGCCGTGATAATGGTGTGCTTTACGGGAATGGAAACATTTTAGGATATGACCGTGTAGGAGATACCTATATCATCAATGAAGAGCAGGCAGAAACGGTTAGGATTATATTTGACTTGTATCTGCAAGGTTATGGTTCAATGAGAATTGCAAAAATGCTGACAGAGCAAAAAAGGAAAACGGCATCAGGAATTGTAAAATGGAACGTATCTAATATTATGCGGGCGATTAAAAATGCCACCTATACAGGAATGAAATGCTATAACAAGTCAAGAAGCAACAATTTTTTGGAGCAAAAGAGGATTAACAATCTGGATATGTCCACTTATGAATATGTAGAGGGCGATTTCCCTGCCATTGTTTCGCAGGAGGTATGGGACAAAGCCCAGAAGATAAGGGAAAGCAGGATGAAGCCGTCCGTAGTGTCAACAACAAAGACAACGCATAGCAAACGTGATTCCAAAGATATATGGGTAAACAAGCTGCGTTGTTCCTGCGGCTCATCTTTCCGAAAAGATAAATGGCATACAAAGCTGGATGGTAAAATTTCTTATGGTTATCAATGTTACAATCAGATAAACAATGGAAATAAGAAAAAGCGGGAAGCTCTTGGTTTAGATACGGAAGGATATTGCGACATTAAGATGATAACCGATTGGAAACTTGATTTTATGGCGAAAGAATTGTTAGAGCATCTCTGGCAAGACAGAAAGGCATCGGTTATTATTGCGGTAGACCTTATTAAGCGTTATTACAAAGACGAAAGGCTTAGCGAAAATCAACATGATGCGGTGTCCATCAAAGCGAAAATCGACAAGGCACAAACTCGCTTGACAAATCTTATTGCTATGAGGGCGGACGGTGAGTTGTCAAAAGAAGAATATCAGACCATGCGGAAACCTATTGATGCCGAAATCCAACAGTTGCAGGAAAGGTTAAATCAAGCACCAAATGATGAACAGCCGAAAAGTGGACTTGAATTAGACGGAATAATCAGTACGTTGAATACACTGATAGATTTTAGTGGGACGAAAATCAGTGAGGAAGTCATCAATCAATTTATATATAGGGTAACGCCAACATCGGACACTACTTTTGACTGGTATGTGAATCTGAACGGAACGGCTGATGTTAGGGCAACCTTTACGGCAGAGGGACGGAAAAATAGAGCCGTAGTCAAATTAGAGGAAATCGAACAGATTTCCTCGTTACATAGGAAAGAGAATGAGGACAACGGAATGTTCCTCAAAAACCCCCTTGTTTTTACCT
>NZ_QWEO01000069.1 GCF_009936035.1 Neglectibacter sp. X58 | reverse complement strand
TTAGGCGTTTTCTCTGAGTTGTGGAACACTCCGGCCACGATCAGGCCGGTCAGGTAGTCAATACCCATGAAAATCAGCAGAGTGATCAAGGCCGCATCCCACCCCCCAAACAAGGAAGCGATAAAGCCCCCCACAATCCCGATCCCGGCGCACAACCCTTCTTTCATGTAAACCATCCTTTCTGAAAATGATATATAAAAACGGCCCCACAAATTGGGGGCCGCTTTTACCTTGTCAAATTCCCGCCCTGCTGGGCCGCTAGGCGGCGTTTTAAGGTCAGGCAATGAAATTTATACTACCAAAGGCAAAAGGCCCTGTAAGGGCCTTCCAGGGGCCTTTATTCAGCTTCCCAACCATATACCCCCGGCTCCCACACATTGCCATCAACGGTGGAAAGCCATTCTTTCCCCTTGTGGGAAACTTTGTCCCCGGTGTTGTAGGCATCGGAAGCGCCCAGGGGTTGTGTCCAGATCGGAAGCCCGGAATCAGTGAACCCAACCTTTTTGTAAAGGCTGGGGGCCGTGTCCGGTGTCCAGTTCTCTTGGGAAGTGTGATCCTGAAGGACGGTGTAAAGCTGGGTTTCCCCATCGGCGTTCACGCCATACTTTACGATCTTTCCGGTGGCGTAGGCTTTGCCGGTAGCCCATCCCTCATAGAGATCGGCAATTTCCATTGCTTGGCTTTCGCGCAGATTCAGCCCATCGGCCATAAGCTGGAAGGCCCGGTTCATCTGCTGGGCCACAAATTCTTTGCGGTTCATTCTGTCACCCCCAGAATAGTGTTCATTAAGCCGTTGTTTTCGGCGGTCTGTTCCGCCAACAACTTGATAAATTCATCTTTTTCATACTGAATTTCATGGTATTGAAATTCATTTTCGATTGGGTTTCCGTTCTGATCCTCAGTCACCGGCTCAATGTCGGTGTGAACAAAAACCGTGTCGGTGCCAACCACCAAAGGTTGCGCCATTTCCGGGCTTCCCCGGACTATGCCCATGTCTTTCATGCTGTTACCGCCTTTCTTTTCTTAATGACATTGATATAATAATCTTCAGCCGCCGCCAAAACAGGGGTAATGTACTTTTCAGCTAGGCGGAAGCTGTCACACCATTTTAGCCAACCCTTATAGCTATTGATCCTGCACCATTCCTTGTAACAAATGCGCTTCCCGCTCTCCCACTTTTCCCGGATCAACACCATGTGTTTCTTGAATCGCTTACAGGTCTTTTTCCGTAGCAGGGTAAACCCGTGGAAGAATCTATAACCGACAAAATCAGCGCCACGGGTGGAAGTGGGGAACACTTGCCAATTTTTCTTTAGGCTCAAGTCAAGGAAAGTTCCAAGGTATTCCATGATTTTCCGGGCAACCCAATGAAGTACCTGTTTGCTATGGTGGAAAATCATAAGATCATCCATATAGCGAACAACATACTTCAAGTGTAACTGTTCTTTCAGCCAATGGTCAAAGTAGGACAAATAAAAATTGGCTAAGTATTGGGATAGATAAGAACCGATCGGAACACCTTTGGGCGGGTGGCTGTCAATAATGATATCCAGCAGGGTCAATAATTCAGGGTCTTTGAATTTCTTGCGCAACAGGCGCTTTAGAATCCTATGATTGATATTTGGGTAAAAATGGTGAACGTCCATCTTGAAACAGTATTGGGTTCCCGGTTCGTCCTTCAGATAGGTGTTCACCAACTCTTGGGCTTTCTTGATCCCACGGTTTGGAAGGGAAGCACAAGTGAACCCGGTGAAAACTTTGTTGAAGATCGGTTCAATCTGAAGCATGATTGCCCATTGAATGATCCGGTGTGGGAAATAGGGCAGTTTCCAAAGTTCACGTTGTTTTCCCTTGTCATTGATAGTTGAAATTGTGTAATCGTCCAGATTTACAGAATAGGTGTGGTTGATCAGCATTTCCCGGATTTCTGAAAGGTATTTGTCCGGGTCGCTGTCAACCATCACCACTTCTGCATAGAACAGTTTATCTTTACGGGCGTTCCGGTGGGCTTCCCGCAAGTTGTCCATGTCACAGATTTTTTCATAGATATTGCCGTACCGCTTCATGGAACACCCCGTTTCCATTGATGTTTTTTGAACCCGAATGGTCAACCTTGAAAGTTAATTTTCAAGTCTACTGATACAGGTGAAATAATTTTTGTGTTCTGCCAAGTGGCCGGGTAGTCACAGCACCATTTATTGTTAAAGCCCCGGCCCGGTTCTGTTGCCGGGGGCCGGGGCAGTAACATCATTCCTAAACATCGAAAAGGAAGGATCAAACATTTGGTGGGTGCCAAGATTGGAATTGGAATTCGAGGTGGCATAATTCACATTGAACTGGAAAGGCCCTGCATTATCTCCATTATTCCAATTACCACTGAAATTGGCGTAATAACTGGCATAAAGATTGGCATTATCTGCTATCTTTTTTTATTTACCAGTCATAATAAGGCCCGTTCTATGGTGGGATAATGGTTGTAATGCTGGAAGGTTTCAGTTTTGTGTTGTGCCACAATCTACCAGTGACTACCCAAGGAAACGGTTTTTAGGCCGCTTTCTTCTTATACATCAGGCGGGCGCCAAGATAGGAACTGGAACCCGAGGCGGCATAATACACATAGAACCGGAAAGGCCCCGCACTATCCCCATCATCCCAAGCACCACCGAAAAAGGCGCAATAACCGGCATAAAGAGAGGCATAATCCGCCCAATGGGACGTGGCCGATCCGGTGGAAGTCTTGATTGTGAACCCGCCTTCATTGGTTCCCTGAATGTCACCCATCCAGCCGCCAAGGTTTTGGGACAAGCCGCTTGCCTTGGTGAAGGGGTAGCTGGAACCATCGTCCTTGAAATCCTTGAAGGCCGTTTTGACGTTGCGGGAGTTATCACAGAAAATCCCATCAATCCACCAAAACAGGTTCCCCCAAAAATCTTCAATGCCAAGGAAACACATTTGCTGTTTGCCGCCCGTTTCGCCGTAACACATACCCTTGGCGTTGGTGCCGCCCGTGTTGATCTTGGCGCTGTTGCCGTTGGTGTAGCCTTTGCCAAGGGCGGTTTGCCCGTTGCGGTTTTTGAACATGATCAGGTACAAACACTGAAGCAGGGTCAGCGGGTAGAAGGAAACAAGCTGATAACCTACCCCCCTTGCTTGGGCCGCTTGCCTTGCGGCGGTCAAGGTGATATCGGTTGTGGGGGATTTCCCGGAAAGAGAATACAACTTGGAACTGATATTGGTTGCCAGATAAGCGCCGATATAGATTGCATCACAATCCCCTTCAGCGTCCAGCCCGTGCGCCCGGTAGCAGTAGCCGGGGGCATTGGGATCATCTGTTACCATAATGGTATGGCTGTTCCCGTCCGTGGTCATTTTATAGCCCAACTTGGGAATCTCAATCATGACATCCCCGGCGCTTTCGCTGTTGATTGTAGCGGCTCCGCCGTTCACCTTTTGGGTCAGATCGTCCGGGTTCAAGTAATACTGAACCACGCCATTTTTCACCACACAAGGCCGGATATTCTTGAAAATGTTGTGATTCTTCCAAGCGTTAAACCCGGTAGCCATTCCCACGGCATCTTCCACATAGGAAACGGCGCTTTCAGAATTGTTATTGCTGATTGTCACTTTTACCCCAACATACTTGTAAAAGTTCAAGGTAACGGTGTAAGGGGCATAGGAACCAACGGTAAGGGTTTCGCTTGCGGTCTGCCCATCTTTGGTGGCGGTAATCTGCCAAACCCCGGTATTGGGCAGATAGAAGGTCATAGCGCCCACAGAAACCCCGGATCGGGTGGTATTGCCATCGGTGCAAGTTACCGTAGAACCGGGATCGGCGGTAATGGTCACGGTGATGAAAGACAGGGTGATTTCATAAGTTTCACCCTCGGTTTCAATCTCAACCGTGGGTTGGTTGGAATCCACCCCTTCAGTGCTTGCCCGAAGTGTCCAGGTGCCGGGGGAAGCAATGTTGAAAGACAAGGCCCCGGATTCATCCGCTATCCCGGTCAGACTTTTTGTGCCGTTGGTGGCAATCACAGCGGCCCCGGCCTTAGTGGTGATATTCAGGGTGGCGCTGAAATAGGCCAAAGTCACGTTGTACCGCTTGGTGGTGTCAACCTCCAAAACCTCAGTGTCGGTCTGATCCCCAAGGGTGCCGGTGACTGTCCAGGTGCCATAGTTGGGCAAGCTGAAAATAATGGGATCATCCCCAGCCACGGCGGTAAGTTCTGTTACACCATCGGAACAGGTTACGGCGGAACCGGCATCCACGGTAACAAAGATTTGCGGCCCGATAGCGGAACCGCCGCCCCCGCCCCCATTGGCGGTGGCCCAGACATCTTCCCCGGTGCCGGAAGGAATTTTCACCTGAAACTGATCATTCCAGTACCGCAACCCATGAACCCCGGCTTCCCCGACAACGGAAAGGGAAGGGTGGCCGTGTGTTAAATCGCCCACTACCAACTTTACAAACATCAGGGTTGTTTTGGACAAAAGCCGCTAAAGCGGCCCCGTGAAGCCGGTATATCTGTGAAATTGAAAAGTTAAGTTCAAAAGCAACCTTTTCCCATCGTTTCCCTTGCATATACCGGGCAATCAAGATATTTCTTTGGTCGAGATCATCAAGCCTTTCAATCCGCTCATATGTATCTTTTTTCCAGTTATCAAGGTCAACTATATCCTGCTGAATTTCCCGTTCAAGTTCATCAATCCGGGCAAAGGTTTCGGCTAACGCATCACCGGGGCCGGAAGTCTGCACCTTATCCGGCTTCAGTTCATAGCTTTGACTGGTCAGTCCCGCCCGAAGGGTGGCAATCGTAGACTTCAACCGGGCGATCAAGCGGTCAGTCTGCTGAACCCTATTCAGATACCGCTTGGCCGCTTGGATCAGTTCTTTATCGTTCATGGTACACATCCTTTCTTACATCTGTTCCATTAAAAAAGTCAAGAATATCAGTGTTTTCAAGGGTTTGGAACAGATGGAACAGATAAACGGGGCACTCTCTATATAATATATATCTATATATTATTTTTTTATTTTATTTTAAGTAATACTGGCATCTGTTCCATCTGTTCCATAGTCCAAAAATCCAGTAATATCAAGGGATTAAAGCGGAACAGATCACCCTATTTCATCTGTTCCGCAACTGTTCCAACCCCTACCGCTGAAGAATATGGGCGGCGATCATATCCGCTTGGTGTGTCCACAGCACATTAGGAAATTGACGAACTGCGGCGGTGTAATGGCTCCATTGTTCACGATCATCAAAAGCGCCCATATGCCAGCGAATACAGGCCACTTCTTCAGCGGTCAGCGGCATCCAAGGGGCCAGCATCAGAACAGACTTTTCCCCATGCCCGGTGTAAAGCTGATCCCGGCTGTCCCGGTGTTTCCAACTGTACTTTACCACCTTTGGTGTTCTTTCAGTGATAACCGGTTCATAGGCTTCCAGCTTGCACAGGTCATGAAACAGGCCCACAATCACCGGGGAACCGGGGCGATCCCATTTCAGGTGGTTCCGATCCGTCAGGATCAGCAGGGTTTCCGCCACGGCCAAGCTATGATTATACAAGCCGCCATCCTTGGCCCCGTGGAATTGGGTGGAAGCCGGAAGGGTAAAAAATCCGGCGTTTTTCAAAAATTTCTTGAAGTTTTCCGAAATTTCCACCCCGTTTGCGGTCAAAAGGTCGAAACAATCTTGAATTTTCATGGTGTTTTACCTCCAAAATCTGAATTTTCCACTTCATCCAGCCTATCACAGCAGATTTGAAAATAGCCGGGGTCAATCTCCCAACCTATGTAATGCCGCCCACTATTTACAGCCGCAACCGCCGTAGTGCCGCTCCCAAGAAACGGATCACAGATCACTTGGTCGGGTTCGCTGAACATTTCAATCAACTTTTGAACTAATTCCGTGGGCTTTTGCGTGGGGTGGTATCGTTTATCCTTGCTGTCAGTGATAAACCCCTGTTGCTTGAACACAATCCGCTTCACAGGCTTTTTGAACGTGGTATAGATCAACTCCCCATCCGCAAAAGGGTTTTGAAAGGCCACGTCCCCTTTCTTATCCCAAAATATCCAGCAGTTTGACGGTGGGAGTAAATGCCCAAAGTAGTTGCCGCCAAAAATAATCAGGTTCCGGGCAACTCTGAACATTTCACTGAACAATTCAGGGGGGGGGATCATGCCATCCCACCCCCCGGCATATCGCCGGTTCTTTGCGGCTCCAAACCCGTTTGTTCCCTTGTCCGCCTTTTTTCCATAGGGCGGATCAGTCAGAATCAGGTCAATGGCCTTGTCAGGCAGGGCCTTCAGCCCCACCAAACAATCCTGATTGAAAATGGTGTCAAGTTCCATCTGTCCCACCCCCATCAGGTTTTTTCCAGCGGCGGGGCGATTGCCCTAAAGCCCGTTCAAACTGTTTCCGCATACAGGAAGCAGTTTCATTCACCACTTCATTGATCATGTTCCAACATTCAGCAGTCAGGAGTCAGGAAAGCCCCAACCTGAACTTGGATGTTTTCGGGGGTGTCAGGAAAATAGGTCTTTACCATGGACAACGCCCGGTTTTCTAAATCCATCATCTGTATTCCCTCCCGGTTCTTTTATCCCGAATTTCAATTCTGTTTAGCAGTTCAAACCCGGCCAGCTGAATAATATACTTCAGCACAAAGATCAGGGTGTTCAGGCGCTTTTGCTGTTCCGTTTCTCCCCGGATCACAGGCTTCAAACCTTCATAGGCCGTAGGGTCTGCATATCCTTCCCCATTCTGCCAAGGTTTAGGCATCTGAATCACCTTCTTCCTTGTACCACGCATAATCTCTTTTGCAAAGCAACATTCTTTAATGCTGAAGCTGAACACGCTCTTTTTCCGGAGTATGTAACACACATAAACCAATGTGGAAACGATTTGAGAAATCGCTGTCGCAATCGCCGCGCCAGCTACGCCGAGGTTCAGTGCGTAGATGAAAACAGGGTCTAATATCACGTTCAGCACCGCGCCAGCCATTAGCGCACACATAGCCGTTTTCGCCGCCCCCTCGCTGGAAACGATGTTGTTCATGGTGACATTGAACACATTAAAAATGGAGAACACGATATAGATGCGTGTGTAAGTGATTGCATAAGGCATCACACTTTCGATTGCGCCAGCTTGTTCCAAAATCGGTTCCAGAAAGATAATAGAGAACAGGATCACGACTGCCCCAATGGAAACGCCGCTGTATATGGCTGTACTTGCTACCTTGTTCGCCGTGTCCTTATCGCCCCAGCCCAGCAGCCTGGATAGATAGGCGGCAGCGCCATTTCCGAACAGCAGGCCCAGGCCAACAACAATCTGTCCCAGGGGAAAGGCAACCGTGACCGCGCCCATGTGGTCGGTTCCCAGCCCGCCTACAAAATAGGTGTCTACCAAATTGTAGAGGGCGTTAATGAGCATACCAATCATCGTTGGGATGCCCAGTGCCAGGAGAGCTTTGGGAATGGGCGCGCTCCCCAAAAGCGCCATTTTTTTGTTTCCGTCCATAAATTGCTCCTTTCTCTTGACAGCCAGAGTCATGTGAAGTAGTATACTTTATAGTAGCTGCCAGTCAACACATACTACTATAATTTATAGTACTTGTCAAGTATGAAAGGGGAAATCTTCATGGCAACAATAGATTTGATTGTCCTTGGGATGCTTAAAAAGCAGCCGTTGAGTGCCTACGACATTCAAAAGCTGGTAGAATACCGCAACATTTCAAAATGGGTAAAAATCAGCACACCTTCCATCTATAAAAAGGTCATTCAGTTAGAAGAAAAGAGTCTGCTCCAGAGTGTCCTTGTGCGGGAGAATAATATGCCGGAAAAGGCGGTTTACTCGCTGACAGACAGCGGTGAACAGGAATTTGAACGGCTCATGAGAGAGCTTTCCGCCCAGCCTATCCGTATGTTTCTGGACTTTAATGCTGTGATTGTAAATCTGGACAGTGTTCCTTTGGAAATGCAAAAAACTTGCATTGACAGCATTGAAAAAAATGTGCAGGATTTGAAAACATATCTGGAAGAAAACCTTCGGGAAAAAGAAAATGCGCCGGAGGTTCCGGAAATCGGTATGGCGGTTTTGCGTCAGCAATTTGTCTTGGCTGAAACGATCGGAATTTGGATTGAGGAATTGAAAAAGCGATTTTAGGGGCTAATTCTCAAATGCGCAAAAGGGGCAGGAAACCACGCATTATTGTGGTTTCCTGCCCCTTTTTCTGTTATTTCATAGTGCAAGTGCAAAATGTCAGCAGCCCGCTTCACAATTTAATTTGTGGTCTTGTCCATATCAGTGACCTGTCTTTTCCAACCTTTGACGGCTGCTTAATTCCTGTCGCCTTCCGCTTTGCATGGACTTTCTGCCAGAGTTCCTCACTGACAATTCCTTCATGCTGTCCGTCCTCTAAAATATAATCATCAGTATGGACTTGCTTATATTCGTTTTTTGTTCCCTTAACCTTTTCCCGTGTCCTCCTGCCATAAGCAATTTTTCCACAGTAAACAGGATTGTCTAATATCTGCCGTATTAAATGATTGCTCCATGTTTCTAACTTTCCGTTCTGACGGGGTATTTTCTTTATGCCTTGCAGATTTAGGTATTTCGCAACACCACCAAGCCCTATATCTGAGTTCCCAAACTTTTCAAATATAATTCGGATTGCTTCTGCTTCGGTTTCCTCTATTAAAAGCTGATTGTCTTTCAAATAATATCCATATGGAGCAAAGCCGCCGTTCCACCCTCCCTGCCTTGCTTTTTCCCTGCGCCCGTTCATGGTCTGTTCAATGATATTTTCCCTCTCAATCTCTGCAACCGCTGACAGGACAGATATGAGCAGCTTTCCGCTTGTCTGGGATGAGTCAATCCCCTCTTCAATGCAGATAAGGTTTATCCCATAGGACTGAACAAATTCCAATGAATTTAAAATGTCTGCCGCATTTCTTCCAAAACGTGAAAGTTTATAGACAAGGATATACTCTATTTCCAATCCATTTTTTATGTCGGACAGCATTTTCTTAAATGCGGGTCGCCCCTCAATTGACTTCCCCGATTTTCCTGCATCTTCGTAGATGCCGACAACTTCCATTTCCTCACGGTCTGCAAACCGTTTCAAACTATTCTTCTGCCCCTCAAGGCTGTATCCGTCAACCTGCATCTCTGACGACCAGACGAATAGACGTAGAGGAAAACGCCGAGAAAAACAGGGAAAATGCCCGATTATCTGTCAAAACT
>NZ_QWEO01000068.1 GCF_009936035.1 Neglectibacter sp. X58 | reverse complement strand
GCAGTCTGCGTTGAGGGTATCCGCCGTGCAGCGAATATCACAACAGCAGGTGATTTCTGCCTCTGCGGTGTCATGCAAGAGAGAATGGGCGTTCTTTCTTGATGAGCGTGGCAGGAAGAAATACAACGAGCTTTGCAGGAAATGCGAAAGGAGCTGCAAGCAGAGCTTCCGTGCCACCGTTATCCAATGCCCGCACTATCTATCGAAAAGGAGAACAAGACAATGACAGACTATCCAAACAACATTCCCGCAAAGCTGGAAATCATCAAGGCCAGCGAGATCACCCCGAAAGAGGTGCGCTGGCTGTGGTATCCCTATATTCCCTTCGGCAAGGTCACACTGCTGCAAGGCGACCCCGGTGACGGCAAGAGTAAGCTGATGCTTTCTCTTGCCGCTTTGCTTTCCAAGGGAGCGCCGCTTCCCTTTGCAGATGAGGAGGAACATACCGAGCCGATGACCGTCATCTACCAGACCACCGAGGACGATGCAGACGATACCGTTGTGCCGAGATTTAATGCGGCGGGCGGTGACGGCGACCGACTCATCTTCATCAAGGAGGACGAAAAGAGCCTGACCTTCGGGGATGACCGTATCCGTGAAGCCGTGGAGAAGTACAACGCCAAGCTGCTGATTCTCGACCCGATGAGTTCGTATATCGGTGACACTTGCTCGATGAACAATGCCAACGAAACGAGAGCCGAGTTCAACCACCTGATTGCCGTTGCCAAGGACACCGGCTGCGCCATCGTTATCATCGCCCATATGAACAAGGCGAAGGACACAAGCCCCCTCTATCGCACCAACGGCTCTATCGACATTGCCGGTGCGGCGAGAAGCATTCTTGCCGTCACACGCACGGCCAATAAGCAGAACCCCGCCGAGCGTTATCTGGTGCAGGTCAAGAGCAATCTTGCGCCGATGGGCTCGGCTATTCTCTTTGAGGTAGCCGACAAGGGTGTGAACTTTCTTGATGAGCTGGAGCTGAGTGCGGAGGACGCTTTCTCTGCTTCTGCGCCGAGGATGGGCAGACCGAATGCCCGTGAGGAAGCGGCAACGGATTTTATCCGTTCCCTGCTGGCGGGCGGTAGGCGGCTGGCTTCCGATTGCGAAGCAAAGCTTGAAGCCGCAGGCTTCAAGAAATCAACCTACAAGAAGTCCAAAAAGAAAGCCGGAGTTCGCTCTGTGAAGGACGGCTTTCTTTGGTACTGGACTTTGCCGGAGGTTGAAAAACCGATTGAGAATGGGCAGGAAGTCACGGACGAGGACGACCTGCCTATTTGATTGAGGTTTTGAGGGAGGTCAAGGGAGGAAAGCCCTTGCCCACGACACCTTTGCAGCGAAGCTGAAAGTGTCATAGTGGGTTACGCACTTTGAAAAAGTTGCGTAACCCGCACCCCCTCCCTTTCCGCTGACTGGAGGTGATGAGAATGGCGGAAGGAAATTGGAGCGTTATCCGAGTGGAGAAAATCTCCGCAGAGGGAGCGCAGAAAACCGAGCGACACAACGAGCGCAAGAACGAAAGCTACGCAAATCTCAATGTGGACACCGAGCGAATTGCCCGCAATGTTCACTTCAAGGACACGGGCGGTTTGACCTACAACGAGTATTTCCAGCGGCTCATTGACGAGGGCAAAATCTCCACAAGAGGACAGAAAGCCGGCGCAACCATTTTTAATGAACTGGTCATTGATGTGAACACAAGGTACTTTGAGGAACACGGCGGCTACGAATACGCCAAGCAGTTCTACGAGGAAGCCTACCGTTTCGGCTGTGAGATTTACGGCAAGGAGAACATCGTGTCGGCGGTTATGCACGCCGATGAAATCAACAAGGCGGTGTCCGAAGAACTGGGCAAGCCGGTCTACCACTACCACCTGCACATCGTGGCGATCCCTACCGTCCGAAAAGAAATCCTGTGGTCGAAACGCTGCAAGGACGAAGCCCTGAGAGGAACGGTCAAGGAGGTCATCAACCAAGTTTCCCACTCGAAGAAATGGAAGAACACGGTCCCTCTGCTGGACGAAAATGGGCAGCAGGTTATCAGCAAATACGGAAAGCCGATGTTCCGCAAGTCCTACTCCGTTCTGCAAGACAAGCTCTTTGAGCATATGACCGAAGCGGGTTTCACCGGCTTTGAGCGTGGCGTATTGGGCAGTACGGCAGAGAATTTGAGCAGCCTGGATTATCAAATTCAGAAGGACAAGGAACGACTTGCTGACATTCAGGAACGCATTGAAGCTGAGCAGGTGCGCTATGAACCTGCCCACGAAGTCCACAAGACAATGGCAGAGATTGAGGGCATGGGGCAGAAAACCATCACCGGCAAGATTGCCGTTTCCAAGGACGATTATCAGCAGCTCACGGCACTTGCCAAGGAAGGTATCACAAGCCGCAGTGAAATCCAAGATTTGAAAAGCAGCGTTTCCTACTATCAAAGGCAGTATTTCAATGCGTCCTCTGCCGTAGAGCGATTGCAGGAACGGTATGACCGGCTCAAAGAAAAATGCCAGCCGTTTTTGCAGGCACTGGAACACTTCCCAAAGCTGGTGGAGGTCTTTGTAGAGAAGGTCAAGGAGCTTTTCAGTATCAAGGAAGCACAGGAGCGCAAGGAATGGGAGGACAGAGCCGCCGCCCGAAAAGAACAATCCAAACACCGTCGGGGCAGGAATGACTGGGAACGATAATCCCTTCCATTACTATCCCGACTTTTTAACTTCTTCAACACTTGAATTACGGAGGTACGAAAATGAAAGACATTACAAGCACGATTACCAAGCCCCTCGCCGTCCTCGGAGAGAATGGCAAAGGCTACACAAAGGAAGCAAACTTCATTTCGTGGAACGGCAATGCCGCCAAGCTGGACATCCGAGAGTGGCATCCGAACCACGAACGCTGCGGCAAGGGCATTACGCTCACGGAGGACGAGGGCAGAAATCTTTACGCAGCACTCAAGGCAATCTATGAAAAGGAATAATCCTTTTTCGGCTGGTAACGGGGCATTCGGAAACGGACGCCCCTATTTTTACGGAGGGAGGTGATGACCGTGGAGAATATGAAAACCGGCTTTGTAGAGAGAATCGGCGGCACGATTTTCGTTGTCAACGCAATGCCCGCAGAGAACGCAAAGCACACGCAGGAAGAGCTTGTAAAGGCTCTGATTGCAAGAGAAGCAATGGCTTTGCAGGAAACGGAGGTTGCCTGATTGACTTTATGCACAGCTATGCGCTTTGGAGATTTTTCAAAAAATATCTCAAAACCACTTGACAGAAGGGAGAAATCCTGCGGGATACCGGAGGACTGTTAAAGGCAAAGGGATACGAAATCCGTGTTCTTGACTTGATTTCTATGGAAAAGAGCCATTGCTACAATCCCTTTGTCTATTTGCAGAATGACAATGATGTGCAGCGCCTTGTAACCAATCTATTCAAAAGCACCACGCCAAAGGGCGCTCAGGCACAAGACCCCTTTTGGGATACGGCGGCTTCTATGCTGCTGCTTGCACTGATCTTCTACCTTCGGTACGAAGCGCCGGAAGAGGAGCAGAATTTCCCGATGGTAATGGAGATGCTTCGAGCGGGCGCTATCGAGGACGAAGAGGACAACAGACCGACCCCACTGGACAATCTGTTTTCAGATCTGGAGATGGAGAATCCAGACCATATCGCTGTGAAGTATTATCACAACTACCATTCCGGCAGTGCAAAAACTATCCAGTCGATTCAGATTACTCTTGCGGCAAGGCTTGAAAAGTTCAATCTGGAAAGCCTTGCGGCAATGACGCAGACGGACGAGCTGGACTTGCCCTCAATGGGTGAGAAGAAGGTTGCGCTGTTTGCTCTGATTCCCGACAACGACTCCAGTTTCAACTTCCTTGTGTCAATCCTCTACACCCAGCTTTTCCAGCAGTTATTCTATTCAGCAGACCATGTGCATGGCGGCTCCTTGCCTGTGCCGGTTCACTTCCTGATGGACGAGTTTGCCAATGTCTCACTGCCTGATGACTTCGACAAGATTTTATCCGTCATGCGTTCCAGAGGGGTATCGGTTTCGATTATCCTGCAAAATCTGGCGCAGCTCAAAGCGCTGTTTGAAAAGCAGTGGGAGTCCATCGTGGGCAACTGCGATGAGTTTCTCTATTTGGGCGGTAACGAGCAATCGACGCACAAATATGTGTCTGAACTGCTGGGCAAGGAGACGATTGACACAAACACCTTTGGTAAGAGTTCGGGACGGAGCGGAAACTACTCCACCAACTACCAGATCAGCGGTCGTGAGCTTTTGACCCCCGATGAAGTTCGGATGCTGGACAATCAGTATGCGATCCTCTTTATCCGAGGGGAGCGCCCTGTGATGGATTTCAAGTATGACATCTTGAAACACCCTGATGTGAAGCTGACCGCTGATGGGGACGGAGAGATTTACCAGCATGGCACTGTGAAATCCGATGTTGCGACCATCCTTGTGGACTGGCTCGACCCTGAGCTTGTCCCTGAGATGGAACTCACAGAAACAAACTACGAGCTTCTGTCCGAGGAGGACTTTGAGGCAGACAATCAATGAATGGAGGAAATATCTATGAAAATCTTTAACAATAACACCAATAAGGAGACCGGCAAGCTGCCCATGCGGGGCAAGGTCAGGAAAGGGTATCGAACCTACTGCGCTTTGGTAATGGCGCTCACTCTTGCAGTGGGCATGGCGGCTCCGGCGTATGCTGCGGGCGATCCTCTGTCCGTCATCAACAACCTTTCCGATTTCATTTTCGGTCTGATTCGAGCGGTCGGTATGATCCTGCTGGGCTTCGGCATCGTGCAGGTGGGCTTGTCTCTGAAATCTCACGACCCGTCTCAGCGTGCTAACGGCTTCCTGACCCTTGCCGGCGGCGTGATTATCACCTTCGCAAAGGAGATTCTGACTCTGATCGTCGGCTAAACACTCAAATCCAAAATCGAAACACTCAGGATGGGGTGTTCCCAGCGAGGAACACCCCATCTTTTCGTTTATAGGAGGAGGTGCGAAGATTGAGTGATTCTTGGGTTGTTCAGAACCTTGAAAATGCCCTTGAGACATGGAACGACAAACTGGCTGAGATCTGGACGCTTATCACAACGACCCCGCAGGAGTTCAAGGGCGGCGGGATATGGAGTGTCATCGTGAATATCAACGGAGCGGTTCAGGCAATCGGTCTTGCGCTGCTTGTTCTGTTTTTTGTTGTGGGTATGGTGAAAACCTGCGGCAGCTATACAGATGTAAAGAAGCCGGAACACGCCTTAAAGCTCTTTGTACGCTTTGCATTGGCAAAGGGCGCTATCACCTACGGCATGGAGCTGATGCTTGCGCTATTCAACATCGTGCAGGGAACCATCTCGACAATTATGACAGCGGCAGGGTTCAGCTCCGCATCACAGACAGTTCTCCCACCGGAGATGATTACTACTATCGAGGACTGCGGCTTCTTTGAGTCTATCCCCTTATGGGCAGTGACCCTCATCGGCGGGCTGTTCATCACAGTGCTGTCTTTTATTCTGATTATGACCGTGTATGGGCGCTTTTTTAAGCTCTATATGTACACTGCACTTGCGCCGATCCCGCTATCGACATTTGCGGGAGAACCGTCCCAGAATGTTGGCAAGTCGTTCATCAAGAGCTTCTGTGCGGTCTGCCTTGAGGGAGCGGTTATTGTGTTGGCATGTATCATCTTCTCACTGTTTGCCTCGTCGCCGCCTGTCGTGAATCCTGATGCGGCGGCAGTCACGCAAGTGTGGTCTTATATCGGAGAGCTGGTTTTTAACATGCTTGTGTTGGTTGGAAGCGTGAAGATGGCAGACCGGATTATTCGTGAGATGATGGGACTGTAAGGTGTTCGCCATGAAAAGAATCTACAACAAATGGCAGGGTTATTCCCTTGCCGATTGCGACTGCCAATACTGCCTCTATTACGGCGGAAAGAAGAAAGGTGAGCGTTTTTGCCTAAGTGAGAAATGCGTTTGCCTTGAAGAGATCTGCGAAGCCATAGGGCGGGAAAGCGGAGAAAGGAAGGACAATGGAAGTCAAGATCAATAGAGAGATTCGCAACTACACCGAATCTATGTTTTTTGGACTGTCTCTGCGGCAGTTCATTTTTTCTGCCTGTGCCTGTGTGGTGGCTGTCGGACTCTATTTTCTGTTGAAGCCCCATCTTGGGACGGAGACAGTTTCGTGGGTCTGCATTTTGGGAGCAGCGCCATTTGCGGCGCTCGGCTTTCTGAAATATAACGGCATGACTGCGGAAAAGTTCATCTGCACATGGGTGAAGTCTGAGTTCATCATGCCGAAGAGATTGACCTTTCGAGCGACCAACACCTACTACGAGCTGATGAAGCCCAGCATGGAGAAAAAGACAAAGGAGGCTATGAAGTCGAATGATTAAGACATTATCGAACCTGTTTAAGCAGGACAAGGAAAGGTTCGTCGTGCCGAGAAGCGTTCAGGATGTGATCCCTGTCACAGCCATCTATGATGATGGCATTTTTCAGGTGGGTAGGGACAAGTTCTCCAAAACCTTTAAGTTTTCGGACATCAACTATGCAGTTGCCAGTCGGGAGGATAAGGAAGCGATGTTCCTCGAATATTCTGAGCTTCTCAACTCCCTCGACAGCGGCGCAACAACAAAAATAACCATCAACAACCGGCACTTGAACCGTTTGGACTTTGAGAAAACCATCTTGATTCCCATGAAGGGAGATGAGCTGGACGAATATCGAGAAGAGTATAACAAGATGCTCTTGGATAAGGCGACCGGCGCTAATTCCATCGTGCAGGACAAGTATATGACGATTTCCGTCAATAAGAAATCGGTGGAGGATGCCAGAACCTATTTTGCACGAGTAGGTGCGGATCTGATTGCCCATTTTGGACGATTGGGCAGTAAGTGCGTGGAGCTGGAGACCGAAGAAAGGCTCCGCATCTTCCACGACTTTTATAGGGTGGGAGAGGAAACCTCTTTCCGCTTTGACATGAAGGAAACCCGAAAGAAAGGGCATAGCTTCAAGGACTTTATCTGCCCTGATACGATGGAGTTTGAAAAGGACTATTTCAAGCTGGGAGACCGCTATGGTCGTGTTTTGTTTCTGCGTGAGTATGCGTCCTATATCAAGGACAGCATGGTGGCGGAGCTGACAGACATGAACCGAAATCTGATGATGAGCATTGATGTGGTGCCAGTTCCCACCGATGAAGCGGTCAAGGAGGCGGAAAACCGTCTGCTCGGTGTTGAGACGAATATCACTAACTGGCAGCGCAAGCAGAATCAGAACAACAACTTCTCTGCCACCGTCCCTTATGATATGGAGCAGCAGAAGAGGGAAATGAAGGAGTTTCTGGACGATTTGACAACCAGAGACCAGCGCATGATGTTCGCTGTTCTGACGATGGTTCACACCGCTGATACTAAGGAGCAGCTCGACAATGACACCGAGGCGTTGCTTACCACAGCCAGAAAGCACCTGTGCCAGTTCGGTGTGTTGAAGTTCCAGCAGATGGACGGGCTGAATACCGTCATGCCCTTTGGAGTTCGCAAGGTAGACGCTTTCAGAACGCTGACAACGGAGAGCCTTGCGGTCTTTATTCCCTTTCGAGTGCAGGACATCTACCATGAGAACGGCATCTACTACGGTCAGAATGTCATCAGCAAGAACATGATTATTGCAGACCGTAAGCAGCTTTTGAACGGAAACGCCTTTATTCTGGGCGTATCCGGCGGCGGCAAGTCTTTTGCTGCCAAGGGGGAGATCATCAATCAGGTGCTTGCCAGCAATGCAGACATCATTATCATTGACCCTGAGCGAGAATACTCGCCCCTTGTAAACGCTATGGGCGGCGAGATTATCAACATCTCTGCCACTTCGCCCAGCCATATCAATGCTATGGACATGAACAAGGACTATGGCGACGGGGCAAACCCTGTCATTCTCAAGTCTGAGTTCATCATGTCGCTGTGTGAGCAGCTTATCGGAGGCTCCAATTTGGGGGCAAAGCAGAAGTCCATCATTGACCGATGCACAGCCTCTGTGTACCGCAGCTACCAGCAAAACAACTATGAGGGGGCGGTTCCCACCTTGCAGGACTTCCGACAGGAGCTTCTCAAACAGGACGAGCCGGAGGCACAGGAGATTGCCCTTGCTATTGAGCTGTTCACCAACGGCAGCTTGAATACCTTTGCGAAGGAAACCAATGTGGATACGGACAACCGTCTGATTTGCTATGACATTCTCGACCTTGGCAAACAGCTCATGCCCATCGGTATGCTGGTGGTGCTGGACTCGATCCTGAACCGCATTACCCAGAACAGGGCTAAGGGCAAGAACACCTATATTTTCATCGACGAGATCTATCTGCTGTTCCAGCACGAGTACAGCGCCAACTTCCTGTTCACCCTCTGGAAGCGTGTCAGAAAGTATGGCGCTTATGCGACCGGTATCACGCAGAATGTGGACGATCTGCTCCAGAGCCATACGGCGAGGACAATGCTTGCAAACTCCGAGTTTATCATCATGCTCAATCAGGCGTCCACAGACCGCTTGGAGCTTGCAAAACTCTTGAATATCTCTGACCTCCAGATGAGCTATATCACCAATGTTGAGGCAGGACATGGGCTTATCAAGGTGGGCAGTTCTCTGGTGCCGTTCGCAAACAAGTTCCCCAGAAATACCAAGCTCTATAAATTGATGACAACGAAGCCGGGCGAGGGTGTATAACCCTCGCTCTTGCTGTGTTCATCTGCGAGAAAGGAGGGTTTCAATGGGGAAAATCAAGACCAAAGATGCCATAAAAGGCACGATCAAACAGCTTGACCGAGCTGCGATTGTCTCTGACCGTATGCGTAGGGCGTATATCCAGACCAAAGAGAAGGCAGAAACCGCTACAAACCCCGCAGAGGGGAATGTAGAAGAATATGCTTCTTCCCGTATGGAAAGCGGTACACAGACGGTACTTCACGAATCAGCCCATCAGCTCGAAAAGGTTGGGAGAGAAAGCGCTTCCCATGTGAAGGAAGATGTATCAAACGCAAAGCAGGCGGTTGACAACTTCAAGTCTGTTAGGGCGGAGCAGCGGAAAACGGGAAAAGGGATAAAGACTCGTGAATCCCAGATGGAAACGGCGGCTCAGACAGAGAGCCATGCTCCATCTGCCCCTAAGCCTCATTCAGAGAGCATAAAACAGCGCTCAGATGGGTTAAAAGAGCCATCTGAGCGTATGGTTGAGCAAGGAAGAAAGAGGACAGTCCAGACGGTTCGTGATAAACAGAGGCTCGGTTCTCAAAGGAGCGCTGATGTCCCGTCTGATAGCGTGGCAGGGCATGAGAAGCCTGTTATTCGCTCACGATACTCTGGCGGTGGTTCTCACCGTATTGTGGAGCAGACGGATAAAGGGGTTAAGGAATCCGTAAAGTCAGCCGGTAAGAAGTCTATCAAGACAACTCAGCGGGCAGCAGCCAAAACAGCGAAGAGATCCATCAAGACCGCTGAGCATACGGCGAAAACGACGATTAAGACCACGAAGGAAGCGGCAAAAGCTACGCAGAAGGCAGCAAAGGCGAGTGCCAAAGCAGCTCAGAAAGCGGCGCAGGCTGCAAAGGCTGCGGCAAAGGCAACCGCCGAGGGCATAAAAGCGGCGGTCAAGGTTACGATTGCAGCGATAAAGGCTATCATTGCGGCGACTAAGGCTCTCATAACTGCCATAGCAGCCGGGGGCTGGGTAGCCGTTATTGTAATCGTGATTATCTGCCTGATCGGACTTGTGGCAAGCTCTGTGTTCGGGATTTTCTTTTCCGGCGAGGATTCCGGCACAGGAATGACCATGCAGACCGCTGTGCAGGAAATCAATGCAGACTATGACGCTCGGATAGAAGCGGAGAAAAGCGCTGTGTCCTACGACTCTCTTGAAATGAGCGGGAGCAGGGCAGTTTG
>NZ_QWEO01000067.1 GCF_009936035.1 Neglectibacter sp. X58 | reverse complement strand
CGGGAGCATAGCGCCTGTTTGTTGTCAGCAGCCCGTTTCACGGTCTGCGTGTAGTTCCTTGTAAAATGACCTAAAGCGGATACAAAACTGCGGCAATATTGCGTACTACAATCCTATCAATTATGGATATGCCAAAGGCGAACAGCTTACCAAAGGCAATCCCATTGCCTTTATCCACGGAGAGAAACACGCCGAGGATAACAATATGGGGGCTGTTACAGCACTTCGCTATTCCGCTTTGGAAACAGATTTTGTAGACGAGGTACTGGCTCTTGCCGCAGGCAGACACATTACTGAAACAGATACGAACGCCGTTTTGATAAGCTCTGAGGTGGCGGCTGTAAATGGCTTGTCTGTTGGGGATAAAATTGTCTTGTCATCGTCCGAGCTTGGAGAAGCTGACGGCGAGTACATTGATGTGTGGTCTGGGGAAAGAAAAGAGACAGTTGTAACGATTGTTGGAATATACGATATTCTGGAAGCTGATGCGAATGTAACAGCAACCGCAGGCAGACAAGAAAATCGTATTTACGCAAGTATTGATGTTTTGACACAGCTTGCTGAAAGCGAACCGTCTGTTTATACAGGTGAGGTCGGTTTTTATGTGACCGACCCAAAGACACTGGATGAGATTGTATCTAAGGTGCAGCAGATAGAAGAAATTGATTGGAAAACGCATTTTATCCGCACGAATGATTTTCAGTATTCCAAAATTTCCGATAGTCTTACTTCTTTAGGGGATTTAATAAAAATCTTGTTGGCGTGTGTTTCCATAGTGAGTGCCGCTATTTTGACCTTGAATTTAACTTTGCGTATCAGAGGCCGCATACCAGAAGCAGGCATCCTTTTAGGAGCAGGTATCCCGAAAGGGGAAATCATAAAACAGTTTCTGTTAGAAGTATTGAGTGTCTCTGCCACCGCATTCCTGTTTTCCTATGCTGCGGGCTTTGGAATAAGTCATAACTTAGGTAATCATCTGCTTGCGGATTTTCAGCCTAATTTTATCAACGCTGCGGCATTACAGAATGGAATGAGTGATGCAGTGAGTATGGACAGCTACCTCACTCTGGGTATTGGAAAAACCCTGCTGATATATGGATGCCAGCTTATCGTAGTTGTGCTTTCCGTACTGCTCTCATCGGCTTCTATCTTGAAGCTGAAACCAAGAGAGATACTGACAAAAATGAGCTAAGGAGGATATGCGTAATGAATTTTGTAAAAAGAGCTTTTCTTTACTGCTTTCGGCAGAAAGTAAAGACATTGATTTTGTTTTTGGTATTGGCGATTATTTCGACCTTTCTTCTGACAGGTCTGGCAATCCGTGATGCGTCCGAGGGTGCGACTGCGGATGTGCAGACAGCTATCGGCGGTAAATTATTTTTGGAGATTGACCCTATCAACCAATACGATTCGAGCCAAGACGGATACGGTATGACCTATACCTATAATGGCGATTACATTACCGCAGAGATTTTAGATGTCATTTCAAAGGTGGACGGCGTTGTAGATTTTAACTCTGACAATCCGAGAGGATTTTGGGGAGCAGGTGTGGACTTTGAATATTTACCTGCGGCGTTTAATTTGAGCTACACCCCTTATGGAGAGTCGTCTGCTTATACGGCAGCTCTTTCCTCTGAAAAAAGCTCTGATTTTGAAAGCGGAAAGTACAGCCTTGTGGACGGCAGACACATCACCCCCGAAGATAAGTATGTCGTGATGATTTCAAAAGAGCTTGCGGATTACAATAAGCTGTCTGTGGGTGATGTGATGACAATGTACTGTCTGGACTCCGACAGTAATGTGGAGCTTAAAATTATTGGTATTTTTGACGGTACGGAGGGTACTTCTGGGAACGGCGGTTTTTCTGTATCGGATATACCCGCAAACTGCGGCTATGTGGACTACACGACAATGTTTGAAAACTTTGGTCGTAAGATAGATGGTTATACACAGATTGATATTTATGTGGAAGACCCTGTAAGCATCCAGAATGTCTATGATAAAGTAAAGGACTTGCCAGAGTTTCGTGGAAAATCCTTGAAACTGAGCATTGATACCGATGAATATGAGGTCGTACAAGCACCGCTTGAAACCTTGCAGAGCTTGGTAAATACCATTATCGTGATTATCATCGTTGTAAGCTCTCTTGTGCTGACACTTCTTTTAACTCTTTGGATTAGAGGGCGTAAAAAAGAGATTGGCGTTTACCTGTCTATTGGTAAAAACAAGACGAGCATTATCGGGCAATTCTTTGTGGAAACTGTGACCGTTGCGATTGTCGCCTTTGCAACTTCTGTTTTCTTCGGCAGTTTGATTGCAGGAAAAGCAAGTGAATTTTTGGTTTCCAGAGTAACAACAGGTGCAGCAACGCTTCATGTTGAAATTTCAGCGGCGTATCTATTGCCTGTGTATCTTATCGGTATTGCCATTATTGCGATTGCAGTAGTGCTTGCATCGTGGACGGTGTTCCGTTTGAAGCCGAGAGATATTCTTTCAAAGATGAGCTAAGGAGGTAGAAAGCGATGAATATTATGGAGATAAAAGGAGTTCGCTACTCCTATGATAACAAGCGAAATGTGTTAAAAGGCGTGAGTGCTGAATTGGACGCAGGGAAAATGTACGCCATACTTGGACCGAGTGGCTGCGGAAAGACAACGCTGCTTTCCCTGCTTGGTGGATTAGACAGTCCGCTTGAGGGGCAAATCCTTTTTGAAGGGCAAGACATTGATACCGTAGGTCTTGCCACGCACCGCAAAAACAATGTAGCCTTTATCTTCCAGAGCTACAATCTGATTGATTATCTTACACCAAAAGAGAATGTGGCTCTGACTTCTAAACTGCCGCCACAGCCTATTTTAGAGCGGGTGGGACTGACCGAAGAAGAAAGCAAACGAAATGTTTTGAAACTCTCTGGCGGTCAGCAGCAGCGTGTAGCGATTGCCCGTGCATTAGCTTCTGATGCAAAGGTCATCCTTGCCGACGAGCCGACAGGTAACCTTGATGAAGATACTGCGGCAGAAATCACAAAGATTTTAAAAGAATGTGCTCACCAGATGAATAAATGCGTGGTTATCGTTACGCACTCCAATGAGCTTGCAAAGCAAGCTGATGTGATTTTGAAATTGCGAAAAGGAGAACTGCAAATTGCAGATACTCCCGATACAGATACGAGAAAAGGACGGAAAAACTAAATGCAGCATTTATCACATACCATTAAGGGGAAAAAGGCACCCCAATTTACGCAAACGGAAATAGAATTGTATAAACGCACTTTTAGCAAAGTACATCTGTCCACTCAAAAAGTCGAGGAAATCTGTAAAGAGATTTGCAAACATCACGGAGAGAGCAATTCGTTTTAATAGGAGGTGCAGTGTGAAGCGATTGATTGAATGGGTGTGCTGTCCAATGTGTGGCAGCAAAACCCGCATCAAGATACGGTCTGATACAGAATTGACAAACTTCCCACTATATTGTCCGAAATGTAAGCGTGAAGCATTGATTAAGGCAAAAGATTTACAAGTAACCGTCATCAAAGAGCCAGACGCATAAGACGCAGAGCCGATGAACAAGTGAGCAATCACAAGTTTATCGGCTCTGTTCTTCATACAAAGGAAAAGCAGCCTTGCGGCTACTTTTCGGGTGCAGTATTGATTAAAGCTTTCGCAGTTGCTTTGATGACTTCCAACGACCGTTCATCGCAAGCTGAAAGCATACGGAGGAGATTTTCTACCTCGGAATCTTTGGACGGCTTCTCAGGGTAGAAAATCGAATCCGCAGAAATGTTTAATTCCCGGACGAGCTTATGTAGGACATCGAAACTCGGTTTTTTGCCCTCATTTTCAATTCTGTATAGGTATCGCTCGGTAATATCTACTTTGTTTGCTAACGCTTCTATGGTAATACCAGCGGTTTCACGAGCTGTCTTAATGATATGTCCAAGCATTTCAGGTTTGTTATGCACTTACAGTCCACCTCCATATATAATTATACTGATTTGTGCCATCTTTCTAATGGCACGACAATTCAATTATGAATGGACTGTCAGTTCAAAAATCACTGAACTATATAGAAACTTGAACCCTGCCAAATAAAAAAAACGAGGTTTTGACAGGGCGATTCAATATGCCTACACCCTCCGATTCTGAGTTTTTTTGGATCGGAGGGTTTTTAATGCGCTGGACTATTCTCGGCGTTCCGCTGCTTGTGATGAGCAGCGAATATTAACCTATTACATAGGCATTATCAGAAAGTGTTTTATTGAAAAAAGCACTTACCCCACAGAGGGGCATTGCGGCTTACATGATGAACTGATATGCCATAAATACAATGAAACAAACGCACTTGCACGGCGAAATTTGTCGCTATGCAGGTGCGTTTTTATATTTCACAGTATTTCGACTATTTATAGCGTCGGTTGCCGTTCGCCGCCTTCCGGTCTGAATTTTTACATTTTTGAAAATTCAGACTGGAGGTAAAGAAAATGGCGAAAAGTCAATTTGATGTTCTGAAAGAGGAGTTTCAGAACAAGTGCAAGGTTATCAATTTGAAGTATGAGTATGAGGGATACACAGGCGAGGAGCAATGGGCAATCATTTCTGAGCTTACCAAAAAAGAACTGTTTGAAAAATACCCTGAAATTGTAAAACAATATATGCCTTTTGTGCTGCTGTCCGTTGAGCAGGGCAAAGCGGTATATGAGTTCAGGAGAAATGAAAGCAAGTTTTATAAGCGTAGTAAATACAATGAGGACGCATTTGGATATGACGATGAGCTTATAGGAATATTCCATTCGGAGGTCTTTGTTCCAGACTTTTTTGAGCAGCAGATAACAGAGGAATACGAAGAAAATCGTTATCAGTTGAAGATGAAGCTGTTGGACAAGGCTCTTTCAAGTCTTACCGAAAAGCAATATAAATACCTCATAACTCGCTATGTTGCAAATAAAAGCGCAAGGGAAATTGCCGAAGCGGAGGGTGTATCTCATCAGGCGATTGAAAAGCATTTGAACGCAGCGATCAAGGAAGTAAAAAAAATATTTGAGGGATTTTTCCGAAAATAGGTTGTCATTTGGCTGACTGATTCCAAATTAGTGAAGGGGTTGTTTTGAATCCGGATAAAGATTTCCCCTTCACTTAATCTTGGAAATGCGAGGTCAATGCTATGCAAACAGAGAATAAAGAAAAAGTGAAGCGTGGAGAAATTTATCTGCACGATTTTGGAAACAATGCAGGCTCAATTCAAAATGGGGTAAGACCTGTTCTTGTGGTTCAATGCGATGAAGGTAATCAGGCAAGCACGACAAGCCTGTCAAGTGTGCGATAAGCCGATTCGCATAATTGGCTTATCGCTTTTTTTCCATTATGATGTACCCACAAAACGCAAGGAGGTACAGCAAATGGAAAATAATAATTCAAGTAAAATCGAGGTTCCAATATGGCATAAAGCAAATCTATCCATTGACGAAGCGGTTGCCTACTCAGGAATTGGAAGGGCAAAACTTTATGAAATGACGAACCGTGAGGATTGTCCCTTTGTGCTTTGGATTGGAAATCGCAGAGTTGTAAAAAGAGAAGCATTTGACGAGTACATTAACCTTGCATAGACAGCTCCCGTCGTCAAATGCACAAGCGGGGCAATCTCCTTTGTGGAATACCCCTGCATTTTCAGCACGATGATTTGTAATGTACGCCTGTCCACTGTGACTAACGCAAAATACAGCGTTTCGCTCTCAATCTCATCCAGTAAATCCATTACCGACCTTACCTCTGTCTGTTTCTCCCTGCCCGCCATTTCCTCAAGGTATTCTCCGAAGTCACTTGTCCATCGGTAAAACCGCCTGTTGGAATTAAAATCTGCCCTGTCGTCTGTGCGGATTTGCTCAATGGTTGCTTCATCAACACCGCACTCACGCAAAACCTTTTCCTCGGCTTCTTTCCAGATACGCCATTTCCTGTCCTCCCGTCCATGGTTGTATGCCATCCTTATTTCCTCCAATCAGAATTGATTGAGAGGGCAGGAAAAAGCCCCCTCATTTTCCCAAAGGAAAAAATAAGGGGGCTGAACGCCTTAAATTTTGTTTTCGATTATCTTTCTCAGCTTCGCAAGGATTTTGGCTTTGCGTTTATTGACAACGCTCTGTGTCACGCCTAACCGCAACCCGACTTCCCGCTCGGATAGTTCTTCAAAGAAGATGGCGTTTATCAATGTCTGCTCACTACCCGACAATAAAGGCAGGGCGGCTTTCAGCCTGTCCACCATTCCCGTTTTAACAGATATACCGATAGAGATACCAGACTGGGAAAACTTTGCCCGCGCAATGAACTATGCAATGATGAAGCAGTACGCTTCACTGGAGAAAGGCGGACGGATGGCAGTCCTGATGGGTGACATCAAGAAAAAAGGCCGGCTTTACAGTATGCTGTCTGAGATAGTGAAACCAGGGACGCTGGAGAACATTATTATCAAGGCGCAGCACAATTGCTTTTCAGACAAAACCAGGTATAGCGGTTCCTTCATACCGATTCTACACGAATATGTGATGATAGTACGAAAAGACAATGCACTTCTCTGCCCGGTTTTGTTTTCAGAAAAAAAGCAGGTTGATATCCGCGACATTCCGGGAGCGACCTGGCGTGATGTGGTAGCAGCCGTTCTGGAGCAATGTAATGAGGCGGTTCCGCTGACTTATATATATGAGCAGATTGAATCACATCAGAGGGCGAAAACGCATAAGTGGTGGAAAGAAAAAATCCGCCAGACACTGCAGTACCATCCGGAACACTTTCTGCATGTAAGCAGAGGGCTCTGGAGTCTGCGAAAAAAAACAGCCTAAGGAGATGATGAGTATGGAGGTAAAGCGCGTTTATTTTAATGATGACGATATTCTTGTTCCCGGACATCTCATTAAGCGGAGATTCAGGAAACCTGTGTTTTATCCGTTTGAGAGAAGATGTGGCTTCGATTATGAAATCATAAGCAATAAAGAGCTGATTGTTGAATACAGCACAGAATCATATAGAAAATTTTATAAGGATACATATCCGGAAGGGACACGGATTGTGCTCGTTGAAATGAAAAACGATCCACGTCCGATTCCTGCCATGACGGAAGGAACAGTAGACACTGTTGATGATGCCCCAACAATCCATTGCAGGTTTGACAATGGAAGATATCTTGGAATCATTCCCGGCGTGGATGCGTTCCGAAAAATTTCAGAGGGTATTTGATTATCATAGTTTTAAGATAGGGGGGATGTCGCTTTTGCGGCATCCCTTTTGTCGTTGTGGAATAGAAACAATTGTATTTTTTCTGTGAATGCGGACAGACTAATGCCAAAAGCTCTTTACATTCGTTCGTCAATAAGATATAATTGAAGAAGGAATGTAGAGTGCGTGGAGGTGATTTCTGTGGATGAGGTTTATAATAAGATTCAGGCGATGGCTGAAGACGGAAATGGATTTGTAAAAACATCGCAAATTGAAGCGGCGGGAATCAACAGGGCAGTCTTAAAGAAATATGTAGACAGTGGCTTGCTTGAAAGGATCCGGAAAGGGATTTATGCTCCTGCTGACTGTGATATTGATGAGTTTGCTTTGCTTCAGGTGCAATGCTCCAGCCTCATTTTTTCTTATGGGACAGCGCTGTATATCTGGGGACTGACGGACATCATACCACATACATTTGATATTTCAGTCCCTCATGGCGAAAATATTTCAAGACTGCTTCGAGATAATCAAAAAATCAGGGCTCATTATATTATGAAGGAATTCTATAGTCTTGGCATAACGGAAGCACGTTCGCCGCAGGGCGCTATGATTCGTTTATATGACAGAGAGAGATGTCTTTGTGATCTGATTAAAGATAAAAACCAGATAGAAAAGCAGCTGTATGTTCAGTCAATCAAGGATTATTTTAAAAACCGGCCGGATGTCCGCAAATTGCTGAAGTATGGAAAAGCCTTCGGAATTGAAGAAAAAATAAGGACTTACATGGAGGTATTGTAATGAAAACACCGGAACAGCTAAAGGGCGCGATCCGAAATTTTGCGTCAAAGAACAATCTGAGGGCTTTGGATGTGCAGCATATGTTTATGTTTGAACGCATTTTAGAGAGGCTTGCCGTATCGCCTTATGCAAAGAATTTTATCCTCAAAGGCGGTCTGCTGATTTCCTCAATGATTGGAATTGAAGCCAGAACTACAATGGACATGGACACTACCGTAAGAGGGATACAACTGGAGGAAGAGGAAATCGTCAAAATCTTTAAGGAGATTCTTGCGATTGATACAGACGATGGGATAACCTTTGAATATCAGCGTATAGAGCCAATCCGTGAAGAGGATGCCTATAATAATTTCCGCATTCATATAGCTGCAAAATATGGGAAGATAAACAGCCCGATGAAGGTGGATGTCACAACTGGAGATAAGATTACTCCGGCAGCCATCCAATATGATTATCCGTTCATATTTGAGGATAAAACAGTTCCGATTATGGCGTACACCATAGAGACGGTGCTGGCTGAAAAGTATGAAACCATTATTCGCCGGAACATAGGAAATACAAGAGCCAGGGATTTTTATGATCTGCATGTTCTCTATCATGAGCGTAAAGACAGCGTCAGACCGGATATCTTAAAAATGGCGATAGAGCATACTGCTGTCAAAAGAGAATCAATGGATATGCTGAAAGACTGGAAGGATATCATGAGGGATATGCGTGAGGAAACTGCACTTTACAGCCTGTGGCGGAATTACGCAGCGGAAAACAGTTATGCAGAAGGGCTGGAGTTCCATGTGCTTTTGGATACAGTCGAGGAGATTGCAAAGCTGATTGATATAGAATAAAGGAGCGTATAATGAGTGATATTCTATAGTAGTGACTGAAGAACAGATTGCTCAGATGTCTGCCCTGCTCAAAGAATATGAGCTTGCCAGCGCTAATTTTGAGGCTATGTCCCCATCTGTAAAGAAAACCTACATGCGGGCATATTTGGATGCAAAGACAGATGACGGACGGGAAAAGCGGATTGCCTGGATGGTGGACAGGCTCAATAAAAATTTAAAACCGATGTAAGGGTCAGTGTCCATTGTTGGGATTACATCCAATTATAAATTGAGAAATAGCGTATGGAGGTATCATGAAAGGATTTAACCGACAAAATCAATTGTTTTCACTCTGTGGGCTGAATTGCGGTCTTTGCCCCATGTTTTTAAATAAATATTGCCCCGGCTGCGGTGGGGGAGAGGGCAATCAATCGTGCAGAATTGCAAAGTGCAGCATGGAACATGCCGACATAGAATACTGCTTTCAGTGCAGTGAATACCCATGCTCCAAATTTGAACATATTGACGATTTTGATTCCTTTATAACACATCTCCACAGAAGGGCTGATCTGGAGAAAGCCAAAGAGTCGGGAATTGAAGCCTACAATGCGGAACAGATAGAAAAGGCAGCAATCTTGAACATTCTCCTGTCGGAGTATAATGCCGGTCGCCAAAAGACCATGTTTTGTGTTGCGGTCAACCTGTTGGACATGCAGGAGCTTCGCGAAGTGATAAAGGAAATTAAAAAGAAGAAGGACGATATGGAAACATGGACGCTCAAAGAAAAAAGTGCTTTTGTAGTGGGATTGCTTCAGGAAGCAGCGGCAAAGAAAAACATTGATTTGAAGCTGCATAAGAAAAAGAGAGGCTAAGACAAGCTGGACGAGATAAGGGGTACTAAAAAGTTGGATAGGAGTAATGGTATGAAGTATGTATGTACAGTGATATCGGTAGCGGATATAAAAGCTGCAAGAAAGTTCTATGAAGATTTATTTAGCCTGGAGGTTTATCAGGATTACGGAAGAAACATTGCTTTTACCTGCGGCTTGGCATTGCAGCAGGATTTTGACTGGCTTGTGAATCTGCCGAAGGAAAAGATATTAAAAAAATCCAACAATGCAGAAATTGTTTTTGAAGAACAGGATTTTGATGGTTTTCTGAGCAAGCTGAAAGAGTATTCAAACATTGAATGTTTGGGAGAAGTAATTGAGCATAGCTGGGGACAGCGGGTAATCCGGTTCTACGATTTGGACGGACATATCATTGAGGTTGGCGAGGATATGAAAATGGTGATAAAGCGTTTTTTTGCTACCGGCATGACGATGGAGGAAGTCTCTGTGAAGATGGATGCTTCCGTGGAGGACTTGACAAGTCTTTTGAATAGTTAATGTGCGGTAGGCGAATAAACAAATCGGGGGTTGTAGAAGGGAAATTACAGCATGGAAATAATAGCATATGAAATGAAATATGTAAAAGATGATATTGAAAAAAGCAATATCTTGTGTATTCCTTTTGAGCAAAAGTATTTTCAACAATACATGAAAATATATAATACTTGCTTTTATGAAATGCGAAAATATCTTGCTATTGAGCCGCATAATTTTTTGAATGATTATAAACAAGTTCGTGAAAAAAGTAAGAATATTTTCTTGCTTGTAAGTGGGGAAGAAATTATTGGTTCTATTGCCTGTTATGGAAACGAAATAGACGATTTGATTGTCAATAAGGAATTTCAAAATAGGGGATATGGAAAACAACTTTTATTATGGGGAATGAACCATATGTAAGCGAAAAATAGATACGAACCTACGCAAGAAAAGAAGAAGGCGGTATAATGAAGGAGGGATGAAGAAAAACG
>NZ_QWEO01000066.1 GCF_009936035.1 Neglectibacter sp. X58 | reverse complement strand
TTTTTCTCTCCTGTCTTTTATATGATGCTTCCATTCTATCACGATCCTCTCACCTTGTGTAGACACTATCTAAGAAACCGCACAAACCTAGTATTGGCGCGGTTTAAGCGGTTTTTAAGAAAATAACAACAGCCCTTTAAAGTCGCTTTTATATGTATTTGCTGTCATGTGTTCATTCCTCCTGTAATGAACGCCCGACAAACAGTAGTGCTATCTGGTTTCATTCATGTCATATACTCAAAACCTTTTAAGGGACGAAACTTTTTTGGATGCAAGGTAGATTAATACCTAGATTACAAAACGCCCGAAAACCTAGGAATTCTAAGGCCCGTGCAAAAAATGCACGGGTTATTCTCTCTTAAAGGCAAAAAGCAAGCCCTTTAAGCGGCTTTTGTATGCGTTCGCTTAAAGGGCTGCTATTTTCTTAAAAGGTTTTGTGTGCGTCCTTAAACGCTCCTAAAAGGTAAGTTTGAACGCCTGACAGCTTTGCGCCGCGCAGGCTGTTTTTGTGTCGAAAACGGGCAAAAAATTTTGCAATCCCATTTTGCGAGATTGCAAAATACCCATCAATATGCAATCTGTTTTCCGCATTTTTCATATTGAAAAGCAGGCCCGCTCTGGGTTCTGCAGGTCTCCTGAAAACTTAGAATCTTTCAAATCATTTGACATTTCCCCTGCCGTATAGGCGTATCCGCCGGGGCCTTAGAACTGAATGCGGGCCTCGATATATGCCTTTAGGGCGGATACAGGAATGCGCTCCTGCTCCATGGTGTCCCTGTCCCGGACAGTAACGCAGTTGTCCCCGGCTTTTTCGCTGTCGCCTACGGTGTCAAAGTCTACGGTGATACACAGGGGCGTACCGATTTCGTCCTCCCGGCGGTAGCGTTTGCCGATGGATCCGGTTTCATCAAAGTCTACCATAAAGGATTTGCTCAGCTCCTGGTAGATTTCCCGGGCCGGGCCGGAGAGCTTTTTGGAAAGGGGCAGCACAGCGGCCTTGTAGGGGGCCATGGCGGGGTGGAGATGGAGCACCACCCGGCTGTCGTTTTTCACCTCGTCCAGCATTTCCACGTCGTAGGCCTCGCACAGCAGGGCCAGCACCGTGCGATCCAGGCCATAGGTAGACTCAATGATATAAGGGATAAACTTTTCGTTTGTCTCCGGATCCAGATAGTCCATCTTCTGGCCGCTGTACTCCTGGTGGCGGGAAAGGTCGAAATCCGTGCGGTTGTGGGTGCCGTTGATCTCTCCCCAGCCAAAGGGGAACAGATACTCAATGTCGCAGGCGGCCTTGGCATAGTGGGCAAGCTTCTCGTGGTCATGGAAACGGAGGCAGTCGGCGGGCAGGCCTAAGTCCTCAAAGAATTTCTTGCCGTATGCCTTGAAATGCTCGTAAAGCTCTCCGTCTGTGCCCTCTTTGCAGAAGGTTTGGAACTCCATCTGCTCGAACTCAATGGTGCGGAAGGTGAAGTTGCCAGGGGTAATCTCGTTTCTGAAAGCCTTGCCTATCTGCCCGATGGAGAAGGGGAGCTTTGCGCGCATGGTGCGCTGGACGTTTAAAAAGTTCACATACTCGCCCTGGGCGTTTTCAGGCCGCAGATAGATAACGCTTTTGCTGCTCTCTGTCACCCCCCGGTAGGTTTGGAACATCAGGTTAAACTCCCGGATATCTGTGAAATTGTGCTTGCCGCAATGGGGGCAGGGGATGCTGTGGTCTTTGATATACTGGAACATCTCCTCTTTTGTCATGCCGTCGGCATGGGCCTCGGGATCGAAATCGTCAATAAGATTGTCGGCCCGGTGGCGCATTTTGCACTCCTTGCAGTCTAAAAGGGGATCGGAGAAAGACTGCACGTGCCCGCTTGCCTCCCACACCCGGGGATGCATGAGGATGTCCGCGTCGATTTCAAAGCTGTTTTCCCGCTCCTGGATAAAGCGCTTGCGCCAGGCATCCTTCACATTGTTCTTGAGCCGCGTGCCCAAAGGGCCGTAATCCCAGGTGTTGGCAAGGCCGCCGTATATCTCG
This sequence comes from Neglectibacter sp. X58, assembly GCF_009936035.1. Lineage (GTDB taxonomy): Bacteria > Bacillota > Clostridia > Oscillospirales > Acutalibacteraceae > Acutalibacter. Next base: position 9,924 of record NZ_QWEO01000066.1, on the reverse strand, counting down.
CTGCCGGGGAAGATAAATCCCCGGTTCTTGCATAGGCCGGTTATCATGTCCATGGTCTTTTCCGCTGCTTTCATAAAGCCTCCGCCTTCCTCTCAATAAAATCTTTGCCTTCTGGCATTATACCAAACTCTGCCCCGCTTTGCAAGAAAACTTCGCCTTTCTCTTCATTTTCCCGCCTCCTGCTCCTGCCTGTCCTGCATCCGCCGCCAATTTACAAAGGTGTAGCTGTCATTTAAGAGAAACACAGCAAAGCAGGCTGCTGTGGACAGATAAGCTCTGTTCTCCAGCGCCGCCAGGCTCCATAAAAGGATGAGCACCAGATCATTGGCGGCGTAGCACAGGGCAAAATAAGGGCTGCGGCGGGCAGTGAGGTATACAGCTAAAAAGCTGGTGGCTACAGACAAGGTGCTGGGCAGCAGGTTCCTGGTGGAAAACCATGCCAGGATAAAATAGAAAACCATGGTGACAAGCAAGGCCAGCAGGGCCATCACCAGGGCCTCCCGGCAGGCGAGCCGACGGATTTTCACCTGGGAGCGCCTGCCGCCATAAGGGTTTTTCAGCCAGGAAACCAAGGCGTACAGGGACATGGGGGCGGTCATGCCCACATAAGTGAGCATCTCCCCGTAATAGGCAAAGCCCCAGGAGATATAGCCATACAGCAGGCTGAACACCACCATCAGCACCTGCCCGAAGGGATTCCCCTTAGCGCTGAACAGCAGGGAGGTGACGCCCAGAAGGGAGGCGGCAAGAATAAGGGGATTCCCCCGGTCGAACCAGAAAAAGGCTCCCAGCACCAGCGCTGCTGATCCGCCCCAGAGGGCAAGCTCCCCTTTCGTAAAGTATGATAAGGATTTTTTAAAGGCACCCATGAACAGATACTCCTTTCAAAGCAAAAAGCACCCGCGTGCGCATCTTCCAAGACCTAACGATGCGCCAGCGAATGCTCTATCACATTCCTACCCGGTGGCAGTTTCTATATTCATATTATATATACCATGTGGAGCCAGGCCTGTCAAGAGGCGTATTTGTAAAATATAGCGCAGGGGCTTCTCAAAAGGCAGCCCGCCTGGATCAGCCTTCCATGCTTCTCCATCCGTCAGTCCTGCCCTGCCGCAAACAAGGTGCCCGCTGGCTTTCCCTCCAGCAGCCTGTACAGGTTCTCCATGTCCGCCCCGGAAACTACTGCGCAGGGAATGCCCTTAGCCCCTGCCATTTTAGCGGCCCGCAGCTTTGTAGCCATGCCCCCTGTGCCCCGGATGGATCCCGCGCCTCCGGCCAGGGCCTCTATTTCCGGGGTGATGTTTTCCACCCGGGGGATAAGCTTTGCCGCCGGGTTCTTCCGGGGATCGCTGTCATAAAGGCCGTCGGTGTCTGTAAGGATTACCAAAAAGTCGGCGGCAATCAGCTCTGCCACCACAGCGGAAAGGGTGTCGTTGTCTCCAAAATTCTGGCCCTCCAGCTCGCTTGTCTCCACGGTGTCGTTTTCGTTTACAATGGGGATGGTTCCCATTGTAAGCAGCTCCCGGAAGGTGTTCTCCACGTTGTGCCGCCCCCGGTCATCATGAACCACCCCGGCGGTCAGCAGCACCTGGGCCACAGTCTGGTTATATTCCCCGAAAAACTTGTCGTAGAGGAACATCAATTCACACTGGCCCACAGCGGCAAGGGCCTGCTTTTTTTCTGTCTCGGCAGGCCGGCTTTTCAGCCCCAGCTTGCCCATGCCCACACCAATGGCCCCGGAGGACACCAGCACCAGCCGCTTGCCCGCGTTTTGCAGATCTGCCAAGGCCCTGCACAGGCATTCCATCCGGCGCAGGTTCACCCGGCCGTTTTCATATGTAAGGGTGGAGGTGCCCACCTTCACAACCCAAATCTCGTCTTTCATTTTCCTTCGCTCCTTACCGCAGGCTGTATTCGATACATGCCGCGATGAAATTATCCCGCAGGCTGTTAAAGTCCAGACTCCCCCAAGCCCAGGGCTTATCCCCCTCTTGCACAGGGTGCTTGTCGGAGGCCATCAGGGCCACAGTGCTTTTCATGCCGTAATAGGTACACAGATTCACCAGGGCGGAGGCCTCCATGTCCACTCCCGCACAGCCTTGCTCCCGCCAAAGGGCTTCTTTGTAGAAGGTCTGGCGGTAGGGCGCGTCTGTGGTAACAGTGTCCCGTTCCTCAGCGGTGAAGCCTTTTTCCAGAAGGAAGTCCTTCAGGCTTTGGGAGGAGGCCGGAGGGGTAGTCCGGGCAAAGCCCGGCTTCTCCTGATAGTGGAGGGAAGTGCCCTCTTCGTTTAAAATCCTTTGGGGCAGGAGGATGTCCCCCACCTGGAGTTCCGGCACAAAAATGCCGCACAGCCCTACTACCAGGATTTCCTCCACCCCCATGGCATGGATGCTCTCCAGGGTTGTGGTGGCTTGTGGCGCGCCATAGCCGCCATGGAGAAAGCACACGCTGTCATGGCCCCGCACCTTGTAAACAGGCGTGTGGGTGATAAAGCCTGTCAGCTCCTCTAAAACGGTTTCCGTTTGGAAACGCTCCCTTAAAACGGGAAGCCCCCTGCCAAGGCAGAACAGCACAGCCTTGGGCGGCAGCTTTGGCATCTGCCCCTCCGGAAACTTGCGGCGGAGATGGTTATAGGCGGTGAATACCGGGCTTGTTTTGTCCTCTGGGAAATACCAGTTTGTCATTGTGTGCTCTTTCCTTTCTGTGGGGCTTTGAGTCTCGCCTGCCGGCTCGGTCGGCTCATGGCAATCGCCGCCGGCGATTTTCACCCCCACACCCCACAACCCCTTTTTTAAAGGGGTTGACCCTAAAACTAATTTCTATGGTGGTTAAAAGAATTTTACACCCGCTCTGCCATGGAAAGGAGCAGGCGCTCTGTGTCCTGCCAGCCCAGGCAGGGATCGGTGATGGACTTGCCAAAGGCGCGCTCTGCCTCAATGGGCTGATTGCCCTCCTCCAGGTAGCTTTCCACCATCACGCCTTTGATCAGCTTTTTCAAGGCCGGGTTATACTGGCGGCTGTGGAGCACCTCGCTGACAATGCGGATCTGCTCCTTATACTGCTTGTTGGAATTGGAGTGGTTAGCGTCCACAATAACCGCCGGGTTTTGCAGCTCCCGCTCCTCATACAGCTCCCACAGCCGCCGGAGATCTTCATAGTGATAGTTGGGCACGCAGGTGCCGTATTTGTCCACGCCGCCCCGGAGGATGGCGTGGGCCAGGGGGTTGCCGGTGGTGGTGGCGTCGTTGCCCCGGTAGATAAAGGTGTGGCCGGACTGTGCTGCCTGGATGGAGTTGAGCATAACAGACAAATCCCCGCTGGTGGGGTTTTTCATGCCCACTGGGATATCCATGCCGCTGGCAGTCAGGCGGTGCTGCTGGTTTTCCACAGATCTGGCCCCCACAGCCTCATAGGAGAGCACATCGTCCAGATAACTGCGGTTTTCCGGATACAGCATTTCATCGGCGGCGGTAAGGCCGCATTCTTCCATCACCCGGATGTGCAGGCGGCGGATGGCGATAATGCCTCCCAGCAAGTCCGGGGCCTTGTCCGGGGAGGGCTGGTGAAGCATTCCCTTATATCCCGCCCCTGTGGTGCGGGGCTTGTTGGTGTACACCCGGGGGATAAGCAGCAGCCTGTCTCCCACCCGCTCATTGATTCTAGCAAGCCTGTGGACATACTCCAGCACAGAGTCCTCCTGATCCGCCGAGCAAGGCCCCACGATCACCAGGAATTTATCTGATTCCCCAGTAAACACCGCCCGGATTTCCCTGTCCCTCTGGGCTTTCCTTTCCCGCAGGGACGCTGACAGGGGATACTCCCCTTTCAGGTCTGCCGGGAGGGGCAGCTCCCGGTTCAGCTTCATAGACATTTTCTTCATCCCTTTCTGTTGCTCTTAAGGCTCCGCCTTAAGAATCCGCCAAGGGGCGCCGCCCCTTGGATCCCTGCCAGAGGGAATCATTCCCTCTGGACTCCCACCGCCTTCCGCCCTATATTTTCGGGAGCGGCCCCGGCAGGCATTCTATCTGCCGACCCTCCTGGAAAAGATAGTAGGGCCGCGTGCCTATAACCTCCGCCTTTTCGCCGTTTAGCACCACTGTGTCCTCCTCCGGCAGGGCCAGTATCCTGCGCCCGGATTGGGAAAGCCCCAGCAGATGGGTTGTGTGCCTTTGGGTAATTTCCTCGTCCTCATTGCCATAGTGGCACAAAAGGGAAATGCCGGAGAGCACGTCAATGCCTGCCGTGTCCGAAAGGCCGGCCAGGTTCTCGTCGGCATACCGGCAGGTATCAATGTCCGCCCCCAAGATAATGGCCCCAGCGCTGCCGCCGAATACTGAACCACCAGCCTTCAGGTATTCTGTAAGCTTTAAAAGGGCGCCGCTTTCCTTTAACTCGTGCAGCAGCTTGTAGGTGTTGCCCCCGCCGATGAAAATCCCGCCGAAATGGGATAAATCCAGCCCAGCCAGCTCTTCCCCGGAGTGAACCATCTCAATTTTCACCCCAAGGCTTTCCAGCTCTCCGGTTATCCAGCTAAAGCAGCTAGGGTAGGTTTCCTGCTCCATTGCCAAAGGGACATACAGAAGGGGCTTTGCTTTGCCTGCCGCCGCGCCAAAGCGCTGGTAGGCTTCTTGGGCGTTGGCCCCATCGCCCCCGCCGTTTAAAAACACGCGCATATTCACGCCTCCCTTTCCTGGTTGTTTTTTAGCAGCCGCTCTATGCCCTCATCCGTATAGGACAGCAGCTTCCCATACCGCCAGGCAATGTCCCGCCGCTTTTCCGGGGTATATGCGCCCCCGGCTTGGGCCTGCCGCTTTTCCTCCTTTAAGTCCAGATAGGCCTGAAGCACAGCCTCGTCCTGATAAAAGATGGCGTTAAAGCGGTTTTTGTTCATGGAGACGGGGAACAGGTCTGTAATGAAGGCGTCGTCCTCCGGATACAGCTTCACCCCGTATTCGGCACAAAGCTTCTGGAATTCCGGCAGGAAGCTGTCCCGCTCCTCCCGGCTGTCGCAGGGGTGGGCCAGCGCCAGCTTTTTCACCCCGGCCCGCACCATTTCGCAGAAGCAGTCCGCGGCCCCCAGTTTGTAAGAAAATCTGTCAATATTCATAATCGCCATGGGATACCGGATGTACACAAAAAGAGCTGAAACACCAGCCTTTTGTGCCCGGTATCATTCCTTTCTCTATATTTTTCACACGCCTGCCCCTTCCAGGATTTCCCCGTACCGGCCCCGCCAGATGCTTTCATAGTAAAACCGGTTTATCTGGGCGGCGGAGAAGCTTCCGTTATCAAAGGTGGTGATGCCGCCCTTTGGCAGCAAAACTTTAAAGCCCCTTTCAAAGGCAGATTTCACTGTGGCGTCTATGCAGTATTCTGTCTGCAGCCCTGCCACCACCAGGGTTTTTATGCCCGCCTCCCCCAGATACTCCTCCAGCCCTGTTTCCAGGAAGGCGCTGTTAAAGCGCTTGTCAAAAATTTTTTCTCCTTTCAGAGGGCTTACCTCCCGGGCAATTTCCCAGCCCGGCGCGCCTGCGGCAAGCTCTGTGCCGGGGCCGTCGTCGTGGCGGACAAAGAGAACGGGCTTTTGTTCCCTGCGAAACTCTCCCAGCAGCCTGCCGATAGTCTCCGCCAGCCGCTCCTTTTCAAAGGGGCCTTTGTCCAAAAGCCCCTGCTGCACGTCTACCACCAGCAGGGCGGCGTTTTGTGTTTCATCCATGGCGTTTCCTCCTACACGATTTGAAGCAGGTAAAATTTCAGGTAGTCCGTCTCCGGCACGTTCCATAACACCGGGTGATCCGGCCCCTGGGTCCGGGCCTCAATCAGCCGCAGCTCCACCCCCGCGTCCCTGGCGGCGCTTTGAAGCATGGCCCGAAAGCGGGCGTCTCCCATAAAGTGGGAGCAGGAGCAGGTGGCTAAAAACCCGCCCCGGGGCAGGGCCTTCATGGCCCGGAAATTTATCTCCTTATAGCCACGCTCCGCGCTGTCCACAGTTTTGCCGGACTTGGTAAAGGCGGGCGGGTCTAAGATGATATAGTCATATTCCCCTGGCCTCAAGGAGGGCAGCAGATCAAACACATTGGCGGTTTCATATTCCACTATGCGGGAAAGGCCGTTGCGGGCGCAGTTTTCCCTTGCGCAGGCAATGGCGGTTTCAGACACATCCACAGAGCGTACGTAAGCCGCCCCGGCTTTAGCGCAGTTGAGGCCAAAGGATCCTGTGTGGGTAAAGCAGTCCAGCACACGCCTGCCGGCAGCCAGCCGGGCGGCAGCGGCCCGGTTATACTTCTGGTCTAAAAAGAACCCGGTTTTCTGGCCGTTTGCGAAATCCACCAGGTAGCGGACACCGGTCTCCTCTATCTCCACAGTGGTTTCCTCCGGCGCTTCCCGGCCCGGCAGGGGGAACCAGCCTGTGTTCTGGGCCAGGCCCTCCAACTCCCGCACCCGCACGTCGTTGCGCTCATAGATGCCGGAAACCCGCAGACCCTCCTGCTCCAGGGCTTCCGCCAGCAGCGGGAACAACAGGGGCTTGATTTTTTCCACCCCCAGGGAAAGGGTCTGGGTCACCAGAATGTCCCCGAACTTGTCCACTGTCAGGCCGGGGAAGCGGTCGGCCTCCCCGAACACCAGCCGGAAGCAGTTGAAGTCCCCTGCCATAACGGTTTTCCGGTATTCCCAGGCGTGACGTACCCGGCGGCGGTAAAAATCTTCGTCAAACCTGTCGTTGGCGTTGCGGGAAATGATGCGCACCCGGATTTTTGAATGGCTGTTATAATAGCCTGTGCCCAAATACCGGCCCTTTGGCCCCAGCACGTCGCAGAGGGTGCCGTCCCGAGGTTCCCCCTCCATGCCCACAATTTCATTGTCAAACACCCAAGGGTGGCCTTCCCGGGCGCGCACTGCACCGCGTTTGTCTATTTCCACATAGGGGTAGGGACGTTCTGTTTTCATACCGTTTTCTCCCTTCCAGCTTTTTTAGGCTATCACGCCCCCGCCAATTACGGTGTCGCCGTCATAGGCCACCAGCGCCTGGCCTGGGGTAGCGGCCCGCTGGGGCTGGTCAAAGGTGACCTGGAGCGTGTCTTCCCCGGTCTGCTCCAAGAGGGCAGGCTGGGGGGCATGGCGGTAGCGCAGCTTCACCTGCGCCCGGACAGGGCCGGGCAGCCTTTCGCAGGCAATGAGGTTGATGCCATGGGCTGTAACAGTCCGGGAAAACAGGGCCTCATGAGGGGCCAGGGTAACCTGGTTTTTCTCCGGGTCAATGCCGCATACATACATGGGCTGGGGAAAGGAAAGCCCCAGGCCCTTGCGCTGGCCGATGGTGTAGTGGATAATCCCCTTATGCCTGCCATACACCTCCCCTGCCGTTCCCACAAAGTCCCCGCTGGGGAAGGATGTTTTCGCATAGCCTTCGATAAAGGCAGCATAGTCCCCGTCCGGCACAAAGCAGATGTCCTGGCTGTCCCGCTTGCGTGCGTTTAAAAGGCCGTTTTCCTCCGCCAGCGCCCGCACCTGGGCTTTTGTCAGTTCCCCTAAGGGGAACATGGTGTGGGCAAGCTGCTCCTGGGTCAGGGAATAGAGCATGTAGCTCTGATCTTTGTCCTTGTCCAGCCCGGTTTTCAAAAGAACCCGCCCAGAAGCCTCGTCCCTCTCCACCCGGGCATAGTGGCCTGTAGCCACCTTGTCAAAGCCCGTTTCCGCCGCCCGCCGGAGCAGCTTCCCAAACTTAATGTGCCGGTTGCAGTCGATGCAGGGGTTTGGGGTTTTCCCCTGGCAGTAGGCGTTTACAAAGCGGTCTATCACCTGTTCCTGGAAATCCTCCTGGAAGTTGAACACATAAAAGGGAATCCCCAGGCGGGCGCACACCATGCGCGCGTCATTTACGTCGTCTGCTGAGCAGCAGGTTTTTTCCCCGGGAAATAGCTCTTCCCGCTCCTCCCGGCGGAGGCTCAAGGTAACGCCCACAGCCTCCAGGCCTGCCTGTTTCACCAGCAGGGCCGCTGCGCTGGAGTCCACCCCGCCGCTCATGGCCACCATGATTTTTTCCATTGTGCCCTCCTTCCCGCAAACCCTTAAAATAGTTTGGTTCTAAAATTCTCCGTTTTCCCGAAAAAACCAGCAGAGCGCGGCTGCCTGCGGGGGAGCCGCACTCTGCGTAAGCCTGGCAAAGGTTTCCGGGATACTTATCAGGGCAAAAAGCACCTTCTATCGTGTTTTCTCCAGCACAATCTGGGAGTCTGGCCCGTTTTTGCGCACCTCATCCAGGGTAAGCCCCAGCTCCCGGCAGAGCAGTTCCATCACCCGGGGGGAGCAGAAGCCGCTTTGGCAGCGGCCCATGCCGGCCCGGGTGCGGCGCTTCACGCCGTCCAGGGTGCGGGCGCCTAGTATGCCATGGATGGCGTCTACAATTTCCCCTTCGGAAACCTCCTCGCAACGGCAGATAATATTGCCATAGGCAGGGTTTTCCTGTATTTTCGCGGCCCTCTGCTCCGCGCTCATTTCGTGAAGCCGGGGCACGCCTTTGCGTACCGGGTCAAAGCCTGCCTTCTCTTTCAAGGAAAGCTTGTCCGCCACCAGCCCGGCAATATACACGCCGATGGCCGGAGCGCTGGAAAGGCCAGGAGACTCGATGCCCGCTGCGTCGAAAAAGCCCTCCGCTGTCTCGCCCAAAGTGAAATCATCCCCGTCCTCATGGGCGCGCAGGCCCATGAAGGAAGTGATCACCTGCCGCAGGGGCACGTTCTTTACACCCAGGGCAGACTTTTCCTGTAGCTCCGCCAGACCCTCCGGCGTGGTGGCAGTGTCTTCCTTGTCCTCAATGTCTGTGGCAGTGGGGCCTACCAGCAGGTTGCCATGTACAGTGGGGGACACCAGCACCCCCTTGCCATACTGGCCCGGAAGCTGGAAAATGGTGCTTTTCACATGGCTGCCGGCTGTTTTGTCCAGCAGGCAGTATTCCCCTTTTCGGGCCGTGATGTGCAGTTTCTTTTCGCACACCTGGTTGTGGAGGGAATCGGCATATATCCCAGCGGCATTTATTACTGTCCGGGCTTCCGCTTCTCCCTGGGAGGTGGTCACGCGCCAGCCCTCCGCTGTTTTCTCTATCTTCTGTACCTCTGTGCCAAAGCGGAACTCCACGCCATTTTTCGCCGCCGACTCCGCCAGGCCCAAAGTCAGCTCAAACGGGCAGATAATCCCGGAGGTTTCCGCCAGCAGGGCTGCGCACACCTTGTCACTGAGATTAGGCTCCCGCTTCCGGGCTTCCTCCCCGGTTAAAATGCTGAGGCCCGGCACGCCGTTCGCCACGCCCCGGTCATACAGTTCCCGCAGCTTGGGCATGTCCCCCTCGTCCAGGCACACCACGAAAGCGCCCACCCGCTTAAAGGGGATGTCCAGCTCCTCGCTGAGCTTTGTCATCATCTCGTTGCCCTGTACGTTCATCTTAGCTTTCATGGTGCCCGGCTCCGCGTCAAACCCTGCGTGGACAATGGCAGAGTTTGCCTTGCTGGTGCCCTCGCACACGTCCCCGGCACGTTCCAGCACCAGGAACCGCCCTTCCCGCCGGGAAAGCTCCCGGGCAATGGCGCTGCCTGTCACGCCCGCACCTATAATAACTGCGTCATATCTCATATAGTATCCTCTCTCTCATTTTCCCGTCAGGGCTGTCAGGCCCTATTGCGGCGCCTGCTGTTTTGTGAAAAACCAAGCGCTTTTTCCTTTCTATAGCATAGCACAAAAGCCCTTTTCCTGCAAGGCAAATCTTCTTGGGAAGAATTTGCCCCATCCCGCCTGCACACTCCTTGTCCCTACCCCCATTCAACCCTCACCCCCTCATTTCCCCCCTAAAATCCCCCATTTCCCGCCAAAACCCCTGCAAGTGTGAGTTTATAGATAACTTCCACTCGCCGGCGGAGCGGGGAGGAGGGG
>NZ_QWEO01000065.1 GCF_009936035.1 Neglectibacter sp. X58 | reverse complement strand
ATCGCTGCGGTACACGTCCGTTGTATCGCTATTTGGGCTGCTATTCGTGCTTAACTCATGTAGACACTATTTAAAACAATCCCACAGGCAATGAAAGCCACTATGACAATCTCCATAACTGGCGGTATATACAGTTTTAGCCACCTGTTCAGAACATGGGGCAGCATGAATAGGATCAGCGTAAGTACGCAGAGAAAAATATGCTCTGTATTCATCCGCAGGCATGAAATAAACAGGGATATGCCTACGATAACTGCCATGCCATAATAGAAAAAATTTTTTCTCAATCGTATGAACCATTTAGGGCGCATTTTCGCTTATCTGCTCCATTTTCTTAATTTCCCTGAAACAAAAGGCTCCTGAAAGGATAAAAGCCAAAGCGTCTGCGACAGGCCCCGCCATGAGAATACCTGTCAGCCCAAAGAAGCGGGACAAAATAAGCATGGCCGGAATATAAAAGATTACCTGCTTTGACAGGGAAGTAATCGCTGCTTTCATGGGCTGTCCAATTGCCTGGAATAATACGCCGGCACACATCTGCAAGCCATTCAAAAATGTAAGCAGCAGATAAATATGGAAACACTTGACCGCAAATTCCTCGTACAGTGCAGATTCCGTCCCGAATATCCGGATAAGCTGCAGCGGGAAGCACTGGAAAATGATCCATGAAACAAAGGTGATGAGCGTGGCAACTCCGGCACTCAGCATAAATGTCTTTTTCACACGGTCATATTTCTTTGCGCCATAATTAAACCCAATAATTGGCTGGCTGCCGCTTGCAACGCCAATGCCAATGGAAAATGCAAGCATACTCACTCTCATACACAAGCCGAAAGTTGTGAGCGGAATATCTGCACCATAAGGAGAGAGCGCGCCGTATTTTGTCATCAGATTGTTTGATACAAACGCCACCACCGTTGAAGTCAGGTTGTTGGCCCCGCTTGCAAATCCAAGGCTTGCGATTCTTCCTGCAGTCCGGATATCAAAAGTAAAAGACTGTCTGGACAGTTTGATCGTTTTCAACCGGAACAGATAAGCGATGTTAAACAAAAGTCCGAACAACTGGCTTATAATGGTGGCGATTGCAGCACCTTCAACACCCCAGTGGAACACAAAGATGAAAATCGGGTCAAGAATGATGTTGAGAACTGCCCCGATCATCATGGAAAGCATGGCATAACGCGGACTTCCGTCTGTTCGGATTGCACTGTTAATGGTATTTCCGACAATCTGAAAAGCAAATCCGATCACGATGATGCGCCCATAATCAAGAGCATAGTGGAGAATATATCTTCCAATGTCAAAAAGGGATTGAAAATGAAGATGCAGAGGGGCGAGCTTGTAGCGTTTCAAGGATGTCTGGGATATGACTACCATAAGGATACAAAAAGCATATCCGTAAATGAAAAGGAAGCCGAAATTGTAAGATATATTTTCAATCGTTATATTGAGGGGGCAGGATGTACGGTCATTGGGAATGAACTGGAAAATTGGGGATCTCTACCTTTATACCAAAATGCGGAATGTAGGCGGTATCGCCCAGACCGAAGCCTAGAAATCAAGCGACCTCTTTATGAAGTGCCGCTATCTGGACGAAATCACAGGCAACCGTGGCACGATTTTTGCCACAGGAACGCCTATCAGCAACTCAATGGTGGAGATGTACTCGGTGCAGAGGTACTTGCAGTACGACACCCTTGTAAAGAACGGCTTTTTTATACTGTTCGCCCCCTTTCCGTCGCCCTTATTTTTTACGGCTTTTTGGGGGCATTTTTCTTTCTGCATCATCGGCAGAAGCATTCTTGTAAACCACTTGCCTAGCGATTGGTTTTCGGTACACAAAAAGCCAGCGCAGCTTTACTGCCACGCCGACCCCTCGTTAAAATGCTTTCTTACGTATCCCCTATTTGAGATACCCTTCTCTAAAAAGTTCTAAGGGTAAATGATACTCCCCTTCTATCAGGGTATAAGGCAGGCCACAAGCCTTGCACCCAGCCTGCCATGCGGCATTCCCCTGGATAGCTGTCTCTATGGAAAAACCTCCGTCCTCCAGACGCTGTTCCACGTCATTTGCGTGGGCCTGCATGGCGGAGAAATTTTTCCGGATAAAACCTTCGCTGAGCACCAGACAGCAAAAACGGATGTGCCGCAGGTATTCTATCGCAAAGCTTTCCTGCCAGTTGAAAGGGATATAACAGCCCTCCACAATCAGGTGCTGTCCGTTTTCTATGGCTGTCTTGACCATTTCCGCCGCTATAGGCCAGAGGTACGCGGTAAGCTTATCATCGTCCTCCGGCGTAAGGCTGGTCTGCCCACTGCGGATAAGCCCCATTTTCAGGAGATCTAAAGATAAACAGCTATACCCATATTTTTCCACAAGCTTTTGGGCCAACACGGTTTTTCCCGTATGGGAGGCTCCCGCAATTAAAACCACCACAGGATTCTTACTTGACAGCCTCCAGCAGGGCGTCAATGCGGTCGGTGCGCTCCCAGGCCACACCCAAGTCTTCCCGGCCCATGTGCCCGTAAGCGGCAAGCTGGCGGTAGATGGGTTTGCGGAGATCCAGCTCCTTGATAATGGCAGTGGGCCGCAGGTCAAACACCTTGCGCACCGCCTCGCTGAGCTTTTCATCGCAGACAGTGCCTGTGCCAAAGGTATCTACCATAATGGAAACCGGGCGGGCCACGCCGATGGCATAGGCCAGCTCTACCTCGCATTTTTTGGCAAGGCCGGCAGCCACAATATTTTTTGCTACCCAGCGGGCTGCGTAAGCAGCAGAGCGATCCACCTTGGTGGGATCCTTGCCGGAGAATGCGCCGCCGCCGTGGCGCCCATAGCCGCCATAGGTATCCACGATAATCTTCCGGCCTGTCAGGCCGCTGTCCCCCACAGGGCCGCCGATAACGAAACGCCCGGTGGGGTTGATATAGATGCGGGTCTGCTGATCTACCAGCCCGGCGGGCACGATAGGCTTAATCACATGCTTTATCATGTCCTTTTTCAGCTTCTCCAGCTTCACGTCCGCGTCATGCTGGGTGGAAATGACAATGGCCTCCACCCGCTTGACCTCGTCCCCCTCATACTCCACTGTCACCTGGGTTTTCCCGTCAGGCCGGAGATACTTGAGGGTGCCGTCCTTGCGCACCGCCGCCAACTGCTTTGCCAGCTTGTGGGAAAGGGAAATAGCCAAAGGCATATACTCTGGCGTTTCATCGCAGGCATAGCCAAACATCATGCCCTGATCCCCTGCGCCGATAAGGCTGTTCTCATCAGTTTCCCCGTTCTTCGCTTCCAAAGACTCATTAACGCCCATGGCAATGTCCGGAGACTGTGCGTCGATGGAAGTCATCACGCCGCAGGTGTTGCCGTCAAAGCCGCAGGCCGGATCGTCATAACCGATATCCTTCACCACTTCCCGCACCACAGCGGGGATATCCACATAACAGGAGGTGGCAATCTCCCCCATCACATGTATCATGCCGGTAGTGGCAGTGGTTTCGCAGGCCACATGGGCCTCCGGGTCTTTCTCCATAATGGCGTCCAGCACCGCGTCGGAAATCTGGTCGCACACCTTATCGGGATGTCCCTCGGTTACAGATTCGGAAGTAAACAGCTTCATGAAAATCATCCTTTCGTTATAATAATCCAAGCCTCAGTAAACCCCGAATCAAGAAAAGGGCACCTCGAAAAACGAGGGCCCTTTTACCGCCTCATCTTTCGGTTTACACCGCAGGAATTGGCACCTTGCAGCTTGCGCCACAGGTTGCCGGGCATCACAGGGCCTGTCCCTCCGCCTCTCTTGATAAGGATTTATTCAGCTTTTGTTTTATTATAGCACCCCATATGCCTCTTGTCAATGGAATACAGGGAAATTTGTTGAATCTCACAGTCTGGCAAAATGCCGCCGGGCAATTTCCGCCAGAGTGCCATAAACCGCCGGGCTGCCAGCTATCACCGCCATGCCCTTTTCATAACCCAGCGGCCCTTCCAGGGAGCCTGCCTTGGCCCCCGCCTCCTCCAGGATGACGGAAGCGGCGCAAAAATCCCAGGGGGACAGGATGGCTTCAAAGAAGCCGTCGCTGCGGCCCGCCGCCACATAGCACAGATCCAGGGCGGCAGAACCGGATCGGCGCACATCCCCGCAGAGGAGAAACACCTCCTGCACCGCCGCAAAGGTCGCTTCGGCCCGTTCCCGGTAATAGGGAGAGGAGCCAAAAGCGATTAAGGCATTTTCCAGGGGCACTTCCCCGCAGCGGATGGACTGTCCGTCGCAGAAGGCGCCTCCCCCCTTTACAGCGGAAAACAGCTCTCCTGCCCACAGGTCATACACAAGTCCCATCACCCCTGTGCCGTTCTGCACCAGGCCCACGGAAATGGCGCAGGGTCTGTATCCCCGCATGAAATTGGTGGTGCCGTCGATGGGATCGATAATCCAGTTCAAGCCCGGCTCCAGCTTGTTTTGGGCCTGCTCCTCGGCAAAGAAATGGGCCTCTGGCAAAAGCTCCCCCAGCTTTTCCAGCAGAAATTTCTGGGAGGCAATGTCAGCCTCTGTCACAAAATTGGCGTGGCCTTCCTTGGTGTATACCTGGGGGTGCCGCAGGGAACGCACCAAAGCCCCTGCCTCCCTTACAATCCCTGCCGCTTCCTGCATAAGCCTTTGCAAATCCATCAAGTTTTCTCCCCTTTGTGTATTTTTGGCTGTCTTTCCATCTTCCAGGCCCGGATTTTTTCCAGGCGCTCCTTCACCCTGCCCTCCAGGCCCTGGGCGGTAGGCTCATAATACTGCCGGCCCAAAAGGGAATCCGGCAGGCACTGCATGTCCGTCAGCTTTTCCTCTGTGTCATGGGCATATTGATACCCTTCCCCATAGTGCAGCTCTTTCATCAGGCGGGTGGGGGCGTTGCGGATAACCAGGGGCACCGGCTCTGCCAGCATGTGCAAAGCATCCTTTTTGGCGGATTCATAGGCCCTATAGAGGGCGTTGGACTTAGGGGCAACGGAAAGGTACACTACAGCCTGTGTGAGATTTACCGTACACTCCGGCATGCCGATGAAATGGCTGGCCTGATAGGCGGCAGTACACAGCTCCAAGGCCCGGGGATCGGCAAGGCCCACATCCTCGCTGGCAAAGCGGATAAGCCGCCGGGCCACATAGAGAGGGTCTTCCCCCGCCTCCAGCATACGGGCCAGCCAGTACACCGCCGCGTCCGGGTCGCTGTTGCGCATGGATTTGTGCAGGGCGGAAATCAGGTTATAATGCTCCTCCCCGTTTTTGTCATAGAGCAGGGATTTCCGGTTCACGCACTGCTCCAGTATCTCCCGGGTTACCGTCACCCTGTCCCCTTCCCTGCGGGCATTTAATACCACCATCTCCAGGGTGCCCAGGGCTGTGCGGGCGTCGCCATTTGCAAAATTTGCAATGATGTCCAGCATGCCCCCCCCATTTCCACCTGCTCCCCTCCAAAGCCCCGGGGATCCTCCAAGGCCCTTTTCAGCAGGGAAACCAGATCTTCCGCAGAGAGGGCCTGAAGCACGAACACCCGGCACCGGGACAGCAGAGCGGCGTTTACCTCAAAGGAAGGGTTTTCCGTAGTGGCTCCAATGAGCACAATGCTGCCCCGCTCCACAAAGGGCAGGAAAGCGTCCTGCTGGGCCTTGTTGAAGCGGTGTATCTCATCTACAAAAAGCAAGGTGCGCTCCCCTAATAGGCGGCTGCGCTCCGCGTTTGCCATCACTTCCTTTATCTCCTTGATGCCGCTGGTGACGGCGCTGAAGTTGATAAAATTCGACTGGGTGCGCCCGGCAATGATACGGGCCAGGGTGGTTTTGCCCACCCCCGGCGGCCCCCAGAAAATCATGGAGGACGCCTTATCCTCCTCTATAAGCTGGCGCAGGATTTTCCCTTCCCCTAAAAGGTGCTGCTGGCCGCTGAATTCCGAAAGGGTTTGAGGGCGCATACGGGTGGCTAAAGGCGCGTCCAGCGGGCCGGGCTGGAAAAAGCTTTGCTGTGTCACAGGCTCTCCCCTCCCAAAAGGCTTTCCGCAATGGGCAGAAGCCCGGTTAAATCGGAAACCGTATAGCGCGGGACAAAATCCCCTGGATGTTCCTCCTTACGGTTCACCCAGCAGGCCGGAATGCCTGCCGCCTGCGGCCCTGCTACGTCATTTGTAAGGGAATCCCCCACAAAAAGGGCTTCCTGGGGCCTCAAGCCCAACTGCCGCAGAATCTCTGTATAGAAGCGGGGGGCTGGCTTATAGCAGCGAAGGCTTTCCGAGGTGAAAAGCTTTTTCATGGGCAGGCCGCCCCGGCGTAGATCCTGCTGCAAGGGCGCTGTATCCGTAATGGAGCCAATATACAGCGGCACCCGCTTTTCCAGCGCTTCCAGCACAGCCTTTGCCTCTGGATAAGGCCTGCGGCAGCCTAAAATCCCAAGCATAATTTCCACGTCCTGGTCCGGCTCCCCCTCTATGCCATATTCTTTATAAAGCGCCCGCAAATCTAAATGGTAGATGGCCTCCTCTGTGAGGAAAGGCCCCCCGCTGTCCATGTGCCGCTGGTGCAACTGCTTCCAGCGGGCATAAAAACCAGACGGAGAAATATCCTGCCGCCCGTTTTTTGCCAGTATTTCCCCGGCAGCGTCTACAGAGCCTGTGCCCGTACACAGCAGCGTCCCATAGGCGTCAAAAATAATGGCTTTCAGCATCGCAGCCCCTCCCCTGTCGCTTTTTTCCATTATACGCCCAACCTGCCAAAAAAGCAAATGGGGAAAACTGTTTGATAAAATCAATGGAACAGACATCTCTCGACACGGAAGGAATTGACAGAAAGGAAAAAAGGTGCTAAGATTTCCAGTAAGGATATATAAAAGCCATTTGAAAAGATGAAGATTAGGAGTGATGAATGTGGCTTTGCTGGCACAATGGCAGCAGTATGCCGAAGAAAAGCAGCAGGAGCAGGGGGCAAAATTCTGGCAGGAATATTTTAAGCTGGAAACAGAATTTTACAAACGGATCCTGGAAAGCAAACCCCGGCGCAATACGGTGGAGGGGTATGCGAAGAAATACAGCGTGGATTTAATGTCCATGATGGGCTTTCTGGACGGCATCAACGACAGCCTGAAGGAGAAAAATGATTTGGAGGCCCTGGAGGCAGATTCGGAAGTCAATCTGAACTATGACAAGGAACGGCTTTATAAAAACATGGTGGAGGCAAAGGCAGACTGGCTGTATACCCTTCCCCAGTGGGACAAGCACCTGACCGAGGAGCGCCGCCAGGAGCTGTACAAAGAGCAGAAGCGCTCCAAAACCGTGGTGAAAGGCCAAAAGGTGGGCCGCAATGATCCCTGCCCCTGCGGCAGCGGGAAAAAATATAAGAAGTGCTGCGGCCGGGATGCATAAAGCCATACATAAAATTTGGCAGTGCCCGGCTGAAACGGAAAAAGTGCGTTCCTTTGCGGGATAAGCGGGGGAACGCACCTATATTATACAGCATTTTGGTGAAAGGGGAATTGCATGGAAAAAATAAGGCTTTGTGCCCCCTGCCTGTTGGGGCTGGAGGGTTTGGTTGCCCAAGAGCTGCGGGAAATGGGCTGCGAGGACGTGCAGGCGGAAAACGGGCGGGTGCTTTTCTCCGGCGGCTGGAATATTCTTGCCAGGGCAAACCTGCGCCTGCGCTGCGCGGAGCGGGTTCTGGTGCTGCTGGGAGAATTTGAAGCCCGCAGTTTTGAGGAGCTTTTCCAGGGCGTGCAGGCGCTTCCCTGGGAAAAGCTTCTGCCTGTAGATGGGGAATTCCCTGTAACCGGGGCCAGCCTGAACAGCCAGCTCCACAGTGTGCCCGACTGTCAGTCCATCATCAAAAAAGCCATTGTCCGGTGCCTGACTAACGCTTACCATATCTCCTGGTTTGAGGAGACAGGGCCTCTGTACCGGGTGCGGTTCCGCATTTTAAAGAACAAAGTAAGCCTTATGGTGGATACCTCTGGGGCAGGCCTCCACAAGCGGGGATACCGCCCTGCTTCCACCCAGGCCCCTATAAAAGAAACCCTGGCGGCGGCTTTGGTAAAGCTTGTCCGACTGCGGCCTGACGGCCATTTTCTCGATCCCTTCTGCGGATCCGGCACCCTGCTGATAGAGGCCGCTATGGCAGCCCGCCGTATGGCCCCCGGGCTTGGCAGGCGGTTTATCGCGGAAACCTGGACAGGGGCAGACAAGGCCATCTGGAAAGAGGAGCGGAGCCTTGCAAGGGAAATGGCCCTGCCCGGGGAAGGCTTTTTGGCGGAAGGATTTGATATCGACCCGGAAGCAGTGTCCCTCACCCTGGAAAACGCCCAGCGGGCAGGGGTGGGAAAACATATCAAGGCCCAGATACGGGATATAAAGGACTTTGCCTGCGCCGATCCGTACGGCTGTGTGGTGTGCAATCCGCCTTATGGAGAGCGGCTGCTGGACGTTTCCGCGGCCCGGGATCTGTGCAAAACCATGGGTCGGGTGTTCACCCAACAGCGGGGCTGGAGTTATGGCATTATCACCCCGGAGGAGGACTTTGAAGATCTTTTCGGGCGGAAAGCAGACAAGCGGCGGAAATTATACAACGGCATGATCAAGTGCCAGTTTTACCAGTATTTTAAATGAGCGCTGCGCAAAATGAGACAGGATATAAATACCCCCGCCTTACCCGGCGGGGGTATTTTCACGCAGTAAAGCAACAGACCTAATTTTCCTCCGGAGCCTGGGAGGTTTCCACAGGCGGTTCTGACGACACAGCGCTGTCTGTCTCCTCCCCTTTCCCCTTCGCGGTGCGGGAGAAAAGCCTCCGCTGGGTGTCGGCATCGGCAACGCCGGTTTCCTCCAGGCCGTTGGCTTTCTGGAATTCAGAGACGCACTGGGCCGTATATTCCCCGAAATGCCCGTCATATTCCCTGTCCAGATATCCAAGCTCTTCTAAACGGGCCTGCAGCTTCTGCACTTCCTCCCCCTGATCCCCCTGGGCCAGGGTTTCATACTTGGTATTATCTTCTGCCTCGGCCTCGCTGGCTAAAGCCGAGCCTACAGCAGAATCTATTTCCTCTGTAGGATCCGTCACCTGCATGGAATTTTCCTCCAGCAGTTCTGGAAACACCAAGGAGCTTATCTCGTAAGCAGTTTCAATAACAGTGCGGCCCTGCCAGGCCATCAGGCTGGGATCCATTTCAAAAACCTTGTTATCCTTCACTGCCTGGGAATCCTGAAAACGGCTGTCTCCCAGAATCTGATCCTTCAAGCCTGGCGGGCAGAAAATAGCGTTGGGATTGGAGATGCGCAGGGTGTCAAAATCGTACATGCCCCCCTGCAGGCTTTTGAAAACATTGGTCACGCCGGAATACGTCATGATGGTGCTGCCAAACATGTCTCCTGTTACAGCGCTGCTGTCCAGGTCATACAGGTAACAGGCGGTGGTGACCCTGTCGCTGGGCACAATGCGGTTAATAGCGTCCAGCGTGAGAAAAATATCTTGTGCCACCCGGATTCCCTCGTCATGGCCCGCGCCGCCGCCAGCCAAGGCGGAGGACACCTCGGAGTAAAGGCGCTCGAAATCCTCGCGGTCTGTAGCGGGGGCAATGGAAAGCACCGTAATGCCTGCCTCCTCCAGAGCGGAAGCGGAGGCGCCGCTCTCCGCGTCCAGCAGCACCAGATCCGGGCCGGCGTCTATGATAGCCTGGGCATCATCCCGGGAAAGCTTGTTTAAATCCCGCAGGCTTTCCTGGGTACACTCCTGGGCACCGGCAGTCAACTGGGTTTCATAGCCTAAAGCCAACACCACATCAGCCAGACTGGGAGAAAGCACCACCACTTTCTGGGGCCGGGCAGATATGGTTACGCCAGCCACCTCTACCGGGAATTCGCCAGCAACAGCCACGCCGGAAACCATGTTCCGCACATCGGAACAGCCTGCCAGCATCCCGCAAATTAACGCAAAGCAGAGCAGCAGGGCCCCGCCTCGTCTGCTGAATCTTTTTATCATATACACTTATCCAACTCGCTTTCTACAAGCAGAATAGACCGGCAGCAGTGAGCCTCCCGGCGCTTAACATGGCGCATTTTTCACAGAAAGCCCCATGTCTTGTGTCTATTCTACAACTTTTTCCCCTCCCCTGTCAACCTTCCACCAAAAATACTTGACTTTTTAAAAATAAAAAGCTAAAATAAGAAAGATTATTGAGGTCAGTTTGAATGCAGGCATAGATTTTATGTGAAGGTCTTAAACAAGGTTAACTGCCTATAGGGAGACGTATCGAAGTGGTCATAACGAGCCTGACTCGAAATCATGTTATCTGTGCCGAAAACTGAATAATTATTACATGGAAGCGTATCGAAGTGGTCATAACGGGCCTGACTCGAAATCAGGTAGTCCTCACGGGCTCGTGGGTTCGAATCCCACCGCTTCCGCCATCCTAGGAAAACCAAAAAGATATTTGGGCAAAAAACCGCGCCATGGCGCGGTTTTTTGCATCTCAAAGGGCTGGATTTCGAAAGTACGAAAACGGGGATGGCAAAACGGCGTTTTGGCTTTGCGGCAGGAAGTGAACCCTCACAACAACAGAATAGCACAGAGTGAGAGGGCCAGTGGAAAAAATCCGCTGGCCCTTTGTCGCAAAAAGACGTTAGTCTTTTGCGTGCATAAGGGCGATAGCCCGTTGCATACATAGCTGGTCGCTGGAGAAACCTCTTCAAAACAAGCGACCGGCTTTTTTTATTTCTTGAAAGAAGGTGCATCAAGTGATCAAAGCAAAAATAACCAACCAGTTTGGAGCAGCCCTCGAACGAGAACTGCCTCTTGACATCCACCAGTTCTACCACGATATGCGGGAGGCCGGTATCAACAAGCCGCCCCGAAATATCCTGCTCCATGATGACAAGGGCGTGGATCTCCATCTGTCTGCCGACAGTGAGATTGGCAGCCGCCTGCTGAGAGTGTTCAGCAAGGGCGACACTTTAGCTGACGCCAACACTGTGGCATTTGCTGTGTCGACTGCCAGAGAAAAAATCCTCACAGACCTGGAACAGAATATCGTCCACAATCAGTATCCCACTAAGGAAAAGCTGTTCGATGATATCAAGGCCATGACCCAGGCTGCCGGGCCAGTCAAGCTGACGCTTTACTGCCCTCTGGTGGGCCAGCTTGACGATGGCGAGTGCGACGAGTATATCGAGGTGGGCAGCGGGTTCCTGGCGGCGTACCAAGACCAGATCGAGCAGGGCATTGCCGACGAGCAGGCCCCCGAAATGGGTGACATGGCGCAATATCTTGACAGAAATGCCGGTGTAGCTGCCAAGCTCATGTCAGCAGTTTGGACAGTGGAGGATATCGACGGCAGGCTCTTAGGCCGGATCGATTGTCACCTCAAGGAGCCGCTCACGGCAGAGGAAATGGCGGATTTGCGGGAGGAAATTCTTGGACAGTGTTCAGACGGCCTTGGAGAAGGTTTCGAGCAGCGGCCCATCGAAACCGACGAGGGCGACCTCTATGTTTCATATTGGAACAGCAGTGATGACTATTTTCTCTGCACTGAGGATGAGTTGGACGAGCACCTGGAACCCCATCAAGGGATGGGCGGTATGTAAAAGGAGGTTTTCGAGATGAACGAATGGGATAGGCTGCATCGGATGGCTGAGCGCTACAAGGCCGAGTACCCCAGCGGCACACGGATCATGTTGCTGAGCATGGGAAACGACATCCACCGTGTTGAGGATAACACGCGGGGCACTGTGATTGCCGTAGACGATATCGGCACCCTGCACTGTAAGTTTGACAATGGCCGTGCGCTGGGGATCATCCCCAGCGAGGACTCCTTTCGCAAGCTCACCGAGGAAGAACTGGCAGAGGAACAGGAGCCGGACATGGACGAAGATGAAGATTTCGGCATGAAAATGTGAGGTGAAAGTTAATACAGTGAAGTGGTCGGATGGCGCATGGCTATCCGATTTTTTGATATGTTCGCGGGGATCGGCGGTTTCCGCTCCGGCTTAGAGGCTGTAGGCGGCTTTGAATGCGTCGGTCACTGCGAGATAGATAAGTATGCAAACCAGGCTTACAACACCATGTACGATACGGAAGGAGAAGTGTTTTTTGCAGACGCCAGAACCATCGACCCCAATGCGCTGCCGGATATCGACCTTATTTGCGGAGGCTTTCCTTGCCAATCTTTTTCAATTGCTG
>NZ_QWEO01000007.1 GCF_009936035.1 Neglectibacter sp. X58 | reverse complement strand
TTATGGTATAATACCCGCAGAGCAGCTATTATAGAGTTTGCAAATCCAAAAATAATCCATACTTGAGTTTAGGATCAACCCCTTTTTAAAGGGGTTGTGGGGTGCGGGGCAAAGCCCCGCGGCCTTAGGCTGGAGCGTGGAGGGAATCCGCGGTCTTAAAACGCTGAAAGGGGGAAGAGGGATATGGTAGCAAAAATTCACAGCATGGGGCTTTATGGCATGAACGCGTTCCCGGTGGAGGTGGAAACAGATCTTTCCGGGGGCCTGCCGGCTTTTGAGGTGGTAGGCCTGCCCGACGCGGCGGTAAAGGAGTCCCGGGACAGGGTGCGGGCGGCGCTGAAAAACTGCGGGTTCGATTTCCCCGTCAGCCGCATCACCATGAACCTGGCCCCGGCGGACAAGCGCAAGGAAGGGCCTATGTATGATCTGCCCCTGCTGCTGTCCCTTTTGCAGGCCTCCCGCCAGCTTCTGTGCGATTTGGAGGACGCCGTATTTTTAGGGGAGCTTTCCCTTTCCGGGCAGGTGCGGCGGGTGCGGGGCGTGCTGCCCATGGCGGCCCGGGCACAGGAGGCGGGGTATAAGCGGCTGTTCGTCCCGGAGGACAACGCCCGGGAAGGGGCTGTGATGCAGGGCCTGCAGGTGTACCCCGTAAAGGACGTGCCCCAGCTTATAGCCCACCTGCGGGGAGACTCCCTCATCCCTGCCGCCCAGCCCGCCGAGCCTGCGGAAAGCCTTCTGCCCTTGCCGGATTTTGCCGATGTAAAGGGCCAGAATGTTGCCAAACGGGCCTTGGAGATAGCTGCCAGCGGCAGCCACAGCATCCTGCTGCTAGGCTCCCCCGGCTCTGGCAAGAGCATGATGGCAAAGCGGCTGCCCTCCATCCTGCCGGACATGGCCTTCCAGGAAGCCCTGGAGGCCACCATGATCCACTCCATTGCCGGGCAGTTGGAGGCAGGGGGATCCCTGCTGCAAAGCAGGCCTTTCCGCTCGCCCCACCACACCATTTCCACAGCCGGATTGTCTGGGGGCGGGGCCATCCCCCGGCCCGGGGAAATCTCCCTGGCCCACAGCGGCGTGCTGTTTTTAGACGAATTCCCCGAGTTTTCCAAAAGCGCCATGGAAGTGCTGCGCCAGCCTATGGAGGACGGGGTGGTTACAATCTCCCGGGTGGGGGGCAACGCCAGCTATCCCTGCCGTTTTATGCTGGTGGCCGCCATGAACCCCTGCCCCTGCGGGTATTTTGGCCATCCCACCCGGCCCTGCACCTGTTCGCCCCGGGCGGTAGACCGGTATCTGGGGCGGATTTCCGGGCCGCTTCTGGACAGGATGGATCTCCATGTAGAGGTGATGCCTGTAGAATTCGAGGCCCTTTCCTCTGCCGGGGAGGAGGAAAGCTCTGCCCAGGTGCGTGCCAGGGTAAACGCTGCCAGAAAGCGCCAGACAGAGCGCTATGAGGGCATGGGCTTCACCTGTAACGGAGAGATCCCGCCCAGCCTGCTGCGGGAGGCCTGCCCCACCACCGAGGAGGCGGGCCGCCTGCTCCGCCGGGCCTTTGAAAAATTCGGCTTCTCTGCCCGCACCTACGACCGGGTGCTGAAGGTTTCCCGCACCATTGCCGATTTGGACAACTGCGATGTCATCGGCAGCGCCCACGCGGCAGAGGCGGTGCAGTACCGGACGCTGGACAGAAAATACTGGCTCAACGGGATTTAAACAGTAAAAGCGCCCTGTATGCAGGGCGCTTTTTGTCTGAAAAGAATCATGAATAAATTGTGAATTGTGGTAATTTGGAGGTAAAAAACTGCGGTTTGTAACCAGATTGTAACCAGCTTTTTGGTTTTTTTGGCCGCCTGGCAAGGCGGAAAAAACCGGATTTTAGGCACGCCCTATCCTTCCAGCCGCAGCACCTGGACAGAGGTGCGCACCTCGTAGCGGCACGCTGCCATTTCCTCGTGCCACCCGGCGCTGGCGGTGCGCCAGTAAGCGGGATACTGTCGGTACAGCAGGTTTCCAAAGCCAAAGATGTCGCAGTTATCCTCCTGCACGCTCTGCTCCAGGGCAGAGAGTACCTCCCCTTCCAGCAGGGCGGCGGCCTCTTTCTCTATCTGGGCATACTCCCCGGCCCCCAGCCGGCTGCGCCCGCCGGAAACGGCGCTGATATCTGCCTGCGCCTCCACAGAAATGGTGAACACCGGTCCGTTCCCGTCTATCCGGGCATCTATCTTTCCTTTAGACTGGGAAAGGGACAGGGTTGCCGCCCCAAAGCTGCCCTGCACCACAGCTTCCCCTTTTTCCAGCAGGTTTTTCGCCGCCAGATATCCCCGTGTTTGGGAAAGGGACAGGGCGCCTGCCTGCTTATAGCCGGTGAAATAGGCTGTAGAGGCGATCTCCACCCCCTCTTTCCCTGCCCGCAGCACAGGCAGCACAGCGGAAGATCCTTCCCGCTTCACCCCGTTTACAAAGTCCAGAAGCTGCGCCCCCATGGCTTTGCCGTTAAGCTGCCCGCTTTTTCCCAGCTCCTGCAGCTCCGACATCCGTAAAAGCTTCCCGTCCTTTTCATAGGAGAGAACTTCCCCCGCGCTCCCCTCTGCCAGATATACCTGCACCGCAGGGCGGGTGTTGTAGTAGCGGATGAAAAAATCCAGGCAGCTATCCAGGCCCTGCCGGGCGCAGGTTTCCCCAAACACCACCAGGTAGTTGTGGGAATAGAAAGGCTCCCGGCCTGTGGAAAGGGAGAGGTTTGTCAGGGCTTCCAGCACAGATTTCCCGGTGCTGGTGAAGCACTCCTCCCCCTCGTCCTCGGGGGACACAGAGGAGCGCACTGTCACCAAAAAGCCGTCCTCCACAGCGTCCACGCCGATGCCATGTATCAGCAGGCGCTCATACAGCTCCCGGTATCCGCAGCCCTGCATGGAGAGCATCAGCGCCGCCACAAGCGCCAGGGCCAAAGCTTTTTTCCATAGAGCCATTCCCATACCTCCTGTCAGCGCCCCTTACGGGGCCTTTTTTGTCTGTTTTTCTCCCCGCCGGGAAAGTAAGTCTGCCGCCAGCACCAGCAGGGGGATGGCAAAGCCTGCCGCCGCTGTACACAGGAAAAGGATCCTCGTGTCCAGCAGAAACCTTTGGGCCAGGGGGGACATAGCGGCCCACAGGGCCAGGCCCAGCATCAGCGCGGCGGAAAGCCAGGCCCCGCTTTTTGCCTCTCCCGGTTCCTTTTGCAGGGCAGCGGCGCACAGCCGGCAGCAGTACATGTCAAAGGCCAGCTTCACCACCAGCCCCATCATCCACACGCCGGTAAAAACCGCGTCCAGCCGCTGCATAGACCGCACCTGGGTGATGGAGGCCAGGGCATACACCGGGAAATTCTGGGTGTATGCGTACCGCCCCAGGCACCCCACCACCAGGAACAGCAGCAGGCACACAAACACCGCTGTCCCCCCTGCCCAGCAGGCAAAGCCCAGGCCCTTTTTCCCCTTCACCATGGGCAGGAGCATGGCCATGTCCGCGAAGATGGAGGTGCGGGCGATAAAGAGCAGCACGCCTGTATAGGTTTGGGAGAAGCCGTTATAGAAAAGCGGCTCCAGGTTTTCCGGGGAGAACCGCCAGGCCACAATGCCGAACACCAGCCCGCAGCCTAACAGCAGCACCACGAACACGCAGGTGGCGCACCGGGCAATGGTTTCAATGCCCTTCAAGGCCCCATAGAGGGCGGCCCCGGCAAGCACCGCCGTCACCAGGGCGGCGGAAAAGGCGGGGTTTATGGTGTCCATGAGAAAAAGCTGGAACAGCGCCAAAGACGCGCCGTTTATCACCACAAAATAGGCAAAATAAAGAAGGGGCACGGCTTTTCCCGCAAAGCCCATATCCAGCACCGCCGCCCGGCTGATATCCAGCCCCGGCCTGCGCCTGTGCAGGCCCCACACCGGCAGGGCAATGATAAATCCCAGGGCCATGGCAAGCACATAAGACACCATGCTGTCCAGCATATTTTCCCCCCCGGTATACTGGGCGTTCAGCGCAATGGTCACCACCACCCGGGATACGAACATGCTGATGAAAAACTGCGCCGCGCTGATTTTCCGCTCTGCCATCCTGTTTCCTCCTTCTGCTTCCTGCCTCTGGCGTCCAGGGGGCTTAAGGGGGTATTTTTGAGGAAAATACCCCTTAAGAATCCCCAAAACCTTTACCCGCCCCCGCTGTGGGGTGTAAGCGGCCTTGCAGGCCCGGTATCCATACATTTCCGGATAATATAATGATAGTCCTTATTGCCCTGTTTCCCGGCTGCCGGGCATGTCCTGCACCTTGGCGTCCCGGCGGGAAAGCTTCTGCCAGCCTGCCCGGGCGAACACGTCCCGGAAGGCCAGGCTTCCGCTGTAGGGCGCAACCGGGGACAGCAGGGGCACCCCGAAGCTTTCCGATCCGCACAGGTTTAAAAGCAGCAGCGCCAGCCCCAGCATCACGCCCCACACCCCTAAAAAGTTCCCCGCCAGCAGGAAGGCCAGCCGCAAAAGGGCCAAAGGCTCGTAAAGCCGGGGCACCGCATAGCCCGCTATGGCGGTGAGGGCCACCACCAGCAGGGAAGGGGCGCTGACAAGCCCCGCCGACACCGCTGTGTCTCCCACCACCAGGCCCCCCACAATGCTCACCGTGGCGGAAAGGGATCGGGGCGCCCGCAGGCCCGCCTCCCGCAAAACCTCGTAGAGGAAGTATAAAAGCAGGGTTTCCGCCATAACCGGGAAAGGCGTTTGGGCTTCAGCCTCCGCGATTTTCAAAAGCAGGCTTTCCGGCAGCAGCTCCGGGTGGTGGGTGGTAATCGCCACATACAGCCCGGGCAGGAAAGCGCTGAGGAAAAAGGCCAGGTATTTCAGCCAGCGGATAAAGGTGCCGTAAAAGGGCCGGGTGAGGTAGTCATCCAGGGTTTGGAAATTTTCCACAAACAGGAAGGGAACCAGCAGCACGCTGGGAGTGCCCTCCACCAGGACAGCCACCCGGCCCTCCTCTATTTTCCCGCACACCACGTCGGGGCGCTCGCTCATGCCCACCCCGGTGAAAACGCTCCCGCCCCGCTCTAAAAAGCCCGCCAGGTATCCCGCCCCCAGGGCGGTTTGCAAATCGCACTCTTTCAGCCGCTTTTTCACCTTTTCCACCACCTGGGGCGAGGCAATGCCCTCCAGATAGCAAATAGCCAGGGGGGTGTGGCTCTGGTTCCCGGCCTGGGCCTTCTCAAACTTCAGGGATGTGGTTTTCATCCTGCGGCGTATCATGGCCATGTTGGTTTGATAGCTTTCTGTGAAGCCGTCCTTGGCCCCCCGTTGCATCACCTCGTTCTGCGGCTCCTCCGGCCCCCGGCTTTCAAAGCCTTGCACGCCGAACACCAGCGCTTCCCCGCAGCCGTCTATGCACAGCACCGCAAAGCCGCTCATCAAAAGCAGCAGCACCTGCTCCATCTGGGTTTCCCGCTTCTGCTCCACAGAGCCTAAAACGTTCTTTTCAATAAATTTCAGCTTCATCTCCCCATCCCCGGGCATAACAGGCGCGCCCATCAGGGGATTTAAAATGCTCAGGGTGATGGTCTGCTTGCTTACCAGGCCGTCCAGGGCGAACAGCGCCGCCCCGGTGCCGGAAAGCTCCAGCTCCCGGAGCATGAAGTCCATGGATTTTTGAAACTGGCCCTGCAGATATGTTTTGTTTTCCTCCAGCTTTGCCGATACCCTTTCCATGCTGCGCCCCCCTTTTATACGGCTAGTATTCGCCGGAAAAAGCAAAAATATGCAGAAAGAAACGCCCATAAACTGGGCGTTTCTTGGGATACTATAGTCACATAACGGGAAGAAAGGAATGATACCGGGCGCAAAAGGCGGGTGGCTCGCTTTGCGCGAACGCTGTATCCTATGGCGATTTTTTATGCTAACATCCTTACTGCGTACATTTATCATGTATGGGGCCATCCTGCTCAGCGTGCGGATTATGGGCAAGCGGCAGGTGAGCCAGCTACAAAATTCTGAACTGGTGGTTACCCTCCTGATTTCCGAGCTGGCGGTGATGCCTATCCAGCAGCAGGGCGATCCTTTATGGAACGGGCTTATTCCCATGGCAGCGCTGGTGCTGTGCGAAATCGTGGTGTCCCTGCTGATGCTGAAAAGCGGAAGCTTCCGGCAGGCAGTGTGCGGCAAGCCCATTGTAGTCATCGAAAAAGGCCGCGTGCTCCAGGGGGAATTGCGCCGGCTGCGCATGAGTACGGAGGATCTGTTTGAGGAACTGCGCCAGAGCGGGTGCTTCTCCTTGGAGGACGTGGAGTATGCCATTGTGGAGACAAACGGCGCCATGAGCCTCTTGAAAAAGGCGGCCAACGACAGCCTCACCCCCAAACAGGCCGGGGTGAAGGTGGATTCCGCCTCCCTGGAAGTGGTGGTGGTCAGCGACGGCTGCCTTTCCAGCCACTCCCTGGAGCTGGTGGGGAAAACCCCTGCCTGGGCAAGGGAGCAGGCAAGGTGCGCGGGGCTGGAGCTTTCAGAGGTGTTCATTATGACAGCCCGGCCTGGCGGCAAATGCAAGGTGATTCCCAAAGACAAACGCGGGAAGTAGCGCGGGAAAGGAACAGAACCGGGCCGCTCCGGCCGTGGTTTCCTGATACCTTCCTGCGGATTAGAGGTTTTTGAAGATTGTTAAGGAACTTTTTCCTGAAAAAAGTTCCTTAACCCGGAGGCGCAGCGTATTCTTCCAGGCAGAGACCCTGGGACATGATATCCCGGGCGGCTTCTTCCCCCACATACCGGTAATGCCATGGCTCGTAATTTACGCCGGTAAGCTCAGTTTTGTCCTGGGGATAGCGGAGAATGAAACCGTATTCCTGGCAGTGGGCGTGAAGCCACGCCTGCTCTGGCGTATCCTCCTGGGTTTCGTCCAGGTTCTGGTTCTCCGCTGAGACAATATCTGCCGCCAGCCCGGACTGGTGCTCGCTGCACCCGGGAGGCATCACCCACAGGGCGGCCTGCTCCTCGGCTTCCTCCTGGGTATAGCCCTGGCAAAGGGCTGTTTCCACATTCTGCTGGAAGATGGCTTCCTGGGATTCATAGGAGCGGTATCCCGAGCACACCAGGGGCTGCAGCCCTTCTCGTTCCATGGCGTCCAGCATGGCCCGCAGGTATTCTAAGGCCCGGCTGTCAAAGTTTTCCCCTGTAATGGGATCGATGACAGAAAGATCCGGATTCCAGTCCCCGGGCAGGGGATGGGTGGAGTTTACCAGGCGAAGCTGCCAGGAGGCCTCCTGCCCCTCGCCCGCCAGAATAAGGCTGGGGGTGTCCCTGGGAAAAGCGGGGGCGGTGCCGGAGGGAGACGGGCCTGGCTGGATTTGGGCCATGGCCCAAATCAGCACGCTTATCAGAGAAAGGGGGATAAGCAGGCCTAATATAGTGAAAAAACGAATGCGCCGTAAAGGGCTGGCGGCGGTTCTGCCTCGTGTGTGCTTTCTGCTTTGCAAATCCTATCACTCCTTCAGGGGAAAAGGGCTGCCCGTTTTTTTGTACATGCATTAGACGGCGGCCCCGGCTGTTTGGTTAGGAGCGGGACAGGATTTTTTTCTTTTTGTGCCTCTTTCTACTATGATTTCCCCTTTTTGGAGATTTTTTGTGGTTTTCTCCAGTCTGCGCCTTTAGGGCAGGATGGACAGCAGTTCTCCAATCCGCTTGATTTTCGCCATATCCTCCCTGTCCTCCGCCCCGGGCTTTGCCTGTATCAGCACCGGCTGGATGCCAGCATCCCTGGCGCCTTCCAGGTTCCCGGTGAAGTCGTCAATAAAGACGGTCTGGGCAGGGGGCAGGCCCATTTTGGAAAGGGCGTCCTTATACATGCGTGGGGCGGGCTTATACACCCCCAGGGTGTAGCTGAAGGTGGCGCAGTCGAAATACGGGGTAAGGCCGAAGTGCTCCAGGGCTGGCTCTATGGAGGGCCAGGTGTCGGAAATAATCCCCAGCTTATATTTGCCCTTTAAAGCGTTCAGGGTTTCCAGCGTGTCATCAAACAGATAGAAGTTGTCTACCTGCTTATAGGCTTTTTCTTCTGCCACAGCCTTGATGTCCCCTTCGCTTAACCCCAGCTCCGGCAGATCCTTTGCGAGGATGGTAAAATACGTTTTAAAGGCCTGGTACTCCTCCTGTATGGTGGACATCAGGTGGTGGGTGTTCAGGTATTCCTGGCCTCTCTCCATGGCGGCCCGCACCCGCTCCCGGGGCAGGGAGGCCATTATGTCCTCTGGGAAATACTGCCGGGCAAAGGCGGAGAACATCCAGCTTCCCGACACAGGGGCCAGAAGCGTCCAGCCCAAATCGAAAAAGATGCCTTTTACAGGCGCTTTCAGTTTCATAGGAAAACCTTCTTTCTGTGTAATTGGCTGTTTAACCTGGGATAAGGCAGTTTGGTTTTGCCCGCCGCAGGGTCCGGCAAAGCCGGACCGCCCGGGGCTTGGCCCGGGGCCGTCTGGCGCAGCCAGACGCGGCGGCGGGCAGGGCAGCGGCTAGCCGCAATAGCGGGTTTCCACAAGATGCCGCCCATCGTAAACCGGGACGCCCAGAATCCGCACCTCCAGCCCCTCCAGCGTGGTTTCTACATTGCCGGATACCTCCGCCATGGCATGCCACAGGGTCGCCCGGTACAGCAGCGCCAAAGCGCACCACAAAAGGGTTTTCCTTTTCCTGGCCATAGGAGCGCCCCCTTCTATAAAGAAACAGCCTTTGGATATATGATGGCATACCAAAGGCTGTTTGTCAAATTTTTATAATAGGCAGCCCCCTGCCTTTGCCGGGCTATAAAAACTGGGAGTTATAAAGCCCTGCGTAGAAACCGGCCTTTGCCATCAGCTCCTCATGGGTGCCCTGCTCCACAATGTCCCCCTCCCGCACCACCAGGATGCAGTCGGCATTCTGGATGGTGGAAAGCCTGTGGGCAATGACAAAGCAGGTGCGGTCTTTCATCAGCTCCCGCATGGCGGCCTGTATCCGCCGCTCTGTGCGGGTGTCCACGTTGGAGGTGGCCTCGTCCAGGATGAGCATTTTCGCGTCTAGCAGCATGGCCCGGGCAATGGTGAGAAGCTGCTTCTGGCCCTGGGAGATGTTCATGCCGTTTTCGTCCAGAAGGGTGTCGTAGCCCTGGGGCAGGCCCATAATGGTCCGGTGGATATGGGCGGCCCTGGCGGCTGCCTCCACCTCCTCCCGCCCGGCATCCTTTTTGCCATAGGCCAGGTTTTCAAAGATGGTGCCTGTGAAAAGCCAGGTGTCCTGGAGCACCATGGCATAAGCCCCCCGTAGGCTCTCCCGGGTGATGCCCCGTATCTCCCGACCGTCCAGCTCGATGTGCCCGCTGTCCGGATCGTAAAACCGCATTAAAAGGTTTATCAAGGTGGTTTTCCCGGCTCCTGTAGGGCCAACGATGGCGATAAGGGCGCCGGGGGGCGCGTGGAGGCTCAGGTCGTGGATGATGGTTTTCTCCGGGCTGTAGCCGAATTTCACGTGCTTCATGGCCACGTCCCCCTGGACATGGAGGGCGGGCAGGGCATTCGGGGCGTCGGCAGGCTCCGGCTCCTCGTCAATAAGGCGGAACACCCGCTCTGCCGCCGCGCAGGCGGACTGCAGCTCGCTGACAATATTCGCCATTTCGTTAATCGGTCCGGAAAACTTCCGGGAATACAGCACAAAGGAGGAAAGGGGGCCGATGGTCAGCTTTCCCATAATGAAGAGGATGGCCCCGAACACGCTGATAAAGGCTAAGGACAGGTTGTTGATGAAGTTCACAGAAGGGCCTGTCATGCCGCCGTAATAGTCGGCGTTGTAGTAGGCATCCACCGCGTTCTTGTTCCGCTGGTCAAAGCGGCCTGTCATGGTTTCCTCCTGGTGGTAGGCCTTGGTGGTTTTCTGTCCGGTAATCACTTCCTCCACATAGCCGTTCAGCTCTCCCAGCATGACAGAGCGCTTGTGGAACAGGGGCCGCACCTTCCGGGTCATATACCGGGTGAACAGGACGGACATGGGGATGGTGACGGCAAACACCAGCACCAGCACCGGGGAGATGACAATCATCATAATGAGGGAGCCAAGCACCGTAATGGCGCTGGCGGCTATCTGGAGCAGATCATTTGACAAAGAGGCATTCACTGTGTCGATGTCATAGGAAATGCGGCTGACAATGTCCCCGGTCTGGTGGCTGTCAAAGTAGGACACAGGCAGGGTGGTAAGACGGTTAAACACCTGCCTGCGCATCTGCTCCACAATCTTCTGGCTCAACTGGATCATCAAAACGGAAAGCCCGTAAGAAAGCCCGGAGGAGGCCGCGTAAAACACAGCCATCAGCCCGCAGTATGTAAAGACTGCCGGGAAGTCCGTGCCGCCGGGCACCAAGCCGATGGCGTCTATGGCCTTGCCTGAGAGCATAGGGCCTAAAAGCGCCAGCAGGTTGCTGGCCGCCGTCAGCCCGATGGCCCCCAGCGCCAGCCACTTGTGGGCATATATGTATCCCCCCAGCCGCAAAAGCACCTTTTTCCTGTCCTTGGGCTTTTCAATAGGCCCTTTTGGCATCCTCATGGGCATGGCCCCCGCTCCTTTCCTGCCGGGCTAAGACCTTGGGGATTCCATCCCCAAACCCCTGCAACCCCTTTTCTCAAAAGGGCTTGACCCGAAAACTAATTACTCGCGTACATGTGCTTTCACGGGAACCAGCAAATCAAGCTGCACTGTTTCCGGCTCCCCTTCCGCTGTGCTGCGGATATGGTCATAATAGTTCAAGTGCTCCTCCAGCCCGCCGAACATGTCCTCCGGCGTGCCGGATCCGTTCTCGTCATATTCTTCGCTTTCCTCCACCCACCGGGCCAGCCATGCCCACTGGTGGAAATCCCCCATGCGGATGCAGTGGGCCGCATAGGTGCCCCCGGGGAAATGCTTTTTTTCCAGGGGCGGGGGCACTTCCATATCCTCCGGGATGGTGAGCCAGAACTCATAGCCATACTCTCCCCCCTCTGGGGGCGGGTTGGGGCTGTTAAACCCATAGAGGCGCATGCTGGCCCCTGTCTCCCACAGGCGGCTCCGGCGGGCAAAGTCCGCTATCATCTGCCCCGCATGGTTTTCCGGCTCCGGCCCTGCATACCGGGCGGCAGCTACCGCAGAGGCAGGCAGGTGTACAATCCTCACGTCTTTCAGCTTGGCGGCTTCCTCCGCCCGGGTCAACTCTTCCATCTTCCTGGCACGCTCCTTTTCCTGTTTTAACTGGGGAGGCGCGAAAGCCTCTGTCAGCGCCATCACACGGCTGTTTTCCAGCAGCGTCTGCCCGGCAGGCATCCAGTACCGGCTTTTCAAGGCTTCCAGCAATTCGCCCAGTATGTCCCGGACAGCCTTCAGGGCTTCCCGCTCGCCGTCCAGTTCCGCAAGCTTTCCCTGGAATATCCGGATAGCCTCCTGGGCCGTGGGATCCCCCAAAGCCTGCCCTATCTGCTCTAAGGACAGCCGCAGCCTGCGCAGAAGGATAATTTGCCGCAGCCGGGAAACCGCCTCTTCGTCATACATCCGGTAGGCATAGCCCGCCTGCCGCCGGCTGGCTATCAGGCCCTTCTGCTCGTAATACCGGAGCATCCGGGTGGAAAGCCCCAGCATATGGGATACCTGGGTGACGGTCATCAGTTCGCGTTCCATGGCTTACGCTCCTCTCTGATAAACAGCATAAGGTGCGACACGGTGTTCAAGTCAAGGGGGAAACAAAAATTTTTTAAATTGGTTTTAGGGCCACTGCGTGCCGGTGGCACGCGTCCAGCGGCCGACCGAGCCGGCAGGCGAGAAGCGGGGTATGGGGCAATACGTTCGCCAAGCGAACGTTTAGCCCCATAGTCTTAAGCCGCGCCAAGCTGTGTCTGGGCAATCTCCTGATACACCGGGCAGCTTTCCATCAGTTCGGCATGGGTGCCATAGCCGATGGCCTTCCCCTCCTCCAACACCAGGATGTGGTCGGCGTGGAGCAGGGAGCTGACACGCTGGGCCGCGATGAGGGTGGTGGTGCCCGTGTATTCCTCCCGCAGGGCTTTGCGCAGGGCAGCGTCTGTCTTATAGTCCAGGGCGGAGGAGGAATCGTCTAAAAGCAGGATCTCCGGGGAACCCGCCAAAGCCCTGGCCACCAGCACCCGCTGGCGCTGGCCCCCGCTTAAGTTGGTGCCCTTAGAGGTGAGCATATGCCCTAAGCCCTCCGGCAGGGCGGAGATGAACTCCCAAGCCTGGGCGCACCGGGCCGCCTTTTCAATGGCCTCCCGGGGAAGCCCCCGGCCAAAATCTATGTTTTCATAAATGGTGTCCGCAAACAGCACGTCGTTTTGGAACACCACGCCGAATTTCGTGTGCAGCTCCTCTGGCGGCAGGGAATCCACCTGCCTGCCGCCAATGGAGATTTTCCCCCCGTCCGGGTCATACAGCCGCATGAGCAGGGACATAATGGTGGACTTGCCGCAGCCTGTGGCCCCGATGATGCCAAGGGTTTCCCCTGGCTTTAAGGCAAAGGAGATATCTTCTACCGTTGCCTCCTTTTTGCCGTAAGAGAAAACCACATGGTCAAACTCCACATGGTAGGGGCTTTCTTCCGGCTTTCTGGGCACAACGGACAAATCGGGCGCTGTGTGCAGCACCTCCGCAATGCGGCCCCCGGAAGCGGAACCCCTGGAATACATAACGAATATCCGGGTAACCGCCATCATGGAGTTTAAGATAATGGTGAAATAGCTTAAAAAGGCGATAATCTTTCCCGGCTGGCTCAGCCCGGCATT
The DNA here is from genome assembly GCF_009936035.1 of Neglectibacter sp. X58. Classification (GTDB taxonomy): domain Bacteria; phylum Bacillota; class Clostridia; order Oscillospirales; family Acutalibacteraceae; genus Acutalibacter. The sequence goes on along the minus strand of NZ_QWEO01000007.1, from coordinate 102,594 downwards.
GACCCGGAAGGCCCCTGTGATGATAACCGCCGTCAGCCCCAGGTTCAGCAGCAGGTTCATCATAGGGTTTGTGATGCCCATGACAATGCCCGCCTTTTTCTCCCGGCGCACCACCTCTTTGTTGATGCCGTCAAAGCGCCCCCGCTCATACTCTGTTTTGGACAGGGCCTTTATCACCCGTATGCCGGAAATGGTTTCCCGCACTGTGCGCACCATGCTGTCTATCCCCTGCTGGAGCTGGGTGTACAGGGGCATGCCCTTTTTGGAAACTGTGTACACCAGCACAGCCAGAAGGGGCAGGGTACACACCAGCACCAGGGTGAGCACCGGATCCAGGGTCAGGGTGATAAGCACCCCGCCTATCAGCAGGATGGGGGCGCGCACCCCCATGCGCTGCATCATGCCCATGAACTGGTGGACATGGTAGGTGTCGCTTGTCAGCCGGGATTCCAGGGACGGGATGGAAAACTGATCTATCTGGGCGCAGGAAAGCAGAGAGATGCGCTGGAACAGATCGTGGCGGATGCGCTGGGTGGCGTGCTGGGCCACCCAGGCCGCCATGCGGTTTGCCACAATATTCGTCACCAGGGCCAGCACAGCCGCCAGCACCATGGCCCCGCCCCACAGCAGCACCTGGCCCATGTCCCGGGTGGGGGCCACATTGTCGATGAGGTAGGAAAGAATCCAGGGCAGCACCAGATCCATAATGGCGCCGGTAAATTTTATGGCAAGCCCCAGGCTCATCCGGGGCGCAAAAGGCTTCAGGTAATGGAAAATCATCCGCATAAAAAGCTGCCGCGCGATCCGGGATGCCCAATAAAAGGGGAAGAGCTTCTGCCCCTTGCGCCCGGAATCGTTCCTTTCCTTATGTATTTCCGCGGGGAAGCCCCGCACGTATAAGTATAACAAACAATAGTTGCTTTTGCAACTATATTTTAATGGTTTTTCAACCATGACCATAAACCCTAAAAGGGCGGCAAAAAAGGGATACGCATCATCGTATCCCTTTTCCGGCCTGCCTCTGCCGGCGCCTTATCCCAGAAAATCCAGTATCCGCCGGGCGTTTTCCTCTGGGGGGCGGAGGCCGTCCACTTGGAGGATGGGCAGGGACAGGGTTTCCAGCCAGTCCTCCACCTGGCGCGGGGGGCGGGCCTCCACCATCTGGAAGAAGCCCTGCTCCTTCTCAAAAAGATCCCCGCCAGGGCGCATCCTGTCCCCGAATTTCCCAAAGGATCTGTCCTTCACCCGCGCTATGCGCACTTCCCTGGGCACATAGACAAACACCGCGTGGGTAAACCGGGAGAGCGCTTCCTCCCCAAAATCCGCCACCACAGAGGTGAAAATGAAATCCTCATACTGCTTGAGATCCCGAATCAGCAGCGCCGCCACCTGGGCCTTGGTGCGGGATTTCCCATAGGCATAGCCATCTTCCTGCCGGGGGAAATAATAGTCCTCCGTATCCCGGAAGGTGTAGCCGGACAGGACCGCAAGCGCCTTGCCTAAAGTGGTTTTTCCCGCTCCGTTGCCGCCGCACAGCAAAATTTTACGGCCCATAGCGCCTCCTTATTTGTACTGCAAAACTGCCGTATGCCGGGGCATGTCCGGGGTGATTTCCATGCTGGCGCCCTCATAGCGCACCCACCGCCCGCAGACGTCCAGATACTCGTCTACTGTGCCCAGCACGTCGAAGCCGAAGGCATCGCCGCGGTAGTGCATGGGGATCACCACCCGGGGCCCCACCGCGTCCACAATCTTCTTTGCTTCCTCCGGACCCACTGTGTAAAAGCCGCCTACAGGCACCATAACCACATCGCAGCCCTGCAGGGCCTCTATCTGCTCTGGGGTTGGCATACAGCCAATGTCCCCAAAGTGGGCGGCCTTTACGCCGCCGCCCTCCAGAATGTGGATAACATTTGGCCCCCGCCTGGCCCCTTGCTCTCCGTCATGGAAGCTTTGCAGGCTTGTCACCTGTATGGGGCACGCCCTGCCTGTCAGCTTCACCCCGGCCCGATAGCCGTGGTCATAGTGCTCATGGCTGCACAGCACCAGATCCGCCTCCTCCTGTATGTCCCTGCACCCGGGCACGCTGCCCGGCTCAAAGGGATCCAGCACCACAGAGCCTTCTTCGCACTCCGCCTTAAAGCAGGAATGCCCCAGCCAAGTTAGTTTCATCATACCGCCCACATCCTTTCTTTTTTCCATTATACCCCAAGGGGGAAGCCTTGGCAACAAAGAAATTCCCGCCCCCACCGGAACGGGAATTTTGTCTTAGAGTCGGTATTCCATCTGCACGTCGCAAGGCTCTTCCGCCGCGTGGAAGGGATCCGGCTCTTCCGCCTCCACGCAGCCCATGGCCCTATAAAACGCCATAGGCCCTGCCGCCGAGTGGGCCGATATATAAAGCTTCTCCGCCCCCAGCGCCCGGCCGGACTGGGCCGCCTTTTGGAACAGCTCCCGGCCCAGCCGCTGGCCCCGGCAGTCATAGGAAACCTGCAGTTCCGCCATGTCCGCGTATTGCCCCCGGGATCCCTTCAGCCTGCCTTCCACCGCGCAAAAGCCCTTCAGTCTGCCGTCTAAGAACGCGCCCCACACCTGCCCGCCCTCTGCCAGCAGCCTGCGGAAAATGCCGCTTATCCTTTCCGGCTCGCCGCTTCCCCAGCGGTCGGTATAGCACACGTCCTGTATTTCCCAGTGCCCTTCCGCTTTCCGCCACGCCTTCTCCACAGGCTGGAAGCGGCAGAAATCGTGGAACAGGCTGCCGCACAGCTCCTCCTTTGCGAGGGGGCGCACCACCTTTTCCGGTAGGTATTTGGAGAGGTACAGCACCAGCTCGTCATCGTTTGCGCAGGGGGCGCCTTCCTCCAAGTGCTTGTCCTGATACCACACGCCTGTGCCATCAAAGAGGTAGCCGCGCTTGATATACATCCTCTGTGCCGGGCCATAGCCGCTGTGCAGTCCCACTCCCAGGCAGACGATGCGGCTGGTTTTCGCGGCTTCTGCCTCGGCGCAGTCCATCAGCCGGGAGCCAATGCCCTTGCGCTGAAACTTCTCCAGCACGTTAAAGTCCACAATCTCCGGCCAGCCCTTTCCCGCGAAGGGGCCTGCCTTTGTCTCCGGCCGCAGGGTGAGATACCCCGCCGCTTCCCCCTGCCAGCAGGCCACCAGCACCTTGCGGACACCCGCCCGCTGCTCCTTTAAATAGCCCTCATACTGGCTTTGGGGCTTGTGCCAGCCCTGGGCCGCAAAGCCATCTGCAAAGGCCCTGCAGTCCTCCGGCTGGATAGGGCTTATCACTAAGTCTTTGCTTATATAGTATTCCATCTATCTTCCTCCAATCTTTCAAAAACGCAAGCGCCCCGGCGCGGGCAGGGCGTACAGCCCCCGCACGCCGGAGCGCGAAAAGCGAAGCGTGGGATTCTTAAGGGATGGAATCCCTTAAGCCGCCGGAGGCGGTCTTGCGGGGGTGCAGGGGGCTTCCCCCTGCTTAGACCTCTACCACGCCGTCATATACCTTGATGGTGTCCCCTGTCATCAGCACCCTTTCGTCTGTGTAGTTCACATGCAGCTCGCCGCCCTTTAAAATCACCCGGATGTCTTTGCCCTTTTCGCAATATCCGTTGAGGGTGGCGGCAACTACCGCCGCGCAGGTGCCGGTGCCGCAGGCCATGGTTTCCCCGTTGCCCCGCTCCCAGATCCGCGCTTTCAGGGTGGTGCTGTCAATCACCTCCACAAAGCCCACATTCACCCGCTGGGGGAACATGGGGTCAAACTCAAACAGCGGACCCAGCTTCGTGAGGTTCAGCTTGTCCACAGAGGGCACAAATACCGTGCAGTGGGGGTTGCCCATAGAGCAGCAGGTGATGTTATACACGCTGCCGTCAATGGACACAAGCTTATTTACAATCTGCTCCCCTTCCAGCCGCACAGGCACCTTCTCCGGGGAAAGCTCTGCCTGGCCCATGTCTACCGTCACCTTGGCGGCGGCACCGTTCTTTGTGATGACCGTACACTCCTTCACGCCGCTTCTGGTTTCAATGTGCAGGGTATAGCGGCCCTGCCCGGCAGGCGTGCCCTCTGCCAGCTTGTTGTCAAAGAGGTATTTTGCCACGCAGCGGATGGCGTTGCCGCCCATCATGCCCTCGCTGCCGTCCACATTGAACAGGCGCATCTGGGCGTCCGCCTTATCCGAAGGGCACATCAGCACAATGCCGTCGCCGCCCACGCCATTGTGGCGGTCGGAAAGGGTAATGGAGAGGAACTCCGGGGAGGCGACCTCGTTGCCCTTATCAAAGCAGTTGATATAAATATAGTCGTTAGAGCAGGCGGACATCTTGGTAAAGGGTATTTTCTGTTTCTCTTCCTTTAAGTTGTTGATGTCCACAATCTCTGTGTTTTCCGGGGTGAACCGGCTCATAAGGGAGTCTGCCAGTGCGTTGGCGGTGTCCAAGGCCGTCAGGCAGGGGATGCCCAAAAGGGCGGCCTTGCGCCGGATCTTCACGCTGTCCCGGGCCGGGTTGCGGCCCTTGGCAGAGGTGGAGATAACGTAATTCACCTTGCCGCTTTCCAGCAGGGAGATGGTGTTGTCGGAAGAATTCTCATGGATTTTGTCCACAATCTTCACCGAAAGCCCGGCCTTAAACAGCACCATGGCAGTGCCGGTGGTGGCATAGAGGGTGAAATCCATTTTCGCAAGCTTCTTGGCAATTTCCCCAATCTCCGGCTTGTCCTGATCCCGCACTGTGATAAACACGCCGCCGCCCCGGCGCATCTGGTGCCCGGAGGCGATAAGCCCCTTATAGAGGGCCTCCTCCAGGCTGTTGCCCAGGCCCAGCACTTCGCCGGTAGATTTCATCTCCGGCCCCAGGTGGGTGTCCACGTCGGTCAGCTTCTCAAAGGAGAACACAGGCACCTTTACCGCCACATAGGGGGAGGGCTTGTAAAGCCCGGTGCCAAAGCCCAAGTCCTTCAGCTTGTATCCCAGGCTCACCTTGGTGGCCAAATCGCACATGGGCACCCCTGTCACCTTGCTGATATAGGGCACTGTGCGTGAGGCCCGGGGGTTTACCTCGATGACGTAAATCTCCCCGTCCATGATGATATACTGCAGGTTTATCAGGCCAATGCCATGAAGCTCCCGGCACAGGGTTTCCGTAGTGGCCACAATTTTGGCGCTCATGCCGTCGTCAATGTCAGAGGCCGGATACACGGCAATGCTGTCGCCGGAATGGATGCCTGTGCGCTCCACGTGCTCCATAATGCCGGGGATAAGGATGCTTTCCCCGTCGCAGATGGCGTCCACCTCAATCTCCATGCCGGAAAGGTACTTGTCGATAAGCACAGGGTTGTCCTGCTTGTGCGCGAGGATAATCTCCATGTACTCCTCAATGTCCTCGTCGCAGTAGGCGATAATCATGTTCTGCCCGCCCAGCACGTAGGAGGGCCGCATGAGCACCGGGTATCCAAGCTGCCTTGCGGCGTTTAAAGCTTCCTCTGCCGTCATGATGGTGCTGCCCTTGGGGCGGCGGATGCCCGCCCGCTCCAGCAGGGCGTCGAAGCGTTCCCTGTCCTCCGCCATGTCGATGGTGTCGGCAGAGGAGCCTAAAATCCGGATGTTGTTTGCCGCCAGGGTCTTTGTCAGCTTGATGGCGGTCTGCCCGCCAAAGGCCACCACCACGCCTATGGGCTTCTCGATTTTGATGATGTCCATCACGTCCTCCGGGGACAAAGGCTCGAAATAGAGGCGGTCGCCTGTGTCGAAGTCCGTGGAGACGGTTTCGGGATTGTTGTTAATGATAACCACTTCATAGCCCAGCTTCTGCAAAGACAGCACGCAGTGTACGCTGGCATAGTCAAACTCAATGCCCTGGCCAATGCGGATAGGCCCTGAGCCAAGCACAATGATTTTTTCCTTGTCCTTGTGGCGGTGGATAAACTCCCGCGCCTCGTCCTCCCCGCCGCTTTCCTCTGTGTCATAGGTGGCATAGAAATAAGGGGTGTGGGCGGCAAACTCCCCGGCGCAGGTGTCCACCATCTTAAAGGTGGGCTTGCGCTCCCAGGTTATTTCGCAGCCGGAAAGCCGGGCAATAGCCCCGTCCGGATAGCCAAGCTGCTTGCCCTGGGTGTAAAGCTCTTTTGTAAGCTGGCCCTTCTGCAGCTCCTGCTCATAGTGAAGCAGGTTTAAAAGCTTATAGAGGAACCACTTGTCCATGAGGGTCTTTTCATAGATTTCCTCCGGCGTTATCCCCCGCTTTAAAAGGGCATAGATGGCAAACAGGCGCTCGTCTGTGGCGTGGATGGCGATGTGCCACAGGTTCTCAAGGGACTCCCCGTCAAACTTCGGCAGGTTCAGGGTGTCCAGGCCGATTTCCGCCCCCCGCACCGCCTTCATCAGGGCCATTTCAAAGCTGTCGGCAATGCTCATCACCTCGCCGGTGGCTTTCATCTGGGTGCCCAGCTCCCGCTTGGCATACACGAATTTGTCAAAGGGCCACTTGGGGAACTTCACCGCCACATAGTCTATGGCAGGCTCAAAGGCCGCATAGGTCACGCCTGTGACGGCGTTTTTAATCTCGTCCAGGGTGTAGCCGATGGCAATTTTCGTGGCCACCTTGGCAATGGGATAGCCTGTGGCCTTGGAGGCCAGAGCGGAAGAGCGGCTCACCCGGGGGTTCACCTCGATAACCGCGTACTCGAAGCTGGTGGGGTGCAGGGCGAACTGGCAGTTGCAGCCGCCTTCTACCCCCAGCTCGTTGATAATAGCCAAAGCCGCTGTGCGCAGCATCTGGTATTCCTTGTCGGAAAGGGTGACAGTGGGGGCGATAACGATGGAGTCCCCGGTGTGGACGCCTACGGGATCCACGTTTTCCATGGAGCAGATGGTGATGGTGTTGCCTTTGCTGTCCCGCATGACTTCAAACTCAATTTCCTTCCACCCGGCAATGCTCTTTTCCACCAGGATCTGGGTGATGGGGGAAAGGGCCAGGCCGTTTGCCGCAACCTCCCGCAGCTCCTCCTGGTTCTCCACAATGCCGCCGCCGGTGCCGCCCAGGGTAAAGGCGGGCCGCACGATGACAGGATAGCCGATTTCCCCGGCAAAGTCCTCCGCGTCCTCCACGGTGGTCACCACCTTGGAGGGCACGCAGGGCTGGCCAATGCGCTCCATGGCGTCCTTAAAGAGCTGCCTGTCCTCGGCCTTGTCAATGGTTTCAGGCCCTGCCCCCAGCAGGCGCACGCCCTGCTCCTGCAAAAAGCCCTCCTTGGCAAGCTGCATGGAGAGGGTAAGGCCTGTCTGCCCGCCGAAGCCGGAGAGGATGCTGTCGGGCTTTTCCTTCTCGATAATGCGCTTTACGGTGGTCAGGGTCAGCGGCTCGATATAGATTTTATCCGCCATGGCCTTGTCCGTCATAATGGTGGCGGGGTTGGAGTTCACCAGCACAATCTCAATGCCGTCCTCCCGCAGCGCCCGGCAGGCCTGGGTGCCCGCATAGTCAAATTCCGCCGCCTGCCCGATGACAATGGGGCCGGATCCGATTACCAGTACCTTTTTTATGTCTTTATTTAATGGCATATGCTTCCTCCTTTTAAGACCTTGAGGGCGCTGCCCTCAAACACCCGCAAATCCTTTTAAAAAAGGATTTGATTCTAAAACTTCCCATTACGCTGCGTTCCATCCAGAATAGAGTTTCCGGGAGCAGGCTGGGACACGAGGGAGAACATCCGCCGCGAAAACTCTTTTCGCGGCGGATGGGTTCCCTGTCAGTCCCCCGCGTCTTGGGTGCAACGTCACGTTGCCAGCATAGCGAAAAACTCGTCAAACAGTTCCTCTGTGTCCAAAGGCCCGCCGCAGGCTTCCGGGTGGAACTGTACGGAAAAGGCCGGGTGCTGGAGATACCGCATTCCCTCGCAGGTGCCGTCGTTTACGTTGCGGTAAAGCTCCCTGCCCACCTTTTCGTCCAGGCTGTCTCCCACAATGGCATAGCCATGGTTCTGGCTGGTTACATACACCCGCCCGGTTTCCAGGTTCTTCACAGGCTGGTTTTCTCCCCTGTGTCCATATTTCAGCTTCGTCCGCTGGCCGCCATGGGCCAGGGCCAGAAGCTGGTGCCCCAGACAGATGCCGAACATGGGGATATGCAGCCCGCAGATTTCCTTGAGGTTCTCAATAATTTCCACGTTTTCCGCCGGATCCCCCGGCCCGTTTGTCAGCATAATGCCGTCCACATCCAGGGCCGCGATTTCCTGTGCCGTTGCCGTGCAGGGCAGCACCGTCACCTCCGCCCCCCGCCGCACCAGCTCCCGCAGGATGTTGCGCTTCATGCCGTAGTCAATAAGGGCAATCCGCTTTTTCGCTTCCCCTTCAGGCTGCACTGTGTAGGCCTCCTTGGTGGAGGTGGCCCGTACCGCCCCTTCCACCTTATAGGCTTTCAGGGCTTCCATGTCCACCGCCTGGGGGTTGTCGGTAATCATGCCGTTCATCACGCCTTTTTCCCGTATCAGCTTTGTCAGCGCCCGGGTGTCGATTCCGGAAAGGGCCACAACGCCCTTTTCCGAAAAAAAGGTGTCAAGGCTGCCTTCCGAACGAAAATTGGAAGGAGCTTGGCACCAATGCTTTACAATATACCCGCGAGGCCCGATGCCGTCGCTTTCAAAATCAGCGGGAATCACGCCATAATTCCCAATCAGGGGAAAGGTCTGTACAACCGCCTGCCCATAATAGCTTGGATCCGTCAGGGTTTCCAAATACCCTGTCATGCCTGTGGTAAACACTACTTCCGCCAGCACTTCTCCCTGTGCCCCAAAGCGGCGGCCCTGAAATACTTTTCCGTTTTCCAACACCAGATATCCGGTTTTCCCCATACATCTCTTCCTTTCTGTGTCTCGTCCAAGGTGTATATGCTTTCATTATCAGTATACTATGATACAGGAAAACCCGCCCCGGCGCAAGATAAATTTGCGATTCTATTCTTTCACCAAAAATTTTCCCGCCTTTTCCCATGCTTTTGCCCTTTCCCCCAATCCTCTACGGGAAAGCGCGTTTTGAAAACGCCGGTCCGCTGAAATTTTTTTAAAAAATTTTCCTATACGCCTTACCAAAAGGCTTCCTCCGCCGTCTAATAGACAGTGAATTCACAAGCAGCGCGTTTTACACAAACCTATATTTTTAGAATATGGAAGAAAGGAATGGTACCGGGTACGAAAAGGAAGTTTGCCTGTCTGGCAATGGGTATCCTGTACCGCATGGTGACTGCCATGAAAAAGTTTTGGAAATCTGTTTTTCTCCCTGTCCTGCTGGCAGCGGCGCTGACAGCCTGCAGCGCCCAGGCAGACAGTCTCTCCTTCCAGCCTGCAAGCTCTGTCCCCGCGGCCGTTCCTGAGCCAAGCCCCCATTCCGCTTCCCTGCCGGAAAGCAGCACGCCCGCCCCAGAGGCGGAAGCTTCCGGGGAAATCCAGCGCACCCTTTCCTGCGGCGCGGCTATAAACGCTGTGGTTTCCTGCCCCGGCAGCGTGGACTTTTCCAGCCTCTCCTCCTATAGCGGTGCCCTTCACAGCTTTGATCCGGAAGCCGTAAAGAACGTGCTGCTGGGGGAAGGGGAAATCCCCTGCCAAAAGGACGAGACAGCAGCCGGATCCCTTATCCCAGGCGCTGTGTACCATTTCTTTACTGGAGAGGACGGTCAAAGCCTGATGGTGCAGGGCGAAACCGTTACTTATGATAAGGACGGCCTGTACAGCAGCGTGGCCCCCTGGTTCCACCTGGACAAGGCGGATGGGCTGTATAACGGGGATCTGTTCCCCGCTGATAAGGATCTGCCTTTTGCCTCCCGCCAGCAGGGCTATGAGGAACTGCGCCAGGTGCTGGGAAAGCTGGGGGTGGAGGTATCCTCCCAGTATGACTGCTACGCAGTGGAAGAAAGCGCCTTGCAGAAAGCAGAGCAGCGCCTGGAAGAGACAAGCCCCGCGGAAATGCCGGAGGAAGGGGGCGCTGCCGGCAGGGACGCCCTGGAGGCCGTGTCCTCCGAGGCAGAGGCAGGAGAAGCGGCTCTTGCAGAGGTTCCCGCTGACGAGGATGCAGGGGCTGTGCCCTCTGAGGCGGAGGGCGCGCCTGTGAAAGAACTGCCTGCTGAAAGGAACGCAGAGCCTGAAAGCCGGGAATGTTACTTCTACAGGCTCTATACGGATATACAGGGCGTGCCTGTTACAGCCCATGAAAACGGCAGCGTGGACAAAGGGACTTACCTGCCCGGCGCCACCATAGAGGCCCTGTATGCTGCTGATGGCCTGCACAGCCTGCACATTTCCTGCGTCTTTGACGCGGGTGAAAACCAAACCCCCGCCCAGGCCCTGGACTTGGAAGGCGCTTTGAACAAACTGGACGAACTGTACCAGCAGGGCGTTCTGGAGGACACTGTTGAGGTGCGGGAGATTGCCTTGGAATATGTGCCTGTGGCAGATGCGTCCCGGGTGGAGGTGGAACTGGCTCCTGCATGGCGCTTTGGCGTACTGCGCACCAGAGCCTACCCCGAGAAAAGCAATCCCCAGGAAACCGTACTGGTTCCGGACTATGAGCAGGTGATGATCCATGCCCTGACAGGGAAGGAAATTTTGCTGGATCAGGGCAGCATACTATGAGTTTTATTCACTGAATTGCTTGAAAAGGCGGATGTTTTGTAACCCTTGCCATCTTTTTGCCATAATTTGAGTTTCTTCCCTCTGGAGGCGCGTTTATAAAGCGCGCCTCTTTTTGCGGGCAAACAGCCTGTGGGAGGGATGGCTGCAGGGATAGGGAAATGCGACGCGGTTCCCCACAAAAATTTTCCGGATATCTTGACAATCTGAAGGGAGTCGGATATAATAAAAAAAACATGCGCTACTGTGGCTCAGGGGTAGAGCAGCTCACTCGTAATGAGCAGGTCGTCGGTTCAAATCCGACCAGTAGCTCCACTTTTATTTTTAGAGTAAAATGCACCTTGTTTGTAGAGGGCGAACTGTTGCGTGGGGTGCAGGGGTAAGCAGAAGGGTCAGCAAAACAAATAAATTGCAGGGCAGGCGCGGATATTTTCCGAGCCTGTTCTTTTATGTTTTTCCAAACCGCCAGGGAAAAAGTGCTGCTGGCGCATTGTATTTTACAGGTGGGTGTGGTACAATAGGAAAAAGTATGGTTTAAAAACGGAAGCAACGATGGAATTAGAGAGTAAGGATGTGTTTCTTGTGATACAAGGCTATCAGTTTAAAAACGCGGTTATTTCAGGTTCCAACCATATCGCAAAATACAAAAAGCAGGTAAACGAGCTGAACATTTTCCCTGTGCCTGACGGCGACACAGGCACCAACATGTCTATGACCGCCGGGGCCGCCGCCGATGGCGTATCCGCCCTTTCCGAGGATATAGGCATAGGGGAGGCCGCCAAAAAGGTTTCCTCCACCATGCTGCGCAATGCCCGGGGCAACTCCGGCGTTATCCTTTCCCTTTTGTTCCGGGGCCTTGCAAAGGGCCTAGAGGGCCTTCACGAGGCTGGGGCCGGGGATTTGGTGAAAGCTTTGGAGCTGGGCGTGGAGGAAGCCTATAAGGCTGTGATGAAGCCCACGGAGGGCACCATGCTCACAGTGGCCCGGGTGGCGGCAGAGCGGGGCCGGGAGGCCTTGGAAAACGGCACAGAGGATCCGGTGCAGGTGTGGGATGCTGTGTGCGCGGGTGCCGGGGACGCTTTGGAGGAAACCCCGGAGCTGCTGCCGGTGCTGAAAAGGGCTGGCGTGGTGGACGCAGGCGGACAGGGCGTGTGCCTGATTTTTGAGGGGATGCGCAGCGTGTTCCGCAGCGGCATTATCATTGAATCCGGGTTAAGCGAAGAGGAAAAGGCCCAGGAGACGGAAGCGTTTTTCCGCAATGTGGCGGCAGAGTTTGACAGCGAGATAAACTTTACCTACTGCACAGAGTTCATTGTAGGGCGGGATCCGGAAATTAAGAAGGATCCTTTGGATCTCCGTCTGTTCCTGGAGACTATCGGCGACTGCGTGGTTGTGGTGGACGATGAGGAGATTATCAAAACCCACGTGCACACAGAGAATCCTGGCAACGCCCTGCAGGCGGCTTTGCAGTATGGCCAGCTTTTGACAGTGAAAATAGAAAACATGAAAGAGCAGCACCGGAAGGCTGCGGAGGAAAACCAGGCCCGCAAGGCTGTTTCCGGCGCCCAGGCGCAGCCCAAGCCCGCTTTGGAACAGCAGGCTCCTGTGGAGGAGCTGGGCTTTGTCTCCGTGGCGGCAGGAGAAGGGCTTCGCGGCCTGTTTATGGAGCTGGGCTGCGCTGTGGTGGTAAGCGGCGGGCAAACCATGAACCCCAGCACAGAGGATTTGCTCCAGGCTGTGCTGGCCACCCCGGCAAAAACCGTGTTCATCCTGCCCAACAACAAAAACATTATCATGGCTGCCGAGCAGGTAGTTCCCCTGGTGACGGACAGGGAGGTTGTAGTGCTGCCTACCCGCACCATCCCCCAGGGCGTTTCCGCCATGCTGGCCTTTGACCCGGACGGGGACGGGGAGGAAAACCGCCAGCACATGATGGAGGCCGCCGGGAACGTGGATACAGGCCTTGTCACCTTTGCCGCCCGGGATTCGGAGTTTGGCAGTTCCACCATCCGGCAAGGGGATATTTTGGGCCTGAAGAACGGCAAGCTGGATTATATTGAGAAAGATCCTGTATCCGCCTGTGTGCGGGTGGCCCGCTCCCTTGCCAGAAGGCACGAGGACACCTCCTTCATCACCTTGATTTACGGCGAGGGCATTACAGCCCAGCAGGCGGAGGAAGCAAAACGCCTGTTGGCAGCAAAGGTCAGCAGCGATGTGGAGATTACGCTGGTAGACGGCGGACAGCCTGTGTACTACTTTATCATCTCTGTGGAGTAAGCTTTCCTGAAACCGGAAACGAGGAACCCTCCTGTGGGGGTTCCTTTGCTTTGCGGGGCTTTTTCCGGGGGCCTTTTTAAGGAAAAGGCCCCCGGCCCCCCAAAACCTTCAAGGGAAGGGCGCAAAAAGGAGGTGGCTGCGTGCCGTCGCTGTATGAGATGGAAATTGAAAAGCTGAAAGGCGTGGGGGAAAAGCGGGGCAGGCTTTACCGGAAGCTGGGCGCGCCCACAGCGGGGGATCTGCTGCGGATGTACCCCCGGGCCTATGAGGACTGGGGAAGCCCCCAGCCCATTGGGGAGACCCTTCTGAATGAAACCGGGGTGGTGCGGGGCACTGTGCTGCGAAAGCCTCGGGAAACCAGGATACGGGGCGGGATGACCCTGTACAAAACCCTGGTGACAGATGGGGCGGAGGATTTGCAGCTTACCTTTTTTAATAACCGCTATATCCCCATGCTGCTGCGGGAGGGGGAAACCTACCTGTTCCGGGGGCGGGTGACAGGCAGCCTGCTGCGCAGGGAGATGTCCTCCCCGGAATTTATAGCAGAGGGGAAGGCGAAGGCCATTGTGCCCGTATATCCGGCCACCCAGGGGCTGACCTCCCGGATGATTTGCTCTGCCATGGAGCAGGCCCTCCGGCTTTTGCCGGAACAGGTGCAGGATCCCCTGCCGGAAAGCCTGCGGGAGGAACTGGGGCTTGCCGGGCTGGGGGAGGCCCTGCAGGGGATACACTTTCCCCAGTCCAAAGAGGAGCTGGCGCTGGCAAAAAGGCGGCTTGTTTTTGAAGAATTCCTGGTTTTGCAACTGGGGCTGCTGCACATGAAAAGCGGCAGGAGCGCGGAAAATCGCCATCCCGTGCCCGGGGGTTTCCCGGAAGCCTTTGCACAGCTTCTGCCCTTTGCCTTAACAGGGGCACAGCGCCGGGCCATCACCCAGGCCATAGGGGACATGGCAGGCCCCGCCCCCATGAACCGCCTTATCCAGGGGGACGTGGGCAGCGGCAAAACCGCTGTGGCGGCGGCCCTCTGCTGGGCGGCGGCACAGCAGGGATACCAGGCGGCGCTGATGGCCCCCACGGAAATTCTGGCACAGCAGCACTTTGCCTCCCTGTCGGCCCTTTTAGGCCCCGGGGGCGTGCGCTGCGCCCTGTTTACAGGCTCTATGCCTTTGGCCCAGCGCCGGGAGCAGCAGGCCCAACTGGCGGCGGGGGAAATCCAGCTTGCCATTGGCACCCATGCCCTGTTAAGCGAGAAGGTGGCTTTCCACGACTTGGGCCTTGTCATCACAGACGAGCAGCACCGCTTCGGGGTGAACCAGCGCTCCGCCCTGGCAGGCAAGGGCGCGGCCCCCCATCTGCTGGTGATGAGCGCCACCCCCATCCCCCGCACCCTGGCCCTGCTGATGTATGGGGATCTGGACATCTCCATTTTAGACGAGCTGCCCCCCGGGCGGCAGGCGGTCAGTACCTATCTCATTGACCCGCCCAAGCGGCAGAGGGCCTTTTCCTATATCCAAAAGCACCTGGAGGCCGGGCGGCAGGCATATCTGGTGTGCCCTCTTATTACAGAGGAGGACGGCCTTTCCCTGATGAGCCTGGAAAAATACCGGGATATTGTTTCCCGGGCCTTTCCCGGGGTGCCTGTGGGGGTGCTCCACGGGAAGATGAGAAACAGCGAAAAGGAACAGGTGATGGAGGCCTTTGTAAAGGGGGATATTCGCCTGCTTCTTGCCACTACGGTGGTGGAGGTGGGGGTGGACGTGCCCAATGCCGCCATTATGCTGATTGAAAACGCGGAACGCTATGGCCTGTCCCAGCTTCACCAGCTTCGGGGCCGGGTGGGCAGGGGAACGCACAAGTCTGCCTGCATTCTGGTGACAGACGCCCAGAACGAGGACACCCTTTCCCGCCTGCGGCTGTTCCGGGACACCCGGGACGGCTTTAAAATTGCGGACGCGGACTTGAAGCTTCGCGGCCCTGGCGATTTTTTCGGGGCGCGCCAGCATGGCCTGCCCCAACTGAAAATTGCGGACATGGCAAATGACATGGAGACACTTTTGCAGGCCCAGCGCTGCGCCCAGGAAATTTTCCCCCGGCTTTCCGAGCCGGAATACCGTCCCTTGCGCAGGGAAATCCGCAGGCTGTTCCAGGACGGGAACCAGGTGGTGCTGTAAAAGGCGGGCTGTTTTCAGAGGATATTGTTTACTTATAAAGGAGGGAGCGCTGTGATAATTCGCAGGGCAGTTTTAGAGGATGCGGACAGGCTGGTGGAAATGCGCCGGACTTTCCAGCAGGAAGCAAAGGGGAACCCGGGCAGCGAGGCTTTTGCCCGGTCAGTGAAAGCGTACCTGGAAAAGCATATCCCCGCAGGCACCTGTATTGTGTGGCTGGCAGAGGAAGGGGAAGAGGTGGCCTGCTGCGCCATGCTTTCCTGTGTAGAGGAGCTGCCCACCCTGGCAAACCCCGGGGGCAGGAAGGGGTATCTTCACAATGTGTTTACCCTGCCGGCATACCGCAGGCAGGGGCTGGCGGAGAAGGTTGTGAAGGGCTGCCTGCAGTCGGCTAAAGAATGGGGCGCGGGCCTGGTGCATTTGGGGGCCACCGCGGCGGGCAGGCCCCTTTATGAAAAGCTGGGCTTCCAACTGCTGGATGGCGAGATGGAGCTGGATCTCCAGGCGGAATCCGCTTTGTAAGCCAGGGAGAGGTTTTGGGGGTTCAAGCATAAACGTTTACCACCGGGCTGGCGGGGACTTATAGTAAACGCATTTCAAAAGAGGCAGAATACCTCTTTTCAGGTGCGTTTACTATAAAGCCCAAAAGAAAAGACGTTTTGGCTTTTGCCAAAGCGTCTTTTTTCTATGCCTATTTGGAATCCTTGCCCAGCAGCTCCCGGAGGATTTCATCCGTGTCATAGGGGTTGTGATCCGCGGAAGGCGCGCTGTGGGCAGGCGGCTTTTGAGGGGCGGGCTGCTGGGACTTCTGGGGAAGCTGGAACTCCTCCGTATACAGGCTGTCCTGAACCGGGGCGGTGTAGCTTCCCTGGGGGAGATCGAATTCCTCAGTGTAGAGGCTGTCCTGGGCAGGGGCCTCATAGCCGTCATAAGGCTCTAGGGGCCGCTTTGCCGGGATTTCAAATTCCTCGGTGTACAGGCTGTCCTGGAGGGGCGCGGCTTCATAGCCGTCATAATATACAGGCTCCTGCTGGGGCGCGTCGAACTCCTCGGTATAGAGGCTGTCCTGCTGGGGGGCGTCATCGTAATAAGGCTCTGGCGGCACAGGCGGCGCAGGCGCATGGGGCTGGTGAGGGGGATATGCCTCTGGCTGGCGCTGCTCGGCCACAGCTATCTCTTCAAAAATGCCGTCCCGCTCGTCCAGCCGCCTGTTGTGGAGAAACAGAGCCAGCAGCATGATAAGGCCGATAACCCCGAAAAGGGCGCTGGCGGCTCCGCCGTAAAAGAGGGTGATGGACATGGAGTTTGCCTTCTGGTTTAAGCGGGCAAAGGTGAAATAGTTAGGTTCCAAGGAATCGGATGCCCCTGCCGACGCAGAGGCGCTGCTGGAGCCGGGGCTGTTCAGGGAGAGCTTGGGCCTGCCCACCTGGGGGCGGGAGACGCTGGGGCTGCTGGCGGAACGCCGGGGCGTGGGCTGGGGAGTCTGGACAGGGGCCGCAGGCTCGCTATACACAGGAGGCGGCGGGCTGGAAGGCTCCTCGGGAGGGGCGGAAGAAAAAACGTCCGGCGGCGGGCTGGAAAGCTCCCCGCCTACGGGATCGGAAGAGAAGGGCGGTTCGCTGGACACGTCGGGCGGATCAGAGGATACAGGCGGATCCACCGGGGGATCGCTGACAGGAGGGGGATCCGGCGTGATGTCCTCCCCGCCGGAGATCGGCTCATCCGCAGCCATCGGGGGAAGGGTTTCCTCGTCTGCAAAAGCCAGGGAGGGAAGGGCTGCCAGCGCTAAAAAAAGGCTTAACAGCACAGCCGCCAAAACCCGGATTCTTTTTCCCCGGTTTTTTTTGTTTTGCTTCATTGCCACAGGAACCATTTTTCAACCCTGCCTTTTCTTAAAAAATCATGGTATAGTTAACGCGGTTTAAAAGAGGCGAATGTCCCTTTTAAACCAGGCGGCAAAGCCGCCCAGCTCTAAAATCGGTAAATACCGGTTTTACAGCGCGTTTACTATAGGCCATTGCCAGGCCCTGGGACATTATAGCACACAGGGCCTGGCAATGCAACAGAACCAGGTCTTTTGGACGTGCCCATGCCAGCATTTTTTTCAGTCCAGCAGCACCTGCCGGTTGTCCTTGATATAGATAAACCCGGAAAGCAGGGTGGCGGCGGCAACGGCCCAGCAAAGGATCTGGGTGAACAGGGAGACAAGGCCCGCGCTGTCCGCCGGGGCGAAGAAGCAGGCAAAGTAATAAAAAATGATGGTGATCATTTGCAGCACGGTTTTTACCTTGCCCCACATGTTGGCGGCGATAACCCTGTCTTTCGCCGCGGCTATCATCCGCACCCCGGCTACCGCAAATTCCCGGAACAGCACCAGGGCCAGCACAACAGGATGGCACACCCCGTCTACCACCATGTAAATGAGGGCGGCGGTGGTGAGCATTTTGTCTGCCAGGGGATCGGCAAATTTCCCGAAGTCTGTTACCAGGTTCCGCTTGCGGGCCAGGTTTCCGTCCAGATAGTCCGTAAGGCTGGCTGCTGTAAACACCAGCCCGGCAAGCAGGCTGTACGCGGGATGAAAGTCTGCCTGCCCGTAATGGGACAGGGCGGCGAATACCATGAACACCGGCACCAAAAGCGCCCGGGCCAAAGTCAGCTTGTTCGGCAGGTTCAGCTTCATAGGTGTGATTCCTCCCCCATGTTTTTTGGCAGGGAAAAGCCTACAGGCTCCCCGTCCATGCAGTCTTGAATGCGGACTTCCACAAAGTCCCCGGGCAGGGGATCTTCCTCTGCTGTGAAGTATACCCGGCCGTCTACGTCCGGTGCGTCCATGTAGGAGCGGCCGAACCAGTACCCACTCTCCTCCTCAAAGCCCTCTGTAAGCACAGTGAGGGTTTTCCCTATGAGGGCGCGGTCTTTTTCCTCCATAATGGTAAGCTGGCTTTCGGTGATAAGCGCTGCCCGGCGTTCCTTGACCTCTTCCTCAAGCTGCCCCGGCAGCCCTGCCGCAGGGGTGCCCTCCTCCTGGGAATAGGGGAAGCAGCCCAGGCGCTCGAAGCCCACGTCCTTTACAAACCCTGCAAGCTCCTCGAAATCCGCCTCCGTTTCCCCGGGGAACCCGGTGATAAGGGTGGTGCGCAGGACGACCCCCGGCACCTTTTCCCGGATTCTTTTCATCAGGGCTGTCAGGCTTTCCCTGTCCCCCCGGCGGTTCATAGCCGAGAGGACTTTCCCGGAGGCGTGCTGGAGGGGGATATCCATATAGGGCACAATTTTCTCCTCCCGGGCCATGGTTTCCAAAAGCCCGTCGGTGATGGAGTCGGGATAGCAGTACAGCACCCGCAGCCAGCGAAGGCCCTCTATGGGGCACAGCCGGGCGAGAAGCTTTGAGAGGGAATATTCCCCGTACAGATCCAGGCCGTACCGGGTGGTGTCCTGGGCGATGAGCACCAGTTCCTTCACGCCGCCGGCAACAAGCGCCCTGGCTTCCTCCTCAATGCTTTCCATGGGCCTGCTGCGGTAACCGCCCCGGATGAGGGGGATGGCGCAGTAGGTGCAGCGGTTGTCGCAGCCCTCGGCAATTTTCAGATAGGCGGTAAAGCCCGGCGTGGAAAGCCTGCGCGCCCCGCACAGGGGCATGGCGGACTTTTCCGGGAAGCGCTCTAAAAAGCCCTTTTCCAGCATTTCCTTTACGCAGGCGGCAATATCGCCGTTTGCGCCGATGCCGAAGACCCCGTCCACCTCCGGCAGCTCCCGGTGGATTTCCTCCTGATACCGCTCGGCAAGGCAGCCGGTGACCACCAGCTTCCCGATGGCCCCCTCCGCTTTTAGCCGGGCCAGCTCCAATATGGTTTCAATGGATTCCTTTTTGGCGCTTTCAATAAAGCCGCAGGTGTTAATGAGCACGATGTCCGCCTCTTCCGGTTCCGCTGGCGTGAACCCGCCGGCTTCCAGCGCCGCAAGCAGCATTTCCCCATCCACCTGGTTTTTGGCGCATCCCAGGCTGATAATTCCTACCGTTTGTGCCATATGTGTTCCTCCTTGGCGGCTGCCAAAATGTGTTTGAAACTTTCCGGAAATGTGTGCAGCGTTTAGGGCTTACCAGAGCTTGTTTTCCCCCAGGGGAAGGGTGATAACGGTGTTCCGAAAATCCGCCCCATGGGCAATGGCTTTGGGGGAGAGCAGGGACAGCATTACCGTAAGGCCCAGGCTGCTGCTGGGAAAGGGCTTTTCTGCCGAGCCGCCTGTCAGGCACAGGTCAGGGCATGGCGTCCAGCCTGCCTTTTCATACAAAGGGACAAGGGAGGGCTGGCAGGTGAAAACACAGAGATCAGCCTGCCGCCGCTGGATGTCGGTATTCATCCTGCGCAGAAGGCTTAAGGCATAGCCCCTGCCCTGGAAATCCGGGTGGGTTGCCACTTCCGCCACGCCGCAGGCAAAATAACGCTCCCCTTTGTGGGTAAAGGAAGTGCCCGCCACCGCCCCATGGGCGGCAAGGCGCTCCCCCTCCATACGGCAGAAGGAGGCAAGGTGCTCCCGCTCGGGCCAGGGATCTGCAGAAAGCTCCGGCCAAGGGATGGCCTCCAGGGCCAGAATTTTCTCCCGGAGCGTCTCATCCCCGTTCTCCCTTGTCCAAACGCGCAGGCTGCTGTCCGCTTCCCTGACGAAAGCCCGCAGGATGGGGAAAAAATCCCCTTTTGCCGGGGTGAGGATGTCCCCGGCGGCGGCAAGGCGCTCCCATTCCTCCAGGGAGATCCATTTGGCCCCGTCTGTCTCCCCGGGCTGGAAGCGCAGGGAATCCGCAGGGAAATCCATCTTTACGCCGTATGTATCCATGAAGAAATCGTTTCGCTTGTCCCGGTACAGCAGGGTAAGCTGGGAAGGCGCAAGGGTTAGGCCGATTTCCTCCTGGATTTCCCGGATGGCGGCAAAAAGGCTTGTTTCCCCGGCCCGCACGCCTCCTCCGGGGCTTTCCCACATGTTGGGGCACAGATCCTTTTCCGGCGCCCGGTGGGTGCAGAGCAGTTCCCCTTTGCTGTTGGCAAACACCACTGTACACACCAGGTGGTATTCCCCTGGCTGCTGGACTGCGCCCCGGGGATGTGTGCGGCCTGTGGGCCTGCCCTTTTCATCATATATATCCCAAAGTTCCATAAAAACCGTCACGCGATACAGGGTTCCCGCAAGGCCCATACAAACAGCCTTTTGTGCCCGGTATCATGTTCTCCTTTGTATTTTTCACGCAGGGTTCTTTTTCCGCTGCTGGAATAATTAAAGCACAAATTGCCCCAAAGCGCAAGCGGCGGGAGGGGCACATCTATAAACTTCATTTTATTTCAAAGCGTCTGTTTTGGCTATTCGCGGTAAGGCGTGGTGACAGTGCGGACGGGGGTAAGCTTTTGCCCCAGCATGTCCTGGGCGGTTTTGCCGGAAACAGCCAGTTCTTCCCCGGCGCTTACCAGATGCAGTTCCTCCACGTCCGGCCAGGACGCGGAAATGGTGGCGGCCATGGCGGAGAGCATCTGTTCCCCCTCCGTTTCGGAAACGGAACGGAACCACTGGACGGCTTCCTCCGAAAGCTCCCAGGCAATAAGGCCCCCCTCCTGCTCTACAGAGAGCAGGGAGGCGCCCTCCGGCGCACCGCCCAGGGCTACCATCTGCTGCAGGAGGGCCTGGTGGGACAGGGGGCAGTTTGTCACGCTGTACAGCACAATTTCCCCCTTATCCACGCTGTATATGGAGGCCGTTTTTTTGACGCTATAAATCGTGGCGGAATCTACCCCATAGCCGCTGGAGGGGGTGGGGGTGTAAGCCTCTGCCCCAAGCCAGCCGTATTCCACGCTGCAATAGGCCAGCGCGCACAGGGATACTACTCCCAGGGCGATAAAGGGGATGGCGCTGTCCAGCCAGCGCTTGAAGCGGCGGAGGCGCTGGCTGCCTGTAAAGCCCTTGTCCTCCCGGCTGATGAGGAAGCTGTCCCACACCTCCTGCGGCCCGGACTCCGTAGGGGCGATGGCGGAGAGGACGGCCCCGGCCCGCTCTGGGGTAAGGCTTGTCCGTTTCAATCCCTTTTCCACCAGCTTACCTGCCTTTTTAGGGGAACAGCTTGCGGCCTGGGCCGTATCCTCCAGGCTCCAGCCCAGAGCCAGGCGGAGGTACAGCGCGGTTTTGTACTGGGGAGGCAGATCCAGCAGCGCCCGCAGGGCGTCTGTCATGGTAAAAGGCAGGCTGGAGCCAGGAGAAGCGGGAACGCTCCCTTTTTTCTTTTTCCGCCGGGGCCGGTTCCAATATCTGTCCATGCAAAGGGTGTGGGCGCAGCGGAACAGCCCGGCGTCATGGGCGGAAGCCTGTTTCCAGCACCGGGGGCTTAGGAGCAGATCGCATAAAAGGGTGTGCAGCAGGACGGCGGCGCCCTTTGGCCCGCCGGTGTGCAGGTAACACAGGGCAAAGAGCCGGGGGGCCTGGGAGAAATAAAGCTGCTCCACCTGCCGCAGCTCCGGGGATTCTGCCATAAATAGCGCTCCTTTCAGGGAGAGGTGTTTTCAGTTTTCTGCGGGGCGCGCTCCCTCTTTTTCCGGGCGCGGCGCTTTTTACGCTTTCTCTGCAGGTTTTGGAGATCCTGCCCGATGCCGCTGCACTCCAGCCACATGCTGACCTCCGCCCCTAAAAACAAAATATACATGCAGAAGAAAAGCCAGAACATGAGGATAACCAAAGTGGCAAGGCCACCGTAAATGGAAAAGTTGGAGAAGTTTTCCACGAACAGGGAGAAAAAGAAGGAAAACAGCACCCAGCCCGCCGCGCTGAAGGCCGCCCCTGCCAGGTTGTGGAGCAGGCGTACCCGCCGCCTGGGCAGGAAGGTGTACATGAGGGTGAAGAAGGCCAGCAGCAGCACAAAGCCCAGAAGGGACTTGAAGTTCATCAGCAGGGTGGCGAAAAAACGGGGAGACTTTGCCAGCAGAAAATTGTAGATGGTGGAGCCGAACACCAGCAGCACAGCGGCCAGCAGCAGCACCACAGCGAAAAGGATCACATACACCGCCGCCACAACGCGCATATGCACCAGGTTCCGGATTTTCTTCACCTCGAAAATTTTATCCAGCCCCTTGATAACCGCCACCATGCCCGCTGAGGAGGACCACACCGCTGTGATAAGGGCTACGGGCAGGATGCCCTCCGCTGTGATGGCAGAGGGCATAAGCCCCTGCACATATTCCGCCACAGCGCCGGGCAGGAATTCCAGGGCGGTTTCTATCAGGGTGAGGCCGGAGCTGAAATGGATGCGCTGCATGAGCGTAAGCAGGAAAGCCACAAAGGGCAGGAAGGAGATAATCAGGAAGTAGGCGGCGTGGGCCGCAGAGGAATCCAGGTGGTCTTGGACAACGCGATCCATAAACCAGCCGATATGCTTTTTTAGAAGCTTCATGGCGTTCCTCCTTTTTTCCAGCGGCAGGGAGCCGCTCTTAAAGCCCCGCGAAGAAGACCTTGGGGGCGCTGCCCCCAAGCCCCCGCAAATCCTTTTGGAAAAGGATTTGATTCTAAAACCGGACTTTTAGTTTGTTATACGGGGATTATACCATACGCGGCTATTATACCATGGAAAACGTGTTTTTACCACTGTTTCCGGGACGGTTTTTGCAGGCGGGGATAAAATTGCAGGGGCGGGGCGGGAAAGTTGCAAAAAACGAGGCTGGAAAGCCTGCGGGGGAGAGGCGGATTCCCGGATTTTGCCTGAAAAACGGGGGTTTGCAGTGGTTACAAAACTGAAACAACTCTGGGTTTCATGCAACTTTTCGCATTAAAATAGGCAAATGACACAAAAAGCAGAAGCGGGACAAGGGGATTTTTTCGGGTTTGCCAGTTGTCAAAAAACCATTCATCGTGTAAAATGACCCTATTGTGAATGATACGTGAACAGCGTGTGATTCCAAAATCAAACCTTATCAGGGGGAATTTGAGAATGAAACGCAGCAAGATTTTAGCGCTGGTTCTGGCAGTTCTTCTGGTAGTCGGCACCTTTGCGGCCTGCGGCGATGGCAGCAACAGCAGCACCGCAAGCCAGGGCGGCACCAGCAGCGCCGGCACCGATACCAGCAAGCCCGCCAGCGACGCTAGCGACGCCAGCGAGCCTGCCACCAGCGACACCAACAATGACGCGCCCGCAGGCGACGACACCCTGAACCTGGTGCTGACCATGGAGCCTACAGGCCTGAACACCATGAAGGCTACCTACAGCATTGAGTTCTCCATGTTTAAGCACATTTATGACAACCTGTACATGCTGGACGACAACGACGAGCCTCAGCTCTCCGCCGCCGACGACGTGGAGATTTCCGAGGACGGCACTGTCTATAAGTTCCACATCCGCGAGGGCCAGAAGTGGTCTAACGGCGACCCCGTTACCGCCAACGACTTCGCCTTTGCCTGGAAAGAAGTCTTGAACCCTGAAGTGGCCGCTGACTATGCTTACTTCATTTATGACACCCTGGCTGTGAAGAACGCTTCCGCGTACTTCAAGGGCGAGTGCGATTGGGAAGAGGTAGGCATTAAGGTGGACGGCGACTATAACCTGGAGGTTACCCTGGAGCACGCTGTTCCCTATGCTCCCTTCCTGTTCACCTTCGGCACCCTGTGCCCCATCAACGAGAAGTTCTACAATGAAGTGGGCGCTGACAAGTACAGCACCGAGGCCGAGTACTTCTGCACCAACGGCGCTTTCAAGATGAAGGAGTGGACCCACAACACCCGCATCGTGCTGGAGAAGAACGCCGATTGGTGGCGTGCTGGCGAAGTGTCCCTGAACACCATCAACTGGACTTACATCAAGCAGCCCCAGGCCGCCCTCAACGAGTTCCTGTCCGGCGGCGTGGACATGGTTGGCCTTTCCACTGCCGAACTGATTGATCAGGCCAAGGCTAACGGCTATGAGCCTACCAGCTTCAGCGATGGCGGCGCCTTCTATATCTACTTCAACCACAAGAACGAGTATCTGCAGAACAAGAACCTGCGCAAGGCCCTGGCTCTGGGCTTTGACAAGCAGGGCCTGTGCGACACCGTTATGAAGAACGGCAACATGCCTATGACCAGCTTCACCTGCCCTGACGTAGTCGGTTTTGACGGCAAGCCCTTCAAGGAGGGCCTGGACGCCTGGAACAATGGCGAGGCCCTGACTCCCGCCAATGGCGACCCTGAGGCTGCCAAGGGCTATCTGGAAACTGCCCTGACCGAGCTGGGCTGCACTGTGGAGGATCTGTCCGCTGCCCTGTCCATTGACTGCGGCGACGACGACTTCTCCGCTTCTATCGCTGCTTACTATCAGGAGCAGTGGAGGCAGAACCTGGGCATTGAAGTGACTGTGAACCCCATGCCCACCAAGAACGGCTCTGCAAACCGGGCGGACGGCAACTATGTCATGTCCATGACCGGCTGGAGCCCCGACTACAACGACCCCATGAGCTTCCTGGATCTGTGGGTGTCCACTGGCGGCAACAACCAGACTGGTTATGCCAGCGAGGAATATGACAAGCTGATTGCCGACGCTACTGTGGAAACCGACATGGAGAAGCGCCAGGAGCTGTTCTATGAGGCTGAGAAGCTTATCGTGGAGGATCTGCCCGTGGCCCCCTCCTACTGGAGAGCTCCCAGCTACGTGATTAACCCCGACCGCATTGCCAGCGGCGCACATCGTTCCCTCTTCCAGGACATCAACATGGTGTTCGTGAAGATGAAGTAAGAAACAGCGGCAAGCTGTAAATAAATACCGGAAGCACAGCGAGGGCATCTGAACTATAGGTGCTCTCGCCCTGCGGTATTTATGTGGTTTATCGTGAAAAAGTTGTAAAGCAGAAAAATTTCCTGTTGAAAACCCGTTCCAAAGGCAGTATAATAAGGGATGGGCAGATGAAAGAAGCGCGAAACCGGTACCGGTTTTCCCGGCAGCTTTTCTAAAAGCAAGAAAAGCTGAATGGAAAGGGTATGGGCACTGCGCGGATTATATGGAACGTTCAATTGTGCCAAAGGCGGCAGATGGAAAGTCCCCCCTTTGGCCCTTTTTATATAGCCTGCCTGTTTGGCAGGAAGCACGAAAAATCAACTAAAAAAGAGGAAAGGGGGAAATTGCCCTATGGCTAAGTATATACTGAAGCGGGTAGGCTATACCATTGTAACGCTGTTTGTGCTGGTTACGCTGACATTCTTCATGATGCGCCTGCTGCCCGGCGACCCGTTTACAGGCGACAAGCAGCTTCCGGAAAAGACCATGGAAGCCCTTAACGCCAAGTATGGCCTGGACAAGCCTGTGGCTACCCAGTATATCATATACCTTGGCAATTGCCTGCACGGGGATCTGGGGCTTTCTCTGAACAATGACCGCCCTGTGACCACCATCATTGGAGAATCTTTTGTCTGTTCCTTTGACCTGGGCATCCGCGCCGTCCTGATTGCCTTTGTGCTGGGCGTGCTGCTGGGCACCATTGCCGCCATCAAGCGGGGCAGGCCCACAGACACCATCTGCATGCTTATCGCGCTGATAGGCGTTTCCGTGCCCAGCTTTATTGTGGCGGCTGTGCTGCAATACTTTTTGGGCCTGCAGCTCTTCCTGCAGACAAAGCCTGTGCGTATTTTCGCCGTTACCGGCTGGGACGCTTTCAACTCGAAAATCCTGCCGGTGTTTGCCCTGGCCTTTGGTTCCCTGGCACAGATTTCCCGTCTGATGCGCACCAGCATGCTGGACGTTTTAGGCCAGGACTACATTAAGACAGCCAAGGCAAAGGGCCTCTCCCAGGGGGCCATTATCTGGAAGCATGCCATCCGCAATGCCATTATGCCTGTGGTTACAGTGCTGGGGCCAATCACCGCCAGCGTGCTGACAGGCGCTTTCGTGGTGGAAAGCGTGTTCGCTGTGCCGGGCCTGGGACGCTATTTTGTGGAGAGCATCCAGGTGCTGGACTACACCATGATTTCCGGTACCACCATTTTCTACGGGGCTTTCCTGATTCTGGCAAACCTTGTGGTGGACTTGACATATGGCTTTATCGACCCGAGAGTGAAGCTGGAGGAGGGCTGAGCAGATGGAAAAAATTGACAAGAGCCGTTTTGGCTGGGTGGGTGCAGACCCGGAGCACCGGGAAGGCATTTCCCGCCCAAGCCTGACCTACTGGCGGGACGCCATGGGCCGCCTGGTGAAAAACAGGGTGGCGCTGGTATGCCTGGTGTTTATTATCATTTTGCTGCTGTCCTGTATCCTGCTACCCTTCTTCTCCCCGTTCTCCAGCCGGGAGCAGCATTTGGCGGAAACCAACCAGGGCCTGTTCTCTGCCTGCGTGGACGAGCGCTTTGAGGGGCAGAACGCTGTGCATATTTTCGGCACCGACAAGCTGGGCCGCGACATGTGGACCCGCACCTTTGAAGGGGGCAGGGTGTCCCTGATGATTGCCTTTGCCGCAGTGTTTGTAAACCTGATTATCGGCATGATTTACGGCGGCGTTTCCGGCTATTTTGGCGGGGTTGTTGACAACGTGATGATGCGCATTGTGGAAATTGTAAACGGCATCCCCTATCTGATTGTGGTGCTGCTTTTGATGATGGTGCTGCCCAAGGGCACCTTCAGCATGGTGGTGGCTTACGCCACTGTGGGCTGGACGGGCATGGCCCGCCTGGTGCGCGGCCAGGCTTTGAGCCTGAAAAACCAGGAATTCGTGGTGGCCGCAGAGGCCATGGGCGCCAAGGCTTCCAGGATTATCGCCAAGCACTTGCTTCCCAATGCCCTTTCCGTCATTATCATCAACGTCACCCTGGCAGTGCCCAGCGCCATCTTTACAGAGGCTTTCCTTTCCTACATCGGCTTAGGCGTGCCGGTGCCCCAGCCTTCCTGGGGCGTGCTGGCCCAGGAAGGTGCGTCGGTGTTCCAGGTGTATCCCAGCAAGCTGTGGATTCCTGCCATCGCCATCAGCCTGACCATGCTTTCGTTTAACCTGCTGGGCGACGGCCTGCGGGACGCCTTTGACCCCCGCCTGAGACGCTGACCCGCTGGGAGAAAGGATTGAATCGAATATGGCTAAAGACATGAACAATAAGGTCCTCAGCGTGGATAACCTCCATGTGTCCTTTGACACCTACGCTGGGGAGGTGCAGGCTGTACGGGGCGTCACCTTTGACCTGCACCAGGGCGAGGTGCTGGCGATTGTGGGAGAGTCTGGCTGCGGGAAAAGCGTGACAGCCCAGACCATTATGAAGCTGAACCCCATGCCCCCCGCCCGCATTCCCGAAGGGGCGGTAACCCTGGGGGATGTGGACATTGTAAACGCCTCTGAAAAAGAGATGCAGAAGCTGCGGGGCAAGGAAGTTTCCATGATTTTCCAGGATCCTATGACCTGCCTGAACCCCACTAAAAGGGTGGGCAAGCAGATTGTGGAGGCCATTGTCCACCACACCCATATGAACCGGGAGGACGCCAAGGCCGAGGCCATCAAGTGCCTTTCCCAGGTGAACATCCCCAATCCCGAGGAGCGCGCCCAGCAGTATCCCCATGAGTTTTCCGGCGGTATGCGCCAGCGGGCCATGATCGCTATGGCCCTGTCCTGCAACCCCAAGGTACTCATTGCCGACGAACCTACCACGGCCCTGGACGTAACCATCCAGGCCCAGATTATGGATCTGCTGGCGGAAATCAAAGAGCAGGTGAACACAGCCATCATCTTAATCACCCATGACCTGGGCGTAGTGGCCAGCATGGCAGACCGGGTGGCAGTGATGTATGCCGGGAAGATTGTGGAAACCGGCACCTGCGAGGATATTTTCTACCGCAACGCACACCCTTACACCCAGGCGCTTTTAAAGAGCCTGCCCTCTGTGGATGCGGACAAGAAAGACCGGCTGGTGTCCATTGCCGGATCTCCCCCCGACCTGCTTGACCCGCCCAAAGGCTGCGCCTTTGGGGCCAGGTGTACCCACTGCATGCATATCTGCCGGGAGGAGCAGCCCCCGGAGTTTACCATAGGCGAGGGCCATACGGCCTCTTGCTGGCTGCTGCACCCCGACTGCCCCAGCGCGGAAGAAAGAGGTGAAAAGGATGTCTGAGAACAAAAAGGAAGTGCTTCTTTCTCTGGAGGACATTTGCAAATATTTCAAGGTTTCCGGCGGCACCCTGAAAGCTGTGGATCACGTAACCTTTGATATCCACAAAGGGGAGACTATGGGCCTGGTGGGAGAGTCCGGCTGCGGCAAGTCCACCCTGGGCCGGGTGGCTATGGGTATTTACAGCCCCACCTCCGGCAAGCTTTCCTATAAAGGAGAGGTTTTAAACCTTTCTAAAGGGGCAAACCGGTTCCGCTATGCCAAAAAGGCCCAGATTATCTTCCAGGATCCGTATGCATCCCTGGATCCCCGCATGACCGTGTCCTCCATCATTGAGGAAGGCATGGTTATCCACAAAATGTATGATGAAAAGCGCCGCAAGGAGCGGGTGTATGAGCTGCTGGAAATGGTGGGCCTGAACCGGGAGCATGCCAACCGCTTCCCCCATGAGTTTTCCGGAGGCCAGCGCCAGCGCATCGGCATTGCCAGGGCATTGGCTATTGAGCCGGAGTTTATCGTCTGTGACGAGCCGATTTCCGCCCTGGACGTGTCCATCCAGTCCCAGGTTATCAATCTGCTCCATGATTTGCAGGAGAAGCTGGGGCTGACTTACCTGTTCATTGCCCACGATCTGAACATTGTGAAGTATATCAGCGACCGTATCGCTGTAATGTATCTGGGCAATGTGGTGGAGCTGGCAAGCTCTGACGAGCTGTACCAGAACACCCTGCACCCTTACTCCCAGGCCCTGTTGTCCGCTGTTCCCATTCCAGACCCCAGCGCAGAGGCGCAGAAGCAGCGGATTATCATTTCAGGCGACGTGCCCAGTCCCATCAACACCCCGAAGGGCTGCAACTTTGCCGGGCGCTGCCCCCGGGCCTGCGACAAGTGCCGGGAATCTAAGCCTGTGCTGCAGGAGATTGTGCCCGGGCATTTCGTAGCCTGCCACCTGGTAGAGCCGGAGAAGTAAAGCTTCCCAGACTGTTTTGAAACGAAAAGGGAAAATCCCGCCGCCTGCAAAAGCGCAGGGGCGGGATTTTTAAATTTAGTATGTCCCGGTGTTTGGGACAAAAGGCTCTATGGCAGCAGGGCCATTAGGGGTGCGGATTGGTGTCCTCCGCATTTTCGGCCGCCTGCACCTGCTCTATAAAGCCTTTAATAAGCGCGCGGACAGATTCATCATCTGGCAGCATGGACAGGAGCATCAGCAGCGAGGTGGCAGAAAAGCCGTTTTCGCCCCGTTCCAGGGCACTGTAAGAGCGCCGGGCCATATGCATCCTTTCCGCCATTTTCTCCTGGGTCAGGTTCTCCAATTTCCGCACCTTCCGGGCGTGGTCGGGCAAATAAGCCAGCAGCAGATCATCGTACTTACGCATAGGGTAAACCTCCTATAAAAAATATTATAGGAAAATATTACCAATATAGGAGGCAAACTGCCATGAGGCGCACTTCTCTTTTTGTAAAAAAAGTAATTTGTTACCTGAAAACAAGAGATTGTTCTGGGTTTTGACGGAAAATGTGGATGGAAGAATGAGTAAGGCTGCGAACGAAACCCAAGTATAAAAAAACCGCTCAAACTTAGTGTTTAAGCGGGATTTTATGGTGGGCGCTAACGGACTTGAACCGCTGACCCCCTGCACGTCAAGCAGGTGCTCTAGCCAGCTGAGCTAAGCGCCCGGAAACAAAATCAAATTGCTTTATTATTTTACACGATAAGACAGGAAAAAGCAAGAGCTTTTTGAAAAAAATCTGGATCCTGTTTTATAATTCTTAAAGAAGCCCCTTTTCCCATTGGCAAGCCGTTCCTGGGCAATCCCGGAAGAAGCAAAAAGAATTCGCGCAAACTTCAGCACCTTCTCCGCTCTCAAACAGCCTCTGGGGCAGGCGGGTTCTAAGAACGTGCATAAGGCGGAAAAGCCTGTTTTTCATGGCTTGCTGTGCGGTTTTGGCATCCCATGGCGGATCAAATGGAGGGAAAAAGGCAGCTTGTTAATAAATTCGTAAGAAATTCGTTGCGTCCGTCTTAATTTGTTCACAATATTATAATATCATAGACTAAATACAGTTGCAAGGCCTGTCCGGCAGAGCATGCCCTCTGGGCAGCTTCCGGCAGCCCTTTCCTCTGTTTTATGGAAACAATCCGGCTGGAAAACGGAATTTTTCAGCCGCTCCTAATATTGATATATTGGAAAAGACTCTGAGAGGAGCGAAGGAATATGAAAACTCTTTCTGTTATCAATTTCGTGGTGGCAGCCCTGTTTGTGGCCTGCTGCTGTTACCAGGCGGTTTACTGCGCGGTTCGGATCATCCGCCGGCGCAGGGCGGGGACAGAGAAGGAGGCCGGAAGGCTGTGCCGCTATGGCGTGCTGATCTGTGCCCGGAACGAAAGCGCTGTGATAGGCCAGCTTCTGGACAGCATTGCCGGGCAGACTTATCCCGGAGAGTTGGTGGAGGTTTTTGTGGCGGCGGACAACTGCACGGACGATACAGCCCGGATAGCCCGCGCCCATGGGGCCGTGGTGTATGAACGGCAGAATAAGCTCCAGGTGGGAAAGGGCTATGCCCTTCGCTTCCTTCTGGGAAAGATACACGAGGAGCGGGGCCTGGAAAAGTTTGACGGCTTCTTTGTGTTCGATGCGGACAACCTGCTGGATCCCCATTACATAGAAGAAATGAACAAGGTGTTTGCAGACGGGGCCAGGGCAGTCACCAGCTATCGGAACACCAAGAATTTCGGGGACAACTGGATAACAGCCGGCTATGGCTTGTGGTTTTTGCGGGAATCGGAGTACATGAACCGCCCCCGGGATATCCTGGGGGTGTCCTGTGCCGTATCCGGCACAGGATTCCTCTTTGACCCCCGACTGCTGGAAAAGACAGGGGGCTGGGAGTATTTCCTGCTGACAGAAGATTTGGAGTTTACAGCCGACCTGATTGCCAGAGGGGAAAAGATACGGTACTGCCCTGGCGCCATATTGTATGACGAGCAGCCCCGCAGCTTCAGGCAGTCCATTATCCAGCGTTCCCGCTGGGTGAAGGGCTACCTTCAGGTAGTGGCAAAGCATGGCGGCAGCCTGCTGCGCACCCTGGTAAGCACCGGCAGCTTTGCCTGCTATGACACCTTGATGACCACCATCCCGGCCTGCGTGCTCACCGTATGCAGCTTTGCGGTGAACACAGGGATGTTCGTGCTGGGGATGCTGGGGGCCAGGGAGGAGATGGGGGTTTTCTTCCAGTCTGTACTTAGCGCCCTGATAAATTCGTATCTTTTAATGTTTGTCATGGGCCTTTTGCCCTTGATTACGGAGTGGCGGAACATTTACTGCTCCAGAGGGAAAAAGATACGGTATGCCTTTACCTATCCCATTTTTGTCTTTACCTTCGGCCTTGCCATGGTGCTGGCTGTGTGCGGGAACATAGAGTGGAAGCCTATCAAGCATACAGTGGCCGTGTCCATTGGGGACATGGGGCCGCGCACCCGGAAGTGAGGCAGGGGATTTTTCCAAAAAAACTGTAAAACCGCTTTATAAATGACGGCTCTTGTGATAAAATGGGAAAGGCAAAGGCCTGCCCCCTCACAAGAGTTGCTTTTTTGCGCGGACAGGCCCGACTGCCCGAATCCCGGAAGCAAACCCATAAACGCCATTATCTATAGAAAAAGGGAGTGCCAGTATGGTAACAAGAGTATTCGTAGAAAAACGCAAGGGTTTTGACGTAGAGGCCCAGGGGCTGCTTGCCGACCTGCGGCGCAACCTGGGGCTTACAGGCCTTGAGGAGGTGCGCATTCTCAACCGGTATGACGTCTCGGGCCTCAGCCCGGAGGAGTTTTCCGCCGCTGCCCGCACAGTCCTGTCCGAGCCGCCTATGGATAACGTGTATCCCGAGAGCTTCACCCTGCCTTCAGAATACCGGGTGTTTGCCATGGAATACCTGCCCGGGCAGTATGACCAGCGGGCAGACAGCGCTGCCCAGTGCGTGCAGTTTCTCACCCAGGGGGAGCGGCCCCAGGTGCTTTCCGCCAAGGTGATTGGCGTGAAGGGGGAAGTGGACGACGCGGGGTTCTCGAAAATCAAAGCCTATCTTATAAACCCTGTGGAAGCCAGGGAGGCTTCCTTTGAAAAGCCGGATTCCCTGGATCTGAAAGCGGACATGCCCGGGAAGGTAGCCCGGGTGGAGGGCTTCACCCAATGGGATGAGGCGGAACTAGAAAAATATTTCGGCTCCATGGGCTTTGCCATGACTCTGGAGGATCTTGCCTTCTGCCGGGACTATTTCCGGGACGAGGAGCACAGGGATCCCACGGTTACGGAGCTGCGGGTAATCGACACCTATTGGAGCGACCACTGCCGCCACACCACCTTCCTCACCCGCCTGGAGGAGGTGCAGGTAGAGGAAGGCCCCTTAAAGGAAGCGGTGGAAAAATCCCTGAGGGAATACCTGGAGGTGCGCGGGGAACTGTACGGGCAGACGGATCGGCCCGTTTCCCTGATGGACATGGGCACCATTGGCGGCAAATACCTAAGAAAGCAGGGCCTTGTGCCTGATTTGGACGTAAGCGACGAGATAAACGCCTGCTCCATCGAGGCCCCGGTGAAAATCAAAGATAAAGACGGGGAGCGGGTGGAAACCTGGCTTATCCAGTTTAAAAATGAAACCCACAACCACCCCACAGAGATAGAGCCTTTCGGCGGGGCCGCCACCTGCCTGGGCGGTGCCATCCGGGATCCCTTGTCAGGCCGGGCCTATGTATACCAGGCCATGCGGGTGACAGGCTCTGGGGATCCCACCCTGCCCTTCTCTGAAACCCTGCCCGGCAAACTGCCCAGCCGGAAAATTACCACCGGGGCCGCGGCGGGATATTCCTCCTACGGCAACCAGATTGGCCTTGCCACCGGCCAGGTGACAGAGCTGTATGACCCAGGCTATGTGGCAAAGCGGCTGGAAATCGGCGCGGTGGTGGGGGCCTCCCCCAAGGAGAACGTGCGCCGGGAAGAGCCTGCCCCCGGGGATGTTATCGTCCTTTTGGGCGGGGCCACAGGCCGGGACGGCATTGGCGGGGCCACAGGCTCCAGCAAGGCCCACACAGAAAAGTCTGTGGAGGTGTGCGGGGCCGAGGTGCAGAAGGGCAACCCGCCTACAGAGCGGAAGCTCCAGCGGCTTTTCCGGAATAAAGACTGCGCCCGGCTTATCAAGCGCTGCAACGACTTTGGCGCGGGAGGCGTGTGCGTGGCCATTGGGGAACTGGCCCCGGGGCTGGAAATAGATTTAGACAAGGTGACAAAAAAATATGAGGGCTTGGACGGCACAGAGCTTGCCATCTCTGAATCCCAGGAGCGCATGGCTGTGGTGCTGTCCCCGGAGGACGTGGAGAAGTTCCAGGCCCTGGCCCATGAGGAGAACCTGGAGGCCACCCCTGTGGCGGCGGTGACAGAGTCCCCCAGGCTGAAAATGGCCTGGCAGGGGGACGGCATTGTAGACCTTTCCCGGGCCTTCCTGGACACAAACGGCGTCACTCAGCGGGCAAAGGCGGCAATCTCCGCCCCCCAAGGCCCCTGCTACCGGGAAGCCGTCCCGGCGGCTTTAGAGGGCAAAGAGGGCTTGGAAGCATTGAAAACCAACATGGCCCGGCTGGAGGTGTGCGGGCAGAAGGGCCTTTCTGAGCGGTTCGACGCCTCCATCGGCGCGGGTACGGTGCTGATGCCCTTTGCCGGGGAAAACCAGCTTACCCCCGAGGAAGCCATGGTGGCAAAGGTACCCCTTTTAGAAGGGGAGACAGACAACTGCACCGCTATGGCCTACGGGTACATCCCCGGCATCGCCAAGTGGTCGCCCTACATGGGCGCGGCCTACGCAGTGGTGGAAAGCCTTTCTAAGCTGTGCGCTGTAGGGGCCGATCCCTTAAAAGCCAGGCTCACCTTCCAGGAATATTTCCCCCGCCTCCACGAGGATCCCAAGCGGTGGGGCCTGCCTGCCGCAGCCCTTTTAGGGGCGCTTTCCGCCCAGCTCCATATGGGCCTGCCTGCCATTGGCGGCAAGGACAGCATGTCCGGCTCCTTTGAAAGCCTGGACGTGCCTCCCACCCTGGTAAGCTTTGCCCTTTCCATGACAAAGGCCAGCAGAACCCTGTCTGCCTGCGTGCAGGAGCCGGGGACAAGGCTGGTGCTGCTGCCCCTGCCCGAGGACAAGGACGGTATGCCGGACTGGGAAAAGCTGAAGGCGTATTACACCTGCGTGCTGCAGCACATGGACTGCGGGGACATCACCGCCTGCGGCGTGGTGCGGGAAGGGGGCGCGGCCGCCTGCTGTATGCGCATGTGCTTTGGCAGCGGCCTGGGTTTCAAGTTTGCGGCTGGATTAAGCCGGGAAGCCCTCTATGCCCCCAAGGCCGGCGCACTGGTTGCTGCCCTTTCCAGCGAGGCAGAGGTAAAGGATGGCATCCTGCTGGGCAGCACCACTGGCAAAGGCTGCGTGGAGCTGGACGGCGGGAAAATGCCCATGGAGGAGCTTGCCGCCATCTGGAACGGCACCCTGGAAAAGGTGTTCCCAAACCTTGCGGAGGAAATGCCTGTGGCAGCGGACGTGCCCCTGTATGAAAGCCGGGAGAAAAAGCCGGGGCCTGCCATTAAAACAGTTAAGCCCCGGGTGTTTATTCCGGTGTTCCCCGGCACAAACTGTGAGATAGATACGGCCCGGGCCTTCCAGAAGGCAGGGGCTGAGACAGATATCCTGGTGGTGAAAAATCTTTCCCCCCAGGACATTGAGGAAACCATTGCCCGCATGGAAAAGGCTGTAAACGAGGCCCAGATTGTCATGCTGCCCGGGGGCTTCTCCGGCGGCGACGAGCCGGAAGGCTCTGGCAAGTTTATTGCCACCACTTTCCGCAACCCCCGCATTGCCCAGGCTGTCACAGACCTTCTGGAGAAGCGGGACGGCCTGATGCTGGGCATCTGCAACGGCTTCCAGGCTTTAATCAAGCTGGGGCTTGTGCCCTATGGAAAGATTACCGAGCCTAAAGAGGACGATCCCACCCTGACCTTCAACACCCTGGGCCGCCATGTGTCCCGGATGGTATACACCCGGGTGACAAGCGTGAAATCCCCCTGGCTCGCAGGGGCAGCCCCCGGGGATGTATACGCCATTCCTGTGTCCCATGGGGAGGGGCGGTTTGTGGCAGACGAAAAGGCCCTGAAGGCCCTGATTGCAAACGGGCAGATTGCCACCCAGTATGTAGACGCGGGAGGCGCGCCCAGCGGGGACATCCGCTGGAACCCCAACGGCTCAGTGTGCGCCATTGAGGGCATCACCAGCCCCGACGGCAGGATATTCGGCAAAATGGGCCACTCCGAGCGCAAGGGGAGGAACCTCTACAAAAATGTGCCGGGCAAAAAGGATCAGCTTCTCTTCGAGTCCGGCGTGCGGTACTTCCAGTAACCCGCCTGCTGTTCCCTGCCTCCGGCGGCTTAAGAACCTTTTTTCAGGAAAAAGGTTCTTAAGAATCTCCCAAAACCTTCACTTTGGGCGGGGCTGACCTGCTTTAGGGAAGCATATACTGTCTATATATAGAGAAGGGCCTGCTTTCCACAAGACAATAAGGTATCTTAGTTTTAGGATCAACCCCTTTTTCAAAAGGGGTTGTGGGGGTTTGGGGGCAACGCCCCCAAAGCCTTAAAGGAGAGATAACAAGCATGTTCAATTCCAGAAGCCGTAAATACCGCAATCCTACAGGGGCCGTAGCCGACGGGCAGGGGGTGCATTTCCGCATTACCCTGGATCGTCCCTTAAGCTGCACCTCGGCCCACCTAGTTATACAGCCAGAAGGAGGGGAAGCCCTGGTTTGGGACATGTTCTGGTGCGGGATGAACGGCGAGAACCGGGAGTGGTGGGAGTGCGAGTTTACCCCCGAAAAGCCGGGGTTGTACTTTTACCACTTTGAAATCCACACCTGCCGGGGCATCCTGACCATCTACCGGGGCGAGGGCGGCACAGGGGTGTTCGGCGGCACCAACCAGTGGCAGATGACGGTATACGACCACCGCTTCACCACGCCTTCCTGGCTCTTGGGGGGCATCATGTACCAGATTCTCCCCGACCGCTTTGCCCGTTCGGACAGCCCCAAGGGGGAAATCCCCTATGGCCGTAGCTTCCATACGAACTGGCACGAGCAGCCGGAATGGCGGCCCAACGAGCAGGGGGAGGTTACCAATTCCGACTTTTTCGGCGGGGATTTGCGGGGCATACAGGACGCCCTGCCCTACTTAAAAGAACTAGGCGTCACCTGCCTGTACCTGAACCCCATCTTCGAGTCCCATTCCAACCACCGGTACGATACGGCGGATTACTCAAAAATTGATCCCCTCCTGGGAACAGAGGAAGATTTTAAAGAGCTGTGCCAAAGGGCCAAAGAGCAGGGCATCCGGATTATTCTGGACGGGGTGTTCAGCCATACAGGCAGTGACAGCCTGTATTTCAACAAGTCCGGCCGCTATGGAACAGAGGGCGCGTACCAGTCCCAAGACTCCCCCTATGCCCCCTGGTATTCCTTCTACAAATGGCCCGACGGTTACGACTGCTGGTGGAACTTTAACACCCTGCCAAATGTGCAGGAGACAAACGAAAGCTTTAACGCCTATATCAACGGCTCTGGCGGCATTGTGCCCAAGTGGCTTAGGGCCGGGGCCTCGGGCTGGCGGCTGGACGTAGCCGACGAACTGCCCGACCTGTTTTTAGACAGGCTCGCCGCCGCGGCCAAAGAGGAAAAAGAGGATGCCCTGGTGCTGGGGGAGGTGTGGGAGGACGCTTCCAATAAATCCGCCTATGGCGTGCGCAGGCGGTATCTTTTAGGGGGGCAGCTTGACACAGTGATGAACTACCCCTTCCGGGATGCGGTTCTGGGCTTCATGCTGGGAGCGGATCCCCGGGAATTTAAAGAGATTGTAGAGAATATTGTGGAGAATTACCCGCCCCAGTGCCTGCACCTGCTGATGAACCACCTGGGCACCCACGACACCGAGCGCATCCTCACCATGCTGGGGGGCGAGCCTGCCGGGGGCCGGGGCCGGGAGTGGCAGGCGGCCCAGCGCTTGACAGAGGAACAGCGCACCCTGGCCCTCCAGCGGCTGCGGCTTGCCTCCCTGATACAGTACCTGCTGCCCGGGGTGCCCTGCATCTATTACGGGGACGAGGCCGGCATAGAAGGGTATCGGGATCCCTTCTGCCGCGCGTGCTTCCCCTGGGGCAGGGAAGACAAAGATTTGATAGAATGGTATAAGGGCCTGGGCCGTATGCGCCTTGCCAACAGGGATATTCTGGCGGAGGGATCTTACCGCACCCTCCGGGCCGAGAACAACCTGCTGGTTTTCGAGCGGTATATTTTCACAGAAACCACCCGGGAAAGCCTGCTGCTGGTGGCAAACCGCAGCGGCAGGCCCCAGAGCATTAAAGGCCTGGGGCTGGATTTCGCAGGGGCGGTTCCTGTGCTGGGAAGCCATCTGGGCACGGTGCAGGTGGTGCTGCCCTATAGCGGATCTGTGATGCGGTTTTCCCGGCGCCTTCCCCCGCCCCGGGAAGAACCTCTTGCCCAGGAGGAATAGGCAGGATTTTCCAGCCTTTTCTTACACCCTTCCGGTAGACTTTTCCACTGGGAGGGTGTATAATTAGTTCAATGAAAATCCCCCCCGTGGCTGCAAAAGCCTGTTCCCTCATCGAAACGGGGGCGCAACAAATGAATTGCTTCAGGAGGATGCGCTATGAAAAAACGATTGCTCAGTATCATCACCGCGCTGGCCCTGTGCCTGTCCCTGTGCCCTATAGGGGCTTTCGCGGCGGATGGTTCCGATCCGACTACTCCTCTGCCCAAGGAAAAAATAGCGGAAATTACAGGAGTAGATTTTACACTTTCCTACAAGGCAGACATGGGCCACAAGATATACTCAGCAGAACCTGTTGACGTGCAGCAGGAAAACCTGATTTTTAAGACGGCAGAAGGGGATTTTGCCGCTCCTACAGACGAGGAGATTCATGTTGATATAGATAAAAAGTGGTATGTCGGCAGAAATCCGGGTTCAAGCGCCAGTTCTGTGTCTGCGCCCAAGGATGTGGGAAGTTATACCCTGCGCGTAACCGTCACGGTGACAGCGCCGGATCCGGATCCAACGCCTGACACCAGTTCCACCCTCGAAAGCCGTTTGGCAAGCGGGAAGCATGAAGCTGAGCTTGTTTTTGACATTAAGCAGAAAGAAGTTGCCCCCACGTTGCGCACTGGCATTAAAAAGCCTTACGATGGCACGTCTGCGTATGAACCAGAAGGAGACTCTCCTTTTGATTTACAGGCGAGCGGTATTTGTCCGAATGATTATGACCTCGTTTCCTTTATAGGCACTTTCAGCTTTGATTCTTCCAAGGTGGGAGCACGTACCCTTTTGGGTATGAATATTAACATAACAGGGGACGCTAAAGGAAACTATACGCTGAAATCCGGAAGCGCAGAGGTTCCGGCAGAAATTACAAAAGCTTCCGCCCCTGTTTCCAGTGCCAGCCCTACGCTTACAGTGCGCAACAGACGCGCCCACATATATAGATATGCCCTGGAAGAGCTGCTGCCCGCCCTGCCCTCCGGACAGGAGTATGGCACAATAACCCCCGCCATTCAAATAGTTGAAGTTTTTGCCAACGCGTTTTTCAGCGGGAGCAATAAGCCCCAGGATGAGGGTAAGATTAATATTGATATCACCAAGAATGAACTCACGCTGGAAATTTCTGAAGCAAACCACGACGGCAGAAACAGGGTTGCTAAAATCATCCTGTTAATTGAGTCTGAAAATTTCAACGACTTTTCACTCACGCTGCAGGTGTACAGCGATGACAAAACCGGTATTACCATCACAGGCCTGGAGCCGGTTTCCCCGCCCTATGACGGCACGCCCCTGCTGGGGTATGCGGGGATGCCCCAATATTCCCAAACAGAGGGAACTGCCGGGACAGAAATGCCCAAGTATGAAGCTTCTGAACTGGATCACTCCTATGAAGGCATTCACGGTACAGATTACGGGCCTACGGAGGAGCCGCCTACAGAGCCTGGGGACTATACAGTTACCCTCAGCATTCCCGAGGCGGACGGGGACTTCACCGGAAGCTGGACCAGCCAGTTCACCATTACAAAGGCCATTGTCACCGTCACTGCCATGGAGCGCAAAATCAAAGTGGACGATCCGGTGCCGGATTTAAGCCGGCCTGTGCTGGACGTGGACTATACGGTTACCGGGCTTGCGGAGGGGGACGAGCTGAAATTCCCTCCCACCATGAAATATGCCACTGTGGCGGATTCCATCAGCGACGGGGAGTTTGAAATCCTGATAGACGGGGCCATGGTGCCGGATATGGATCACTACAACCCCGCCATCAAGTACGTGTCCGGCAAGCTCATTGTCACCTCCCTTTCGGATAAGGATGAAAACCCCTTCAGTGATGTAAGCGAGTATGCCTGGTATGTCACTGCCGTAAAATATGTGTACAACGAAGGCTTGATGAAGGGCACCACAAACACCCTTTTCTCTCCCACCAGCAACATAACCCGGGGCATGATGGTGACCATCCTCTACCGCATGGAAGGGGAGCCTAAGGTGTGGAGCACCAACCCCTTTACAGATGTGGACGAGGATGAATATTATTACGACGCTATCCGCTGGGCAAATTCCGAGCATATTGTACAGGGCTATGGCAACGGGCGCTTTGGGCCAAACGATGCCCTGACCCGGGAACAGCTTGCCATCATTTTCTATAACTATTCCCGCTACAATGCGGTAAACGTCAACAAGGCCGCCAGCTTGGATCGCTTTGTGGACGCCAAGTATACCAGCCCCGCAGGATACCGCGCCCTCCAGTGGGCCTGCGCGGAAAAACTGATTCAAGGCACTGGCAGCACCACCCTCTCCCCCAATGCCAAAGCCCTGCGGGCGCAGGTGGCAGTGATACTCATGCGTTACCGCACCAACGTGGCCCCGCCCCCGGCAAAGCCAGAGGAAACCCCGCCGGAGGTATAAGAAGCCCTAGAGCATGTTCACATAAAGCAATCACACGCATCTTTTCGGGTTATTTCATGGGATTCTGTGTTAGGAATCCTCGAAGATGCGAAAACGTTTTTCAAACGTTCGCCTTTCTTGCGGTTCCTGCCTTGAATCCCACAAAATCCCCTCGAAAATCTGCATATTCAACTTATGTGAACACGCTCTAACCCCATTTGCCCGCCAGCCGCCCTTTTGGCTGGCGGATATTTTTCGCCTGATGGAAAAAATATTCCTGTCTAAAACGGAAGGGGCGGCTTGACTTTTCAGCAGAAAGCGTGTATCATAAATATAGAGGAAATTTATAGAAATTCTCTTATAAATCCAGATAATTCGTGCGAAAAACACAGAAATCGGCACGGGGCAGCCAGAGAAACCCTGCCGGGAGCTGTGGGTGGTTTAGAAGCTTTTTTCAGATAAGGAGGAATTGTATGTTACCGGTTATTACGATTGCGCGCCAATACGGAAGCGACGGGCGCGATGTGGGAGAGATGCTGGCAAAGCGCCTGGAAATCCCCTTTTACGACAAAGCCCTGATTGCCATGGCGGCAAAGCAGAGCGGCCTTTCCGAGGAGGTTTTTGCCGACGCGGACGAAAAGGCCACCAGCAGCCTGCTGTATTCCATGGTTATGGGCAGCTATGCCTTTGGGGCTAGAATTCCCGGTGTAAACGAGATGCCCATCAATGACAAGCTGTTTATCATTCAGTCGGATATCATCAAAAAGGCGGCGGCAGAAGGCCCCTGCGTGGTGGTGGGCCGCTGCGCGGACTACATCCTCCGGGAGCATGAAAACTGCCTGAATGTCTTTATCCACGCCGACAAGGCCTACCGGGTCAGGCGGGCGGTGGAGCTGGGGGACTGCGAGGCCAAGCGTGCCCCGGATTTTGTCACCAAGAAGGATAAGCAGCGTGCCAACTATTACAATTTCTATTCCAACAAGCGCTGGGACGACCTGCAAAACTATGACATGGTGCTGGACACCTCCCGCTTCACAGTGGAACAGTGTGTGGATCTGCTGGAGGTGGCAGTGAAGCAGTTGGCGAAGTAAAGCCCTGCGATTTTTAACGCATATGCGAACCCTTGGAAGGGCCGGGTTTTTCCCGGCTCTTCTTTTTATTAGGGAAAACCTGTGAAAACCCTTGATTTTTTCAGGGGGGCTGTGGTAAAATAAAGCGGTTACAGCAAAACACACGCCGCAGGCTTGGATTGGTGCCCGGGTTTGCCCCGGGTCTGCCCCAAAAAAGCCCCTGCGGCGGCGGAAAAAACCAAGGAGGTATTTGTAACATGGCAGTTGTATCTATGAAGCAGCTTTTGGAGGCCGGCGTTCACTTCGGCCACCAGACCCGCCGGTGGAACCCCAAAATGGCTCCCTACATTTTCACGGAGCGCAACGGTATCTACATTATTGACCTGCAGAAAACTGTGCGCAAGCTGGAGGAAGCCTACAATTTTGTCCGGGATCTGGCCACCGAGGGCAAGAACATCCTGTTTGTGGGCACCAAGAAGCAGGCCCAGGACTCTGTCCGGGAAGAAGCCACCCGCGCAGGCGCATACTATGTAAACGCCCGGTGGCTGGGCGGCATGCTCACAAACTTCACCACCATCCGCACCCGCATCCAGCGCCTTGCCCAGCTTCGCAAGATGGAAGAGGACGGCACCTTTGATCTGCTTCCCAAGAAGGAAGTCAGCAAGCTGCAGCTTGAAATTGAGAAGCTGGAGAAGTTCCTGGGCGGCATCAAGGAGATGAAAGCTTTCCCTGGCGCCCTGTTCATTGTGGATCCCCGCAAGGAGCGCATTGCTGTGGCAGAAGCCAAGAAGCTGCACATCCCCATTGTGGCCATTGTGGACACCAACTGCGATCCTGACGAAATCGACTATGTTATCCCTGGCAATGACGACGCCATCCGCGCTGTCAAGCTGATTGCCGGCGCCATGGCAGACGCTGTCATCGAGGGCCGCGAGGGCCAGATGGGCGCTGCTGCCCGGGAAGAAGCCGCTGAGGAAGAGGCTCCCGCCCCTGAGGCCGGGGAATAATTCCAAAGTAATTTCCCACGCATATATGTTATAGATAGTTCGCCTGCCAAAACGCGGGGAAGGGAAGAATGGCCCTCCTTGCGTGGAGGCAAAGCCTCTGGCTGGAAGTTTGAAGAAAGGACGGAGATTATAGAATGAATTTTACTGCTAAAGACGTTGCCGCCCTGCGGGAGAAGACCGGGTGCGGCATGATGGACTGCAAAAAGGCTCTCACAGAAGCTGAGGGCAACATGGACAAAGCCATTGACCTGCTGCGGGAGAAGGGCCTTGCCGCTTCCGTAAAGAAGGCCGGGCGCATTGCCGCCGAGGGCGTAGCCTATGCGGCTGTCAGCGACTGCGGCAAGGTGGCTGTGGTGGTGGAGGTCAACGCCGAAACCGACTTCGTTGCCAAAAACGCCGAGTTCCAGGCCTTTGTGAAGTTTTGTGCTGACACCATCATCCATCAGAACCCCGCTGACGTAGAGGCCCTGCTCCAGTGCAAGGCCGAGGGCAGCGAGCTGACGGTGGACGCCCTGCTGAAGGAAAAGATCCTCACCATTGGGGAGAACATCAAGGTGCGCCGCTTCGACCGTTTTGAGGGCGTTGTCACCTCTT
Organism: Neglectibacter sp. X58; assembly: GCF_009936035.1. Lineage (GTDB taxonomy): Bacteria > Bacillota > Clostridia > Oscillospirales > Acutalibacteraceae > Acutalibacter. Next base: position 59,761 of record NZ_QWEO01000007.1, on the reverse strand, counting down.
ATGTACACGCCGGGGGCCGTATCGGCGTTATCGTGAAGTTTGAAACCAGCGATGAAATCGCCGCAAACGACGCCTTTAAGACCTGCGCCCACAATGTGGCTATGCAGATTGCCGCTCTCAACCCCGAGTATCTGGATGAGGCTTCTGTGCCTGCCGAGCGGGTGGAGAAGGAGAAGGAAATCCTCAAGCAGCAGCTTGCTGAGGACGAGAAGAACAAGAACAAGCCTGCCAATGTGCTGGAGAACATCGTAAAGGGCCGGATCGCCAAGTTCTTCAAGGAAATCTGCCTTGTTGACCAGGCCTATGTGCAGGACGGCAGCATGAGCGTGAAGCAGTATGTGGACGGCGTTGCCAAGGAGCTGGGCGGCGAAATCAAGATTGCCGGGTTCACCCGCTTTGAGAAGGGCGAGGGCCTGGAGAAGCGCGAGGACAACTTCGCCGAAGAAATCGCCAGCATGGTAAAATAGGCAGCGTGACAAAACGCTTTGCGCCCAAGACGCGGGGCGCATAGATGGGCATCTTTCGCCGGTCACTGTGTGCCACGTTTACGCGAGCCATCGCGTGCCGGACGCGTTTCCGGTTTTGCTGGATTTATAGGTTGGATTTGGGAACGGCGTGGCTTTTGGGCCGCGCCGTTTTTTCAAGGAAAGGGAGAAAGCCATGAAAAAAATATTTCTCATTTGCAGCAAGGCTTTTTATTCCCAGCTTGCGTCTGCCAAGGCGCGGCTGGAGGAATTAGGCTGGGAGGTCTATATCCCTTTCACCCACGACAGGCCCGAGGCGGAAAGCCAGTGGTATGCCAAGGGGCCGGGGGAGCACAGCCGCATGAAAAGCGAGTTGTTCCGCCGCAGCCGGGAACGGGTGCGGCAGATGGACGCGGTGCTGGCCCTGAACTTCGACAAAAACGGCCAGGAAAACTATATTGGCGGCTCCACCTTCCTGGAGCTGTATGAAGCCTTTATGGAGGGCAAAAAAATCTATCTCTGGAACGATATTCCGAAAGGCCTGCTGTATGATGAAATCAGCGCCTTTTCCCCCACCGTCATTCATGGGGGCTTAGACAAGGTGAACCCATAAAGGAGGCGTTATGGACTGGAATTTCACACCCATGACAGCGGAGGCCGCACAGGCAAAGTTTTTTGAAGGTTCTTAAGGAAATTTTTTTCCAAAAAAGTTCCTTAAGCGGGTGCAGGGCAGGGCCTGCAAAAAGGAGGAATACACATGAACGCTGAAATTATTTCTGTTGGCACTGAGCTGCTGCTGGGCCAGGTGGTAAACACAGACGCCGCCATTGTGGCCCAGGCGCTGTCGGGCCTGGGCATCAACCTGCTGTACTCCGCGGTGGTGGGGGACAACGCAGACCGCCTGCGCTACGCTGTGGAGACTGCCATCTCCCGCAGCGATCTGCTTATTATGACAGGGGGCCTGGGGCCTACCACCGACGATCTGACAAAGGAGACTACCGCGGCGGCAGCCGGAAAGAAGCTTGCCCTCCATGAGGAGAGCCTGCGCAGAATTGAAAATTATTTTAATGAAAAGCATGTCAGCGAGAACCAAGCAAAGCAAGCTTGGCTGCCTGAGGGCTGTACTGTACTGCAAAATGACAACGGCACTGCCCCTGGCTGCGCCTTCCAGGCAGAAAACGGCTGCACCATCATTATGTTGCCAGGGCCGCCCTCCGAGCTTGCCCCCATGCTCCATAACTATGCCGTACCCTATCTGGCTAAAGGCCAGGAGTCGGTGATTGTCTCCCACAACATCCATATTTACGGCCGGGGGGAGGCCCCTGTGGCCCAGATGATGGACGATTTAATGGACGGGGAAAATCCCACCCTGGCCCCTTATGCTAAGGAGGGGGAGTGCCTTTTGCGGGTGACCGCCAAGGCGCCTGACGCTAAAACGGCAGATGAAATGTGCCAGCCTTTGATTTCTGAAATCAGGCGGCGGCTGGGGGATTTTGTGTACAGCCTGGACATCGGATCCCTGGAGGAGCTGGTGGTGCAGGAGCTATTAAAGCAGGGGAAAAAGCTTGCCTGCGCCGAATCCTGCACAGGGGGGCTGCTTTCTAAGCGTCTGACAGATATCCCCGGCTCCTCCACTGTGTTCGACATGGGCTGCGTCACCTACGCAAACGCCGCCAAAGAAGCCCTTTTAGGCGTTCCCCATGACATTTTGGAGCGCCATGGCGCTGTCAGCGAGGAAACGGCCCGGGCCATGGCAGAGGGCATTGTAAAGGCCTCGGGCAGCGACCTGGGGGTTGGCATTACAGGCATTGCCGGACCGGAGGGGGGCACAGCCGATAAGCCGGTGGGCCTGATTTATATTGCCCTCTCCGATGGCAAAGACACCTGGGTGACAAAGCGCAGCCCCATCGGCCGCACTAAGAGCAGGGAATGGCACCGGCACTGCGCGGCCTCCCAGGCCCTGGACATGGTGAGGCGGTATCTTTGCGGTATGCCGGTTGTGGCGGATTACGCCAATACAAAGCAGAAATAAATGGGCAGCCAGAAAGAAACGGTGGGCCGTTTTGCTCCCACCCCCAGCGGCAGGATGCACCTGGGAAATCTTTTGTGCGCGCTGCTTGCCTGGCTCTCCGCCCGGAAGGACGGGGGGCGGGTTATCCTGCGCATAGAGGACTTGGACGTGGAACGGGCAAAGCCAGCCTACACCCGGCAGCTTTTGAAGGACTTGCTCCTTTTGGGCCTTACCTGGGACGAAGGGGGCCTGGCGGCGGGAGAGCCGGGGCCATACTGCCAAAGCCAGCGCACAGCCTACTATGAAGGCCTGCTGCAAAAGCTCCAATGCAAAGGGCTTCTATATCCCTGCTTCTGCTCCCGGGCAGAACTGCACGCTGCCAGCGCCCCCCACGCCTCTGACGGAGAACTGATGTACAGCGGAAAATGCCGGCAGGTTTCCCCAGAGGAAGCAGAGAAGCTTGCTGAAAAGCGCCCTCCTGCCCTGCGCCTGGTGGTGCCGGACAGGGAGATTGCCTTTCAGGACGGGCACTATGGGGAAATCCGGCAGAACCTGCAAAAAGAGTGCGGGGACTTTATCCTCCGCCGCTCTGACGGAGTGTTTGCGTACCAGCTTGCAGTGGTGGCGGACGATGCCGCCATGGGGGTTACCCAGGTGGTGCGTGGGCGGGATCTCCTTTCCTCCACCCCCCGGCAGCTATACCTCTATGAACTGCTGGGCTTTACGCCTCCGGCGTATTTCCACACCCCCCTGCTGCTGGCCCCGGACGGCCGCCGGCTTTCCAAGCGGGACGGGGACATAAGCCTTTCGGCCCTGCTGGAAAAAGGCTTTTCCCCCAGGGACATCACAGGCCGCCTGGCCTGCTGCGCCGGGCTGCTGCCGGTTCCCCGGCCTGCCTCCCCCCAGGAGCTGCTTCCTCTTTTCTCCTGGGACAAGGTGCCGAAAGAGGATATCCGCCTGCCAGCAGGGTTATTTGAAAGGCCGTAGGGTCGTGGAACTCCTTTTTAAAGAAAGGGAACCATTCCCTTTGGGAATGGTTTGACCCTAAAATCACTTTTTTGCAATTGTTTTTTAGTTCCGCGCTTCGAGCGTTCCTTTCAAAGCCGAAGCCTCTTACATGTATAAAAGTAAGTTTTAGAATCAAATCCTTTTTCAAAAGGATTTGCAGAGTGTGGGACAGCGTCCCACGGCCTTAAGCCATTATCCATAAAGTACAGAAACTCCACTCAAAAACCTGCCTTATGAAAGGGGCGCTGTTTATGCAAATCAAATTTCACGAAGAATCCCGCCTGTTCCAGTTAGATTCTAAAAACTCCACCTATGCGTTCCAAATAAACGAAGGGGGGTATTTAGTCCACCTGTATTACGGGAAAAAGCTTTCCTCCCTGCAGGGCCTGGAAAAAAATGCCTTTAGAGGGGTGTACGATTCCCTAAGCCCCCAGAACCCCTACGTGGATGATCCGTATTTCTCCCTGGACATCGCCCCCTTGGAGTTCCCCTGCAACGGGGCCGGAGATTTCCGCATCTCCGCCCTTTCTGTGCGGGGGGAAAAGGGGGATACAGTGACGGACATGCACTATGTGTCCCACCGGATTCTCCCCGGCAAGCCCGGCCTTTCCGGCCTGCCTGCCGCCTTTGGGGAAGAGGGCAAGGCCCAGACCCTGGAAATTGAGCTTACAGATAAAGTGACAGGGGTGCGCGCCTTCCTGCTGTACACAGTTTTCGCGGACTTTGACGTGATAACCCGCAGCGCCCGCCTGGAAAACAGGGGGCAGGCCCCTGTAGATCTAGAGCGGGCTTACAGCGCCTGCCTGGAGCTGCCGGGCATGGGCTTTGACTGCATACACCTTCACGGCCGCTGGGCCAAGGAGAATACCGCGGTGCGCCACCCCTTGCAGCATGGCCTGCAGGGGATACAGTCCAAGCGCGGCATGACAGGCCCCAACCACAACCCCTTTATGGCGCTGGCGACCCAGGGCGCAGGGGAGGAGTCAGGCGAGGTGTACGGCCTGAACCTGATATACAGCGGCAACTTTGCCATTGATATGGAGGTGGATGACCGGGGCGCCACCCGGGTGCTTGCAGGCATAAACCCCGCGGACTTCCGCTGGCGCCTGGAGCCGGGGGAAATTTTCACCACCCCGGAGGCAGTGCTGGCATATTCCAATGAGGGCCTTGGAGGCATGAGCCGCACCTTCCATAAGTTCTATATAGAGCACCTGATGCGCAGCGCCTGGGCCAAGAAAAAGCGTCCGCTGCTGATCAATAGCTGGGAAGCGGCTTTCTTTGACTTTGACGACGAGAAGCTGGTAGAATTTGCCAAAGCAGCGAAAGATCTGGGCATTGAGATGCTGGTGATGGATGACGGCTGGTTTGGGGACAGGCACGACGATTTCCGGGCTTTGGGAGACTGGCAGGTAAACGAGGAGAAGCTTAAAGGGGGCCTGCAAAGCCTTATTAAGCGGGTAAACGACCTGGGTGTGTCCTTTGGCATCTGGTATGAGCCGGAGATGATAAACCCGGACAGCGACCTGTACCGCGCCCATCCGGACTGGGCTGTGTGCGCCCCGGGCCGGGAGAAGTCCCTTTCCCGCCACCAGTGTGTGCTGGACATGACCCGCAAAGACGTGCGGGACAACATTTTCCAGCAGATGTATGATGTTATTTCCCAGAACAACATCGAATACATCAAATGGGACTGCAACCGGCATATCAGCGAGGCCGCCAGCCTGTCCCTGCCCCCGGAGCGCCAGGGGGAGTTTTTCCACCGCTACGTGCTGGGGGTATACGACCTGATGGACAGGATTACCACCGCCTTCCCCCACATCCTGCTGGAGAACTGCTCCTCTGGAGGCGGCCGGTTCGACCCCGGCATGTTGTACTATTCCCCCCAGATCTGGGCCAGCGACAACACAGACGCCATCGAGAGGCTTTCCATCCAGTTCGGGGCCTCCCTGTGCTATCCCGCCTCCTCCATGGGCGCCCATGTTTCCGCAAATCTCCGCACAGACATCAACACCCGGGCGGCAGTGGCCATGTGGGGCACCTTTGGCTATGAGTTGGATCCCCGGCTTCTCACAGAGGAGGAAAAGGAAGCTGTGCGGGCGCAGGTGGCAGACTATCACAAGTATTACAACCTCACCCATTACGGCGACCTGTACCGCCTGAACACCCCCACAGAGAACCCCCATTTCTGCGACTGGATGTTCGTAAGCCCTGACAAGAGCGAGGCACTGTACACCCGGGTGATTATGCGCAGGCCGGGCAAGGTATACCAGGTGCAGCGCCTGCAAGGCCTTGACCCGGACAGGCTCTATAAAGACGAGGAAACCGGAGAGGTGTATGCCGGTGGCGTGCTGATGCAGGCAGGCCTTGACCTCTCTGCCCGGCAGTGGGCCGACTTGGGAGACGGCACCTGCGTGGTGAAGCACTTTACCGCACAGCCTTAAAACTGCACAACAAAAGGCGGGAGGGCGCAGCCCTCCCGTTTTTGCCGCCTTTTAACCGCGTTGCCGATACGCAAAGGTTTTGGGGATTCTTAAGGGGATTTTTCCTCAAAAAACCCCCTTAAGCCGCCGGAGGCGTTGGAGGCCCCCAGAGCGCCAGCAGGCGCGCCTGGGCAAACAGGCTGGGCAGCTTGCAAAAAAATCCTTTGCAGAGCAGAATTTGGCGGAAATCCTCTTGCTTTTTGCAGGATAAAGCCTTAGAATGAAGCATGAAGAGGAAATTTTCTTTTTTGCAAAATGGGAGGGACTATGAACAGTCAGCTTTCTGAAAGGATCCGCAGCAAGAGTGCGGTTTTTTCCAAAGGCCAGCGGGCCATTGCCCGGTATATCCAGGAGCACCCGGACAAGGTGGCGTTTATGACGGCGTCCCGCTTGGGGGCCACAGTGGGGGTAAGCGAGTCCACTGTGGTGCGCTTTGCCACAGAAATAGGCTATGCCGGATACCCGGCCCTGCAGCAGGCCATGCAGGAGATGATACGCAGCAAGCTCACCAGCGTCCAGCGCCTGGAAATGACCAGCCAGAACATAGGGCCGGACAAGCTTCTGGACGCGGTGCTGGAACAGGATATTGACATTTTAAAGCGCACCCGGGAGAATATTGACCGGGAAGCCTTTAACCGGGCCGCAGACGCCCTGGCAAAGGCCAGGAAAGTTTATGTGCTGGGGGCGGGCAGTTCCTTTGCCCTGGCTTCCTTCCTGGCCCACTATCTGCGGCTGATTTTCGACACAGTGCATCTGGTAGAGGCCACCAGCGAGGCCACTATTTTACAACAGATTATCCGGGCCGGGGAGGGGGACGCGGTGATTGCCATCAGCTTCCCCCGGTATTCAAAAAAGGCGGCAAAAACCCTGCGCTATGCCTCTGACCGGCACATGGTCACTGTGGCTATTACGGACAGCCCCCTGTCCCCCTTAGCGGAACATGCTGCCCACCTGCTGCTGGCAAGGAGCGATATGGTTTCCTTTGTGGACTCCCTGGTAGGCCCCCAAAGTATTATCAACGCCCTGGTTGTGGCAGTGGCTATCCGCAAGCACCAGGAGGTGGCGGACACGCTGCGGAGCATTGAATCTATTTGGGACGAGTATGGAGTTTATGAAAAGGTGGATGAGAAAAACACGTGAGCAAAGGCATGAAGGGAGAGTTTGACGCAATTGTGGTAGGCGGCGGGCCTGCGGGGATGATGGCCGCCGGGATGTGCGGCGGCCAGGGAAAGCGGGTGGCGCTGTTTGAAAAAAACAGGCAGATGGGGCGCAAGCTGCGTATTACCGGCAAGGGCCGCTGCAACGTGACAAATAACTGCGCTCCGGAGGAAGCCGCTGCCGCCGCTGTGCGGGGGGCAAAGTTCCTGCGGGGGGCCATGGCCCAGTTCGGCCCCCAGGATGTAATGGCTTTTTTTGAGGGCCTGGGCGTGCCCTTGAAAACAGAGCGGGGCCGCAGGGTGTTCCCCCAGTCGGACAGCGCCCACGACATTGCGGAGGCCCTGGCCCGCTTCTGCGAAAGCCAGGGGGTGCAGGTGCTCCAGGAGGAGGCTATAGGGCTGGTGCTGTCTGAGGGCCGCGCCGCAGGCGTGGAAACAGGGCAGGGCAGGCGGTATGCCTGCAACAGCCTGGTGCTGGCCTGCGGCGGCGCTTCCTATCCTGGCACAGGCTCTGACGGCACAGGCTATAAGCTGGCAGAAGCTGCCGGGCACACCATTATGCCCATAGGGCCTTCCCTGGTGCCTTTGGTGGAAAAAGGGCAGTGGTGCAGCCGCCTGATGGGCCTTTCCCTGCGAAACTGCGGCCTGCGGGTGACGGAAAAAGGGAAAAAGAAGCCGGTATATGAGGATTTTGGCGAGCTGCTGTTCACCCACTTCGGCCTTTCCGGGCCGACTGTCCTAAGCGCCTCTGCCTATATGCGGCCCATGGAGCCGGGGAAATATACGGTACACATCGACTTAAAGCCAGCCCTGGACGAGGCCCAGTTGGATGCCCGGCTGCTCCGGGAGCTGGAGGGGCAGAAAAACCGCATATACGCAAACGCTTTAGACAGCCTCCTGCCCCAAAAGCTTATTCCCGTTGTCATAGAGCGCAGCGGCATTGGGCCTGACACCCGCTGCCATTCTGTTACGAAAGAGCAGCGCCGGGGATTAGGCAGGCTTTTGAAGGATTTCACCCTGGAGATACAAGGTACCCGGCCCCTTGCCGAGGCCATTGTAACAGCAGGAGGCGTAAACCTTAAGGAGATCGATCCCCGCTCCATGGAGTCAAAGCTGTGCAGGGGGCTGTTTATTGCCGGGGAAATGCTGGACTGCGACGCCCCCACCGGGGGCTTCAACCTCCAGATAGCCTTTGCCACCGGGCGGCTGGCAGGGCTGCACGCTTAGGCGGGGGGCGCGGAAGAAACCCAAGGAGGGAGAACGTATGGAAAAAGGCATGCTGGGCAGGGAAGATATCCTGGAAATTTTAAAGGGCGCGCCCTTTCTGGGGGAGGATTGCTGGCTTGCCTCTGGGGCGGCGCTGGTGCTGTACGGCGTAAAGGAGCAGACGCGGGATATCGACCTTGTCTGCACAACAGAACTGGCTGATCGCTTGGAGGCACAGGGCGTGGCTTTCCGCCGCAGCCCCTTAGGGAATACCAGGATATTTGCCTACAGCGGGCAGATAGAGGTGCTGGAAAACTGGGAGACAGACGAAGTGATACAGGTTGAAGGCCTGCCGGCGGCAAGCCTTCTGAGCATCCGGAAACAGAAAGAAGCTTTGGGCCGGGAGAAAGACTGGGCAGACATCAGGCGGATAGATGCTTTTCTGGAAGGGAGGAAGCGCACATGATACGCTTGGAAACAAAGCGGCTGGTTTTGCGGGATTACACCCCGGCTGACGGGGAAGCTTATTTCTTTTTAAAAACCCACAGCAGAACCATGTATTATCTGCAGGACATCATGGTTCACAGCCGGGAGGAAGCCTGTGAAGATTTTGCCCGGGTGCTGGCGGACGCGGCCTCTCCGGAGCGCAGGTTCTATTTCCTGCGGGTGGAGCTAAAGGACGGCACCCAGATTGGCAGCGCGGGCTACACGGTGATAGCGCGCACGCCTGTGGGGAAAATATGCCATGCGGGATATTTTTACCTGCCGGAATTCTGGGGGCAGGGCTACGGCAGCGAGGCATTTGGGGCTGTGCTGGACTTCGCGTTCCAGAAGGACGGCGTTTACCGCATGAACACAGGGTGCCTGGCGGAGAACTGCGGATCAGAGCGCATTATGCAGAAATGCGGCATGATACAGGAGGCCTGCAGGCCCGATTGGGAGTGGCACGACGGGAAAATGAAGTCTCGGGTGGAATATCGCCTGCTGCGGGAGGAATATGAAGCCGGGCGGGATAAACAGGCATCGCGGAAGAAGGAGGGTTTCAGCCTATGTTTGCAGTTGCGATAGATGGCCCTGCCGGGGCTGGGAAGTCCAGTGTGGCGAAAGCGGCGGCAAAGGAGCTGGGCTTTGTTTATGTGGACACAGGGGCGCTGTACCGCACCATCGCCCTGCACCTGCTGGAAAAAGGCCAAAATCCCGGCGATTCAGCGGCGGCAGAGGCCGCCCTGCCGGGGCTGGACATCCGGCTGGCCTATGCCCCGGAGGGACAGAAGGTATTTTGTAACGGGGAGGACGTGACGGGGCGCATCCGCACGCCGGAGGTTTCCATGGGAGCCTCTGCTGTGGCGGCTGTCCCGGCGGTGCGGGTTTTTTTGCTGGGGCTGCAGCGCGGCCTTGCAAAAGAGCACAACGTGCTTATGGACGGCAGGGACATCGGCACTGTGGTGCTGCCCCATGCACCCCTGAAAGTATTCCTCACCGCTTCCCCAGAGGAGCGGGCCAGGCGGCGGGTGCGGCAGATGGAGGAAGGCGGGCAGGCGGCAGACTTTGCGGCAATCCTCCAGGACATACGCCAGCGGGACTTTCAGGATTCCACCCGGGAAACGGCGCCCTTAAAGCCTGCGGCGGATTCTGTGCTGCTGGACACCAGCGGCATAAGCTTCCAGGAATCTGTAGAGAAGCTTGTCTCCCTAGTGCGGGCGCGCATGGGGCAGGAACAGGAAAACGGATAAAAGGAGGGTCAGCGTGATGGGGGCAGATATAAGCAGGGAAATCAGCAGGCTGATAGGGTATGGGCTTCAAAAGGGCCTGCTGGAAAAAGAGGATATGTTTTATTGCGCAAACAGGATACTGGCTTTGCTGGGGGCAGGGGAATTTGCCTTTTGCGAAGTGAAAGAGGAGCTGGAAAGCCCGGCAGAGCCTTTAAAGGCATTGTGTGATTGGGCGGCAGAGGAGGGGAAAATCCAGCCGGACACCCAGGACGGGCGGGACTTGTTCGATACGGAAATCATGGCCTGCCTCACCCCCTGGCCCTCGGAAATCGTGAAAGAGTTTTACAGTCTTTATGAAAAAGACAAAAAGGCCGCCACGGACTACTATTACGGGCTGAGCCGGGCCACCAATTACATCCGCACCGACCGGGTGAAAAAGGATAAAAGCTGGCGCGCCCCCACCCCATATGGGGATATGGTCATCACCATCAATCTGTCAAAGCCGGAGAAGGATCCCAAGGCCATTGCGGCGGCGAAAAACGCACCCCAGTCCGGCTATCCCAAGTGCGCCCTGTGCCGGGAGAACGAGGGCTATAAGGGCAGCCTCAACCAGGCCGCCCGGGGCAGCCATAGGCTTATCCCCCTGTCCCTGTGCGGGGAGGAGTGGTTTTTGCAGTATTCCCCCTATGTATACTATAACGAGCACTGCATTGTGTTCAGCGGGGAGCACCGCCCTATGAAAATCCATAAGGACACCTTCCGGCGGCTGCTGGGCTTTGTGGAGTTTCTGCCCCACTACTTTTTGGGATCCAATGCCGACCTGCCCATTGTAGGCGGCTCCATCCTGTCCCACGACCATTTCCAGGGGGGCAATTTCCAGTTCCCCATGGCAAAGGCTCCCTTGCGGGAAACAGTTTCCATCCCAGGATTTCCCCAGGTGGAGGCAGGCATTGTCCATTGGCCCATGTCTGTCCTGCGGCTGAAAGCAGGGGACAAGGAAGCGCTTGTGGAGCTGGCAGACAGGGTGCTGGCAAAGTGGCGTGGATATTCTGACGAAAGCGTGGGGATTCTGGCCTTTTCCGGGGACACCCCCCACAACACGATCACCCCCATTGCAAGGCGCAGGGGGGAAGCTTTCGAACTGGACTTAGTCCTGCGCAACAACCGCACCACAGAGGAACATCCCCTGGGGCTGTTCCATCCCCACAGCCAGTACCACCATGTGAAGAAGGAGAACATCGGGCTGATTGAGGTGATGGGCCTTGCCATCCTGCCCCCCCGGCTGCTTCTGGAGACGGATTTACTGAAGGAAGCCTTGGAAAGCCCGGAAAAGGCGCCGGAAATACTGGCCCGGCCGGAAATGGAAAAGCACAGGGCCTGGTTTGAGGATCTGCGCAGCCAGGGCGCAGGCAGTGAGAATGCCCGGGAAGCGGTGGAGCGCAGCGTGGGGGATATTTTCCAGAAGATTTTGGGCAACGCCGGGGTGTTTAAGGACACAGAGGAGGGCCATGAAGCCTTCCGCCGGTTCCTCACGGCCCTGTGAGGCAGGCTTTTCCCCCGTCCTTGGGAGAGCGGCTTTTGGCGCTGTTTTTCCCGGCCCGGTGCCTTTGCTGCGGCAGGGTGCTGCCGCCTAGGGGACTGCTGTGCAAGGACTGCGCGCCTTTGGCGGAAGCGCCGCCCCTGCGGCAGTTTCCCCTGGAAGGGGTCAGGAAAACCCTAACGGCTGCCGCGCCTTTATACTACCGGGGCGGCTTCCGGGAAACCCTGCACCGGTATAAATTCCGGGGAGAGCGGGGCCTTGCCGGGCAGCTCGGGAGGCTTATGGCAGGCAGGGCGCTGGAATTCCCCGTCTCCTTCGACGGGGTTTCCTTTGCGCCCCTTTCCAGGGAAAGGCGGAAGGAACGGGGGTATGACCAAAGCAGGCTGCTGGCAAAAAGCCTGGCAAGGGCCTTGGGGCTGCCTTTGCTCCCCTTGCTGGAAAAAACCCGGGATACCCGCCGCCAGCACCAGTTGGGCCGGGCGCAGCGGCTGGAAAACGCCAAAGCGGGCGGATACCGGGCAAAGCCCCAGGCAGCGGGGAAAGCTTTGCTGCTGGTGGATGATATCGTCACCACAGGGGCCACTCTGTGCCAGTGCGCCCAGGCGCTTTATGCCGCTGGAGCCAGGGAGGTGTATGGCTTGTGCGCTGCCAGCGCCCAGAAAAAGGAGGGAGAATCCCATGGACAGGTTTAGCCGGGAAGAACAGCTTATAGGCCGGGAGGGCCTGGAAAAACTGGAACAGGCCCATGTGGCAGTGTTCGGGGCCGGAGGCGTGGGGGGCTATGTGATAGAGGCCCTGGCCCGGGCCGGAGTGGGGGCCTTGGATATCATCGACAACGATGACGTAAGCCTGACAAACTGCAACCGGCAGATACTGGCCCTGGAAAGCACCCTGGGAAAACCCAAAGCCCAGGCGGCAAAAGAGAGGGTGCTGGACATCAACCCCCAATGCCGGGCAGAGGCTATCCCCCTATTTTTTTCAGAGGATACAGCGGGGCAGTTCGATTTTTCCCGGTACAGCTATGTGTGCGACGCCATCGATACTGTGTCCGCCAAGGTAGCCCTCATCCGCTGCTGCAAGCAGGCGGGGGTGCCGGTCATCTCCTGCATGGGTGCGGGCAACAAGCTGGACGCTTCAGCCTTCCAGGTGGCGGATATGGAGAAAACCTCTGTGTGCCCCCTGGCCCGGGTAATGCGCCGGGAACTAAAAAAGCTGGGCATCCAAAAAGTAAAAGTGGTGTATTCCACAGAGCAGCCCCTTCCTTCCTTAGCCCCCTGTGAGGCAAAGGGCACAGCCGCCCGCCCTGCCCCTGGCAGTATCTCCTATGCCCCCGCCATGGCGGGGCTGCTGCTGGCGGCAGAGGTAATACAGGATTTGCTTAAATAAAAGAGAGCTTGGGGTGATCCAGGCTCTCTTTTTATTCGAAAAAGGAATGATATAGTAAGTGCGTTTACTGTAAATAAATTGCAGATGAAAATGCGATGCAGTTTCCCTTAGATATTGCAAAATTGCTATAAACTTCTATGCTATTGTTGGAATCCTTCCTTGGGAGGCATACCCGGCTGATTGGTAATTTATCCCATGGGCGAGTCATGTGCTGGATCCATCAGTTCTTTCACATCCAGCCGTAAAAGGTTATAGCTTAAATAGCTTCTTTCTTCCTTTGGAATGGTTGCAAACTTTTCCAGCCATTCCATTGCCTCTTTCTGACTCATAAATCTTGCTGTTTCAACCGGCATGGAGTCAAACCATTGCCACCAGGCTTCCGGATCCGGCGCCTCCTCCTGCACAGCCTGTTGGATTTTGGGATCCTCCTTCATTCTTTTGATATATGCCACAACATCCGGATTTTCTACGTAGGTTACGTTGAAATGAATCTCCCGGATAGTCTCAATCCCTTCTGATATTTCAGAAAATATTGTATAGGCATCCATCATTGTGCTTTCGTTGGAGGGTTCAGCGGCCCTAGCAGGAACGCAAAGGCAAAGCGCCAAAAGCCCCATTAAAACCATTCTCCCGAGCTTTAAGCTTTTCACAAACATCTCTCCTTTCACAATTTGCAGGGCAAATGGCAGTGCTGCAAATTACAAAACAAGGCCGCTCCCTTTCGGAACGGCCTTATAGTAAACGCGGTTGCGAATTGGTAGCTGCCGGTTCTCAGCCTGGCGGCGCAGCAACTGCTGCTATGCCGCCGGGTTAAAAAGAGGTATACCTCTTTTTAACTGCGTTACCTATATTCTGCGGGATGCCTATCAGGCTTTATCCCTATACAGGAACGTCACAATCTGCCCTCTGGTGCAGTTCTTATTGGGAGCAAAAGTGGCGCTGGTGTCTCCCGCGGTAATCCCTTCCCCGGTGGCCCACTTTACGGCCTCTGTGTAGTATTCGCCATCCTTCACGTCTCCAAAGGTGGATCCTGTGCCGGCCGGCTCGCCATTTGCCCGCCACAGGAAGGTGACGGCCTGGGCGCGGCTGCATGCGGCATTGGGAGAGAAGTGGGTGTCATCTGTGCCGCTGGTGACACCCTTTTCCTTGGCCCACAGCATGGCTTTGTAGTAATAGTCCCCGGCCTTTACGTCTGTAAAGGGGTTTGCTGCGGAGGCAGGCTCCGGCTCGCCGTTAGCACGCCACAGGAAAGTGACAATCTGCCCTCTGGTGCAGGTTTTGCCAGGGGCAAAGGTGGTATCGGTTTCCCCGGCGGTAATCTTGTTTTCCACCGCCCACTTTACAGGCTCCGCGTAATACTCCCCCTCAAACACGTCATCAAAGCCCCCCACTGTGGGCCTGGGCGCCTGTTTTGTGACGATATACACATATCCATCCTTTATGGCATAGGCCACGCCGCCCTCGAAGGTGCTGACATCATCATACTCCATGGGGAGCACAATGTTATTCTGCCGGTCAACCAGCCCGTATTTGCCGTTTTTGCCCATAGGGACTAAATCCTCGGACATGCTGCCGTAGGCATCGTCATAGACAAAGGGAACCACCACATGGTTCTCTTTATCAATGCAGCCCCATTTGCCGTTTTTCTCCACTGCGGCAATGCCGTCGCAGAAGGGATATCCGCTGCTATAGGTGCAGGCAATCACTTCCTGCCCGGATTTGTCGATAAACCCCACCTTTCCGTTTCCATCTATTACCCAGGCCAGCCCGTCCTGAAAAGCGCCTGTGTTCGTATAGCCACGGTCGGAAAGATCCAGCACAGTTTCGCCTTTGGCGTTCATATAGCCCATTGGCTGGCTGGTAAAGTCCTCGCCTTCGTATGTGTTGGCAAAGAAAGCCGCCAGTCCCTCCCCAAAGGGATCCAGGCTCTTTTTGGTATCAATGCCGCCTGCGCCGCTGGCAATCACAGTGGAAAAATCCGCAGGCAGTTCCAGGACTGGCTGTCCGGTTTTATCCACAACATAAGCAGACCATTGCTCGGAGCTGTTGTCGCCTTCGCTGGAGCCATCACTGAAGGCATAGGAACGTTCCATCACCAGGACAAGCCCGTCCTCCATAGGGCCGCCCAGATAGCTGGTCCCGACAGCCGTCTCCCCTTCGGTGCTTTCTGTGTCTATAAAGCTGAAAAGCTTATTCCCGTTTATATCGTAGTAGTACAGGCTCAGATCTGTTTCCCCCAGGTCATCTTGGACGACAAGGAGATCTGCCGCTATGGTATAGGAAGAATTGCTGGTCAGGGACACCACGCCGTCCTCGTAATAAAACTGGTTGTAGGTTTCCCGGTAGGGGAACACCAGCCTGCCTTCCTTGTCCAGCAGGGCTGCCTGGGGGCGGGACACAACCGCGCCGTCTTTGTCTGTCTCGCCTGCTGCCACCAGGCTGCCATAGCCCTGGCAGTTGAAAACACTGTCTGCCTTCACCCCTGTTTTCACGGCTGTCACCTTTACCGAACCAGCCGCTTCTGCCGGCAGGGACAGCGCGGCAAACAGGCACGCCGTGAGCAGAAGGGATAAAACTTTTTTCATCATGCAAAATCCTCCTCTAAAAGTGGAAATACTGCTTATCCCATTATAACACATATAATGCTTTTTTTCTATACCGAAAAGAAAAAAGAAGCGCTGCCCCGGGGGCATGTAAGCTTTCCTGAGGAGCCTGTTTCAGGCCCCGCGCATGAAAGCGGGGGAAAGCAGGAAGAATACTCTAAGTAGAAAAGAATTGCACAAATCTGCCCAAACAGGCGCTGTCCCTGCCTGTTAGGGGTTTTGCTGCAAAAATCCGGGAGAAACTCCCTGCTGCCCGCAGGGGCATCGGCCCTGTAAGGGCAGCCGTTTTTGGTAATTAAAACAAATCCCGGCGGGAGAATTGCAAAGAAACATTGCCAAAAGGAGAAAATGCGGCAAAATGCGGGAAAACTGCAAAATTCCGGTGGAATTGTCAGGGGATTTGTGCTAGAATGATGGGGGAAAATTACCCATGGAAAAAATACATATCCTGTCACGCTGCGGAAAGGAATGGTCAAAGATGAAGGAGCAAACCGCTAAGTTTTTTTTCGGACCTGACAACCACCTGCCCCCTTTAGGGATTGTTTCCCTGGAAGGGGCCACGGAGCTTTCTGACAAAATAGAGGCCCATCTGGCCCGCTGGGCGCAGCAGGCCGGGCGCAAAGCGGAAACCTTCCGCATCCCTTGCAGTTGTCCCCGGTTCTCCTCCGGCGACGGCAAGGGGATTATTGAGAGCACTGTGCGGGGCTATGACCTGTTCTTTATTGTGGACGTGGGAAACTATAGCTGCACTTATAAGCTGTTCGGCAAGGAAAACTGCATGTCCCCAGACGACCATTTCCAGGATCTGAAGCGGCTTATCCAGGCGGTAAGCGGCAAGGCCCACCGGATAAACGTGATTATGCCCCTGCTTTACGGCGGCAGGCAGCACAGGCGGAACTACCGGGAGTCTTTAGACTGCGCCTTTGCCCTGCAGGAGCTGCAGAACATGGGCGTGCAGAACCTTATCACCTTTGACGCCCACGATCCCCGGGTACAGAACGCTGTGCCCTTAATGGGCTTTGATAACTTGATGCCCTCCTACCAGGTGCTCAAGTGCCTTTTCAAGAATTTTAAAACCCTTTCCACCGACCGGGATTCCTTTATGGTCATCAGCCCGGACGAAGGCGCCTTAAGCCGGAATATGTTCTACGCTTCTGTGCTGGGCGTTGATTTAGGCATGTTCTACAAGCGCCGGGATTATTCCCGGGTGGTGGATGGCCGCAACCCCATTGTGGCCCATGAATATCTGGGCAGCGACGTGGCAGGCAAGGATA
This sequence comes from Neglectibacter sp. X58, assembly GCF_009936035.1. GTDB lineage: Bacteria > Bacillota > Clostridia > Oscillospirales > Acutalibacteraceae > Acutalibacter. Next base: position 42,920 of record NZ_QWEO01000007.1, on the reverse strand, counting down.
TGTTTATCACCGACGACATCATCGCTTCCGGCGAATCCATGCTGGATTTAGCCTACAACCTACGCCAGCGCAAAGCCCGCCGGGTGTTTGCCTTTGCCACCTATGCCATCTTTACAAACGGGCTGGAGACATTTGACAAGGCCTATCAGGACGGCATTATCGACGGGGTGTTCGGCACCAACCTGACCTACCGCACAGAAGAGCTGAAGCAGCGGGAATGGTTCTATGAGGTGGACGTTTCCAAGTATATCGCCTACTTTATCGCGGCTTTGCACCACGACATGTCCGCCGGGGCGCTGATAGATCCCCATGAGAAGATTAAGGCCCTGCTGGAAAAGCGCCGGGAGGAGCAGTCCAAGCAGAAGGGCGCACAGCTCAGTTTTTAAATAGCCTTTGATGCGCACGCCCAAACGTGGGCGCGCATATCCTATAGCAAACGCGCTTGAAAACCGGGATGGCCGGTTTTCAAGCAGGCGGCCCTGCCGCCGGTTCCGGGGAGGCTTTTTGCCCCTTTTGAACCGCGTTTACTATATATTTTATATACAGACGCGATGAAGAAAAGGGAGTATCCCGTAAAGGGTGGCAGCAGAGAGAAGGGGCCGGCGCGCGCCGGGTGGAAGCCCCTTTTGCCAGCCGGGGAGAAATGCGTTTTGGAGCAGGCAAGGGGGGAAATCCCTGCCCGGCGGGGGCCGGTATCACCCGGAAGAGTTACAAAGCGAAGTGGAACCGCGGCCCAGCACCGCCTTCGCAGGCAGGAAAGCCCTGTCTGCGGGGGCGTTTTTCTTTTCGCGGAAAAAAGCGGGCCAGGAGGCGTCTGCCTCTGGCCCAGGAAAGAAGGGATCCGTATATTTCGCAAACTGAAAGAAGACATGGACGCCGTAATGGAGCGGGATCCGGCGGCCCGCTCCCGGTTAGAGGTCTTTTTCCTCTACTCGGGCTTTAAAGCAGTGCGGGCGCACCGTCAGGCCAACTGGTTTTACCGCCACAACATGAAATTCATGGCCCGGCTGATTTCCCAGCGCTCCCGGAAAAAGACGGGCATTGAGATCCATCCGGCGGCAAAGATAGGCCGGGGGCTATTTATCGATCACGGCATGGGCGTGGTTATCGGGGAGACGACGGAAATCGGGGACAACTGCACCCTGTATCAGAACGTTACCCTGGGCGGCACTGGCAAGGATACGGGCAAGCGCCATCCCACCCTGGGCAACAACGTGCTGGTGGGGGCGGGGGCAAAGGTTTTAGGCCCCTTCACTGTGGGGGACAATGCCCGGGTGGCTGCCGGCGCTGTGGTGCTGGATGCCGTTCCCCCGGACGCCACCGCTGTAGGCGTGCCTGCCAGGGTGGTGAAAATTGGCAATACAAAGGTTGGCCCGGCCAGCCGGCAGCTTGACCAGATCCACATTGCAGACCCTGTGTCTATGGAGCTTTGCCGCCTGCGGGGCGAGCTGGAGCGCCTGCAGGCTAAGGTAGAGGAGCTTGCCTCCGGCGGCTCAGGGGGCCTTTTTGAGGAAAAGGCCCCCTGAGAACCCCCAAAACCTTTGTGTTTTGACGCGGTCAAAACCAGCGAGGGCGGAAGGTTTCCAGGAGTTGAATACTTGAAAGTTTTTGAAGATTTTTAAGAAACTTTTTTCAAAAAGTTTCTTAAAGCAGGTGCGGGCGGCAGCCCGACAGCCAGAAAGGAAGGGAAAGCTATGGAACTGACGAACACACTCACCATGAAAAGGGAGGTTTTCACGCCTCACGAGCCAGGGAAGGTGAAAATGTACACCTGCGGACCAACGGTTTACCACTTTGCCCAAATCGGCAACTTCCGATCCTACCTGATGGAGGACGTGCTGGAGAAATTCCTGCGCTATGAGGGGTATGAGGTGGAGCGGGTGATGAACATCACCGACGTGGGCCACCTGTCCTCTGACGCCGACACAGGGGAGGACAAGATGCTCAAGGGAGCCAAAAGGGAGCACAAGTCTGTGCTGGAGATTGCGGACTTTTACACAAAGGCCTTTTTCCAGGACTGCGAGAAGCTGAACATCCGCAAGCCCGATACCGTGGTGCCTGCCACCACCCGGGTTCCCGATTTCATTGAGATGGTGGAGAAGCTTTTGGAAAAGGGCTATGCCTATGTGGCCGGGGGCAATGTGTATTTCGACACCAGCAAGCTGGAGAAATATTATGTGTTCGGCAACCAGAACAGTGACGATCTGGCTGTGGGCGTGCGGGACAGCGTGGACGCGGACGGGAACAAGCGGAACAAGACGGATTTTGTGCTGTGGTTCACCAAGTCCAAGTTTGACGACCAGGAGCTGAAATGGGAAAGCCCCTGGGGCCTGGGGTATCCCGGCTGGCACATTGAGTGCTCCGCCATCAGCGTGAAGGAGCTGGGGGATTATCTGGACATCCACTGCGGCGGCATTGACAACGCCTTCCCCCACCACACCAACGAAATCGCCCAGTCTGAGGCGTACCTGGGGCACCCCTGGTGCAGATACTGGTTCCATGTGCTGCACCTGAACGACGCCCGGGGCAAAATGAGCAAGTCCCGGGGCGACTTTGTTACGGTTTCTTCCTTGGAGGAGAAGGGGTATAACCCCTTGGTTTACCGGCTGTTCTGCTTGCAGTCCCACTACCGCAAGCCCCTCACCTTCTCCTTTGAGAGTTTGCAAAATGCCGCCCAGGCGTATCAGAAGCTGGCAGCGCGCATTGGGGCGCTCTCCAAGGAGGGCCAGCCGGATTTCCAGGGAGCCAAGGTTTTCCAGGAGAAATTCTCCCAGGCCCTGGGCAGCGACCTGAACACCTCTTTGGGGCTGACGGTGCTGTATGATTTGCTGAAGTCTGACCTGACAGACGCTACCAAGCGCTGGCTTATTGCGGACTTCGATAAGGTTCTCTCCCTGGATCTGCTGAAGGCCGGGGAAAAGGCGGCGGAGAAGCCGGAAAGCAGCCTTTCCCCAGAGGCAACCGCAGAAATTGAAGCCCTGCTGGAAAGGCGCGCCGCCGCCCGCAAGGCAAAGGACTGGGCTGCAGCCGACGCCATCCGGGACGAACTGGCTGCCCGCCATGTAGTCATGAAGGATACGCCCAATGGCGTGGAGTGGCACGTGGAAAAATAGCAGGTATGCAAAAAGGCCCCCTGCCGGGAATGGAGAGGTAACGTAAGGAAGTTACCTCTCCATTATCTATTTGTAGGTAGCCGAATGTGATTGAAATGCAGGGAAGTTCAACATACTGGAGGACTACTCTATGGAAAAGTCATTATTTGAGCAAATGGGTGGAACTTATTGCCAAGAGGGGGATTACTTAACTTAAAGATAACATATACATACAGCCTGCTGATACATTGCTTGCAGATACCCCGCAGAGACCAAACCATACAGAAAAGGAGTTTTTGCATATGAAATCAATATTTGAACAGTTAGGCGGCACATATCACGAGGAAAATGGGTATCTTATTCCAGATTTAAGATTACCCGCCGAAGAAGAACAGCCGATAGGCACATGGGGACAGCGGCATCTGGACTATTTGAAGCAGTACCGCAAAGTTACATACACTAATCTTCTCACAAGCGGCAGGCTCAACACTTACCTTGCCGACATCGACAGGCAGGCGCAGGAACGCTTTGAAAGGCTCATAGAGGGCATGAAACAGGCACAGGGCATAACGGAACAGCTAAAGGCAGAAAACGCCTTAGAATGGACAGGACAGCTCAATAACATAAGGGCTTGTGCGAGGGAGATTGTGAACGAGGAATTTATTTATATTTAGACGTTGATGGCGGTAGAGAGAAATCTTTGCCGCTTTTTATTGACTTCCAGACACATGTGTCGTATAATAATTTCAGACACATATGTCGGAAAGTAGGGTTGCTTATGAATAAAAGAGGAAAGGAAACAAGGAAACAAATAAAGAAATGTGCATGTTCTTTATTTGCAGAAAAAGGCTTTAAGCAAGTTACAATGAAGGATATCTGCGATGCGGCGAAATTAAGCAGAGGCGGGCTATATTGCCATTACGAAAGCACACGTCAAATCTTTCAAGAGATTATTGATGATATGACAAGTGAGCAGGATAATGAGATTGATTTAAGGATTGAACAAAATTGTTCGGCAGTGACTATTTTGGATGAAATTTTAAACAAGTATGAGAATGAAATGCTTGACAGCCAAGGCTGCTTGTAAAAAAGGACAATCCAAAAGCAACTATCGCTATCATTAGCACTTCTACTGTATACTGCAAAATAATTCTGCTTTTTGAAATTCCGACAGAGAGCAGGATGCCAGTTTCATGCCGACGCTGCTTTATCCACATGGAAAGAATCAGTATCAAAATGCCGACACTCACCGCAACGCATCCGACAATCAACCAGACAATCAGATTCTGCATAGCGGTCAAAGGAGAAGCGACTGCTTCGTATGCGGAGTTATCCATTGTGAGGGTAAAGGAATCCCAGTCTAAATCAAGGGCTTTTATCTGGCTTGCGATTCTTTCCATTTCTCTGGGGTCATCCACATAAAAATCAACGCCGTTATCATACTGTATCACATCCCTCTGCATGATTTCCTGCATTGCCTTATGGTCTATAATCAATCGGTTGCGCTTATCCGTTGAGGTGGTATTAAATTCGTTGTCTGCTTCATACGCATAGATGCCGATAATTGTCAAAGATACATCGGGATAGGTTCCCCTGTCGTAACAGCACTGCACGGTAATGGTATCGCCAAGTTTTAAGGCATTTTTCTCGGCAATGGCTGTACTGATAAGGACAACATGGTCATCGCCCTCCTTAATATGCCGTCCCTCCACCAACTGAAACGCCTTGCGGGTAAAAAAATTGAAATACTCTGAATCGGTCACGGATGGAAGCCTGCTGTAATCACTTCCTGCCCCAAAACTGAATCCCGATATAAAGCTGAAATCTTTTGCAAATACGCTTCCATCCCCTAAACCGTTGTATGCCTTGATTCCGTCTATGGACATAATCTTCTGAATATCCTCATCGGTAATAGGCGCACCGACATAATCAACCAACATGCCACCTGCCGCCTGCTGATACTGCCAGTTCTTTCTGTTGTTTTCATCCAATTCAAGGCGAATGCTCCCGCCTACGGACTGGCGCAGACTTAGGGCAGAATCGTCTGCCGCTTTATATATGGATAATCCAGTCAGAATAAAGGTGGATATTGTAACCAACACCAAAAACAGGATAAGGGTTTTTGTCTTTTTCCGCATCGTATATAAAAATGCTCTTTTCAATGTACTCATGGCTTTTATCCTCCTGTCAGCTCATTTTTGATAAAATATCTTTTGGTTTCATTCGGGCAATTGGCAAAGCAGCCGTAACCACTGCAAGCACGATAATAAGTGTCTCTAAAAGGAGTTGCAGAGCTGTCGTTTTTAAGGAAATTGACATTGTAATTACAGTTCCCATATTTTTTAGGGCAGCTTCTACTTGTCCTACAATGAACTGTCCCAACATGGGTGATACAAAGAACACCAAGACAGCAATCATAAGGATTTCACAAATAAGCTGTAGCATAATCTGGGGAGCTGATTCGCCAACGGAAAGGAATATCCCTGCTTCGTGTATCCGATTCTTTATTCTCATTGCAAGCACAAGGGCTACAACGATAAAGCCAACTCCAGCAATTACAGTAATCAGTATTTCCGTAAGCCGTTCCATTGTCTGAATCTGATATGCGACTGCCTTGTATTCGGATTCGTTTATGCGGATAAAGTAATCTTCCCACTGGATAGACGTTATCTGCTGTACCTGTTCCACAATGCGATTCAATTCCTTTGGGTCAGTCACATAGAAAGTTACATTTCCAGAATATCCGAATGGTTTTTGCCCAGACAGTTTCCAGTAAACATCATGGGTTGTGAAAATGGTGTCATTATCATATTCCATCTTATCGTCACTGGAATACAGCCCTACAATCAAGACCTTAGTTTGCTCCCCGCTGTCACCAGAAGCAGATTCCAAAACAAGCTCACTGCCAACTTGTAAATGATTCTCTGCCGCCAGTTTATCGCTGATAAGTACTGCGTCCCTGTCATCTTCCGCAATATGCCTGCCCTCCGCTAATTCCAGTATTCCGTTCATAAAATCCGTCTGGTAGGCAGTTTCTGTATTAGCGGAAAGACTGCCGCTTGACATTCCAGAAAGATAGTAGATTCCCTCGGCAGTGACAGAAGTGTGCTGTTCGGCATTGTAAGTCTTTATGCCCTCTACAGTTATCATCTGTTCCACTGCTTTAAGGGAAATAGGGATTTTTTCAGCGGTATATCCTGCTTCGCCGTCATGAAAGTCCAGATTGTTGATGTTCCCGCTCATGGTAAAGGACGCACCTATTGTTGTCCGCAGGTTCTCCGCTGCCTTTGCCGTTCCGTCTCGGATGGAAACTCCCACCATGACCGACACGGTTATTAAAAGCAACAACAGAAAAAGCGTCAAACTTTTTCCTTTCTTTCTAATGACATAAAGTAATGCTCGCTTGTAGACGTTCAAAACTGTTCCTCCTTTCGCTTGATACCCATAGATTCTATCCCCCTCATGTGATTGGTGTATCATTCTAATATGAATGGCGTATGAAATTGCAGAAAAAAAGCTGCCTGCTTTCTGTGCAGGCAGCTTTCAAGCTATCTAAAATTCTATTGTGAAACGCATTCCACTGTTATCCTCTATGGCTGCAAACGTGTAAGGAATCTGCAAGGTTTTTAGGATTGTGTCAACAATATATAAGCCCAATCCGTTACCGTCCGTATCTGGGCAGCTTCCGTACTCTGGACGGTAGAACGGTTCAAAGATGTGGGTTAGATATTTCTGGGGAATCGGGACACATTCGTTCTCGAAAATCAGATTTTGATTCTCTATATAAATTTTTATGCTGCCTCCCTTGGGGGTATAAGAGATGGCGTTAGCCAGTAGGTTAGAGATTACTTTTTTTATCATAGGGAGAGGATAGCATATCGAAAGTTTTTCGTAAGTATCCGTTTCTATGCAAATCCCTTTCGACTTGGCAATAATCGCATAGGGTGGAATGACCTGTGGAATCAGTTCAGATAAGTCGATTTCTTCATCTTCTCCGTCCTGCGGTTTTTCAAACTTTGATACGTCCAGAATTTCCCGAATCATTGCCGCCAGTTGCTCCATCAAAACTTTGCACTTTGGCAAGTACACGCTATGGTCTTTGTATTTCCCTACATTTAGAATCATATTTTCTAACATGACATTTACGGCTGTAACGGGCGTTTTTAATTCATGGGAAGCAGAGCGAAGCAAGTTTGTTTTTTGTACTTCCATTTCTTCTACTTTGTGAATTTCCTGCTCCAAGTCATGAATGGTCTTTAGCAGATTATCATATAGGTTGTTTACATTATCTGCCAATGCTTCAATTTCATCATGGGTATGGATTTCACAATGAACGTCCGATGTCAATTCCTGCATCTGCTTTGTTGCGCTTGAAATCTGTTTGATTGGCTTTGTGAGCATATGGGAATATGCCAGGGCGGACAATATTGAAATAAGCGTACATAAAAAGGCAGTAATGGGTAAAATGACAATGACTGTACTGACAGCATCTTCAATCTGCTGTCTTGATACCGTGGCTTTTACATATCCATTTTCATTCGGCAATATTCTTTCCACATAAAAGAAATCTGTACCGCCTTTTGGATTCTGGGACAGTGATATTTTTATTTTTCCATCTGTTTCTTCCGCAATGATGTTCACCACTTCCGTAGTGTTAGAAATATTCAAAAGCTCTGATTCACCTGCATTCAGTAAATTCATTTCATAGGTATAGCCGTCATAGCATACTGAAACATCAGCCCACCATTTCCCTGCAAATTCTGTCACTAATGGAAGTCTTTCTGCATCTGGAGTATTCGCCATTTTTTCACACAAGCTGGCTACATCGTTTTCCAATTCGTTCCGCTGACGGAAATTATATACCACTGGAAGCAGACTATAAATGAGCAGATGGGAGACTGCCACAATTACAATCATCAGACTAAATGTATATAAAAAGGTTTTCGGAAAAAGTTTCAGCTTTCTCATACACCCACCTCCAATTTGTATCCAATCCCTTTCACCGTGACAATGCAATCAAGTCCCAGTTTTTTCGCAGGTTTCTGATGTAGCTGTCAACAATACGGTCTATCACATAAGAATCGTCTCCCCAGACTGCATTTAATATCTGTGACCGTGACAGCACCAGTCCTTTATGGTCGAGTAACAGCTTTAGCAATTCGATTTCTTTGGGGGTTATATCAATTTTTCCGTTCTGGTTGCAGGCGGAGTATCCAGAAAAGTCCACGGTCAACTCGCCATACTTCCAGATATTCGGCTCATCCTTTACGCCTGCCCGACGCAGCAGGGCGGTGATGCGTTTTCCAAGCACCACCATTGAAAACGGTTTTGTCATATAATCGTCTGCCAAACAATCAAAGCTTGATACCTGCGTATATTCGTCCTCTAATGCCGTAAGCATGATGACTGGTATCTGGCTTGTCTTTCGTACCGCATTTAATACCGCAAGCCCCGACATTGTGGGCAGCATAATATCAAGGACGATTAAATCTATCTTGTTCTGTGAGAAAATCTCCAAAGCCTCTGTTCCGTCATACGCTGATATAATTTCGTGACCTGCCTCTTGCAGATATTCGGAAAGAGCTTCGTTTGTATCAACATTATCTTCCACAATCAATATCTTTGCCACAAAGACCACCTCCAACTTTATCTTAGCATCTCCATGTGTATGGAGTATGAATTTTTTGCATTTTTTCGGGGAGCTGATTCAAGCTCCTGCACCTATTATAATTATCTTTATTTCGGCAATCAACTGTGCAAATATGAACTTTCATCCCCTGATGATAGAGATTAAATCTCCTAAACAAAGAGATTTCACATCGTTTAAGTGGAACTCCCATTTCAGTACAATATAAGAGGACAAAATCTATCCGTACAGGTGGTGAGGAAAATGAGCGAAGCCGCAGGAAACTTTGACTTTATGGAGTTGGGGCAGGCGATTATGGATGCCCGTGAGAAACAGCGGATTACCAGAGAGGAATTAGCCGAGGAGCTTGGCATCTCGGCAAGGCATTTGCAGGCTGTGGAGAAAGAGGGGCAGAATCCGAGCTTTCCCTTATTCATTCAGCTTGTGACCATGTTCCACATATCCGTAGACCAGTACATACACCCAGACCTCCCGACAGGGAAGACCACGCTGCGCCGACAGTTGGACGCACTCTTTGATACGTTCGATGATTCAGAACTGACTATCATAGCGGGGACGGCGCAGGGGATATGTAAGGCAAAAGAGCAGCCAGAGGATTGACCTCTGGTTTTTCTTTCGCCCGTTTTCCATCAATAGGCAGGGATGCCGTAGCCGTAGATGGAGCTGCTCCCGACAGGGTAGCTCCGCTGCCTGCACGCATCTCCAGAGTTGCCCTCCACGGTGTAGACGATGCCGTTCTCGCACCGTTCCACGATGCCTACATGGTCGGTTTCCCCGTCACCCTCCCAGTCAAAGAACATTGATTGAAGTAACAAATTTAAGGATGACAGTCATCGCAGAGCCAGACGCAAAGACGCAGAGCCGATGAACTTGTGAAATAAAATCACAGTTCGTTGGCTCTATTTTATTTCATAAGGTTTTAAGGCAAACGTCCACTATATAAAAAAACGGTGTTTTGGTGGGCGGTATTGCTATGCCCGAAAAGACTTAACAGACACTCTCCAGACCTGTTTAAAAGTTTGGAGGGATTTTTTTATGTTCTTTTTTCGGGCAGTGATCTATCTGCTCATGCTTTGTGCCGCTTACGCCAGACAACAAGCTGTCAGCGAAGTCTATTTTAGGCAACCAAAAAAGCCTGTCCGAGTGGCAGACCGCCTACCGTGTCAAGATGTTTGTTATCAGTGTGTTTAGCAGATTGATAATGCCAAAAACCCCGATAAACATAACAAAAATGTAAACTGGCATACGATAATTCAATAGTTTTTCGTTGTATGCCTCTACCCAATCATTCAAGGTACTAACATAGACGCTGGAAGTCGGTGGAATTATCTTTGCCCGCCATATAACGGACTGCTTCAATAGGCGTAACATGAGCAGCAGTTTTGGCTGGCTTAATTACAGCAATCATAACGCATAGATACACAAACAGAGCTGTGACAGCGGCAATTACAAATACCATTAAAGTGTTCCAGCCTTGTGGGACAAGGACATACCCCGCTATTGCACCGGCTAATATTCCAATCGGAATACCAATTCCGGAAAGATGGAATCCCTCTCTAAAAACGATTTTTTTCATCTGTTTTCCAGTTGCCCCTATTGTCCGCAGTTTCCCATATTCTTTTGTTTTTCTGGCTATGGACACATAGAACAGACTGTAAATAACAAGGGTACAAGCCAAAGCGATAATAAAACTGATAAATGCTATTACAGCGATATATTGACTGCTTCTCTGTTCAATGAGAGAAAAATAATATGTTGAAAACTGCATTTGCTCCGGCTGTATTTCCAATTCTCTGCACAATGTTGATAATTCAGCTTGTATAGCGGCCTTAGACCAACCATCAGATTCATTCAAACGGATATAAGCGGAGTATGCCGGTTCGCTGATCTTGTTTTCAATATAGGACTGCGGCACGAATACGGAATAATTTGAATTTTCGACAGGCAAAATACCACATAAGGTATAATCTTTTTCTCCATCTCCCAGATTTAACGATATAGTATCGCCTATGGATTTGGACAATCCAGCTCTATCAAGAAACGCCTTTGTGATAGCAATTTCATTTGTAGATTTGGGCAATTCTCCCTCTAAATCAGGATATTTTGCTAATTTCATCAGCGTTTCGTCCATTGAACGAACGGTTAATTTGTAGTCCCCATAAGATACTAAACCCAACAAATGACTTACACCCACTTGAACCCTATCGTCATTTACTAATTTCGTAATGGTATCATTATCGACTTCATTGATGCCCACCCAAAACAAAAGCAGCACTCCCATAATGGTAAATATAGTTTTCTGCCTCTTGAGTTTTGAAAACTCAGTTTGTATTAAATTAATCATCACGTTTCCTCCGTATAACAGATATAATAAACAAAGAAATAAACAGACAGATTGCAAGTACAAATATTGATACTGATATCTGGTAATTTGCGGAATTAGGTGCATATTTTATGATACTTAACCCAGTTGTGGTTGGATACCAGCTTGTAAAATGTGTATTTGCCACAAAAATACCACAAAATCCATAGACAAATGCCACGCAGGTTCCTGCCAAAAAAAGATTTCTTTTCAAAGAAAAAAAGCGATAATCGGCATAACTGCTATTAGACAGGAGATACCTGTGACTAACAGTTTCCAGAAAGCTATCCCGATATCTGCCAAGTTAAAAGGATATTGTAAAACCAAAGCAAACACTATACTGCATAGAAAACTAACTGCAATAAATAGGAAAGTCGCAAATACGGTAATTGCAATTTTGGCAAATTTTAATTTACTATAAGAAACTGGCACGATAAGGTTGTTTTTCAATGTGTCCTCTGAATACTCCCGGTTCATTAAATAACTGCCAAAAAAAGTTATCAAAAATGGAAATGTAAGGGTTATATTGTTCCAAAGGATTCCATCTGTCAGTGGAAGATAGCCAACTACGGAATTTGCCGCCCCTGTCAGCTGGAATAATGCCAGAAGACTTGACAGTACGACAACTCCTATTGAAAGAGGCAAAAGATAATGTCTTTTTAATTTTTTTAACTCTGCCCAAATCATCGCATTACACCTCCTGTTTCCGATAAATATATGCCGACAATACCATGCACACAGTTCCCATCCCAATAAGAGAAAGGATACAGGGAAATACTGGCAGTACCCAATTCTGCACATTCTCCACCATTTCCATGCGTTCTGGATTTGCCGTTATAAAAGGCAGACTGCATCGAAACAATAAAGTCAATGGGGCTGGAACTTTCAACAGCATAACAGAAAATAAACGCTTGATTTACCATGCTCAAATCAATGTCCATATCATAAATCCGCATAACATTATCATCTTCAATACGATATTTTACCCCGCCGCATTTCTGCTCCAGAATCCGGGCTGCGGTTGCCGTAGAGGATACACGGAATAAAACATATTTCTGGTTCTTTTTTCTTAATTCGTCCATACTGCTTTCTTCCAATAGGTTTCCTTCATGAATAATTCCTATATCATCTGCAAGCAAGTCAATCTCTGACAGGATATGGCTGGAAATCAAGATGGTTTTCCCCCGTTCTTTGCTTAAATCCTGCAAGAATTTTCTGATTTCCGCTATGCCAATCGGGTCAAGACCATTAATCGGTTCATCAAGAATCAAAAGTTCGGGGTCATGCATGATAGCATTTGCGATTCCAAGCCGTTGCTTCATGCCAAGGGAATACTTGCTGAACAGCTTTTTATCTTTGTAGGGAAGACCAACTACTTCCAACGCATTTTTTACGGCATCCGGGCGGGATGTCCCACGTAGCTTTGCAAAAATCTCCAAATTTTCTGTTCCAGTCAGATTCGGATAAAACCCAGGCGTTTCGATGATTGCGCCAATACGAGGGTATATCCGTTTTTCCTGTCCTCTGATATTTTTTCCAAACAGCTGCACTTCTCCTGATGTAATGGAAGTCAGTCCTAAAACCATCTTCATAATCGTTGTCTTTCCTGCGCCGTTACGCCCTAACAGACCATAAATCCGTCCTTTTTTTACATGGAGATTAACTTTGCTAACAGCCGTTTGTTCTCCATAGATTTTTGTTAGCTGCTTTGTTTCAATTACGAAATCATTCATAGATGTTTCCTCCTTTTGTACTCCCTATTATAAATCTGTAACCTTGCCATAACCTTGCCGATACCTTGCTTTTTTCATGTTTTATAAAAAAGCCCCGCATTTTTTACAGGGCTTTCGGAAGTAATATGGTAAATTTAGTTCCATTGCCGGAATTGCTTTCGGCGGTGATGGTTCCTTTGTGAACGCTGATAAGTTCCTTTGTAATCGCCAGACCTAATCCGTTTCCTTTCGCAGACCGCGACTGGTCGCACTGGTACATTCTTTCAAAGATATGTGGGAGATTGTCGGAAGTTATCCCCTTTCCATTATCCCAGATTATAATTTTATCTTGTTGAATATCCTCGTAAATGTGCAATTCCATTTTGTCGCCCTCACTGTGAATAATAATATTTTGCAAAAGGTTATTAAGGACGCGGGTATATGCGTTTACGTCTATACGGATAAAATACTCTGTTTCGGGTATGATAAATTCATATTCAAAATGATTGTTTTCTAAGACAAGAACCCAGTCCGCTATAATGTTGCGGGATAGTTCATTCAAATCTATTTTTTCAAAATGAAAAATCTGCTCCCCGGAATCCAGTTTTACCCACTCAAACAGATTTTCCACAAAGGATTTCATATATTGCGCTTTTTCATGTGCGACATGGATATATTCGTCTTTTTCCTCCCCAGGGACTATTTTGTTTTCAACCGCTTCCAAATAACCCACAAGGGAAGCAAGCGGAGTTTTTACATCATGTGAAAGGCTTGTCATCAGCCGTTTATATGCCTGTTCAGATTGCCTTTGACGTATAAGCTGTGTCTGGCTGTTTACGGCTATTTCGTTAATACCATAGCAAATTTTTTTTGTCATATCGTTTTCATCTGCTAAAATACGTCTGTTCAAATTTCCGCCCTTTATGTCCTCTAAGGCGTCTTTTATCAGCGCAAGCTGTGTTCGCACGCGCCGCAAGGCAGAAACGAGGTACACAATGATAAGCAGCATGAGAGCTAACACTATGAAAAGATAAAAATTTATGTCCATGTTAAGCCTCCTTATTAAAACGATAGCCGACACCCCTGACAGTTAAAATGTAAAAAGGGTGGTCGGGGTCTGGCTCAATCTTTTTCCTTAATTTGCTGATAAAAGACATAATATTACTATCGTCAAAAGCATATTCTTCCTCCCATACCTGTGAATAAATTTGCTTTTTGGTAAATACCCGCCCTTTGTTGGAAGCAAGAAAGAGCAGCAAATCAAATTCTTTCCCTGTAAGCCAGCCTGGACGCCACCACGGACAAGGCCGCTGATTTACAGCGTTTTATTGAGCGGGCCAGACAGGTGACCCGGCTGACGGAGTTGACGCCTGAAATCGTCCACGAGTTCATCGAGAAAATCGTAGTGTCCAAGCCCGACAAGGTAGACGGCAAGCGCCATCAGCGGGTGGACGTTCATTACAACACCATTGGCCTGTGGTGTGCCCCGTCCCCGGAGGAAATGGAGAAACTGTTCCAGGAGCATCTTGCAGGCCAGCATAAAAAGACAGCGTAGCCGAAGCTACGCCGTCCAAATGGATAACTTGTCTTTTACAACCCCGCTATTGGGGCAACTTCCTTACGGGAGTTGCCCCAAAGCGGGGGGATTTTTTTGTTCCATTAACGGGGTTCAAAAGGGACAGAAAGCAGAGGGCAGAGCATTTACTATGCCAGCATTTCTTTGACGGGATTTCCCACACAGCCCGCGGGCAGGGAAACACCGAAAAGCCCGCAGACGGTAGCGCCCAGGTCGGCAAAGGTATCCCTGTCTTCCAGGCGGGCAGGCCCTATTCCCGGCGACCAGCACAGCAGGGGCACCTGCTCCCGGGTATGGTCGGTGCCTGTGTGGGTGGGATCGTTCCCATGGTCTGCGGTGATGAAAAGCCTGTCCTCCCTGCCCAGCAGGGGCAGCAGTTTTCCCAGCTTTTCGTCAAAGCGCTCCAGCTCCCGGGCGTAGCCATCGGGATTGCGGCGGTGGCCCCAGAGAGCGTCAAAGTCTACCAGGTTCACAAAGCAAAGGCCATGGAAATCCTCCTGGGCGATTGTAATGGCCTGCTCCATGCCATGGACGCTGCTTTCGGAATGATGTGACTTGGTGATGCCATGGCCTGCAAAAATATCGCTGATTTTCCCCACACTGATAACCTCCAGGCCAGCTTCCATTAAGGCATCCAGGGCAGTGGGGCCAAAGGGGGGCACAGCATAGTCGTGGCGGTTGGCTGTGCGCTTAAACTGCCCCGGGGCCTTGCCCACATAGGGGCGGGCAATTACCCGTCCCACCTTCCAAGGCTCCTCCAAGGTGAGCGCCCGGGCAATTTCGCAGCAGCGGTACAGTTCCGCAAGGCCCATAGTTTCCTCGCTGCCGCAGATTTGCAGCACAGAGTCTGCCGAGGTGTAGACAATCAGTTCTCCTGTCTCCAACTGCCGGGGGGCCAGCTCGTCTAAAATGGCGGTGCCGCTTGCCGCCTTGTTGCCGATGATCCCCCGGCCGGTGCGCCGGGAAAGCTCTTTCAGCAGTTCTTCCGGGAAGCCCGTTTCCGTAAAGGTGCGGAAGGGGGCGGTGGTGCGCAGGCCCATCATTTCCCAGTGGCCTGTCATGGTGTCCTTCCCGGCGCTCAGCTCGTTCATGCGCAGAACCTTCCCGGAAAATTTTTCCGGGACAGGGGTGCCTGGCAGCGGGCAGATTTCTCCCATGCCCAGTTCCAGCAGATGGGGGATATGCAGAGGCCCTGCCTTTTCGCTGATATGCCCTAAAGTGTTGGCTCCCGCGTCGCCATAGGCAGGGGCGTCCGCCATGGCGCCCACGCCCAGGGAATCCAGAACGATTATAAAAACACGCCGCATAAATTCAGACCTCCCATGGTTTTCAGGTTTTATGCCCATTATACCGCAAACCGGGAAGCAAGGCAACCGCCGCTTTTATTCTGTTTGACTGCCCGCTTCTGCCATGGTATAATAACCGCAAAGCGGTTATTATACTTGATTTAAATGTGTCCCGCCTTAGCCTTTCCTTCAGTCAGGCAGGCGATGGACACAATACCAACGCGCTTCGCGCTTATGGTATACTAGCCGCAAAGCGGTTATTATACTTGATTTAAATGTGTCCCGCCTTAGCCTTTCCTTCAGTCAGTCAGGCGATGGACACAATACCAACGCGTTTCGCGCTTATGGTATACTAGCCGCAGAGACGCCAAAAGCCAAAGGAGGCATTTTCATGACAATCGGCGCACAGCTTTTTACATTACGCACATATACCCAGACCCCGGAGGATTTGGATTATTCCCTGGGAAAAGTGGCTGAAATGGGCTATGAAACCGTTCAGATCTCCGCTATCGGGCCGATTCCCGCCCAGACAGTGCGGGAACTCTGCGACAAGCACAGCCTGCAGATTGTCCTCACCCACACAGACCCGGGCCGCATCCTCCGCGACACAGAGACTGTGATAAAAGAGCACGAGGTGATGGGCTGTAAGTATATCGGCATTGGCATGATGCCGGAGAAGTACAGGCACCCGGAGTGGCTTTGGCGCTTTGCGGAGGACTATAAGGAACCTGCCAAAAAGATTGCGGCGGCCGGGATGCTTTTAATGTACCACAACCACAACCTGGAGTTCCAGAAGTTTGGCGGCAGGCTGGTGCTGGAAACCCTGCTGGAAAGCTTTGCCCCAGAGGAGATGGGCATTACCCTGGACACCTACTGGGTGCAGATGGGCGGCGGGGATGTGTGCGATTGGCTGAAGGCCCTGAAAGGGCGCATTCCCTGCGTACACCTGAAGGACATGGCTGTGCGGGGCATGGAGCCTGTGATGGCCCCGGTGGGGGAGGGAAACCTTCCCTGGCAGAAAATTCTGGAGGTTTTACAGGCACAGGGCGGCACAGAGCACCTGCTGGTGGAGCAGGATATCTGCGAGGGAAGCCCCTTTGACTGTTTGAAGCAGAGCCTGAAAAACCTGCGGGCCTTGGGCATCTAAATGCCGAATACACTGAAGGAAGGATGCGCGATATGGAAAAAATGGAAAAGGCGGTTATCACCGTTATCGGCAAGGACATGGTGGGAATCCTGGCAAAGGTTACGGCCCTGTGCGCGGAAAAGGGCATGAATGTGCTGGAGGTTACCCAGTCTATTTTACAGGATCTATTCGTGATGGTCATGCTGGTGGACATCACAGGGGCTGCGGCAGGCGTGGCGGAGCTGGCAGATATTTTCGACGATCTGGGAGCCAAAATGGATTTGAAGATACACATTATGCACGAGGACATCTTTAATTCTATGCACAGGATTTAGGGCTTGTTTGAAAATAGAGAAAGTGCCGGATTTTTAAGACAAAACGAGGCGGTTTCAAGGCGGAACCCGCAAGACAGGCTGTCGCCTGTCGAGGATTTCCAACACAGGAAACGCCCGTTTGGGATAAAAAGACGGTGTTGCGATTTTTCAAACAAGACCTAATGCCTGCAGCCGCGTGAGGGGGATTTTTTTGAACACGAAGGAAATTTTAGAAACCATCAACATGATAGACAACGAGGACTTGGACGTGCGCACTATCACCATGGGCATTTCCCTTTTAGACTGCATCCATCCGGACGGGGAGAAAGCGGCACAGGCCATCTATGATAAAATTTGCCGCTATGCCGAAAGGCTGGTGCAGACCGGGGAGGACATCAGCCGCCAGTACGGCATCCCCATTATCAACAAGCGGATTTCCGTCACCCCCATTGCCATGGTGGCGGGGGCCTGCCCGGCCATGTCCCCGGTGCGCTTTGCCAAGGCTCTGGACAGCGCCGCACGCAGCGTGGGGGTAAACTTTATTGGGGGATATTCGGCCCTGGTACACAAGGGCTTTGGGCCTGGGGATTATGCCCTCATTGAGAGCATCCCCGAGGCTTTGTCCGAAACAGAGCTGGTGTGCTCTTCTGTAAACGTAGGCACCACCAAGGCGGGCATTAACATGGACGCGGTGAAAAAGATGGGCCGGGTGGTGAAAGAGACGGCAGAGCGTACCGCTGACCGGGAGTGCATTGGCGCGGCTAAGCTGGTGGTGTTTTGCAACGCGCCGGAGGACAATCCCTTTATGGCGGGAGCTTTCCATGGCCCCGGAGAGCCGGACTGCGTGATAAACGTGGGGGTTTCCGGGCCAGGGGTGGTGCGGGCTGCCATTAAGAAGGAAGGGGACGGAAAGAGCCTGACGGAAATTGCCGAGCTGATTAAACGCACAGCCTTTAAAATTACCCGCATGGGACAGCTTGTAGCCCAGGAGGCCTCCCGGCGGCTGTGCGTGCCCTTTGGCATTGTAGACTTGTCTTTGGCCCCCACTCCGGCTATTGGCGACAGCGTGGCCTATATTCTGGAGGCAATGGGGCTTTCCCAATGCGGCGCCCATGGCACCACAGCGGCCCTGGCCCTTTTAAACGACGCGGTGAAAAAGGGCGGCGTGATGGCTTCTTCCAGCGTGGGCGGGCTTTCCGGGGCCTTTATCCCGGTGACAGAGGACGCGGGCATGATAGAGGCTGCCCGCAGCGGCTGCCTGACCCTCACGAAGCTGGAGGCCATGACGGCGGTGTGCTCCGTAGGCCTTGACATGATCTGCATTCCCGGAGACACCTCTCCGGAAATCATCTCCGGCATTATTGCAGACGAAGCGGCTATCGGCATGGTCAATTCCAAAACCACTGCTGTGCGGGTAATCCCCGCTGTGGGAAAGCAGGCCGGAGAGGAGCTGGACTTCGGCGGGCTTTTGGGCATGGGGCCGATTATGGATGTAAACACAGCCTCCCCTCTGGAATTCATCAGCCGGGGCGGCAGAATCCCCGCTCCCCTGCAGAGCCTAAAGAACTAGCCAACGTGACGTTGGATCCGGGACGCGGGCAACGCGGGTGGAAGGGGGCCGCCGTGAAAAGAATTTTCACGGCTTACGCAGGCCATCGCGTGCCCGGGGTGCTCCCGAGATAGTTTTAGAATCAAATCCTTTTCAAAAGGATTTGCGGAGGCTTGGGGGTGAGCGTCTGCCTGCGGCCATACGTTCGCGCTTTGCGCGAGCGTTTGCAAGCATGCGAACCGACCGAGCTGGCAGGCGAGACAAGCCCCAAGTTCTTAAAAAAGGTGAAAAGTATGGAATCTTTACGCGAATTATACAGGATAGGCCGGGGGCCTTCCAGCTCCCACACCATGGGGCCAAGCTTTGCGGCCCAGCGCTTTAAGGAGGCACATCCAGAAGCAGACAGCTTCCGGGTGACCCTTTACGGTTCCCTTGCCAAAACAGGTAAAGGGCACCTTACCGACATGGCTGTGGCAGAGGCTTTAGCCCCCCTGCCTGCGGAAATTATTTTTGACATGGAGACGGAGGAACTGCCCCACCCCAACACCATGGATCTGGAAGCCCTGGAAGGCGGGAAGACCCTGGGCCGCTGGCGGGTGTACAGTGTGGGCGGGGGGAAAATTACCATAGAGGGCCAGCCCGCTGCCGATCCGCCCCATGTGTACCCCCTCGGAAGCTTTGCCGGGATTAAGGACTACTGCCGGGAAAGGGATATGTTTCTATGGCAGTATGCAGAGGAATGCGAAGGGCCGGAAATCTGGGATTATCTCTCGGAAGTGTGGGAGGTGATGAAAGAGGCCGTATACCGGGGCATCCGCAAGGACGGGGAGTTAAAAGGCGGCTTGGGGGTGCGTCGCAAGGCCATGTACCTCAACCGCCAGCGCCACATGGACGAAAGCAAGGAAACTCGGGAAAACCGGAAGGTTTGCGCTTATGCCTTTGCTGTCAGCGAGGAAAACGCCGGGGGCGGCACCATTGTCACAGCCCCCACCTGCGGGGCCTGCGGCGTGCTGCCTGCTGTGCTGCTCTATAAGCAGGAGCAGATGGGATTTTCCGACCGGGATGTTTTAAAGGGCCTTGCTGCTGCCGGGGTTATCGGCAACGTGATAAAGACAAACGCCTCCATCAGCGGGGCGGAATGCGGCTGCCAGGCGGAAATCGGCAGTGCCTGCTCCATGGCGGCGGCAGGGCTGGCAGAGCTGTACCACATGGATTTGGATCAGATTGAATATGCCGCCGAGGTGGCCATGGAGCACCACCTGGGCCTCACCTGCGATCCCATCGGGGGTCTGGTGCAGATTCCCTGCATTGAGCGCAACGCCGTTGCCGCCATGCGGGCCATCAATGCCCTGAGCCTTGCAAACTTCCTCACCTACACCCGGAAAATCTCCTTTGACGTGGTGGTGAAAACCATGTATGAAACAGGGCGGGATCTGTTCAGCAAATACAGAGAGACAAGCGAGGGCGGCCTTGCCAAGATGTACAGGCAGTAGCGCCTTTCATATGGAAAAATGAAAAGCCGGTACGGGAAAACCTGTACCGGCTTTTCTATGCATTCTTAATTACCGCGCCCGCTCCTGGATGATGCCTGCCATTTCCCCCACGTTCTTCATGGAGGAAATCTCCTTCATTTTAAATTTCATGCGGAATTCCCGCTCCACAGCGGAAATCAGGGTGATGTGCTCCAGGCTGTCCCAGTCCTCAATATCGTCCGCGGTGGTCTGGGGGGTCAGGCGGATGGAGGGGTCGTCGAACACCTCCTGAAACACCTTGTTAAGCCTTGCAAAAATTTCTCTGCCGTCCATATTCTGTGCCGTCCTTTCTCTGTTTTTCTATGTTATTCCACAGGGTTCCCTGTGACTGCAATGACCTTGCATTTCGGCGCGTAGCTGCCTGTTTCCAGCTCCCACACAGTGCTGCCGTCAGGCTCCTCGGCTGTTTTATGAAAGCCAAAGCTTTCATAAAGGCCTTTTACCATGCCGTTTTTCGGGGTGGGGTAATAAAACCCGCGAAGGGTTTTCAGGCCCTGCTCCCGGCAGCGCTCTGCAAGCTTGTCCAGCATGGCAAGTTCCATGTCCCGCTTGAGCACCCGGCAGCTCATTAGCCACAGCTCAATGTCCAAAGCCTCCCCGTTTTTCCTGCCGATTACCACTGACACCACCCCGTTGTCCCCGAACTTGTCCACAAGCTTCCCGTACAGGCGGATGTAATCCGGGCTGTTATACACAGTCTCCATCTCTTCCGTCGTAAAGCGCCTGGTGGTCAGGTTAAACTGATTGCTTTTGTTGGTAAGCTGGGTGATGCGCGTGAGGTATACAGGCAGGAAATCGTCTATCACAGCGTGCATCTGAAGGCTTCTGAGATATTCCCCGTAATCCCCGAAGGAGGCCTGCTGGGCAGCCCGCAAGGCGTTTGCCTTATACATCTCGCCCCGCTTCAAATCGTCCTGGCTGAAGGTGGTGGTTTCAAAGCACCCGCTCCGGTCGATGGCGGCAATGTAATTTTCCACGCCCTCCAGTTCCGGGACAAGGACGCCCGGTACTTGGGCCTGCACGATTTCCCGCTCCGCAGGGTTGTCGTCGGCAAACACGATAGATTCTGGCAGCAGATCCAAAGCGGCGGCAGTTTCCCGGATATTCCTGTCCTTATTCTCCCAGTTTGCTTTTATGAGGGTGAAATCCTCCGGGCGCAGGGCGCCTTCCGGGTGGCTCAGGCCGGCCAGGGCATTTTCTTCCTCGTTTTTCGAGCATACGGTCAGCAGAATGCCTAAGTCCTTTAGCTGCTTTACATAGCTTTGGAACTCATAATAAGACTGCGCCACGCCGGTTTCCTGGCCGATTTCAATGCCTTCCACCCCGTCATCCCCTACGACGCCGCCCCAGAGGGTGTTGTCCAGATCCAGGGCCAGCACCTTCTTGTTTTTGCCGAACAGGGATTTGATGATATTCGCCACGCTGAAAGTAAAGGCCGGGATGGCCTCAAAGCACATGGCGTATTTATACATGTTCCAGCAGGCTGGATCCGCCCAGCGCCGCAGGCCGAAGTCGGCGGCAAGGTAATCTGTGTCGTTGAGAAAGAAGCCCTGGTGCTCTGCGGCATACTGGGCAAAGGCCCCGTTAAGCCGGGCGGTGAAATGGGTGCGCCCATGGATGTCCCAGGCGTCCCGGTTGCCTAAAAGCCGGAAAAAGGGCTTTTCAAAGTTGTTCTGGATAATGGGGCAGCGAAACCGCTTTTCCAAGCTCTCCCACATGGCCTGGAACCGCCCCAGCTCCGCCGCGAGTTTCTCCTCCACTTGCTGGTCAGAATCCCGCACTGTGGGCCAGTTTTCAATATTGCGCCCGGTGGTGTGAATCCAGATGATGTCCGGCTGAAAGCTGGCAAGGGATTCTGGGGGAAACATGGCGTCCTGGAAATATTGGGCATACTCCGACTCATAAAACACAGGCTCTATGCCCGCGTCCAGCAGGAAAAGCTCCAGGGTTTTCACCAGGTCGCTGGTGGTAGATCCGCCCAGCACCGCAATCTTTTTTCGGAGCCTTGGCCCCTCCTGGGCTTCCAGCGCCCGTTTCAGCGCCTTGCGTTTGCGGATAATAACCCCCGGATCAAAGGGATAAATAAGCTCCTGCATATTGTCTGCCCCTTTCTGAGGGCCTGCTCCCGGTTTCCGGCAGAAGGCCCCCGGTTTCTCATGGTCATATTATATAGGATGCCCGGCCTTTGCGCAAGCCTCAGGGCTGCTTGTCCACAATGGTTTCCCCGGCGTTTTGGGTGAGAAGGTTTTCCAGGTTGTCTGCCTGGCTGCCCACCAGGGAATAGGCGGACATGGTAAAGAGCACGTCGGTAATCTCCATGTCATTGATAAAGCTTATCAGGTTCCGCTGCAGGTAGCGCATATCCACCACATAAATCTGCTCAAAAGAGCCGGTGAAGAAAGGCACTGTAGCGTTGCCGTAGCTGTCCTTCACAATCAGGAGCCTGCGCCCGTTTTCCACCTGGGTATCGGTCTTGACAATATAGTTGTCGCCTCCCAGGTAGTAGCTGTAGGCGTCGGAGCCGCTTGCGCCTTCGGCAAAGAGATTGTCGTCATCCCACTGGAACTCATAGCTGGTGTCGTAATAGGCGGAAGTGTATTCTGCGCCGGGGGTGTAGTAGACAAAATCCTCCGGATCATTCAGCAGGTCGGAAGAGCCTGTGTAGGCATACATGGAGCCTACAAAGCCTTCCATTTTGCCGGGGGTATAGGTGTTGATGTCAGGGAAAGGCACGTCTGCTGCTTCCGCAAAGGTTTTTGCCGCGTAATAAGCGCCCAGGGGCTGCCAGTGGTGGTCGGTGCGGCAGTAAATCGGCTCGTCCACATGCTTAGAAAGCACCGGGCAGATGTTAATGGCGTGGATGCCTTTGTTCAGCTTGCTGTGTACCTTGTCAAAGCAGTCCGACTGGCTGGTGGAATACTCCTGGAAGTTGCTGGGCAGGTAAAATTCGCAGGCCAAAGGCGCGGGCATAGACCAGATGGACACGCGATCCCCTACCTGGTCATACAGGCTGTTCAGGCTTTGGGCATAATTGTCCCCGCTGCCGCCGCCGAAAAGCTCCAGGCCCCGGAAGTGCCCGTCCTGCTTGATGACAATCAGGCCGTTTTCCGTCATGTTCCCTTCGGCTTCCTGCTCGGTAAACTTATTGACGCTGGGTTCCACCCCGTCCATGCGCCGGCCTGCCGCCCCGGCCAGGGCTTTTGCCAGGGCCTGGGTCTGCTGCACGTCCGGCTCTGCCTGTGAGACGGAGGAAGCGCTGCTTTCCTGCTGGGAGGAGATGGGCGCGGAGGGTGCGTCTGGCTGGGACGGTTCTTTCTTCTGGCCCACTTTGTTTACTGTGCCTACAAATTCCACAGAATCCTCTGACTTGGGCAGGCCAAAGACTGCCTTGAAATTGTTCCCCAGGTTTTTCAGGCTGTCCCGCATGGGCACCGTATCGTCATAAAAGTTTGCCACCCCGGCAGTAAACTCCCCAGAGAAATAGCTTTCCAGGGAAAACTGGGGCAATACTGCCAGCTCCCGTTTCTCAATTTTCGATACGGTAGACCGGGGCAGTATCACCATCAGAAGGGTGGTAAGCCCGAAAGAAAAGGTGAGTATAAACAATACCACCAGTGAAAGGCGTTTTTCCAGCAAATCCCGCTTGTCCATCTTTTTCCGCCTGGCGCGGGGGCGCTCATCTGGAGCCGGCGGATCGGCTGGCTGCTGTGCCTGGGGTGCATAGGGCCTTAACGTCTCCTCCCCGGCAGTGTACCGGGTTTGAGAGGTATAGGGCCTTAGCGGCTCTTCCTCAGCAGTGTACCGGGTTTGGGAGGTATAGGGCCTTAGCGGCTCTTCCTCAGCAGTGTACCGGGTTTGAGAGGTATAGGGCCTTAGCGGCTCTTCCTCAGCAGTGTACCGGGTTTGGGAGGTATAGGGCCTCAGCGGTTCCCCTTCGGCAGTGTACCGGGTCTGGGAGGTATAGGGCTTTAGTGGCTCTCCTTCAGCAGTGTGTCGGGTCTGGGAGGTATAGGGCCTTAGTGTCTCCTCCCCGGCAGTGTACCGGGTTTGGGAGGTATAGGGCCTTAGCGGCTCTTCCTCAGAAGTGTACCGGGTTTGGGAGGTATAGGGCCTTAGTGTCTCCTCCCCGGCAGTGTACCGGGTCTGGGAGGTATAGGGCCTTAGCGGCTCTTCCTCAGCAGTGTACCGGGTCTGGGAGGTATAGGGCCTTAGCGGCTCTTCCTCAGCAGTGTACCGGGTTTGGAGGGTAGAGGGCCTTAGCGGCTCCTCACCGGCAGTATACCGGGTCTGAGAGGTATAGGGCTTTGGCGGTTCTGCACCGCCCAGCTTTGCCGCTGCCCGGGATTCCCACTCCCGCCTCACAACAGCCCGGGCCTGCTGCTCATAATGGGCCTGCCAGTCCCCGCCGGTTTCCGGGGGCTGGGATCCGGCAGCGTGCCGGGGCTTTTTGCGGTAGTCCATGCCGTGGTATCTTCCATCCATATCTGCTTCCTCCTTTCCTTAGGGCATGTTCACATAAGCTGAGTATATGAATTTTCGAGCAAAATTTTGCAGGATTCAAGGCGAAAACCGCAAGAAAACCTGTCGGTTTTCGAGGATTTTCAACACAGAAGCCTGTAAAATTTGCCGAAAAAGCATGTGCTTTGGCTTAATGTGAACATGCCCTAAAACCGCCAATACAGGAACACGTTGTTGGTGGAATCCACCAGTAAAATACTGACTATTGCCAGCAGGCCCAGGCATCCCAGCACAGCCCCAATCCGCCCGGCAGCGTACAGACCGTCGCTTTTGCTTTCCAGAAAGAAAGCCTTTATCTTAGGCAGCACCGGCAGGCTGAAAACAATGGCGCCTGACACCAGGAAAAGGTTGTTCAAAAAAGAAGCCCAGGTGATGGGGTCAAAGAAAGGCGCGCTGTTTATCAGCATACTTGCGCCGGAAATGTTCAGGAAAAACTGGCCCAACTGGCCTAAATCCTCAAAATAGAAAATGCCAAAGCCGATGATGATAACCAGCTTGCTGTATATATGTTTCCACCACAGGGGCCAATTTTTGATGCGCTTTTTTCCCAGCTTCTGCTCGAAGAAAATGAAGAATCCAAAGTACAGCCCCCAGATAATATAATTCCAGGCCGCGCCATGCCATACGCCGGTGGAGAACCACACCAGAAACAGGCTGACATACTTCCGGTTCTGCCCGAAAATGGGCACGTACAGCAGGTAGTCCCGGAAAAAGGAGCCAAGGGAAATGTGCCATCTCTGCCAGAATTCCGCAATGGTCTTGCAGGCAAAGGGATGGCGGAAGTTTTCGTCAAAGTGGAAGCCGAACATGCGGCCCAGGCCAATGGCAATATCCGAGTAGCCGCTGAAATCGAAGTATACATATAAAGAGTAAACGATGACGGTGTACCAAGTGCCTAGTACGGAAAGGCCCGTAATGTCTGTCCCGAAAAAGGTGTCTACAATAGCCCAAAGGTTGTTGGCAATAATCACCTTTTTGGCAAGGCCCACAATGGCCCGCAAAGCGCCCTCGCACAGATCTGTGGCAGTGACAGAGCGGTTGCTTATCTCTTCTTCCACTACGCTGTAACGCACAATCGGCCCGGCAATGAGCTGCGGGAACAGGGACAGATACAGCAGGAAGCGGGTATACCTTTTCTGCACCTGCACGTTTTCCCAGTAGCAGTCCAGCAGGTAGGAAATTGCCTGGAAAGTGAAAAAGCTGATGCCAATGGGCAGGCGTATCTGGGGCACAGGCAGGCCCAGATGGGTGAGGGCATTGAGGTTTTCCACCAGGAAGGCGCTGTATTTGAACACCACCAGCAG
This sequence comes from Neglectibacter sp. X58, assembly GCF_009936035.1. Taxonomy (GTDB): domain Bacteria; phylum Bacillota; class Clostridia; order Oscillospirales; family Acutalibacteraceae; genus Acutalibacter. Next base: position 16,902 of record NZ_QWEO01000007.1, on the reverse strand, counting down.
CAGGATGTCTATGGTGACCCCTGTGGCCACAGCCGCCTTTCCGGCCCCGGTGTCCCGGTGCTTTTCAATGACCAGCCCCATAAACCAGTTCAAAAAGGAACTGAACAGCAGCAGGCACACCCACAGCGGCTCGCCCCAGGCATAAAAAATCACAGAAAAGGCTATCAGCACGCCGTTTTTCGCGGGCAGGCTCCGCGCCAGCAGGTAGCAAAGCAGGCACAGGGGTAAAAACACATATATGAAAAAGAGATCGGCAAATACCATGGTTCCAGCTCCTTGCTTGTTTTTACAAAAGCCGCCCGGACAGGGGACGGGAAGTAAGCAAACATTTATTTAACAAAAAAGAATATTCTTCTCGTGTGCCGGGAGGCAGCAGGTTCACAGGCGCCTGTTCCGGCTGGATCGCTGATCCCGGTATACCCCGGTGGAACGGCTTCCGGCCTTGATCTGTACGGCAGGGCGGGTTTCCTGGCGCATTACGCTGGAACGGGCCGGCCTTATGGTGGGGTTATGCCGATGTACTGTCCGCCTGCGCCTGCGGGAAAGCTGCCTGCTGCGGACAAAAAAAGCAGCCATGCAGCCCAGCAGTATAACCCCGAACAGGATGCCCACCCACAAAAGCGCCAAACTGCCGGTATTGTCCTTTTGGCCTAGCTTTACAGTAGAAGCCGCGTTCTCTTCAGGCTGGGAGGCGGCTCCAGGGAAAAGCTCCGGGCGGGCGGCGCAATAGGACTCTGCCTTATCTGCTGCCGCCGCAAAAAATTTGGAAACAGCGGTGTCATAAGATTTTGCCGCAAAATCTGGCTCCACATGCGCATCCAAAAGGTTTTTCAGGGCCTCGGCAGTAAATTCCTCCTGCAGGGCCGTACCCGCTACCGCCAGGTAGTCCTCGTCTGACACAGACAGGGCCAGAACAAGCCAGCGGTTCCCGCCTGCCTGCCAGCTTTCCATCACAGTGCGCAGGTAGCTTACCCGCTGGGAAAAACCTGTGTAAGGCAGGGCGTCTGTTGTGTAAACTACAAGCTGCACACCGTATTTTTCCAGCAAGGCAGCGTTTTTCTCTTTTATAGTCCCCTTTGTCCCTTCGCTGAGCAAAGCGGCTTCGTCATAGATGCAGCTTTCTGCCGGAGGCTGGGGGATGGACGGGCCGGAGGAGGCTTGTCCAGATTCCGCTGCCAGAGCCGCTGTCCCGGGGAGCCAGCACCAAAAGACATATAACGACAAAAAAATCGTGAAAAAAGGCGGCAGAATCCGCCGCTGTTTCCCCTTTACCCCTGGCACAGCTCCATCCTCCTTGCTTTTCCAGGCTCCCCTGCCACATATGTGTCCCGCACCCCATTGGAAGCCCCTCTGAAAACAGCAAAACCAAGGCTTGCAGGAAAGTGTAGAATCTTGTAAGCCTTTAGAACTTGCTTCACTTTATATAAGTTTACCACGTACCCCGTAAAATATCAAGTGGCAATTAGGGGGGTTGAACAGGAAATAGAAGCGGGAAAGAATTAGTAATAAAGTACACTTTTTTGTAAAAAATAAGAGGTTTTTTTAATATTTAAACGAGAGGATTCATTCTGCAAAGAGGCTCCGGAACTTGACCGGAGCCTCTTTGCGTGGGCATATGAAAAAAGGGCGGCACAGCCTATAAGAAAACGCCTTTGAAACCCAGCAAACGCCGGATTCCAAAGGCGCAAACAGCAAAGCTCTGCCAGCCTTTTTTCAGTCTAAGTTTCCCAGCACGTCCCAGGGGGTGAGCACTCCCAGAAGCTTCTGATCCTGCCGCCCCTGCTCTGTGATGAAAATCACCGAAACCCGCTGGTTGCGGCCCTTCACCTTCTCAAACATCTCCCGCACCGTGAGGTAGCTGGTGTCCTTTGCTACAAATTCATAGTTCTCCGCGTGCTTTTCCACAGATATGTAGTCCCGCAGGTCGCCAATGGTAGTGTCCGGGGTGATGCCCTCTCCCCGGCTGCCCAGCAGGTAGCGCATGATCACGCCGGAGCTGAACACGCCTAAAAACGTCCCGTTGTTCATCACGGGAATATGGGAAAAGCCGTTTTTGTCCATCACCTCCATCACCCGCATCACCTTCTGGTGGGTGGAGGCTTTCATCACCTGCTCCCCCCTGGTGGCAAACTCCAGGGCCAGGGGCGGCTTGCGCACAAAGTCCAGGATCTCCTGCATGGCCTCCATCAGGGGAACGGAAGGCTCTGCCACCGGGATGCCTTTCAGGTTGGCGTTGTGCGTCAGAAGGTTGCGCAGTTCCCGGCACACATTCAGCTTATCCCGGATGGGCGCGCTTTCTGGATCCTTGGTAAACTCAAACACCACGCTGGAGCATTTCCGCCTGGCATGGCGGTATTTATCCTCCAGTTCATCCTCCAGTTGCTTGTACATGTCTAAAAATGCGTGTACCTTTGTCCCAGACCATTCCACATTTTCACCCCCAAGTCGGCTTTCCTCCGGGCCGGGGCCAGCGGAGGAGGGGCTGCCCTGCTTGCAGGTTTTCCTTGGGCGGGGCGTCCCTTTCTTCCCGTATTTCTCTGCCGCCCGCTTTGGCTGCCGGCCAGAGCGGCCCGCACCGCGCCTGCTCATCAGAGCAGCCCCTGCAGCCAGCCCAGCAGGTCGGCATACACCTGCTCTTTGTCCTTTTCGTTCAGGATCTCATGGCGCATACCGGGATACAGCTTTAAGCCCACCTGCTTCACCCCAGCTTCCCGCAGCCAGTTTGCAACCTGTTTGGGTCCTTCCCCATAGCTGCCCACAGGGTCCTCCTCTCCCGCCACTAGGAATATGGGCAGGTTTTGGGGCACCCGGGCCGCCCACTGGGGGGAGGTTATCTCCGCAAGGCCTGTAAAGAGGTCGTAATACCCGGAAGCTGTGAAGGGGAAGCCGCACATGGCGTCTGCGGCAAAGTCCAGGCACACCTGATCTACTGTAGACAGCCATGCCGCGGAATTTACCGGGTTCTTTATGCGGCTGTTGTAGCTGCCTGTGGCAATTTTATCCAGCAGCCTGCCTGCGGACTTAGGCCCCCGCAGCCTGCACTGCATAGCCGCCAGGGCTTTGCCGGCCCTGATGCCGGGGTTTTCCCCCATGGTGCCGCACAGGATGCAGCCGGAAAGCCTCTCCCCATAGCGGGCCAGGTAAGACCGGGACAGGAAAGATCCCATGCTGTGGCCAAGCAGGAACAGGGGCAGGCCGGGATGTTCCCCGGCGGCCTCGTCCATCAGGGCGTTTAAATCCTGCACCACATGCTCCCAGCCGTTCCGGGCGGCAAAATACCCCTGCTGCCGGGCAGACATGCCATGGCCTGCGTGGTCGTTGGCGCAGACGGCAAAGCCGTTTGCCGCCAGGAACCGGGCAAAGTGGTCATACCGCCCGCTGTGCTCCGCCATGCCGTGGACAAGCTGTATCACCGCCCTGGGGGATTCCCCTGTCCAACTGCGGGAGAAAATCTCCCCTTCTCCGGAGCTTGCCGGGCGCGTCCATTCCTTATAGGCTGTCGTCATGGCTGTTCCTCCTTTTACTGGTTGCCTCCCGACCAGTCCACGTCGTACGTCCGCTCTACAATAAACTTGGTCATCTTGCCTGTGGAAATGTCGAAATTCAAATCGTACTTATAGTCTAACCCGTAATGCAGCCACATAACCTCATCCCCTGTCCAGTCGGGATATTTTTCCCCGGCCATGTCCCGGGTCCACTGGGTGACAGGCACGCCGTCAAAGCTGATTTCCTCCAGTACAGATTCGTCCTCCTCCCCATACAGTTGGAACTCCAGCCGGGCTATTACGGCTTGGCCCAGGGGGGCGGCTTCCTCTGTGGCAAAGGAGATGTGGGCGAAAAGGGAGTCGCTTATCCAAATGCTGCCGCCGGTATAGTAGGAATTTTCCTCCAGCGTGGTGCTGGGATCTACCTCTATCTGCTCATAGTTTTCATCTGACCAGGTGACCTTTAATCCCTTATCCAGCAGGGCCTGCACAGTGGTTTCCCCCACCCGTATCTCAGTCCCGCTCAGGGTGATGGGATACAGGGTTTCTTCCGGCTTTTCCTCTTCTCCCCCCGAACAGGCGCCCAGCCCGCACAGAACCAGCAATAGGGCCAAGGCCAGCCCCAGCAAACGGATTCCAGTGTTTTTCCTTGTTTTCATAGCGTTCACTCTCTCCTTATATTTCATCTTTGTTAAGCAGTGCCTGGGCCTTGGGGCAGCGCGCGCGGATAAGTGCATAGGCCTGCTCCAACTGTTTGGCGTTTTCCAGGTAAATGGAAGGGCTACTGTCCTTAGCGGCAAAGGCTGTGCCGTCCCGGTATTCCACCACCAGGGAAACGCCTGTCCCCAGGCTTTGGCGCACCCGGGTGCTACCTACCGTATAGCCCACCCGGGTATGTTCCTCCCGGGCGTGCAGGCTTTTCATGTCCGCCACCCGGAACACCTGGCAGCCTAAGTCCCTGAAATACAGCCAGTATTCCGGGCCAACCGTAAGCCGGGCAGGGTATTTGTCTGTCAGGCGGTTTGCAAAGCCCGCCTTCCCGCACTGGGGGGCCTGGCTGGCAAAGCCCGCCTGATCCTGGGGGGATAAGGCGCCCAGGGCTTTTTCATAGGAAGCCCGCACCTTTTTCATGGATACGCCGCGGTTCTGCAGCCAGAAGCACAGCCAGATAAACAGGGCAAGCCCCACGCCCACAGGCAGGTGCAGCCGCAGCACATAGCTCCACTCCGCGCCCACCAGGAATCCCAGCGCCACCATCCCCGCCACGCATATGAACATCCACAGGGGCACTTTTTTCATGGTGCCGCTGTTAAATTCCTTCATGTCCTCTGCAAAGTCCTGCATTTCGGCGTCCAGCCAGCGCTTAACATCATTTCCCATACGAACCTCTATCCCTTTCTGAGCAGTTTTGCCGGGAAGGCCTTACAGGCTGTTCCAGCTTCTGTTAAAATTATACACTTTTTTTCAGTGGATTGCAAGGCAGGAAAGGTTTCCGCCCCTTTTTCTCTGCTTAGAAAAGCTCTGTAACATGGCAGGGCTTGGGATAGAACACCTGGGCGAGAGGGGCGGCAGGATTTTCCACCTTTACCTGGGGCATCCAGCGCAGCGCTTCCACACTGTGAACGCCGCACAGCAGCGCGCCCAGTTCCCCTGTGCCCAGGCGGATATCCGGCTTTTCCTGCACGCGCTCCACCTGGTTTTCCGTCCCTTCCCGGAAAGAAAGGCGGAACACAGCATTGTTTTCCTCCAGCAGGGGATCGGCTGCCTCCAGGGTTAAAACCCCATCCCCCTTGCAGGCGCACAGGCCCAGCAGCTTTTCCACGTTTACAGCCCGCACCATGCCGTTAAAGAAGCTTTCCCGCTTCATATGGGCGCATTCCGGCAGCAAAGGGGCCACTGCCGCCCAGGCTGGAAGGGCAAAACGCACCGTTTTGAAATTGGAAAGGAAAGCCCGTCGGATAAAGCTTAGCAGGGCCTGGAAGCCCCGGGCATCCCGGAACAGGAAGCCGTTGCGGGCGCTGAAATCTGTGCGCATGTCCAGCACATCCCCGTCCCGCCCGGCAATGCAGAAGGCGCCTGGTTCTCCCTTTTCATCTTCCCATAGATAGATGTAACGCTTTTCCTTCAGCAGATCCTTTTCCAGAAGCTCCTTGTCATAAACTTCCCGCAGGACGGACAGGTTGCATTCGTGGTAAAAAGCGTTATAGACGGCGAGCAGGGGGGCTAAATCCTCCCCGGGGAAAAGCTGGCGCACCCGCCCCCCAAAGTCTCCCTGGGGCAAGTCCCCCATAGGCACCTCCCACAGGCGGCTTTCCACGCCGTTTGCATAGCCGAATTTCTGATAATACCCTGTGCTGAAGGGGTACAGGGCGGAGAGCGCGTCTCCATGACGATATAAGCCCCTCAGCGCCTCCTGCATACAGGCCCGCACCGCGCCGCCCCGGCGGTTTGCCGGCAGGCTGGCAACGCCGCCCACGCCTCCCAGGCCCACCACGTGCCCGTCAAACCGGGCCTGGAAATGGTTCATCACCAGGCAGGCGCAAGGGGATTCCCCCTCCCCAAAGGCTGCCCAGTAGTCGGCGCTTTTTTCATAGGCAGCGTCCTCGCTAAAGCTGCCTGCTTTGCACTTTTCCTTTTCCTCTGCCAGATCGAAGCTTCCCTCAAAGGCTACCGCCTGAACCAGCCGGGCCTGCCAAAGCTCCTCTGGGCGCAGTTTTCTCACCAGCATTTTTGCCACCTGGCTGCGGGATAAGCCCCGCAGCTCCTTTCTTAAGTAAAATATGTGTTTCATAGCCTGCCGGCGCGGTTCCAATGCGCCCGCATGGAACCGGCAGCAGCCAGAATTTTAAATGCGCTTACTATACCATCCCTGCCGCCGGAAGTCAAGAGCCTGCCTCCGGGGAAAGCCCTTTCCCATAAGCCCGCTCTGCCGCTTCCCGGGCCAGATCCAGCACCAGGTGATCTGCTCCTCCCTCCCCGGCGCCCTGGGGCAGGGTGGCAAACACCTCCATCACCTGCCCGCGCATCCACAGCCCTGGGGTGATGCGCAGGGAATAGCCGCAGCCTGGCTGGCACATCCAATCATAGAAAGGGGCCCGGGGCAGGCCGTAGGCAGCCAGCAGCGCGGTGAGCACCCCGGCAGGGGCGCAGAGCGCCGCCGACACAGCAGACTGCTGGGGCGAGCTTTGGCCCTGGGCCATCAGGTTCTGCACAAGCATTTCAAAGCCCCTGCACACCCGCTGGACAAACACCGGGCTGCTCTCTCCCTCCGGAGGCGCAGACTGCCCGCCTCCTTCCATCCATTGGCGGAAACGGGGATCGTGCTGCAACTCTTGGGCGGTTTTGTTTTCCCATTGGCCGAAATCGCATTCCGCCAGCTCCAGCACCACCTCTGGATCAGCCTCCGGGTAAAGGATTTTCAGGGTGTCCACGCAGCGGGTGGAGGGGCTGGCAAAAAAGCGGCTGGCCCGCGGGTACGGGTGCTCCCGCTTCATGCGGGCCAGCCGGACAATGGACTCTGTGGCAAGGGGCGAATCTGTCCGCCCGATGTAGCGCCCCTCCAGGTTCCCCTCGCAGGGCATGTTCCGGATAAAATGGATGATATAAGATTTCATGGCAGATACTGCAGGATACGGGGCTTATGCAAAAAGAAATCAGAAATTTCTCTTAGGGCTTGTTTGAAAAATCGCAAACACCGTCTTTTTGTCCAAAACAGGCGTTTCCTGTGTTGGAAATCCTCGACAGGCGACAGCCTGTCTTGCGGTTTCCGCCTTGAAAACCACCTTGTTTTGTCTTAAAAATCCGGCACTTTCTCTATTTTCAAACAAGCCCTAAGCCCGGTATCGTTCCTTTCTTTTATAGTTTTACACGCTTTTCCTTCATATAGCATTGCTGTAAAAAAATCACGCAAATTTTAGAAAATAGGAAAAATATATTATCCTTTTATTTCTGTCCGCGCTGTTCCAAAAAGTGAGGAAAACACAGGCTTTTTTTAGAAAAAAAGCCTGCTTATTTCTCGGAAGAAGATATAGAAAAGCGGATTGTACAAAAAATAAGTGTAGAATTATGCAGAATTTACACTTTACATTGTATTTCTCCTGTCCTATAATTAAATACACAAGCGTCTGGGTTTTCTATCCTCTTAGGATAGGCGGCCCGGCTCAAGGGCCTGTTTTGCGAACAGGGAAACGGCCGGATTTTTGCTCAAGGCATGGGGGCGTATGATTTAAGAACCCGCCTGCCTGGGGCGAAAAGGCGGCGCCCGCAGCTTTTCAAAACAAGCCCCAAACCCCATGGCTTACTTTTATCTTTCCTATCAAAATCATAAATCCAAGCAGGGACAAGGGCGCCGGAAGGCGGCGTTTTCAGCCTCTGTGTACGTGCGCGGCCTGTGGCGGGCCGGTGCGCGCCAGACCAGCGAGGTAGAGGTAGATGAAGATGAATTTGAACCGCGACTTTCCCAGGATACTTACCTTATTGCGAAAAGAAAAAGGGCTTAGCCAGAAGCAGGCCGCCCAAGATCTCACCATCCCCCAGGCGCTTTTGTCCCACTATGAAAAGGGCATACGGGAGCCGGGGCTGGAGTTTGTGGTGCGGGCCGCCAGGTATTACGGCGTTTCCTGCGACTATCTGCTGGGCTGCACCCCCCACCGCAGCGGCGCGGTTATTGCCGTACAGGATCTGCCCGGCAGGCCTGTGGGCAGGCCCCGGAAGCATCATGCCTTGGCGGAGTACCACCAGCGGGTGCTTGCAGGCTCTATACATATTGTATTCGCTCTGCTGAAAAAAATCAATAACGAAACCCTGACGCGGGAGGTTTCCACCTTCCTTTCCGCCGCCGTATACCGGGCTTTCCGGGTGCTGTATTCTGCCGGCCCCCGGAACCCCCAGGGGCTTTTCTCCCTGGACAGGGGGCTGTTCACTGCCTCTGTGGAGGCGGGCATGGTGCTGTCTATGGCAAAGAGCAGGTGCCTTCTCAACGGCGAATCGGTAAACGGCAGGCAGGGCGTGGCAAAGGAGGATATTCCGGCCCTGTCCCCCGGCCTTCTGGAGGAGGAGTTCCCCCAGCACGCCCCTGCCCTGTTCGATCTCATCCACCGCACCGAGCAGGCCATGCAGCCAGAGCGGGAAAGCCTGTACACTGTGCGCAGCCAGCAGCCCGGCAGCCCTTATGCGGCAGGGGAGGACGTGCAGAAGACAGCAGACCAATAGGGCAGGGCCAAAAGGCTTTCGCGCCTTTGCGGTGAAAAAACCAACATACGGAAAAAAGTCTGTCATTTCTCAGGAGATTGTGCTATACTAGAGAAAGGACAGGTTTTTTTGCGCCTGCAAACATGCCCGCCCGGTTCCCTGCCCGCTTATTTGCGCAGGGGCATGGCTCTGGGACGGGGAGGAAAGGACGATAGACGTATGTGCGGATTTATAGGCTTCACCGGCGGCGGGGACTCCCAACTGGACAAGGGCGTTTTGCAGAGCATGACCGACGCCATTGCCCACCGGGGGCCGGACGACGCCGATTACTATATGGACGGCCTGGTTTCCCTGGGCTTCAGGCGGCTTTCCATTATTGATCTGGAGGGGGCGCGGCAGCCCCTTTTCAACGAGGACGGCAGCAAGGCGCTGGTCTTTAACGGGGAGATTTACAACTTCCAGGAGCTGCGGGAAGATCTCCTGCAGCGGGGCCACACCTTTTCCACCAAGGGGGATGGGGAAACCCTGCTCCATGGCTACGAGGAATATGGCACAGATCTGCTGAACAAGCTGCGGGGCATGTTTGCCTTTGTCATTTGGGACAAGGAAAAAGAAGAGCTTTTTGGCGCCCGGGACTTTTTCGGCATTAAGCCCCTGTATTATGCCCGGATGGGGGAGGCGTTCCTCTTTGGCTCTGAGATAAAAAGCTTCCTGCACCATCCTATGTTTAAAAAGGAGCTGAATGAAAGGGCGCTGGAGCATTACCTTTCCTTCCAGTATTCCCCGGGGCCGGAGACTTTCTTCAAAAACGTCTACAAGCTGCCCCCCGCCCACTGTTTTACCTATAAAGAGGGGAAGATGGACATTGCCCGCTACTGGCTGCCGGAATTTTCCGCCGAAGAAGACAAGCCTTTAGACTACTGGGTGGACGAGATTGAAAAGGTGTTCGATAACAGCGTGGAGGCCCACAAGGTCAGCGACGTGGAGGTGGGATCCTTCCTGTCCTCCGGGGTGGACTCCAGCTATGTGGCCTGTTCGGCCCATGTGGACAAGACCTTCACTGTGGGCTTTGACAACGGCGAGCGCTATAACGAAACCCACTATGCCCAGGAGCTTTCAGAGCTGATCCCTGTGAAAAATGTGAGCAAGGTCATCACCCCGGAGGAGTTCTGGGGGAACTTCCCTAAAATACAGTACCATATGGACGAGCCGCTGGCAGATCCTTCGGCAGTGGCTTTATATTTCGTGTGCAACACAGCGGCAAAGCATTTGAAGGTGGTGCTTTCCGGCGAGGGGGCCGACGAGATTTTCGGCGGGTACAATATCTACAAGGAGCCGCTGGAAGTGCCCTGGTATGATAAAATCCCCTTCCCCGTCCGCAGGGCCATAGGCGCTTTGGCAGGGCTGCTGCCGGCGCGCAGGGGGCTTAATTTCCTGGTGCGCCGGGGCAAGCGCTTGGAAGACAGGTTTATCGGCAACGCCTATATGTTTACGGAGAAAGAGCGTCGGGCGCTGCTGAAAAAACCCACAGACGCCCAGTCCCCTGCCCGGATGGTGAAGCCCTATTATGACATGGTGCCGGGCAAAGATGCTGTTACCCGGATGCAGTTTGTGGATTTAAACATGTGGATGGTAGGGGATATCCTTCTGAAAGCGGACAAGATGAGCATGGCAAACTCTTTGGAGCTGCGGGTGCCCTTCCTGGACAAGGAGATTATGGCTTTAGCCGGGCGCATCCCCACAAAGTACCGGGTAAACAGTGAGAACACCAAATTCGCCATGCGGAAGGCCGCCCTGCGGCGCATGCCGGAAAAGTGGGCGGGCAAAAAGAAGCTGGGCTTCCCGGTGCCCACCCGGGTATGGCTGAAGGAAGACAAGTATTATAACACGGTGAAGGCGGAGTTTGAAAGCGCCAACGCCCAGCATTTCTTCCACACAGAGAAGCTTCTGAAGCTTCTGGAAAAGCATAAAGAGGGCAAGGCGGACAACAGCCGCCGCATCTGGACGGTGTACACCTTCCTGGTGTGGTACCGCCAGTTCTTCCCGGAGGTGAACCATGGAAAAGCGCAATGATTTCCAGCCTGTGCTTTTGGGCAGCGATATAAACGTATATGGCATGGCCCGATCCTTCCATGAGGCCTATGGCCTTGCAAGCGTGGCTGTGGGCAAAGGGATTTTAGGACCCTGCACCGCCAGCAAAATCGTGAAGGTGGAAGTGGTGGAGCCGGATCTGGAGAACGACGAGGTTTTTGTCCGGACACTGCGGGACTATGCCAAAAAATGGCAGAACACCGGCAAAAAGCTGCTGCTTGTCCCTTGCGGGGACAACTACATCAAACTGCTGGTGCGCAACCAGGACAAGCTGCGGGATTTGTACCGCTTCGAGTGCATTGAGGAAGATCTGCTCATGCGCCTTTCCATCAAGGAAAGCTTTTATGAGGTCTGCACAGAGCATGGGTTTTCCTTCCCCAAAACCACCACATGCTCCTATGAAGAGCACGAACACATCCAGCTCCCCTTTGATTTTCCTGTCATTATCAAGCCCTCCAACTCTGTAGCCTACTGGAACTGCTCCTTTCCCCACAAGAAAAAGGTCTTTGTGGCGGAAACGAAGGAGGAGTTTGACGCGATTTTAAAGGCTATATACTCCTCCAGCTATAAGGATCACCTGATTTTGCAGGAATATATCCCCGGGGACGACAGCAATATGCGGGTGATGAACTGCTACTGCGGCCGGGACAAAAAGGTGAAGCTTATCGCCTTGGGAAACGCCCTTCTGGAGGAACATTCGCCCGAAGGCATTGGCAGCTATGCCGCCATTATAAACGGCTATGACGAAAAGCTTAACCAGCAGATGAAAGGGTTCCTGGAGGGCATTGGCTATGTGGGCTTTGCCAATTTCGACATGAAGTTTGACTCCCGCGACGGCACCTACAAGCTTTTCGAGATGAACCTGCGCCAGGGCCGCAGCAGCTTTTACGTCACCGCAGCCGGGGGAAACCTGGCAAAATGGCTGGTGGAGGATGTGCTGGATCACAAGGAGATGGGCTGCACTGTCATCAAGGACAGGGTGCTGTGGACGATTATCCCTACAAAGATTATTTTTGAGTATGTCCGCTCCGAGAGCGCCAAAGCCGAGGCCCAGGCCCTTTTAAAAGCGGGCAAGGTATGCCATTCTTATTATTACCAGGGCGACCGATCCTTTAAGCGCTGGGTAAACTACCGGAAAAACCAGTTCCACTATTTTGAGAAGTATAAGCGTTACTTTAACAACAAGGCCCTGCGGGACTAGATGCCTCCGGCAGGCAGGGGGTGCTTTTCAGGAAAGCACCCCCCTGCACCCCCGAAACCTTTGCCGGGGGTTCCTGCTGTTTTTAGGAAGGAGGGCTTTTTTTGGCCGAGAAAAAAACCCTGGGCATTATCGGAGGCATGGGGCCTATGGCTACAGCCTACCTTTTACAGCTTATCATTGAAATGACGGACGCAAAAACCGATCAGGAGCATTTGGACGTGATTGTTTTCAACCGCCCGGCTGTCCCTGACCGTACAGCCTATATCCTGGACAACACAAAGCCTTCCCCTTTGCCCGTCCTGCGGGACGCGGCCCAAAAGCTTACGGGCCTGGGGGCCGGGGTGCTCTGCGCGCCCTGCGTCACCTCCCACTATTTCTATGAAGCGCTTTCCGGCGGGATACCCGTCCCCTTTGTGCATATGCTCCGGGAAACGGCGGAGGAACTGCGGCGGGCTGGAAGAAGGAAAACCGGCGTGATGGCAACCACAGGCACCGTGCGCATGGGCCTGTTCCAGTCTGCTTTAGGGGAAGCGGGCATAGAGGCGCAGCTTCCCTCCCCTGCCTGCCAGGAGCTGGTAATGTCCATGATTTACGATGAAATAAAGGCAGGAAAGCCAGCCAGCCCGGAAAAGTTCCAGGCCGCGGAGGAGGAGCTTTACGCCCAGGGCTGCGACAGCATTGTGCTGGGCTGCACAGAGCTTTCCCTCATCAAGAAAAGCGCGCCTCTGGGGCCGGGATATTTGGACGCCCTGGAAGTGCTTTCTAAGCGCTGTGTGCAGCTTTGCGGCGGCGCATTAAAGGCGGAATACGAAAACCTGCTGACATAAAAAAGGGGAGCGTCTAAAACGAAGAGCTAATAAATTGAAATTTATCAATTTAAGGAATTGGTTTTAGGATCAACCCCTTTTTTAAAAGGGGTTGCAGGGTGTGGGACGGAGTCCCGCGGTTTTGCGCTGCAGATATAAAACGCGCTGTCTGGACACTCCCTAAAAAAGCCCCGCCCACCCAGCAAAAAAAGGAGTGACGCAAAATGTGCGGATTTGTAGGATTCATGAACAGCCCCCAGGTGCAGGAGCCTGGCCCGGTTATCCGCGCCATGGCAGACCGCATTATCCACCGGGGGCCGGACGACGCCCATTATTATGACAGCAAGGATATTTCCCTGGGCTTTAGGCGGTTGTCCATCATTGACCTGGAGGGAGGGCGCCAGCCCATTTTAAACGAGGACGGCAGCAAGGTGCTGGTGTTTAACGGGGAAATTTACAACTACCAGGAGCTGCGGGAGGATCTCCTAAAGCGGGGCCACAGCTTCACCACAAAGTCCGACTCCGAAACCATCCTTCACGGCTATGAGGAATTCGGCCCGGAGATTTTGCAGAAGCTGCGGGGCATGTTTGCCTTTGTGATTTGGGACAAAAACAATAAGAAGCTTTTCGGGGCCAGGGATATTTTCGGCATCAAGCCTTTTTACTATTATAAAAAGGACGGGCAGTTTATGTTCGGTTCGGAGATTAAAAGCTTTTTATCCCATCCCTGCTTTGAAAAGGAACTGGACGAGGCGCTGATACCGGAATACCTTTCCTATGAATACATTCCCGACGAACGCACCATTTTCAAAAATGTGTGGAAGCTGCCCGGCTCCCATTGCTTCACCTACCAAAACGGCGAATTGCAGGTGGAACGGTATTACCGCGTCCAGTATAACATTGAGGAGGACAAATCCCTGGAATACTGGGAAAAGGAGATAACCCGGGAGTTTACCGAGTCTGTGGCCATGCACCAGATAAGCGACGTGGAGGTGGGCTGTTTCCTGTCCTCCGGGGTGGATTCCAGCTATGTGGTGAAGGAGATTTCCAAGGGCACAAAAAAGGTGAAAACCTTTTCTGTGGGCTATGAAGAGGAAAAGTACAGCGAGCTTTCCTATGCCCAGGACTTTTCCAAGGTGGTGGGAGTGCCCAACATCTCCAACAAGGTGTCTGCCGATGAATTTTTCGACGCCATGCCGGAAATCCAGTATTTTATGGACGAGCCTCTGCCCAACCCCTCGGAAATCCCTCTGTATTTCCTGGCAAAAAATGCCCGGAAATACGTGAAGGTGGTGCTTTCCGGGGAAGGCGCGGACGAGCTTTTCGGAGGCTACCCCATGTACCTGCAAGGGGGGCACTTCCAGGATTATACCAAAAAGGCCCCCCGCCCCCTGCGGAAAATGGCCGGGGCTGTGGCTGGGCGCTTGCCGGAGTTTAAGGGCAAGCATTTCCTCGTGCGGGGGGCTATGGAGCCTTGGCAGCGGTTTATGCGGGCAAACTACGTGTTCCAAAGCGGGGAGCGCCAGAAATTCTTAAAGCGGCCCATCACCTCCAGGCTGCCGGAAGAATACAGCAAGCGGTACTTTGACGAGGTGCCAGACTTGGACGAGCCTACCCAGCTTCAGTATGTGGACATGCACACCTGGATGATTTACGACATCCTCTTAAAGGCCGACCGCATGAGCATGGCAAATTCCTTAGAGCTGCGGGTGCCCTTCTTAGACAAAAAGATGCTGGAGCTTTCCACCCGCATTCCCACCCGGTTCCGGGCCGACTGCGCCACAGAAACCACCAAAAAAGCCCTGCGCTCCGCCGCCATCAAGCAGCTTCCCGAGCGCACCGCCAACAAGAAGAAACTGGGTTTCCCGGTGCCCCTTTCCGACTGGCTGCGGGAGGACAAGTATTACAACAAGGTAAAGGCGGCTTTCCAAAGCGATATTGCGGAAAAGTTCTTTGTCACAAAAGAGCTTATGAAGCTTTTGGACGACCACAAAGCGGGCAAGGCGCGGAACATGCAGAAGATATGGTCTTTCTACACCTTCATCGTCTGGTACGACCAGTTCTTCGTGAAAAACTGAGGGATATCCGTGTGTATAAAATTCCCAGAGTGACTAAAACGCAGGGTTTAGAGAAGGGAAATCCAAAATTGCAAAAGGATTGGTTTTAGGATCAAAACATTCCCTTTGGAAATGTTTCCCCTTCTTTCAAAAGGAGCCGCTGCGTGCCATGTGGCAAAACGCAAACGCTATGCGTTAGCGTTCCCGTCCAGAGCCGACCGAGTCGGCAGGCGAGAAGCAGGGTGCGGGACAGAGTCCTGCGGCCTTAGTCACCTTGCGGAAAACTCTTTGGAACAGGTATTCCTTGTCCCCTGCCCCTTCTGGAGGGCAGGGGATTTGTATACCGGGCAGGGGAGGGCACTATGGCTTTACAAAAAAACGATATGATAGAGCTTGTCTTTACAGGCGTTACAGCCCAGGGGGCGGCCCTGGGCCGGCATGAGGGGATGGCGGTTTTTGTGCCCCTGGGCGCTCCTGGGGACAGGGCGCTGGTGCGCATTGTCAAGGTGGAAAAAAATTTCTGCTATGGCAGGCTGGAGCAGGTGCTGGAGCCTGCCCCCTGCCGGGTTGAGCCGGACTGCCCTTATTTTGCCCAGTGCGGGGGCTGCTGCTTCCGGCACATCTCCTATGAGGAGGAGCTGCGCTTAAAGCAGCAGCGGGTTGCAGACGCCCTGGAGCGCATAGGGGGCTTTCACAGTTTACCGGTGGAGCCTATCCTAGGGGCGGAAAACCGGCAGGGCTACCGGAACAAGGCCTTGCTGCCCTTGGGCAGGGACAGGGACGGCAGGCTTGTTATGGGGTTTTACGCGGTCAACTCCCACCGCATTATCGACTGTCAGGCATGCCGCCTGCACCCGCCGGAGTTCAACACCCTGATGGAGGCCTTCCGGGCCTGGGCTGAGAAAAGCGGCGAGACAGTTTATGACGAAACCGCCCACAAGGGCACCCTGCGCAGGCTTTACCTGCGGAAGGGGGCGAATACCGGGGAGGTAATGGCCTGCGTGGTGATAAACGGCGACAGGCTGCGGGACGAGAAATCTTTGGTGGGCGCGCTGCGGGCGGCAGTGCCGAAGCTTACCACCGTGGTGCTCAACATAAACCGGGACAAAACCAATGTGGCGCTGGGGCAGAGGCTGCGCACCCTGTACGGCCCGGGATACATTCAGGATAATCTCTGCGGTCTCACCTTCCGGATATCCCCTCTTTCTTTCTACCAGATAAACGCCGCCCAGGCACAGCGCCTTTATGAAAAGGCGGCGGAGTTTGCAGCCCTCGCGCCTGGGGATACCCTGCTGGATTTGTACTGCGGTACCGGCACCATCGGCCTTTCCATGGCCTCCCAGGCCGAAAGCCTTACCGGCGTGGAGGTTATCCCCCAGGCTGTGGAAAATGCCCGGGAGAACGCCCAGCGCAACGGCGTGGGAAACGCCCGGTTCCTTTGCGCAGATGCCTCCAAGGCCGCAGCACAGCTTGCGCAGGAAGGGGCATGCCCTCAGGTCATTGTCCTGGATCCCCCCCGGAAGGGCTGTTCCCCTGCCCTTGTCCGCACAGTGGCCTCTATGAACCCTTGCCGTATCGTCTATGTTTCCTGCGATCCCGCCACCTTGGCCCGAGACTTGAAGCTGTTCGCGGAGCTGGGCTACCTGCCCCAGAAAGTCGCGCCAGTAGATATGTTCCCCGGGACAGGGCATGTGGAGACTATTGTGTTGATACAAAAGAAAACCTCGTAGAAATCCTTTATTTTAGGCACTTTGCGAAGCATTTCATGTTCACTTCGGAGGGTGAAAAAATCCGAAATAAGCACCTCAAAAACTACTTTGATGTTTCAGTGGTAGTTGATATCGGGTGTGGGAACACAAACGGAAAATAAAGGGTTTGGGCAATTAACGTGTCTATGTAGTGTCCACCTTGTTGATAAAAAGCGGGCAACAGGCTCTTAGAAATTGAATGGGATAGGCGTATCATTAGAGATAGTGGTACGCTTATTTTTTTGTTCGAATCGTACCTTTGATTGGCCAATGTCATTAAGTTAAAGGTATAAAAGAGCAAAATAAGAAAAAAGCATAAAAAAG
>NZ_QWEO01000064.1 GCF_009936035.1 Neglectibacter sp. X58 | reverse complement strand
GTTCTACACAACTCCGGACACTGCTTTTTATACACTTTATACAATCCATTTACTCTTTCACCTCGTTAAGCCGGGCTGCCGCGTCGTAAAACGTAGACTTTGGTATGCCGCAGCACTCCGCAGCCTCCCGCAGGCTGATTTTTTTCTCCCTCCACGCCTGGCATAATTCTGGAAAGCTGTCCGGCATGGCCTGCGGCTCCGGGCCAAAATGCACCCCCCGCCGCTTTGCCGCCGCAATGCCCTCTGCCTGCCGCTGCCGTATATTTTCCCTCTCGCTCTCCGCCACGAAGGAGAGGATTTGCAGCACCAGGTCGGCAATAAACGTGCCCATCAGATCTTTAGCGGTGCGGGTGTCCAAAAGCGGCATGTCTATCACGCAGATATCCACGCCCTTTTCCTTTGTCAAAACACGCCACTGCTCCTGGACTTCTTTATAGTTGCGGCCCAGGCGGTCAATGCTTTTTATGTACAGCAAGTCGCCTGATCGCAGCCTTTTGACCAACTTTTTGTACTGGGGGCGCTCGAAATCCTTGCCAGACTGCTTGTCCATATAAATGTTTTTCTCTGCTACACATTTTCCCTCCACCAGGGCAATCCGCTGCCTGTCCTCATTTTGCTCCGTGCTGGAAACCCGCACATAACCGTATGTTTTCAAACTGATCCGCTCCTTCCATGTAATGACATTTTACATCACGGGAAAAGGGCAGTCTAATCCACGTAAATAACTCTGGCAGCGCGCCAATAAAACTCTGAAGAAGCTGGCCGCTATCGCCTATACAGAAGAAAATATTCCGTATCTGCTGGACAAAGCCTGCGGAAACGCCTATATCCTTCATCACGCAGCCCTGCGGATGAAAGAGGAAGGCCTGCTTGGTTCAAAGCTTCGCATGAAAACACGGGGCATGCGAAGCGCCCCCGCCTGTCCGGCGGGGGCGCTGTATTTTACCCGATTCCTCCCCCTGGCACCAGAAACAGCTCGGCTGCCAGCACCACCAGGCAGCAGGCCATTGCCACCTTGAACAGGCTTGCGCCCCGCCAGGCCAGGAATACCCCGGCCAGCAGGGCCAGCAGCCCGGCTATAGGGCTTTGGGTGGCCTCCATGATGGCGGGGAAGGTCATAACCGCCAGGGTGGTATAAGGGACGTAATAGAGGAAGGAGCGCAGGGTGCGGTTCTTTATCTCCCGCCGGATGAGCACCAGGGGCGTGGCCCGGATGATATAAGAGACGCCGGCGGAAACCAGAATGTACAGCCAGATGTTTTTCATGCCTGCCCCTCCCCTCTCTCCTCATCCTGCACAGGGAACAGCACTGCCGCGCCCAGGGAGAGCACCACAGTCAGCAGGATGGTTTTTATTCCCGGGGAAATGCCTGCCAGCAGGGGCCAGTTTGCCAGGGCAAAGCTGGCGGCAAAACTGAGAAGCACCAGCCCCAGCACCACCTTGTCTTTTTTCCAGGGAGGCACAATGATTGCCAGGAACATGCCGTAAAGCCCTACGCTTAAAGCGCTCATCAGCCGCAGGGGCAGCACATTCCCCACTGCCACGCCTAAAAAGGTGCCCAGCCCCCAGCCGGGAATGGAGACAGCCATGGCGCCGTATGTATACCAGGGATTCAGCCTGCCGGGATAGGCAATGGAGATGCCAAAAATTTCATCTGTCACGTCAAAGGCTACCAGCATCCGGTGGGCCAGCGAGGTTTCCGGCGGGAGCTTCTGGCTTAGAGAACAGCTCATCAGCAGATACCGGGCGTTTGCCACCAGGGTCATCACAGCTACCTCCCAGTAGCCCGCCCCAGCGGCTGCCAGGGAAAACACAGCGTATTCCCCGGCGGAAGCGTTATTGGTTAGGCTTTCCACCATGGCCTGCAGGGCGGAAAACCCGGCGTTTTTTGCGGCGATGCCCAGGGTGAAGGCTACGGCAAAATACCCCAGGGCAATAGGCATTCCATCCCGTATGCCGCGGCGGAAGCACTGGCGGTTTGTTTCCACAAAAATCCCCCTTCTACTTGCACAGTTCAACAGCATATACCATCTTACCCCCTTCCAGGGAAATGTGTCAAGTGTTTTGTGGCTTTGGACGCGCACGAGTTGGGGGGTTATGCTTTTAGTGGTTCAAAGGTTTTGGAGCCTGGCTTTTGACAGACAAAAAAGCCTGTGGCGGGTTACAACCTTGTAAGAATCAGCAAAAAATCATGCAAACAATTACAATATTTTCCTTTATTTCTTTGTTTCTTTGGCGAAGGATACAAAGCGTATCTTCCCTTCTTGACAAGTGCAATTTTATCTTCTATACTTGTATGTGGTTTTACAGGGGCCTGCGCCCTTTGCAAATACCAGTACAAAATGCAGAAAGGTGATATTGCAATGAAAAAGAATCTTTTCCGTCTGATGGCCTGTGTTGTGGCCTTCGCCATGGTGCTGTCCCTGGCTGCTTGCAGCGGCGACAGCAAGTCCTCATCTTCCTCTAAATCAGAGTCCAGCGCTGCTTCTTCTGAGGTTGCCAGCAGCAAGGCTGCTGAGAGCAGCGAAGCCTCTTCCGAGGCTTCCAGCGAGGCTTCTAGCGAGGCCGCCACTGGTGTGCGCACTGAGAAGTATGCCAGCGTAGAGGAGTTCCTGGCTGACCCCGCTGTTAAGGATCAGCTTGAAACCATGATGTCTTCTCTGGGCGACGGCATGGATATTACACTTACCGGCGAAGGCGACAAGCTGATTTACACCTTCACCTTTAGCGAGGAAGTGGACATTGAAGCCACCAAGGCCGCTATGGAAGAGCAGATGAACAGCGACACCTTTGCCACCACTTTCAAGGGCATTGCCGGCACTCTGCCTGATGCCATTGATGTGGCTAACCCCTCTGTGGTTGTTACCTATAACGCTGTTGACGGCACTGAAATCTATTCCCAGGAGTATTTCCCGGAATAAGGAAAAAGCAAAGCATATAAAGCAGACCGGCGGGCGCTTTGGGAGGAACTTCGTAAAGAAGTTCCTCCCAAAACTTTTGTCAAGCCAGCCGGTTGTGATTGAATTGCGAGGAATTTCTACATATTGGAGGACTATATCATGGAAAAGTCACTATTTGAGCGCATGGGTGGAACCTATCATCAAGAGGGCGATTACTTTCTCCCCGACCTGTCTGTACCCGAACTTCCCGCCATCGGTATATGGGGACAACGGAGGAGGCGGTATCTGAAAGAACACCGTCAGGCCCTTTATACGGCTTTGCTACTATCTGGCAAATTGAACGACCACCTGTCCGAAGTTGACGAACAAGCAGAAGCTATGTTTTCTCAGCTTGTAAAACAGATGGCGGCACAGGACAGTATCACCGAGCAGTTTAAAGCGGATAATCAAATGGAATGGGTCAGGCAAATGAACAGCGCCCGAAACCGGGCGGAGGAAGTTATCTATAATAAGTTGATTTACGCCTGAAATTAAGAAACCTGTAGAGAACATTTAGCAGACTGCCCTATATTCAAAGATACGGGGCAGTCTGTTACTGTCCGGCCCGATATTTTTCTTTTACCGCCTTTATTTTCTCCCTGGCCCGAATGACTGAGTGCATGATTGATTGCGGTCTGCAACGCTCCATCTGTCGAAATTTTATATAAAACGTTTCCGATATTTCCAAATCACAAAATTCCCCCTGCCCGTCTGTAAAAGCTGATAAAATACGACGTTTTTTCCATCGCTCCACACTTCCGTCCGAAGTGTATAGACCTTATCCATGAACGTCATTTGCCTGCCCTCCTACAAAAAAGCTGGGTGAAAGGGCTTAACCTCTCACCCAGCAGCCCGTGAGGATGTGCAATTTGGGAGCTACCCTTGAAATTTCTCCAATTTTTTCAGCCAGTTTCCAACGCTGCCTTTAGCAATTTGCCTGTACAAGAGTGCCGGTATCGCCACGGTCAGGAGGATGAGCCTCATTTGCACAATTGATACTTACCGCTCCACAGTGTATAATTTATAATATTCCATCGAGTTTCGATCTTGACGGAATTTTGACTTTCTCCCTATATGATGAAAAAGGCTGGAGGTGTTCACATGGCATACAGAATTTTGATCGTGGATGATGAGCCGATCCTGACCGAACTGCTTTCCACCCATTTGCAGGATCACGGATATGCCGTTTCCGTAGCCAACAGTAGCGATGAAGCCCTGGCAAAGCTGAATACAAAGCCAAATCTCATTCTGCTGGACATCAATATGCCGGGGATGGATGGACTGGAGCTGTGCAAGGTCATTCGGAATCATATCGTCTGCCCTATCCTGTTTCTGACGGCGCGGATCACAGAACAGGATAAGGTCAACGGCCTGCGGGCCGGAGGGGACGACTATATTACCAAGCCTTTCGGCTTGCAGGAATTGATTGCCCGCATTGAGGCCCATCTGCGCCGGGACGAGCGGAATAACCGCCCGCCGGAGGTCGTGACCTCCCAGGGGCTGATTATCAACCTCTCCGACAGAAAAGTATTTTGGAACGAGCAGGAGCTTTCCTTTTCCAAGAGGGAATTTGACATCATCGAATTTCTGTCCTCTAACCCCAATCAGGTCTTTGACAAGGAGCGTATCTATGAGGCGGTATGGGGCTATGACGCGGAGGGCGACAGCAGCGTGATTAAAGAGCATATCCGCAAAATCCGCGCAAAGCTCATGCAGGCCAGCGGAAATGAGTACATCGAAACAGTTTGGGGGATGGGCTACCGATGGAAAAAATAAAAAGACAATCCCTGAAACGCTCTTTTATGGAGGCTGTGGCGATTACTATGTTGATCGTGTTCCTGTGCAGCGGGCTTGCAATGTTCGGCTGTTACCGTCTCCAAAAGCATATTCTTCCCGATTCCAACGAGGTCTGGCTGACGCAGCAGACAACCGCCCTGGATGGTACGGTCACAGAGGCAAAGCTGAGGTATGTCCTTAATGGCCCGCCAGAGCCATTCGGACAACTGGTAGCAGACGGTCAAGAACACAATGAGGCTCAGGAGCAGACAAGTTACAGGATAGAACGCATTGAATCCAGCTACTCTATGCTTTCCTCCAAAGCAAAAACGGCCTACCGCGCTTCACAGATTTGTATGGTACTGCTGCCGCTTGTGTTTGCTGTAATTGGAATTACTCTGTGCGCGTGGTGGTTTTATCACAAGATACTGGAGCCGCCAATCACTGTCCTGATGGATGCCACCACGCATATTCAAGACCAGGATTTGAATTTTCAGATTAACTTTGACGGGCGGGATGAGTTGGGTCAGCTCTGTACTGCGTTTGAAAAAATGCGGCAGACCCTATATGAGAATAACCGTCAGCTCTGGAGTATGCTGGAGGAACGCCGCGCATTGCAGGCGTCCGTGGCCCACGATCTGCGTAATCCCATCGCCATTATGACAGGCTATGTGGAATATTTGCAGGAGAACCGCCAGGGCGGAACCTTGACGGACGAAAAATTAGAAAAGGCGCTCACCAATCTCGGCATTACTGCGGAGCGTATGGGCCGCTACACAGATACCATGCGCGACCTGGGCGCGATTGAGGAAACAGAAGTCCACCGCGGAGAAGTGGAACTTCCTGACTTTTTACAGCACATGGCGGACTCATTATCCATCCTGTTTCAGAATACCGAAGTGCGCTTTGCTTGTGATTTCCATGTGCCAGCGGGTAGGGTCGTCCTTGACGGGGAACTGTTATACCGCGTTCTGGAAAACCTGATTTCCAATGCCCTGCGTTTTGCGGAACATCAAATTGAACTCGCCTTTTACCTGGAACACGGAACGCTGTCGGCCACCGTGACAGACGATGGGCCGGGTTTCTCAGATAAGCTTCTGCAAAAGAAAACCGCCCTGTTCTACTCCGAAGATACCTCCGGCAAGCACCTGGGCCTGGGGCTTGCGGTGAGCCGGGTGCTGTGCCAAAAGCATGGGGGAACCATAGAGCTGTCAAACAGATTGCCGCATGGAGCCTGCGTGAAAGCCACCATCACCATCAAGCAATAAATCGTCCCTCCAAAATGCCGCCCAAAAAACTTGGGCGGCATTTTACTTTCCTTGACCGAATTTTGACCTTTGGCCGCTATGCTTAGTCCATCAAAGCAAAGGAGGCCATGTATGCGAAAACGATTGATTGCCGTTCCCCTGCTGTGCGGCGCGCTTTTATCCCTCGCCGCCTGCGGGAACTATGCCATTCCGGACAGTACACCCCCGCCGTCACAGGCTGTTGCCGCAAACCCGTTTGAGGCGGCGGAGGAGGATGCCGGATTTCTGGCAATGCTCACCCACGGGGCTGCTTCGGCTGATTTTTCCGAGAGTGGGGAGCGTCTGCCATTCCCCTATGACGGCGGCGAGTTTCGGCTGGAGTACCAGTTTTCTCTCACCGGCAAAATGGATACCGTTGGATTTCTCCTGTTTCTGGACGGCCAGCCCCAGCCCTACAAGGTAAACGATACCGCAGCGGAGTATGAGTATTGTCACAGCTTCCCTGCAAAGGAGGATCAGAGCTTTTCTTTCCTCTTTGAGCCTGTGACCGGCAGCACCGGCGATACGCTGGCCCTGACCGTGGTGAGCATCACGAATCCGGACTTCCAGCCGGATATGGAATCCACCTCCAGCTATGGCTGGTATCATAAGACGCTGGATTCCTATGTTGAATTGAAGTTCAACGTGGACGCCCCCGCCGCCCATTCAGACCTTCCGCCCGTCCGGGAAATCTTTTCACAAAGCGAAGCGCGGGAGGAAAAGGCCACAGCGCGGTATGTGGAAAACGAGCTTCCCAAATACGGCTGGGGCGGTGTGAGCATGGACACGCTGGACAGCGGGATCTATTATACATTTTCCTGTGACGGCGGCATCGTCTATGACAACCTGCGTGTTTCCGCTCCCGTCACCCTGCGATTTACCATGTGCGGCACAGCCGGAACAAGCTACAGCATCGCTTTCTTCCTGGATCATCAGCCGGTGAAATTTGACGAGAGCACCTCCTGCTCTGTTACATTGAGCAAGGGGGGCGTCATGGAGCTTGAGGCCGTGATCGCCCCGGATATGCTGGGAGATTTCAACACCCTTTACTGCGTTGCCGTCCCCCAGGGCGGAGCCTCTGCCCCGTTCTTTAAGACCAATTCTATTTTATTGTATAAGGAGAACTGAACATGAAAAAGACGCTCTGCATCACATTGTCGCTGCTTTTTACCCTGGCATTGTCCGCCTGCGGTAAGGCGGATTCACCCACCCCTACGGTTTCGGGAAGCAACTCCTCCAATACACCCGTGGTTTCTGTTCCAAACGCAGGCAGTCAGCAGGAACAGTCCCCTTCTTCCTGCACCTTCGACCCCGCCCTGTTTGGCGGCAAGCTCCAGAGCTGCGCCTATGCCGGGAATGGAACGCTTCTCGTACTGGCGGACAAGCTGTACCTCTACGATACCGGCGCTGCCACGGTGCTGGCTACCGCGGAAGCGCCCCTGCGCGACTTTGAAGCCCAGGCCACTGACGGGGGCTACGTCCTGTCCGGCATGGGCGACAGCGGCATGATGGCGTACATCTATGACAGCTCCCTCTCTCTGAACAAGGAGATCGCGGTGGATGAGCTTTTACAGGGGGATCTTGTTGTCAGCGAAACCGGGGGCGTAGCGGCCTCCACAGACGGGAAAAAGCTGGCCTTCGCCGCCTTGGGTGGGCTGTATCTGTATGACCTGGAAAGCGGGAGCCTGACTACCCTCCTGGACATGGCCCAAGACGCCGGAACAGCCAGCATCCGTATTTCCATGCTGAATGGTGCTGCCTTTGCCCAGGATAACAGCCAGATCGTGTTCTTTGGCAGCGGCAGCTCGATTCCCGCGGCAGACGGCGAGGAAGATTTTTCCATTTACGGGAGTATCGCCGTGGATGGCGGCGGTCTGAAGCTCACAAAACCGTCCGGCTATGAAATGGAAGAAATACAGGGCAGCGTCAGCCGGTTGTTTTTCCCGCAGACCTTTACCCAGGCCAACGGAACGCTTCTTTGGATCGACCGGGCAACTGGCAGCACCGATACGCTTTCCTTCTCTACCGGCAATGAGGGCAAGGACGGCGTATACGGCTCAGAGCAGGGCAGTTATGTTGCGACCGCCATTTTAGACGGCAGCCTGACGGTTCGTGTCTATGATGTGGCCTCCGGCGAACTGGTCGCCACCGAGGTGATTGAGAACTCCGACCCCACATATTTCAACCGTATCCCCAGGATTTACCTTTTAGACGGGGCCAAAACCGCCGTAGTTGTTCTTGGGGGCAGTATCAGTGAAATTGATACGCTGGTATCCACATTTGAGTTTGGAGCGTAACATGGAGATCGCAGGCGGAAACGTGCGTGGAATGGAAACAAAATGCCAGCCTATTTCCCGCATCTGGCTTGATACAGAACGAAAGATCGCATCCTTTCATCCTCTTGCTGATACTGAGCAAAACCATTTTTGCTGTTACAGCCGTGAGCAATTTATGATATATACCTTTGCCCTGGTAGAGAACGGATTTCGGTTTATGTAGGGCATTGTAAGCAACCTATATTCATTACTCGAATTTGGAGAATAACATGGAAATCACATTTGAAAGCGTATCCAAGCAATACAAAAGCAAGTATGCGCTGAAAAACTTTACCGCCACCTTAAGCGAGGGCGTGTACGGCCTGCTGGGTGAAAACGGGGCCGGGAAAACAACGCTTATCAATACCTTTGTGGGTATCCTGCGCGGGGACAGCGGCACGATTCGGGTGGACGGACAGGATGTGAGGACGCTGGGTAAAGCGTTCCTGTCCCAAATCGGCTATATGCCGCAGTATCCTATCTTCTATCGGGATTTTACTGTCAAGGATTTTCTGCTCTATATGTGTGCGCTGAAAGACATTCCCACCCATGAAGCGGAGATCCGGGTTTCGGAACTGCTGGCCACGGTGAATCTAACAGACGCGCAGGACAAGAAAATCGGTGCGCTCTCCGGTGGTATGCGCCAGCGCGTCGGCATTGTGCAGGCCATGCTGTCCGACCCCAAAATCCTGATTCTGGACGAGCCTACCGCCGGTCTTGACCCCAGCGAACGGATACGGTTTCGCAACCTGATCTCCCGGTTTGCCCAAGGCCGGACAATCCTGCTGGCAACCCACATCGTTTCAGATGTTGAGTGCATCGCGCGGGAAATCCTGCTGCTGAAACAAGGGACGCTGCTCATGCAGGGAACGCCCGCCGCGCTGGAACAGGGGATTGAAGGTAAGGTGTGGAGTGTAACTGCCGGGGCCGAGAGCGCCGCGCTGCTGACCGATATGTACTGCGTCAGCAACATGAAGCAGGAGGACGGACAGTTTACCCTCCGCATTGTTGAGGATGGATGCCCGATCAAAACCGCACAGCCTGTCAAGCCCAACCTGGAGGATGTGTTCTTATACTATTGCAGGGGGGAGCGCCATGATACGTCTGATACGGTATGAGTTTATCAAGCAGTTCTGTAAACGCTCCATCCTGGCGCTCTTTGTGGTGTTCAGCCTCGCCAACCTGTTCAAAATCTATGGCGAATACAAATCCTACTCCTATCTGACAGACGGGAACGAAGAGCGGAGCTGGCACACGCTTCATTGGCAGCTCTATGAGGAATACCAGGGTGAAATCACCCCGGAGAAGATCGAACGCCTGCTTGCGGTTTATCAGCCTCTTGTGGAGGCCACATCGGATATGACCGCAAGCACAGCCACCGATGACCCCAACACGATGACCGGGAACCTGTATAGCGACAGGAACCTGCTGGACAAATATTTCGTAACACCTATGCAGTATTTCTATGAGTACAGCGGCCGGTCGGAGCAAGTGGCAAATAGAGCGCGGCAAAGCGCCGCGCTCTATGGGGAACAGGAAGCGGTCTACCAGCAGAGGGAGAGCGGCGCGATTTATAACCTTTACGCTGGCCGCGCCATTCCCGCCTTTGCCTATCGGGAAATGTGCAATTACTATCTGAACTATGATTTTTCCATCATCCTGACCCTCCTGCTTTGTCTCTATGGGATCATCGGAACCTTTGTGAGCGAGCGGGAAACGCAGATGGATATGCTGTTACTGGTAAGTCCTAACGGCGGCAGAAAAACAGCCCTGGCGAAAATCCTCGCGGCCACCCTGTTTCTGCTTTTGACCTCGCTGTGGTTTTCTCTCCTTGACCTGATTGGCTTTGCGGCCTCCTTTCAGACCTTGGAAGGGCTGACCCTGCCGGTGTTCGCGATTCCGAACTTTGCGGAGGTATCCGTCAATCTCAGCATTTTTCAGTACGCCCTCCTGTCTGCGGCACTTAGATGCGCTGGCACATGGGCGATTGGGATGCTCTGGCTGTTGGTTTCGATGTTCTGGAAAAATGCCTTGCTCCCGTTTGTCATCAATTTTTCCCTCTGTATAGTGCTGGTTGTCAGCGGAGCCGCCTGCGCCTACTCCAATTTTTTCTGGACAAAGGTGCTGAATCCCTATTCTCTGCTGACAACCCGTGTTCTCCTGGGCAAAACGGAGTTTGTGAACCTGGGCGGGTTCCCCGTCCTGACTTGGCAGGCCGCAGTTTGGATTTCTTTGACAGCGGGCTTTGTGCTTGTTACCGCAATCTATTTTCTGTCAGCGGAAAACTGCCACCGCTGTGTTGGGAGGGCAAAATGAGTGTTTTCTCTTATGAATGGAAAAAACTGATGGTCATGCAACGGGGCTTGCTCTATATCTTGGCCGCGCTCCTGGTCAGTACGGTTTGGCTGGCTGCAACCGACAGGCCGCAGAACAGCGCGATGGAAGAATACCGTGAGGAATACGAGTGGTATCTGGAACGGCTGGACGGAGCCTGCACAGAGGAAAAAGCTGCTTGGTTGGAGCAGGAGGCCCAGGCCATCACGGAGGCCCGATATACCCGCTCTCAATCTCAGGAAAGCTATTACAGCGGTCAGATCACAGAGGAACAGTATGAGCGGCAGATCGCGGAGGTCAACACGGTTTTAGCCCATGAGCATGGCTTTGAAGCAGTGTATCAGCAATATTTATATATCTGCGAGAACACCGGCAATCGTTACTTTCTGAAAACAAACGGCTGGGCGGGGCTGTTTTCCTCTCAAACGCTGGACTTCCCGCTGTTCCTTGTCATTTTGATTTTGTCCGCTACGGTTTTTTGCTCGGAATATAGCTGCCAGATGGACGCGCTTTTGCGGACGGCACCGCAGAGCCGCAAGAGTGCCAGAAGCAAAGTCGTGATGACCCTCTGCGCCGTGTTCGCTCTCTGCGGAGGGCTGGCCCTGATTCGTTTTGCTTTCTTCGGAATAAAATACGGCCTGCCCCACGGGGAGTACCCTGTTCAGAGTATCGCCAGTTTTGGAGGCAGTACAAAAAATATCTCTTTGCTGGCCGCGTATCTGATTCTGACCGTCCTGCGCTGTTTTGGCTCGGTGTATCTCGCCGCCCTGCTGCTCTTTACCTCCGTTTTGGTGAAGAAATATGCTTTGACGGTGGTGATCGGGGTGGCATCCACCTTGATACCGTATATCGGCCTGTCCAGACAGATTTGCTACCGCTTGCCGCTGCCCCTGCCGTTCCTGCTGGCAACCGGATTCCTGGAAGGGACTTCCTCTGTGGAAGATTCATTGACAGGTGAACCCATCGTGACTTTCTCGGAGCGTTCCCCCCAGGAGTTGTTGGCCCTGCTGGGCCTGTCCGCTGTGTGCTGCGCCCTCACGGTATGGTGGGTGCTGCGGCAAAACACAAACTGCTGGCAGTCTGGAAAAAAGTTCGTCAGACGGCGTGGGGCCACAGTGTTGGGACTGCTAATTTTGCTCTCGCTGTCCGGCTGCTCTGCCGCAGAATCCACAAACGGGATATTCAATTCATCTTCGCAAAGTGTGTCGGAAACTTACAGTGTGATCTTCGACGATCAGACGCGGACATACTCTCTGGAGAACCGGGAAACCGGCGCTTTGACGGATTTGGCCCTCTCTCCGCTGTTCGGGGCCTTTTCGGATGGCGAATCCATTAAAGCTGTCTATATGGATGCTCCGTACATTTACTATATGACCTCCCGCACAGAGCAGTATGTGGATCGGGTCGGCAGCTACAACAGCACAGCGACCCAGGTGTCCATCGTCCAGCTTGATACAGAAACCTTTGAGGAACAGTTTATTTTTGAGAAAATAACGGACAGCGGGCGCTCTCTGCTGGGAATTGATTATACCGTGGGGGATACCTGGATGTTTCTGCAATACTGCTACGGCTTTTTCTTGAACGATGACAGCCTCTTTTTCATTACGAATGATGGGATTACGGAAGTAGGCAGAACAATCCAGCTCACGAAAATGCTGGACATCCCCACCAGGGAGAATATAGCGTTTGATGGGCGGACGATCTTTTACATCAACGAAAATTCTTTGCTGACGGCGTATGATACTAAGACCCACAAGGCCAGGCCGTTTCGGAATATGGTTGCCTCTGACTTTTGTTTGACCGATCAAGGGCTGTATTTCATCAATCGCATGGATTCCGACTGTGTTTATCTATGCGGCAGGGATGGCGTTGGCAGTCTGAAAATTTCAAATGATCCGGCCCTGTCTGTCATTTATGACGGTGAGGAAGTTACTATGATTCTAAAATCAGACGGGAAGGAGGTGGTTTTTGAGCCGTGACAGTACGGGAGCACCAAGCATCCGTCAGAGCAAAGCGAAAAAAACGCATCAGGAGGTTGGTGATCGCCTACGCTCTGCGGAGTGCGATCATCCTTCTGCTGGTTCTAATGGAGGACTGTGTAATCCCCAACTGTTTTTTACAGAACACCATACAAAGGGGCATTTTCCAGAGCAAACTGTAAAATTTGCTGATTTGTAATTGACAAACTACTTCCCCATGTGGTCAATGTCATTAAGTTAGTACGCAAGGACGCACGCCAAAGGGCTAGGGGGCACAAAAAAGAGCAAAAGGAATTGGGGG
>NZ_QWEO01000063.1 GCF_009936035.1 Neglectibacter sp. X58 | reverse complement strand
CTCCATCACCTCTGCCGAATACCGGCTGACAATCTCCGCCCCGCCCATAAAGGAGTTGGCGAAAATGAACACAATGGAATTATTGGCAATTTTACAGTTTTTCATGTCGATATAGTAATTTGTGCCTGCCTTATCTCCATCTTTGAAAATCTTTGAAAAGACATCTAAAATCTGTTCAACGAAATGTACGTCTCTGGCAATGAGGGAAAAGGTGTCTCCAGAATTTAATAAGATATGCAAGCATTTCTCATATTTCAGCGTGTTGTACTGCACATACCAAAACACTATAGCACCTCCGCCAACCGCCAGCACGAGTAAAGCAAACAATGTGTTGATGGTAAAAAACCACAAACCAAGCACGGCAGTTATCACCGCCCAAATAGGAAACTTAGGAGTCGGGACATTGCGGGATGACACCAAGGAAATATTGCTGATTTGAATAACGACATCTTCCCACCGCAGCAAGTGCCCCATCTTCCAGTCGATACACCTTGTCCATCCCTTCCAAATTATTGTAGTGGTGGGTTATTATGATGACTGACTTATCTTGCATCTGGTTCACAATGATGTCATGCAGATAAGCGTCAGACTCCACATCAAACCCGGAGGTAGCTTCATCTAAAATCACAACAGGAGCGTCTTTCAGTAAAGCGCGGGCCACCGCAAGTTTTTGCTTTTCTCCTCCAGATAGCTTTGCCCCATTACGCCCAATCTGCGTCTTTTCCCTGTCGGGCATACGGGCTATGTAGTGTGCGACGCCACTATCTTTTAAGGCAGCCTGTAACTGTTTCTCCGTTGTCAGCCCAGTTAAATTTACGTTCTCCAGAATGTCTCCTAAAAACAGATAAGGTTCTTGACTGACCACTGAAAATAGACTGCGGTAATTCTCCAGAGACAGGGAATTCGCATCTATCCCGTCCGCCAGTACTTGTCCGGCGTTAGGCTGGTAGAATCGCAGAAGTATATTAAGGATAGTTGATTTCCCGCTACCGTTCTGGCCGATAATGGCGACTTTTTCACCAGGCTCCACCGTAAAATTCACGCCTTGCAGGATAGGCCGGTTCTCCTCATAACGGAACGCCACATCCCGAAATTCCAATTTTGGCGGCTTGTTTTCAATATGTTTTCTACCAGCATCCAGTTCTGTCTCCATATCCAAAAACTGGAACAGTCTGCGAGCCGAGGGCATGATGCGGGCAAAGTACATTTTCAGGTTAATGAGCGCGGACACAGGCCCGGTCACATAGCCAGAGTAACTGGAAAAGGCGAACACCGCGCCAATGGTCAGGCTTCCAGTACAGATGAGCCAGCCTCCCAACAGGTACAGCACAATAGTCACCGACCATTCCAGCAGCATTTCCCAGAAAGTGTTCCAGCCGTCAATCATGGTGCCCTTCTTTTCCAGACCCAGCAGCTCACGCTGCTTTTGCGCAAAAATCCTCTCCCGGCTCTGGAACAGGTTCCAAAGTTTAATCTCGTCTACTCCGTTGAGATTGTCCCCAAACCACCGGGAGAAATCTCTGCTGGACTCAATCATTGCGTCCATGGCCTTTTCCCGGCGTTTCGACATGCGTCTCACTAAGAAAAACTTTACAGGCACCATCGCCAGCACTACCAATGCCAACTTCCAGCTTATCACGAACAGTCCCACCAGTCCGCTGATGATTCGGAACACATAGCTGGCGCTCATGACCATATATCGGTCTGTGATGGAGGAAACTTGGGAAACGTCCATTTGCAAAAAGCTGAGGATTTCCGTATTGTTCTTATCCTCAAAATAGGATTTCTCCAGGTGCAGCAGCTTCTCAAAAACCTGACGGAAAACGGCGTAATAGGACTTGTTATGTATGTCCGCGAATATATGGGTCTGCCATAGGTCGATGGCCTGGCTGACAATCACCAGCGCAGCCAATACCAACGCCGAGCGGGCAATCACGGCCATGTCCCGCTGGAGCATACCGTCATCGGTGATAGCCCGAATCACCAGCGGCTGGAAAAAACCAATAGCAGTAGAAATAAGCAGAGTCAATCCCACCAGCAGAAATTCTTTTTTGTAGGGGTTCAGATAAGAAAGAATACGCCTTAAGTTTGGATCAATCTTTTTCATTCCTCTCCTCCTGACGGCTACCAGACATAGTATTATAAAGCTTTCATGTCCCTTTTATGTATTAGTCTACACGTCAAAATAGAATCCGTCAACATATCTGGGACAAACGGTAAATTTCTGGGATAAAACGACATATAATTATCTTAAATATCATAAAAAGTGGGACATCCATCGCGGGTGTCCCCTTCAAAAACCGTTCAAATTGTATGCTGTGGAAAGATTGCCGTTGCAATGAATAAGTGGTCACCTTCCTGATATCGGATGGCCCCCTCTATTTTCTCCATAGTGCGCTCCACACTCCTGTGCCCAATCCCGTGCATATCGGCATTCGGTTTGGTAGTCTTCAATTCGGGGCCTTCCCCTGTGGACTCTTTCCCCGTGATGTTCGTCACGCGCAGACGGGTGTAGCCATACTGGTTGAAAGCCTCCACCTCGATATGTCTTTCGGATTCCGGCAAAGGCTCCTGGGCCTCTATGGCATTGTCCATCAAATTGCCAAAAACCGTGCAGAAAGCCAGGGTATCCACCGCCCGTAAGTCTGTAAAAATGCTGCACTTGGTGTCTATCCCTTTGCGTTTGCTCTCGGACAGCTTCTCATTCAAAATCGCGTCAATGATCTGGCTGCCCGTTTCCAGGAACACATGGGTGCCATCCACCTTGCCTGTGATCCGCTCACACTCCGCTTTGGCCTGCTGGTATTCCCCTTTTTCCAGCATGTGCTGCAAGGCCAGCAGATAGTTTTTCATATCGTGGCGGATAGCCTGAACTTCTTCATATGAACTTGCCATATGCTTCAGATTTTGCATCTGATATTCCTGGTTTTGCTTCAGCAATTCATATTCCAGCTTGAATTGGTTGCCCATCATCATCTTCTCCACCACAAAGTAGGCCATAAAGCAGAGCACCCACAGGCAGCTGACGATTACCAGCAGCTCTATACGCTCCACAGCGCTCTCTCCGGACAAATTTCTTGCCAGCCTTATGGCTAACGTGCCAGCCAGCGTGGAAACAAAAAAACTGCTGCCCGTAACCGCCCACTGCCATGTCAGCAGTTCTCCCCGCTTGGAAAAAAGGCCAATGACAATGCGCCCTAGAAAAAAGTAGGTCACTTTCGTCAGCAAAACGGTAAGAATGCGCAGTTCATTCTGCTGTGTAATAAAATCACTTACATCTGTGTTCAAAAAAGCCCCAGCTAAAAAGAGGATCAAGCTGTTTGAAATGGTTATCAGTTCCCTGGCTATAACCGCACCTACAGCCTTTTTCAGCAAACTTCCTTGGGCAGCATACAAAGCGTAGAAAAACAAGATAATTATTGTAATATAGGACTCCCATGTAAAAAAGGAAGGTAAGTTTTCTACGAATGAAAAAGCAAATCCTAACAAGGTCATTCCTGAAGTGAGTAGTACTTGCTTTACGCCGGAATACCTCGCGCCCAAAAAATGATTCATAAAGAGCACAAGCAAAAAATTTTCCAGTAGGGAAATGCCTGCCTCAAAAATCGACCAAAAAAGGGAACTATCCATTTCTTTGCACCTCAAACAATAAACGTTTCAACTCAGGCATACTGCTCCGGGCAACTGGAAGAATTTTCCCTGCCGTGAGCTGTAGCCCGTCATCTGCCAGTTGTTTAATATATCTAGGATTTATCATTATTCCCTTGTGGATCCGGATAAATCCATATGCTTTCCACCGTTCCTCCGCCTCGGATATCTTCATCCGAACCTTCACCGCCTGCAGGGGCTCACCGTAATAGAGCATTAGATAATTCTTTTCGCTTTCCGCATAGACAACCGTTTCCATGTCGATCTGAATGGTCTGGCGGCCTGTCTGGAAGGTTTCAACCATACGCTTGGGGTGAATGGAGTTGTGCAGTTCTACAAGCTGCCTTTTTAATTCTTCTTGCAGGCGATTCTTTCGCAGGAAGAAAAAAGGATGGTATTCCAAAGACTGGAACACTAGTTCATCCTTGTTGGAGACAAACACGATGCGGGTGCCGCTGTTTAGGTGGCGGAGTTCTTCCGCCAGCTCAAAGCCCGTCATCCCCGGCATATCAATATCCAAAAAGCACACGAAACCCGGTTCTCCTGCCAGCCGCCCAGCATCTGCAAGAAACATTTTCACCGAGGTATAGCCTGCTACGGTCAGGTCAATGTCACAGCTGTCAGCCGTCGCCAAAATCCGGGCTTCAAATTCTTTAACAAAATTTTTGTCATCATCACATAGAGCAATGTGCATATGGACACCCTTTCTCTAGACGATAGAGAAAGTATACCATTTCCGGAAGAAAAAATCAAAAAAATTTCTCGCAAAGTCGTGTAAACAGCTTTTGGAGATACACGCAATCGATAAATTATCGATTTCAAGAGTCCAAAAGGTCTAAATTCTCGATTATAGAAGGACAAGGCCAAGTTTCATCTATAATGAAGACATGCTGGTAAGGCTGGAGAGGATATGCTTGATTGGCGAACGATTATCAGAATTGCGGCTTGATACCGGGCTTACACAAGAGGAGTTAGCAAAGATTCTTAAAATAAACAAGCATTCTATTTCCTTATATGAAAGAAACAAGAGCGAAGCACCGGATTCTATCAAGATACTGATTTCAAAATACTTTAATGTTTCAGTTGATTACTTGGTGGGAGTTACAGCAAATCCTTGCCCACCTTTTTCAGAAAACCATGGGAGATATTTTAAGCTCCCAGATGGCTTCCCGCGAGAAGGAAGAAAAGGACTTCAAGCTTTTGCTGAGTTTATAACCTATAAATGAACTTCGAGTGAAAAACAGTTTGATTCATTGCAAAAACGCAACAGTGCGGAGATTAAAACCTCCGCACTTTGCGTCATAAACATTGCACTTACATCTTGGGACGCTTGGGCTGGTACATACCCTCTTTTGAAACCTCACGGGTGCTGCCCTTAGCAGACTTCAACGCGACGGAAGCAATTGCTTTGGCAACCTTATGGGTTATCTTTTTCACGGACATTCCCCTCCTTTCTTTTTCTGTTTATCACTTCAACATACATATACACAACTGCTAAAAACATGGATATCAGCAGCATCCCATGTATGGGAAGATCGAGAAAGAACAATACCATTTCGCCAACTGACAGCGCACTTGCAATTAACAGAGAATATCGTCTGAATTTTTTTTCCTGGCCATCTTCTATAGGGTTGTTTGGATTCTCAATCGGAGAAAAAATCAAAACAGTCATAAACACAAACAGAAGAATAAAAACGGAAAGGTAAAGAGAGTTAAAGTTAGATACAACATACCTGTCTCCTAAAACTGAAACCATAAAAGTCAACAGATATAACGCATTACATTTGACATATGTAGTCGCGTGATATCCTCCAGCAAATTTTCTCATGGCAAGAAAAACAAAATAAAATACTACTGCCTGCCAGACGGCGCGAAGACAAATGCTTAGTAAAAGCAAATAAAGTATCGTGCCTATACGAGCGATTAAACACTCTAAGCCGTAAGCGTAAATCTCTTTCTGTTCAATTGAAATAATTTTTTG
This sequence comes from Neglectibacter sp. X58, assembly GCF_009936035.1. Taxonomy (GTDB): domain Bacteria; phylum Bacillota; class Clostridia; order Oscillospirales; family Acutalibacteraceae; genus Acutalibacter. The sequence goes on along the minus strand of NZ_QWEO01000063.1, from coordinate 7,549 downwards.
TTCAATCAAAAAAATTTCTAATTTATTTGAAAAAAATACATACATTTTTACAATCACTATTTATCCTATCTAGTTTCAACGAGACCTCTCTATTTGGAAAGTGAAACAGAAGTTCAATCGTTCCTTTTTTATTTAATCACTTCCTTCATGGAATGCTCGAGCGCTTGACACAATTGGTTCAGGGAATAATTATCAACGGTATCTACTACTCCCTGTAAATCTGCTCCATATTCCTTTTCAAATTCTAAAAGAGCATAAGTAATATCAAAGGGAGAAAAACCGGCCTTATAAGAAAACAAACTCACATTCTTATCCTGAACATATTTGTGAGAACTAAGGTACAAGTAGTTTTGTAAAATTCTTGCGATTTCATCTTTTCCCACGCTAATATTCCACCTCTCTGAAGAAAGACAACGATAATATGATAAAACAACTCACTTGTCTTTCCGAATCGTATAATTCATATGCTTAAACAGTTAGTGCTTTTCCTGGCAGTAAAATTAGGGTTATTACCTTTGCGCAAATGCTTTAGCCAATCTACATGAAATCACTTAACGAAGTAATCCATATTTTTTCCTGCAAACCAAGATGGTCCTGCTTGAACAGAGCGATTTATAGAAATATACAATTGAGTTATTCTATCAAATAGCTCACAATTCGTTTTAGTGCATCAGATAACATATCCTTATCAAACATTGTAAATATATTATCTCTCTGAGAATCCGAGAGTGCATCTTTAACAAAACTTACTGGTTTTGAAGTGTTGGCTTTTATGAATTCATTCTTTCTAGTTTCCGCATCCAAATCGAAAACAACATTTGATGAATGATAGAAAAGTGGTTTACAACCAAATCTAAATGTATTAATATCATCAAGTAAATCAAGAAATTCATCCGGATAATCTTGACAATATAAGCTACAGATATCTATCGAAATCTGTGTTGCATTCGAAATGATCATCGCCATCTCATAATAATCTTCGTAACAAAAAGGATTTAGAGGGCTAATTCCCCCCGGGATTGATATAATTATAAGTTCAGGCTGCGTTTTAGAAGCGAGACTATATAAAAAATGATTAAAAAGCATGGTCTTGTCTCTAAAGCTTTTTTCACTAAATAAGAAATTTGGTAGGGCTTCCATGCCCCATAATTCGGCTAAAGGAGATGATGAAAGTGTTAGCGTGTTATAGCCCAGACTAGATAAATGGTCTTTTATCAATAGAGTGAGTGGTAGTTTATTCGTATTTTGACCTATACCTGTAACCGCAATTACAGGTATGTCAACGTGAAGAATTTCGTCCCCCGTGACCTTTATTTCAAAATCTTCTTTATGTAGCACGCTTATATTTTCTAGCGGAGGAAGAGATAGCTTTCTTTGCAACTCGATAGGGACGTATATTTTGCATTCGGTTTTTATATAGGCATTTACTATCTTAGAATATGTTCCGCACGAGACTTTTTCATTATTAACAAGTAATAATTTGTTTATTTGAAGATTTGATGCTTCTTCAAGTGAATGTATCACTTCAAATTCTACCCTCGCCGGTATTGCCTGAAGAATATCAAATGCCGGTGAACTTGCCTCTATACCATATGGTGTTACGATAGAGACATATTCAGACATGGAAAACTCATTATCAGTCCCCAATAAAAGTAAGCTCTCTTCATTTGCGCAAAAAATCATCGATCGCATTATCCGATTTCCACCTTTCAATATCAAATCCATACTCTTTCAAAAAAATCATCGTTTTAAATGTATTTATAGCATGAGATTTGGAACTAGAACATTTTGACAGACGTATTTCAGATGATAGCTTATTACGTTGCAAAGAGGCATTGGCACATTGATTACACCACAAAAAGGCCCAACAATTTTTACATGCGTCTTCAGTAATTTCAGCGATATTTAAGATTTTTAAAACTGCGTTTATATCAAAACCAGAAGAAAGTGATCCAATTCTACCGACAGCACATTCAGATATCTTTTCACAGGGGTGGAAATCACCATTAACATCGACAAAAAGCCTTTTTTTCCCTGGTACACATGGCCCCCCTGGGTGTGCCATGACTTTACCTTCGAGCCCGTCAAAATCCATATTTCTAAAAGATTCTGTAATCATATTTATTTGGGATAAGTATATTTTTGAAATGCTTTCCTTATGTATTTTACCCAGCATATACAAGAGAATCTTCACAATTTCTATACTCTCAGATATAGAGAGATGTTCTCCATATGTTATAGGTTCCTTAGCATCTTCAGCAGAAATCAAGGACAATCGTGAATTAAGAGCATGAATTACAGTATCTGCTTCAAAAAACTTTTTAATACATTCATAATCCTCAGTTGGACTCAAAACTGTATTTGTCATGATATTCTTATAAAAATCCGGATATCTTTCTTTTACTAATTCCAGATTATTAATAATTAAGTCAAAAGAACCTTTTCCATCAATAAATTTTCTGTTTTTATCATGTACTTCTTTTGGCCCATCAAAACTTACCATCACTGAAAAATTGTGTGCAACCAGAAAGTCAAGGATTTCCCCTTTTAAAAGTGTTGCGTTTGTTGTCACAACATATTGTATATTTTTTCCCCATCCTATATGATCAGCATAGTCTACTACACGTTTTACTAAGTCGAATTCTAATAAAGGTTCTCCTCCATAAAAACCTATTACGATTTCTTCACATTCAGATGAGTGTTCAAACAGAAAATCCACAGCACGCTTCGCAACATCATATGACATTTTCTGCGTTGTATGTGTTCTATTATAGTAATTGCCGGAATAGGCACAGTAACTACATCTTAAATTGCAATTTTGTGTAACTTGTAAAATTAAATTGAAGACATGACCTCGAAGTATTTCTTCAATCATCCAACTACTCGGATGACGTATTTTTCTAAGATTGTTGCGTGTCGAAAATCCTTGCTCAGACAGATATCCTTCTACTGATTGGGAATCATTGTTTTCTGGCATTTTTATCAGGCGATTCGCATTTCTCGAATATACATACTTTCCAAAAGGGCTTTCAATAATCTTGTAAGTCATAACCTTATTCACTTTCCCGATATCTGTATTTTTAATTGGGGAGGGAATCAATTGTAAGCAATTGATTCCCTCCTTGTCGTTTTACGCTCGCGCTTCTGTCTCGCTCATCGCTCCGATCTGTACGGAGGCTGATGCACGGTGGGATGCATTTGTCGCGGTTGTTGTATCACCACCGCAAAAGCATTGACAAAGACCGGTACACGCACCACACGAACATATAGGTTTACGCAAGTCGTAATATGTGCGCAAATGTTCGTTTTGAGCTTTGATCTTCAATTGACGCTTCACGTTTCTCCCTCCTTTCATATTAAGTAATATGAATTAATGGATCGAATCCAGTAATTCCTTATTCCCGTAGCCAAATGCCAGCCTTTTGCTGGATGCTCTTTGCACACGCTTCTGCGGAAAGAGTACCCTTATCATAATATTGCTGCAAAATAGGCGTATAAATTGTTCCAAGGCGGCCAAGGCTGTCCACAGGATTTTTATAGAGAGAAAGCACTTGGTCAACTTGTTCAAAAAAACCGTCAGAGAAAGGGCTCTCGATCAAGGTGGGATCAAAATCGACCGTTATTTGGCTATCCTTTTCTAAGACAGAACCCACTTTCCCATAAAGCTCCCCATAACTGCGCAGGTTCTTTTGGGCTATCGGCAGGGTGTTCCCTTGGATTATGTCTACGCTGCCTTTTGGGTGGTAGATTGAGTAATATGCGGGTTCATCCACAGGTGCTATGCAGAATTTCAGGAATTCCCAGGCTAAGTCAGGATTTGAACAACTCTTGGGAACCACCAGAGAAGCCAAAGCGGGCGTAAAAGAGATATTTCCTTTTCTCGAAGTGAGAAACAGGGGGCCAACGCAGTTTTCGGGAACCTGTAATACATTTCTCAGTGTCTCGACCCCCACAGTATCAATCAACAGCAAAGATGTATTTTTTTCCTCATTGGTCAGTGCGAACTGCTCTAAAACATTTCCACCCGTTACCGCCATGATCTCTGACGCAGCGCGGTTCGAAGGGATGCCCTTTGTATCTTGTAGATATTGGATAAATTCAGGAGAATCGAATGAACTGGTTCCAGCTTGTACGTCTACAAAGTCGGGAAGCTCCGCGTCTATAAAGAGGTTACATTTTCCCCGTTGATCCATAAATTCCAGAGTAAAATCTGGTGAGATTGCGCCAAACTGGTCTGCAGACTTCCAGATATCCAGCACTTCTGTGTAATCTAACGTATCCCAAGGGGAAAAACTTTTTTCAGCAATGTCGCAAAGCGTCTTATTCAAATATACTACGTTCAAGGATACACGAGTAGGCACCGTGTACTGCTTCCCTTCAATTTCATATGCTTGAAATAAATTCTCGTAATAATCTTCCAAATGAAACTCTTGATCTTGATCCATCCATTCCCGCAAATCGTATACTACTCCAGATTGATGATACTGCAGCGGGGTGAACACACCTGGATCTACTAAAATGTCCGGACCATCGCCGCTCATGAGATTCACGGCCAGTTCTTCCATAAAATTATCCCAAGAATCCAGCCGGCCCACATCTGCGGAAGAGCGGATGCCAACCTCAACTTCAATATCCACTTCCTGGTGCACAGATTCAAATTCTTTGATGAGCCTGGTCAACTCATCATTCTGGTAGACAGTCAAAATTGTCAATGTTTCACTTGAATTGTCTGTATCTACTCCCTGGCTCACTTCTTTTTCACGAATTGGTTCCTTGGGGCTTGCAGTTTCACAGCCTGAAATTGTAATTAAACTCATGGCAAATAATAGACACACGAAACACCTGTATATGCGGATATGTTTTTTCATTATTACAAGCCTCCAGTGTTGATGAATCAAAGTTTCTTTGGATAACGGCTACACACGACAATGGATTTATAGCATGAAAGAATTGATATAAATATTATAAACTCCATCATCTGGTAGGGAACTATTTTTCTTACTTTAAGAAGCGTGGAAACCATCTTGCTATGTGAAAACTACGAATCTCTTTATGCTGATGGTTGAATTATACATTTAAGTCTTATTTATTGTCAATACATCTGGGACAAACGGTAGTTTTCTGGGATAAACGGTAGTTTAATGTCGATATTTTCTTTATTTGTTAAAAAAAATCATGCATTTTAACTAAAGCCTTTTTCTTTTCCACCCACGGACAAACCCATGCTCTAGAATCGATTGATTTATCCTCGTTATCCCCCACCACATAAAAGCACCCTTCGGCACGACAAACTTTTCCTTATCCTGTTTGAATAAATTGGTAAGCGTTTTAATCATTTGATTTCAAAACCTCCTTCTGCTTCTTTTCCATACCCGGCTTCATCAGCTCCAAGTAGGTGTTTGTGGAATGAAACACGAGCTTCTTCGGCATAAGAAACTCCGATTTTATCCACGCATAGATGAATTTCTCAGCGGTCATTCCGTTATATTTGATAAAACCGAGAGCCGCAAGCGGGGCAGCTCCCAAAATGCACATCCACGACACGGTTTCCGTGCCGACATAGGATTTCAGCAGGAAATATAATCCTACCGCCACCGCACAGGCACAGACAGAAAAAATGAACTGCCGCAGGGACAGTCCGAAAAACATCGCTTCCGTGTAGTTTCTGATTTCACGGTTAATTTTTACTTCCATTAAAAGCTCCTTTCTTTTGACATAAAAAATCGCCACCTTTTTCAGATGACGATTTCCTAAATCTATTCAGTTTACAATTCCAGCGAATCCTCATTAATCAGGAACTCGTAAAGTCCCAAATGAAGAATCCCATCCTCATCTGTCCACGGCTTCATTGAAGTTTTGCTGATGAGAATTTTCTTAAAAAAATCTTTTGTGTTTTTCAGCGGTCTGAGTTCTGTTTCAAGTTTGCTTTGCTCGCTGACGCTAAGGGCAGATTGGATATAATATTTTTTCGCACCTCGATTTAATATGAAGTCGATTTCACACTGCTTTTTTGTCTTTTTTCCTGCACTTGTTTCTGTGATCTCCACTACACCCACATCTACCGAGTAGCCACGGCATAAAAGCTCGTTGTATATGATGTTCTCCATAATGTGCGTTTCTTCCTGCTGCCTGAAATTCAGGCGGGCATTTCTAATTCCAATATCTGTGCAGTAGTATTTTGACGGATACTCGAAATATTTTTTGCCCTTTACATCATATCTCTTGGCATTACTAAACAAAAAGGATTCTGACAAATAATCCAAGTAGTTTGACAGCGTAGTGTTTGAAACCTGAATATTCTTGACCGTTTGGAGGGTGTTTTTAATCTTGTTCACATTGGTCAGCGAGCCTACAGCGGAACACAGAGCGTCGGTCAATTCTGTAAGCACATCCGGCAGCCCAATGTCGTATCGCTCAACAATATCCTTGAAATAAACTTCCGTGAACAGCGTTTGCAGATAGGACATCTTTTCCGCATCATCTTTTTTGCTCAAAACAAGGGGCATTCCTCCATATAGAGCGTACTCCTCATAAGCGTCTGATTTATCTCCGCCTACAAAGGAATAATACTCCTTGAAAGAGATCGGATACACCCGGATTTCATCACCTCTGCCACGAAAAGCAGTCAGAACATCTTTGGTCAGCATTTTGGAGTTGCTTCCGGTCACATAAATATCTACATTCCGAAGACGCAGCAAACCGTTGAGTACATTATATAGCCGGATGTTTTCCGGATTTTTCAACTCCTCCTTTGTAATGGCGTATTGCACCTCATCAATGAGGATATAGTACATATCTTTGTTTATGATTTTGGAACGGATATACTCGGAAAGAACCTCCGGCTCACGGTACTGCACAAAGGTATCATCATCAAGGGCAATCGAAATGATTTGATCCTCTTTTACGCCGCTTTCTATCAGATAATCATAGAACAGATTAAACAACAAAAAGCTCTTGCCACATCGTCTGATTCCAGTAATTACCTTTACCAAGCCATTCTCTTTTTTATCCACCAACCGTTTCAAGTAGTGATCACGCCTGATAATATTTTGCATTGGGATTCTCCTTTCGCTGGAAACTTACAGTCATTGTCCCCTAACTTTTCATTGATAGTATACCACGTTTTTTTATAAAAATCAAGTTTTCGCTGAAAACTTAGGGGATTTTAACCGCAACTTTTTACAGTCCCATCATCTCCCAGATAATCCTGTCGCTCATTTTCACGCTGCCAACAAGCACAAGCATATTAAAGAGCAGCTCTCCGATATATGCCCACACCTGCGTTACCGCCGCAGCGTCAGGATTGACAACGGGCGGAGAAGCGGCAAAGAGTGAAAAGATGATACACGCCAAAACAATGACAGCGCCCTCCAAGCAGACAGCGCAAAGGGGCGCATAACGGCAACGGTGCTTCTGCCCTTGGAGACATCAATTCCAACAGAGTTCATAGTTCTACCTCCCATACAATTTTGCCGTACTGTAAACTAAAATGAAAGTTGAAGACCCGCCAGCCCTTCTGGTACAATGGTTTCACCACAAATCCAAGTAC
>NZ_QWEO01000062.1 GCF_009936035.1 Neglectibacter sp. X58 | reverse complement strand
GTTATCGCTTATGTCATGTCTGTGATAGGATGCTTCCATCTTTTTCTCTCCTGCCTTTTATATGATGCTTCCATTCTGTCACGATCCTCTCACCTTGTGTAGACACTATTTAAATTGCGTCCAGCGTATCAATTATTTTTTCAAACTGTTTCCGCTTGATCTGGATACGGTTGCCGTTCATAATCACCCAGCCAGCCGCAGGATTTTTTTCTGCCGGCTTCCGCAGCTTGTTTTCTCCGATGCGGAAATACTTTGCAGCTTCTTCATATGGTAAGGGTGTATTTTTCCCAGATAGGCACGTCGGCATAATTCATCATATTAAAATCCCCCCTTTCATAGTTGGGAAACATAGTTAAAAGGTTTAAGGGGGGAAGGTCGGCCTCGGCTTCCATGATCTCCTTGGCGGCGGCCTTTAAGTCCGGCTCCACCATAGCTAGGTAAACCCCGTATTTGTCGCTGCGCCCCCTGTCTGTGCTATCGTCAATCTCGTTACATTCCGCAATCTCGTTATAGGTCAGGCTGCGGATGGTGATATCCTGCTCCAGGCCGGGGACGTGCAGCACCTGCTTCTTATGCGCCTTTTTGTCCTGCAGCCGCTGCATGGCCTTGCGGGAAAATTCAGCCAAAAGGCTCTTTTTGTTTTCTGCCATTGTAAGTACCTCCTAAACTATGCGATCTTGTCCAGGTTCACAAGGTCGGACGGGGTAAAGCCGCCGCTAACCTCCTGCTCGATAATACCGCCCATTTCCATGGTGACAAGGGGCAGCTCGTTAAACCAGATATTATCGCAGCTGTAGCGCTCGATCTGCCCGCCCACGGCGTCTGGGTCTGCCAGCTTGGTAATGATCTGGCTGCGCTGGTCGATGCCCTTTTTCCAATTCTCAAACACGGCGTTATACCGGGAGTATACCTTTTTGGTGGTAATACTCAGCTCACCCTTGAGGCCGGTCATCTTGCTGTCTACGTCCACGCCTATCTGCACGTCTTCCCGGTTGGCGGTTATCTTAAGCTCCACCTTAGAAAGCTCAAAAATCTTCTCGCCGTCCACCCATACCTCGCCCCAGGTGCCGGAAAGGGTTCTTTTTCCTCTGATTTTGCCCATGCGTTTTCCTCCTTTCGCTTACGTGCGATGTTTTCCGCTCCCGCGCAGCGGGATGCCCGCTTTGCAAGCAGGCAAGGAAAACTCGCCAAACTTGCGCTTGCGCAATGTTTTCTACATATTGCAAACCAGGCTCAGGTCTTCCATGGCGTCCACAAACTTGACGTTGCTGGAAATAAACACCTTAGAGCCAGTGTTGTACTTGGCAATGTCAATGTCGCTCATGTCGGTGGTATCAATGCCCTTGCCCTCGATATACAGCCGCTGCTGGTCGATATCCACGGCGGCGGTATTGTCAGAGCTGCGGTCAAGCACATTGCCCTCCAGGGATTTCTGATAGGCGATAATAGCCGCCACAAACGCCTGCTTGTTGTCGTAGTCATTGATGACCTTGTTTGCCTGTATTCAATACGCGAAAGTGCATTTTTAGGGAGTCCAGCAGCCTGGGATAGCTGACATCTGGGCAGGCCCGCCTCTTCACGGCGGCGCTGGATTTCTTCTATCTTAGCAACTAACAAGGTGCCACCTCATTTCATTTATTACCCTTAACGGTAACTTTCGTATAAAGTATAGCATACCTAAAAAGATAAGTCAAGAGGTTTTTTTACATTTGTGTTGTCTGATTAGGTAATCCGTGATATACTAGCTCTAGTCCCACAAATATATCCCCAATCGCTGTGGATAGTCTAAAAATCTAATTGGGAGCAAGAGAGGAAAGTATGACCACAGGACAAGTTATCCGTGAATTGCGCGTAACGCGCAACTTAACACAGAAAGCGTTATCAGAGGCTACAGGAATACCAGTCAGAACACTTATAAATTATGAGAATACTGAAAGAGAACCTAATGCCAAAAATATGGCTATTTTGGAACGGTTTTTCAATGTAAGCGCAGCATATCTGCGTGGTGAAGCAGAAGTCCAGGAAGTGGAGCCAATGGTCAAGGACGCTATGTCTTTAGAAATTGTGCGAGAGAAACTACCTAAAAAGCTACAGGAGTTATCTGCTTTATTAGGAAATGGCAAGGACGCCGAGGTGGAAGTGGCTTATCATGTTGTAGCCGAGCTAACCCATGTCCTCAAGATGGAAAATCAAGTCCAGCGTAACGCAGCCCTGTCTATTCTTCAAGATATGGTTGCGACTACAGTATTCTTTTTGGACACCTGCGAAAACTGCCAGCGAGATACCGACCCCGCTGGCCGGGTAAATCATGCAAAGAGTGTTGTAAAGACGCACATGGCGCAGGCCCTTTCCAAAGGCGATATTTTTTTTGGCTAAATAGATACATCTGTAACTTGATTGCCGATACTATACCACAGACTTTTTCCCTTGTGAGCGTTTTGGGAAGAAATCCCATTTTTCGGGATTTTTCCCGCATTTTGGGATGCCTTTTAGAGCCTCTCCAGAATCGTTTAAGGAACCTAACTTTTCAAGTGATAATAAAAATCAGCGCGGACATTTTGAAAAAATCACGCCCCGGCAAAACAGCCCGAAAACCTAGTGTTTTCAAGGCGCGGACACACTTTCCTAGCGCGGACACAAAATGTCCGCGCTGTTTCCGCTTGAAAGCAAAAAACAAGCCCTTTAAGCGGCGTTTGGGCGTGTTCGCTTAAAGGGCTGTTGTTATTTTCTTAAAAGCTGCTTAAACCGCGCCAATACTAGGTTTGTGCGGTTTCTTAAAAGGTTTCTTGTGTGTCTTTAAACGCTCCTAAAAGGCAAATCTGAGCGGTTGGCAGCCTTGCGCCGCACAGGCCACTTTGGGGCCGAAAACGGGCAAAAAAATTTTGCAATCCCATTTTGCGAGATTGCAAAATTTCCACCAAAATGCAAGTGGTTTTCCGCGAAGAAACCTAGTATTTAAGCCGGTTCCCGGAGTTTTCCACATTTTTTCATGTTGAAAAGTAGACCCGTCCTGGGTTTCTCACTCTTCACGAAAACTTACAATAGACTTAACATTTACCAGAAAGAAATCTTGGTTGCGCCCCTACAGTCCCAATTATAAATTTCATTTTGCTACAATCAAGTTAAAAATGCGGCTAATTGGTCTCAAGAAAAGAGGGTACTATGCAATGGTTTTTAAGAACACATATGGTGGTGGCTTAGATATACAGAATCCTGGGTATAGCTACCTTAACAGAATTCCTACGATGGAAGAATTATACTCGAATTTTGATTCGTATCTATCTAAAGATGCAAAATACCATAAAAATAAAACTATAATAAAAACAACCGCATATGCTAAACCGGGCTATAGAGAATATAAAATAGTAGGTGTAATGTGTAAAGGCTGGGATTTCCATTTTTACAGACAAGATTCAGATGGATACTGGTCTCATAAACGCGGAACTAATAGTGGCATATCACAATATGATGCGGCAGGCATTAAAATTTTGAACCCTGCGAATTGCAATAGAAATTACGGGCAAAAATATAATAACTATTCTTCTTTTATGGGATATTACATGGTTACATACAAACGTTAGCAATGCCATTCGCATGGACAGATGATTCAAAAAAGAAGAACACCCCCTGCTTTTCAGGCAGAAGGTGTTCTTCTTTTTTGCTTTTATCGGGACACAGCGGTTTCCAGGTTTTTAATCTCTGTACGGTACAACCGGGCATACAGCACTAGGGAAATTGCCAGGGAAACGCACTCAGCAATAGGGAAGGCCCACCACACTGCGTTTACCTGCCCGGTAAAGCGCGCCAGCATCCAGGCGGCAGGCACCAGGATAACCAATTGGCGCAGCAGGGACTGCATCAGGCTGTAAGTCCCCCGGCCCACAGACTGGAACAGGGTAGAGCCTACAATGCCCAGGGCCGCGAACAGGAAGCAGGTGCAGATAATCCGCAGGGCAGGTATGCCGATTTCCAGCAGTTCTTCCGAGGCACTGAAGATGCCCAGAAGCCACTGAGGGGCCAGCAGGAAAAGCAGGGTACCTGCCAGCATAATCACCAGGGCAATGGCACAACCATTATAAAAGGCGGAAAGCAGGCGCTTTTTGTTCTTTGCCCCGTAATTATACCCCATAATGGGCAGAAGGCCCTGGGTCAGGCCAAACACAGGCATGAATACAAAGGACTGCAGCTTGAAATAGAGGCCGAACACCGTATAGGCGGCAGTGGAAAATCCGGAGAGTATGCCGTTTAAAGCCATGGTCATCACCGTACCGATAGACTGCATGACAATGGCAGGCAGCCCGACGGCGTAGATGTCCCGGATAATAGTGAAATCCAGCTTAAAGCCCTTGAAGGTGATATGTACCCTGTGCTCCTTGACAGCCACAACCACCGCTGCCACCAGCATGGAGAGGATCTGCCCGCCCACCGTGGCGATGGCGGCCCCGGTAACGCCCATAGCAGGCAGGCCGAACATGCCGAAAATCAGGATGGGATCCAGGATGATGTTGGTGAGCGCGCCAATAAGCTGGAAAATCATGGGCCATATCATATTGCCTGTGGCCTGTAAAATCTTTTCCAGGGCCACCACAATAAAGCTGCCAAAGGAGAAAATGCAGCAGATAGAAATGTACTGATCCCCCATATGGACAATCTCCGGGTCAGACTCAAACATCTGGAAGAAGGGGGTGGTGAAAAATGCCCCGTAAACGGCGAAGGCCAGGGAGGTGACAACTCCCAGCAGAATGCCGTGGGAGGCGGCAGCGTCTGCCTCCTGCTGTCGGCCCTGCCCCAGGCGCCGGGAAATCAGGGAGGTAATGCCCACGGAGGTGCCCACCGCAAAGGAGATCAGCAGGTTTTGGATAGGGAAGGCCAGGGACACCGCCGCCAGCCCCTTTTCACTGACCTGGGACACGAAACAGCTGTCCACAATATTGTACAGCGCCTGCACCAGCATAGAGAACATGGCGGGCAGGGCCATGGAAAAAATCAGCGGCAGCATGGGGGCCGTTCCCATCCGGTTTTCTTTTGACATGGATTTTTCCAAGATAATTCCATCCTTTCTCTGTTTTTGCATAACTATGTTATTATACCAAAATGGTTGATTATCTCAAAAAAGCCTTGATTTACGGGCATACAAGCAGGATTTCAAGGGCTATTCTTCCTCACCCTCAACTTCTGCGATCTCCCGCGCCGTGGCGGTGACTATCCGTATTCCCGTATCGCTCATATCGTCCAGCAGAGCGTCAAGCTGCCGCCGCTGGGTATTCTTCCCGGCGGGCTGCTCTAAAAGGAATTGGTCTACCGAGATATTATAGCGCAACATAAGCTCAAAGAATATCTGTAAGCTGGGGTGCTGCCCCTTGTTCTCAATATTCGCAAGGTAGCGAGGGGATATATACATTTCGTCGCATACTTTTTTCCGGCTCTCCTTGCGCCCTTTCCGGGCTGCCTTGATTGCTTCCCCAAAATCCTTAAAGTCATATCGTGGTACTGGTCTTTTTGCCATATTCATTCACTCTATTACATTTTACTGTTCACCTTTCTTCTTGGATATGTCTACACTATTCTACCAGTTAGCTAAAATAATTCCCAAACTTAACAAAAAGTATCTTGAAGTTATTCGGCTAGACGCATATAATTATACTGATAGAGATTAGAGAAAGGGTGAATGAAGATGTTAGAGTATATTTCTGCCCCGGAAGCGGCGAAGAAATGGGGCATTTCAGAAAGACGGGTGCAAAAGCTATGTGAGGAAAACCGTATACCGGGCGTGGCAAAATTCAGCCGCTTGTGGCTGATACCAAAGGACGCTGAAAAGCCAGTAGATAAAAGAAAAAAGGAAAGCAGGGGGTAGACACATGACACAGTATAAAGTGTTAATCATAGAGGACGATCTGAACGCAGCACAATCCATTAGCGATTTTTTAAGTGCTTGGGGGTTTCAATGCGAATACTTGAAAGAGTTTCAACAGATAACAGAGCAGTTTATCAGATTTAAGCCGGAAATTGTTTTGTTAGATATAAAGCTCCCACATTACAACGGCTATCATTGGTGTGAGGAAATAAGGAAAATTTCAAAAGTACCGATTATCTTTATTTCATCAATTAACGATAATCTGAACATGATTTTAGCTATGAATATGGGCGGTGACGATTTTGTTGTAAAACCCTTTGACCTAAATTTCTTGCTTGCAAAAATCAATTCCCTGTTACGGCGCACTTATGATTTTCAAGGGGCAATGAATGTAGTTGCTTGCGGTGATGTCATATTAGATTTGGATAATGCAAAGCTGCAATACAAGGGAAATGTATTGGAATTATCGCGCAATGATTATATTATCCTAAAAGAGCTTATGACCCACAGCGGAAAAAGCGTGTCCCGTGATAAACTTATGCAAGCATTGTGGAATGACAATACTTTTGTTGATGATAATACACTTACGGTCAATGTGACGAGAGTAAGAAATAAATTGAGTAAGATCGGGCTTGATGATTTTATTGTTACCCGGAAAGGAATGGGCTATCAAGTTGGATAAAAAGTATTTTCTTATTTGCTATCTGAAAGATAAATATAAAGTAATGGTTGTATTTTGTGGATTGATTGTATGTAATGTCTTTATGTATTTCCTTTATGATGTTCGTATGGAGCCAATCCTATACACGACTTTTCTGCTTATTCTGCTTGTGCTGCCTTTTGCATTTCGGGATTTGCGCAACACTTATCAAAAGTGTGAACGATTGAACAATATCAAACAAGCAAAATTACCTGCTATGCCTAATTTGGGGGCGGCTGATACCCTTGTGGAAGAAAGCTATCAGCAGATAGTCAAAGAGATTTTGCAAACATGGCAGAATGAACGGGCAAACCAGCGAAAAATAAACGCAGAAAGAGATGATTATTATACGCTCTGGACGCACCAAATAAAGACCCCTGTTTATTCTATGGATTTGATGTTGCAAACAGGCGACACCACACCGTCCAAATGGAAAACGGAGTTGCTGCAAATATCGTGTTATATAGATATGGCATTAAAGTATTTGCAGTTAGAAAACCAATATTCCGGCTTGTTTTTGGAACGGGTGGAGTTATTGCCGTTGGCACAGGAAGCAATCAAAAAGCACTCTGTTGTCTTGATTTCAAAGAGGCTGAAAATAGACTTACATGATCTGAATGGTACAGTCCTCACTGACAGGAAGTGGCTATTGTTTATATTAGAGCAGTTGGTTTCAAGCGCTGCGAAATATACAGAACAAGGTTGTATTTCAATTTATCAGCCTACACCCTTGTAAATATGTGTTAGTGATACAGGTATGCAGGGCATGTCTTATTTATCCGTGACGGACAGCTTTTTAATCAACTGTATCGTGGAAATATGGATAATGAAGCCTTTGGGGAAAAGATTTCTGACAATCTGAAAATCCTTTTACAAAAGGAGGAATTATATGCGTAACTTTTATATCCGGCTTGCAGTTTCTAATATTAAAAAAAACAAGCCCGTGTATTACCCGTTTTTTTTGACAAATATTCTGTCTGTAATGATTTTCTATGTTATGGCTTCAATCCAAAACCAGACGATCATTGCTACACTACCCGGAAGCTATATATTTGTTCAGTTTCTTAAAGTGGGTGTTGTTATGACAGGAATGTTTGCGGGAGTATTCCTCTTATACACAAACGGACTGCTCATACGGCAGCGAAAAAAAGAACTGGGGTTATATACAATTTTCGGTTTAGAAAAAAAGCATATCGCAAAAGTGCTTATGCTTGAAAGCCTGTTGCTTACAACCACCGGACTTGTGGCGGGTATCGTTTTGGGTATCGTTTTGGGGAAACTCTTTTTCCTTGTTTTGCTGAAATTGCTGCACTTAGATAGCGGGCTTACATTCCAGTTTTTAACGGAAGCACTTATGCAGACAGGTATTTGTTTTATAGTGATCGGTGTTTTCATCTTGTTTTACAACTTGTTTTCTGTTATGAAAGCGAAGCCTGTTGAACTGTTGTATGCTGCTCATAAAGGGGACAATTACCATTCTTTTGTATGGGTAAAAGCCTTTTTAGGAATTATATGTATTGGGGGTGCATATACACTGATTTTCACTACCTCCTCACCTATTGACATAATTGGGCGGGTGTTTCCTATTGCATTGTTAATTTTGTTTGGAACATTGCTTTTCTTCTCGTCCTGCTCTGTCGTTCTTTTGCAAGCTCTAAAAAAGAATGACCGCTACTATTATAAACCACAGAACTTTATTTCTGTTTCCGGTCTTATTTACCGATTGAAACAGAACGCAAAGGGACTATCAAATATCTGTATTTTAAGTACGGTTGTTATGGTTATTGCCACAACAACACTGGCGTTATATGTCGGACAAAAGGAAATGCTCTCTTTCCGTTTCCCAATGGAAACAAAAATCTCTGTTTCCGACATAGCTGACGGACAGCCAACTTTGCCGCAGCTTGTTCATCAAACAGCAGAGCAATATGATGTGACGATAAGCCGGGAAGCTGATTACAAAGTTACCTATATCAGTGGTGTTTACAAAGACAATACCGTTTCTGTTTATCAGCCGGATATATACCCGCCGGATATTACTTGTGGTGTTTATCTGATAACATGGGAAGATTATAGCCGCATAGCAGAAAGTGCAGAACCGCTTGAAACTGATGAGGTTTTAGTATTTTCTTCTTCAAGAGATTTAGGTGTTTCAGAAGTGAATTTTGATAGTTTGAAATACCGGGTAAAAAAAGAGTTATCGGAATTTGCTATACAAAATAAAAGTATTTTGTCCTCTGAAACGAGATATTTCTTTATTTGCCCGACACAGAAAGACATAGATAATATTCTTGCCGAGCTGTCGCCCGCTGAAAATAAATTCAAGCAAACATATAGCATGATGTTTGACGTGGCAGATACAAAGGAAACTGATTTTAATGCTGTTTTACAAAATCAAGTAGTTTCAAATTATGCCGGGGCAAAATATGAAAATGCAGAAAGCGAAAGGCAGAGTGATAATTATACCTATGGGAGATTTCTGTTTATTGGACTACTACTTAGCTTGCTATTTATGGTTTTTCTGACCTTGGTTATTTATTACAAGCAGATTACGGAGGGATATAGTGACCGATACAATTTTGAAGTCATGCAGAAAGTAGGGCTTGACCGAAACGAAATATCGGCAATAGTCCGCAAAGAAATTCGGACTATGTTTTTCTTCCCGCTGTTTATGGCGGTTATCCATTTGGCTGTTTCACTTTATGCAGTTGCTATGCTGCTTTCCACGCTGGGGCTGACAAACATTTTGGTACTTTTGCTCTGCGCTATTTCAATATCTTTGTTGTTTGTTTTTATCTATATAGCAATGTATTTCAGCACCGCAAGAACCTATTACAGAATAGTGACAAACTGATTGAAAGGAGTAAATATGAGTTTTAATTTTGGAATTATTTTTGCTGTTATCTGCATTATTGGTGGTTTGCTTATGTTTATCTTATATAAGCCGTTTTGGTGGCTGATGAAGAAAAAGGAAATGCCCGATCATTACAAATGGTATTTGCGTATACCGGGAATTTTGCTTATCTTGTTTGGCATTGGCATTGTCGCCATAAGTATTATTAACGATTTCATGTTTTGATTAAGGGGTGCAATCCCTCAACAATAAATGGTACGGGAAATGAGAAAAAGGCTCACTAAAAAAACAAAGATAATATTCTGTATGCTAAGTGCTATAATTTTTGCCCTACTCATTTGGACGATATGGGGAAATACGGCGTTGACAGTGAATAACATAAAAATTTCAAGCAGCCGTATTCCCGCCGTATTTTCCGGGTTTCGGATAGCACAGGTATCAGATTTACACAACGCAGAATTTGGGAAAGGCAATAAAAAGCTGCTGGAATTGCTATCAGAAAGCAAGCCGGACATTATTGTAATAACCGGGGATTTCGTGGACGCAGGACATACAGATATTGACGTGGCTTTTGATTTCGCAAAAGTGGCGGTTAATATTGCGCCTGTCTACTATGTGACAGGGAACCACGAAGCAAGAACAGCTTATAGAAAACTGAATGATAAAGTGATCTGCCGCACGACGGCAAAAGAAAAAAGCCGTCGTATGATAGCTGCTCATAAAACAGTATCAATCAACAAACTGAAATAGGGTAGCTGTCATACAGGGTGCAGGAAAAGACGAGTGAGAAGCGATTGCTTTTTACCCGTCTTTTTTCTGCCTGTTACGCAGTAGAAACGCGATTTCGACGATAAAGGTATAAAACCCTTAACTTGCCTTAAATGCGCTCTGAAAGCCGCATAAAATCAAGGGATTTTTATCTCTAAATGCGAACATACAACAATGAATTGAGAGCGCAAGCGGTCTATCCGATTGCGCTCTTGATTACCCCATAGCAAGGACAGGGAAAACCGTCAAGGACGCGAAGCGCGAAGTTTATCCTTGACGGCTTTCTCTGGCTTTGCTACTCGTTACCTGTCAAAACGGAATTGCAGGATAGCTTTGATAAGCTGTGTTTTCAAACGTTCTTGAATATCGTCGTTGATATGTCCCCGGTATTTTGACAGATACTTAATGCGTGGACTGTAATGCTGTAAAACAAGTTCAATCGCTTCTGGCTCTCCGGCAATCGCTTTTTCAATGACATCAAAGGGTACCAATTTTTTGTTCCTCATCTTTTGACTTTAACCATTCCTTTCTTAACTGATTCAATGCTGCGTGCTTCCAGTAATTCGCTGTACTTCTGGAACGTCCATATTCATTCCCGATTTTTGTATCGGTATAGCCCAGAAAGAAATACATCAGCAAGACAGTACGCCGCTGTTCTGGAAGTTTGGAAAGAACATTTGCTAACCATTCACTTGCAACAATAATCTCCTGTCCTTTCACGACAAAGACAGTTGGCTTGTCATACTGCTCAAAGTAATTATCTGTTGTAAACGGTTCAAAGGACGTTTCGGACATCAGATAGTCAAGTGATACTTCGTGCTTCTGTTTCCGTCCAAAATCGCGGTATGCACTGATTGCCGCATTACGGAGAACAATCTTACAAAAAGCAGCAAAAGAATATTCGACACACTCCATGAATTGTTCAGAATACTTCATTGTTTCATCACCCCCTTTCTTCCCAGTAGGGGGCTACTACAACAAACGCCCATGCAGCACAGAGCTACATAGGCGTTTGAATAATGTGATTTATAAAAGTATGTATGATGTACTGATAGTTCATATTCATGGGCAGAAATTTCCGTTGTGTTGGTTAGGCTTTTTTTAACGAGTTTGATAATGCTTGTATAATGGCAAGTAACATAATAAAACCTCCGTCTAAAAAGAAAAAGCCGATAGCCGCTATATTTCAAGCGTGCTATCGGCTCTGCGTCTGTGCGTCTGGCTCTTTAATAACTGATATATTTAGGTGTTTTACATTGATTAGTGTTTCATGCTTGCATTTCGGGCAAAATAGTGGAAATCGTTCAAGTACCGTATCTTCTCGTACTTTTAACCGTGTTTTATTACCACAGATGGGGCATAGTATCCAATTATCTAAATTCAATAACACCACCTCAATCCTCAACTGTAAATATTTCTTCGATTGCAACTCCAAAGACTTTCGCTATATTCCATGCGAGTACCAATGAGGGATTGTATTTTCCTTTTTCGAGATTGCCTATTGTTTCGCGACGAACTCCGACTTTAGAAGCAAGTTCTTCTTGTTTCATGTCAAAACGCACACGATATTCTTTTATCCTATTTTTAATCATTATCTGCCCCTTTTCGTTCTTTCCATTCCAAAATAATAAGTGCAAGAGTAACTGCAAAACTCAATCCAAAGGACATAGGGACAGCTTTAGTTCCGTCGTAAACATAGGAACATACAAACATAAAAGGAACAAGAGAAATCATTTCTGACATAAATGCAAACGTAGCTGCTTTCTGGACATTAAGTCGAAAAAACTCATCGGGGATTACCCAAAAATATCGAATGTAATATGCAAATCCCAAAAATCCATATAACCCAGTATTCTCGGTACACCAACCTAAAATAGCTATTAGTGCCAAGAGAGATAAAAATCCTAAATAGTTGATTTTTTTCATAGTAGTTTTCCTCCTTTTTTGTGGTGTATTTCGCACTTTATGTTATAAATATACCACATAAGAAGTTTCGTGTCAAGCGTTAATAAAGGTACTGGAAATAGAGGAAACATGAACAGGGGGGCGAATAGCTTATCCGTAACTAAACAACAAGTTAGAAAGCGTTATAATCTTTGCAGTTTGCAATTTTTTTCTTTCGCTTTTGTTTGGCATTTTAGAAACTTTTCCGTAGTAGGAGATAAGAAAAAATTTTTGAAAAAATTCTCTCAAAACTTCGGCAAAATTGCTCTGTGTGGTGTTGTAGGTATTGAGAGGAAAAGCAGTGGGTTTGGGAAACTTCCCAACAAGCAAAAATCGCCCGCTGTCGGCAGACAGAAAACGGACGATTTTACGGAAAGGGTACCTCTTTCCTATGCTTGCTCCGAAACTTATCACTTTAATAAACATAGAAAGGACGGGAAAGGAATGGAAAGGAAACGGAAAATCAAGGACGGGCATATCGTGGTGAAAAATCCGCTATATCAAGAAATGCCAAAACAGGAAGTAGCGATAAAATCCGGCAGGACGCTCTACCGCTTTACGGGAAGCTATGACGGAGAAAGGAGCCTGCCCCACAAGGTTCTGCGCCTTATGGGACAGGAAAAAGCAGAAAAAGATGTTGAAGAATGAACGGGAAGCCGCTATAATAGCTTCAAGCAATCCTGTATTGGCAGACTGCCCGCCGACGAAAGGAGCAGAAATTATGTTAAGGCAGTCTGACAAAATTACCGCCCTCTATTGCCGCTTATCACGCGATGATGATATGACAAATAGACGTAAAGCCAAGTGATTTTTTTCGGCATCCATAGGGGATGCCGTTTTTCTATTATTGGATAGCCCCGACAAATTTGTAGTAGATGGTAATGCGCTTTTCCTTACCCTTGCGGCAGCGCCCCATACCTGGCGTTTCGTAAATCGTAATCCGGTCAATCAGTTCATGAAGCATGAAGCGGTCGAGTTTTTCAAAGCTGGTGTATTTTCGGATAAGGTCAGCGAAGCGGTCAATATCGGCCTTAGTATCCCGAACCTTTTCCAGTGCCTTTTCCATCTCTGCAATGTTCGCTTTCAGCGTTCATAGGTTTTCAGAAACAGCGCCATGCCGGAGAGCATAGACGCACGGAGGGAGATGGACGCGCCGTGCCATGTGC
>NZ_QWEO01000061.1 GCF_009936035.1 Neglectibacter sp. X58 | reverse complement strand
ACCTTTAACGGCAAGAAAGAGAATTACGACCTGTCCCATATTCCCGAAAAGGCAGAGCAGGCGTTCCTGCGGGTGCGCCCCGATATCGACTCGGCAGCATGGGAGCTGGGCAAGAAAGCCTTTCAGAACCAGCAGCGATGGGGCTTCACCACCTGGTACGGATTTTGTACCAATCAGTGGGGTACCAAGTGGAACGCCTACGGTTACGACAATGGTGTCCAGTTTGACGGCAAGTCCCTGCGTTTTTTGACAGCATGGGCGCCGCCAACACCCATCATGACAAAGCTGGCTCAGATGTACCCTGATTTGGACTTTACCCATAAGTGGGCAGACGAGGACATCGGGTACAACTGCGGCGAGGTGGAATACCACAACGGTGTGCCGGACGGCGAATTCTTCCCCGTTGGGCAGGAAGCCGTCGACTATGCCAACAGCCTGTGGGGTAACGATGGGCTGGAGGAAGATGAGGAAATAGAAGAAAGTGAGGATATGGGAGGGCCAAAGTTATGAGTATCAAGCATATTACCACCGAAAACCTGCGCCATATGGGTAATACAGAGGGGCTTATCCTCCAGGGCTGCGGCGGCGATTTGCAGGAATGGGTGGACGGAATAAATGAAATGCTGACCGAGGAAGGTATCCTGCGGAACGGTAGCAAGTTCAGCGAATGTTCGTCTTTCGAGCATGATGGGCTCACCTGCCTGCTGTTCCCTTTCAAGGGCGTGGACGCAGACATTGGTCGGTTGGCAATCTGGCGGCTGAAAACCCACGATGCCTTTGGGGGAACTTGGTTGTCGGACTATGTGCCGAACCGTCTGGGTGGCTTTGAAAACAGCCCACTGGAGGAGTCCGCAGAAACCGAGGAGATGGATGGCGGGATGTCCATGAAATAAAAAAATCACAATTCTAGGCCGGTATCAATCGTTCAGGAAGCGATTGGTACCGGCTTTTTTGCTTTCTGGACGGTTTTCCGGCATGGAAAAGAGATGATGAAGTATCAAATCGCCGGTATCGTGGGTAGGCAATAAAGCGCCTATCCTCCCCATCATTTACAGCCTGTTCCCCTTGGAATATGGTAGGTTCGTAGAGGTGTTCGGCGGCTCCGGGAGTGTGCTGCTTGGAAAGCCCCTTGACTCTTTCGAGGTGTACAATGACTTCGACCGAAACCTTACGAATCTGTTCCACTGCATGAAAGAACGGACTATGGCCACCATCCGGGAGCTGGGTTTTTGCAATCTAAACTCCCGCGCCGACTTCCAGGCCATCAAGAAATTTTTTCAGCATGAGCAGTTCGATGACAGATTCCTGGAAGAAGAAATAGAGCTAACGGAGATACTGTTCCCACCACCAGAGGCGGAGGAATTGCAGGCCATCCGTCAGCGCATTACGAAAGATTACGATGTGCGCCGGGCGGCTATGTATCTGAAGCTGCTCCGTTATAGCTACTCCAGCGGCAAAAAATCTTTTGCGTCTCAGCCATTCGATCTGCGGCGGCTGTTCAGCTTGATTCAGCAGCTTGAAAGCAGACTGGCAAATGTTGTGGTGGAAAATCAGGATTTTGAAACCCTCATCCACCATTATGACCGGCCCGACACATTCTTTTATCTAGACCCGCCGTACTTCTCCACGGAGGATATGTACGCGGTAGAGTTCGCCTGGGCCGACCATGTGCGCCTGCGGGACACGGCAGCAAATATACAGGGCAGGTTCTTGCTCTCTTACAACGACTGCCCAGAAATCAGGGGCTTGTATGAGGGATTTCCTGTGTTCGATTTCACCAGGGTACACTCCATGGCCCAGAGGTATGAAGCCGGGAAAGAATTCAAGGAACTGCTCATCGGGAATTATGACCTGTTCGAGCGGGAAAAGGCCAAGCCAGCGCAAATGAAATTTGAAATATAGGAAGTGGTTGTTTTGAAAAATGAACAATTTATTCTGGTGTCCGTCCCTCTGGATATGTTCCTGGAGGCTGGCATCAACACCGAAAGTATCATCCAGGTGAGTGCCCGTGAGGGCAAGATCATCATCGACACGCCGGATACCACGGAGGATTATGTCTGCGACCGTGACTGTGATAACTGCCCTCTGAACGCTGTCCCCTGTGAGTTCAACTGCGAGAATTGTCCATGTGAGGCCAACTGCGACGGAAGGGGGCTGGACGAATGAACAGGAAACTGCTGCGCATTTTGGGCAAACGAGGGCGCATCACCATCCCCTATGAAATCAGGCAGCGGGTGGGCTTTGAGTATAACGACGTACTGTCCTTCACGGAGTCCAGTGATGGCCGCTCGGTGATCGTCCGCAGGGAAAAGCTCTGCGACAACTGCCAAGGAAAGACTGTACGGGCCATGACGGACGACCGCGCCATGCTGTTGGAACTGCTGGACTCCCTGCCCGCGGAACTGCAAAAGGCGGCGTTTGTGCAGCTTTCGGAGAGCCTGGGCAGGCTGCCACGCCGGGAAACTCAGAGAAAGAGAGGTGCTATGCTTGCAGATCAGGATATTCCAAATTAGCCCGGAACATGACAAAGAGCGTCTGCGGTTTGCCGGATTGGATGAACTTGAAAAATTGCATGGAAACACCAATATCGATTCCAGTATCTATGAAGAAGTATTTCGTGGAGATTTGGAATGCGCCGACCCGGAAGAAATTTTCGATATTTTTAACACGTCCTCCAACAATTCCCGGATCCAAACAGTAGGGCATCCGCTGTTTCGTGGACACTCTATGTCTGTGTCCGACATTGTCGTGATAGAGGGCGGCGCACCACTCCTGGAAGGTGTCATCCGATTTTATTCTGCATCCGGTTCCTGTACTACTGCCAGCTACAGTGACCCGGATTTATTTGCCGCCGATCTGGAAAAGGCCCATGCAAACAACCTGGAATTTCAAGCGAACGATTATCGCGGCAGAAACATTCCAATTATCGAAAGCGGGGCATATTTTTGTGACAGGGTCGGGTTTCCTAAAGTAGATTTTGACCCTGCTTTAGCTAACAAGCCGGAAAATCTTATGCAAATCGTCTACGTGGAACCGGGTAAACCACCTATCGTCAATGAGGTGCGCAACGACCTGGATTCCATGCAGCGGGCTGTGGGCGATCTCCTTGAACCTATCTACAACCGGGACGGCACAGTCCTTGTTGTGAACGAGCAGGGCAAGCTGCTGGGGCTTGACTGCAACCGTCGTGTAGGTGATGATGTGATTGTCGGGCCGTTCTTTGTGGTAGGCGATAACGGCGAAGAATTCCGTTCCCTGACGGATGCAGAGGTTGAGCGGTATATGGATTGCTTCGCCCAGCCGGAGGAAATCATCCAAAAGGAAGTAGAGGAAAGCTCTGGGTTTACCTTTATTTCCATGTGATGGGAGGTGTTATGAACTGAAAAATAATTGTACGCTTATCCGCGCTCCGCCCAGATCGTATGGAATTTCTGGCTGAATCTTTGTTGCATATTTATTCGGAATTGGTCTGGACTTTTCAGAAGTTTATGGTATCCTTGTGGTCAAGAAAAACTCCAAGAAAGGATGAACTCCATGAAAAAAATCTTGACCGCCCTTATAACTGCTGCCCTGCTCATAAGCAGCGCCGGATGTCAGATGACACAGTCCCAGGCCACACAACCGGCACCGGAACCCACGCCCCAGGCACTCGTCCTAAACGTGACGCCACCTGCTGAACAGCACATTGACGTAGGTACCGCCATAGAGCAGATTACGGCTGGTCTAAAGATAAAGGCAAGTACGGCAGAGAAGGAAAAAGAGCCTGCGCAGGCCGAAAAGACAGACGAAAAAGTTACTCCCACCGCCAAGCAGGATAAGGCGCAGGAACTCACGAAAAAGCAGGCGGTACAGCAGGATAAGCCCACTACCGAACCGAAAGCTGTGGCCACTACCCCTGCCCCGGAGACCCGGGACTCAGATACCGGCTACCTTATCGTCAAAGTCAAGGCTACCCCCACCCCTCCACCGGCGGCTACGTCCGCACCGACACCTGTTCCCACCCCGGAGCCGCCAGCCCCTACACCGGAACCTCCGGCCCCCACTCCCGCACCCGTGGAGCCCGTACCAGAACCAGTACCCAGCTTCGATATCGGCTACTGGATAGGCTACGCGCAAAGCTGCGCACAAGGCTTGGGCCTGCGGCTGGAGAGCAGCGCCGTGGACTGCTGGGACAACCCCATCGGGGCCGGGCCGCACAGCACCTGCCTGGAGAGGGACATCAGCAGCCGGATGAATAGATATGCAAGCGACCCGGATATCACCGACGTCTGGATCTGGTATGAATCCATCGGAGAGAACAGCTACAACATTTATATCGGGTACGCATAAAGAACAAAACAGAATACTAACGCCAAGCGCACTGTGAATCACGGTGCGCTTTTTTGTTGCCCAAATGGGCAGAAAAGGAGAGAATATGACATCTACTGTAAAGCGGAAAAGCATGGCGCTGGTCATGGCCTTGCTCATGTGCTTTTCCATGTTCGTCAGCTTTGGAACTACGGCCCAGGCCGCTGGGGAGCGCTCGGAAATCTATATGGTTTCCTTCCCCCGCGACGCGGAGGCCAACAAAAATAGCTGGGATCGTGACAACCTCCAGTTCATGAACGGCTGGTATATGGAGGCTTACGATATGTTTGCCACCTTCGCTGTCGGCTCCTATGATGGCAAGGTGGCGTACTGTATTGAGCCGGGTACGCCCATCGACAACGGCCACACGTTCACGGCGAAAGATGAAACCTTTTGGGATAATTATCCGTCCTCGCTCAACAAGACCATAGACGCAGATACTATCAAGTCGCTGATGGGATGCTGGTGCTTTGTGAGGGGATTGATGATGGCATCCTTGTAAATTCCGAGGGCTTTGCCTACGCTCGGTACTCCGCCTACCTGTCGGGCGCCCGGACATTATCCCTTATGAACCGCTATCCTTCCCTGCGAGATTTCTGTGTGCAGATGGATGGCTTAGTGGAGAAATACGTCCAGCAGGCATTGGCCGGGCAGGAAGATGGGAAGTTTTGTATCTCCTATAGCGACATCGACGTGGAAGTTGAGAAAGGCATATTTAATGAGGATTTGAGCGCCTTCGACTGGCGGCTGTTTCTGGATATGCTCTCGGAGCGCCCGGAGTTTGACGAGGTGGAGAATACTCCCAACGAAATATATTTCACCATCGCCCCGGAGTTTGTGGAGGAACAGACTCCGGGGATATCTATGTGATGTCACCATGCTGGTAGAGGAAACGCTCTTCGGCACCCATGACAAGGTACAGATCGCCATCGACCGGCTCCGTACCTTTGAGCCAACCGAGGGTTACTATCTGGCATTCAGCGGCGGCAAGGACAGCCAAGCCGTGTATCATCTGTGCCGGGAGGCTGGGGTGAAATTCGACGCCCACTACAGCCTGACTACTGTTGACCCGCCAGAAGTCATCTATTTTATGAGGGAGCATTACCCTGATGTTGCCGTGGAGCATCCCGGCATTACCATGTGGGATTTGATTGTGAAAAAAGGTATGCCACCGACCCGTATAGTTCGCTACTGCTGCGACCGGCTCAAGGAGCGGGGCGGCCAAGGTCGCTTTGTGATTACAGGTGTCCGGTGGGCGGAAAGTTCTCGTCGCAAAAACGAGTGGGGTGTGCTGGAGCTGAACAGCCACAGCAGTGCGCGGGTCAAGCTGATGAACGACAACGACGAGGCCCGCCGTCTGGTGGAGTCCTGCGTGATGAAAAGTATGCACACCCTCAATCCCATCATCGACTGGCTGGAGGAAGATGTGTGGGAGTACCTCAATTCCAGAGGTGTCCCCCACTGCTGCCTCTATGACGAGGGGTACTCCCGGATCGGCTGCATTGGGTGTCCCCTTGCCGGGGCCAAGCAGATGCGCAAGGAGTTCGCCAGGTACCCGAAATATGAGCAGGCGTACCTGCTCGCCTTTGACCGTATGCTGCAGGCCCGGATCGACAACGGCAAACCCTATATCAAGTGGCGCTGTGGTCAGGACGTTATGGATTGGTGGCTTAGCGAGAGCAGCCGTTCATCGCCTGAAAACCAAATGACTTTTGAAGATATCCAGACAGAAGGAGTTGATTTGTAATGAAGAAAGATTCTATTACCATTCCCTATGACGAGGAAAAGCTGGCCGCCCTGCGGCTGTACTTGGAGCAGAAAGGCCAATCCGTTGAGCAGGAAATGGTCTCTGCCGTGGATGCGCTCTACGCCAAAGCCGTCCCCGGCAATGTCCGGGAGTTTCTGGATCTGCGCTCCGGCATGGAGCCGAAGCCTGCGGAGAAACGCAAGCGTCCCCGCCCTGCGGCAGAACCGGAACCCAGCCCTGCTCCCCTCCCGGAAAGCCGTGATAGCTTTTGAGAACGCAAAAATTCGGTATTGAAATTGAGATGACCGGCATCACTCGCGCGGCTGCGGCCCAGGTGATTGCCGGTCATTTTGGTACCAGCGCTATTCATGTGGGCGGCAGTTACGACACCTACACGGTGCGGGACGGCGAGAGCCGCCAGTGGAAAGTGGTGTCGGATTCCTCCATTCGCAGAGAGTCCCGGCGCGGCGAATCCCGCAATGCGGCCTATGCTGTGGAGTTCGTTTCTCCCATATGCAAGTACGATGACATCGGAACCATCCAGGAGCTTATCCGCAAGCTGCGCACGGCTGGGGCCAAGGTCAACGCCTCTTGCGGAATCCATGTGCACATCGATGCCTCGCCCCATAACGTGAAAACCCTGCGCAACATTGTCAATATTATGGCGGCGAAGGAGGACTTGCTCTACAAGACCCTCAAGGTGAACGTCAACCGGGAGCATTACTGTGCCAAAGCAGATACCAGATTCCTGGATGAACTAAACGCCAAGCGGCCCTCGTCCATGGCTGACTTCGAGCATATCTGGTATAACGGGCCGTCCGGCAGATACGAGCACTATGACGAGAGCCGGTATCATGGGCTCAATTTACACTCAGTATTCTCTAAGGGGACGATAGAATTTCGGCTCTTTAATTCCACGCTCCACGCAGGTGAGATAAAGTCATATATCCAGCTTTGCATGGCGATCAGCCACCAGGCGCTGGTGCAGAAATCTGCCTCCAGAATCAAGACCCAGAGCAGTAATGAGAAGTACACCTTCCGGGTATGGTTGCTGCGGCTGGGGCTGATCGGCGACGAGTTCAAGACGGCCCGCCACCATCTGCTGAAGAATCTGGACGGCAATATTGCCTGGAAAGACCCGGCCCAGGCAGAGGCTCAGAAACAGCGGTTGGCTGAGAAACGGCTGGCAGAGTCCGTTGCCCAGGCCATGGAGCAAGCCCCTGCGCCGACAATTCCGGAGGGAGATGAAGCGCAGAACGAATCAGAAGAACCGCGAATGACTATGTGAAAGGGTGAGAAAATTGGCTAAAAAATTATATGTTGCCTATGGCAGCAACCTTAATAAAAAGCAAATGCAGTATCGCTGTCCCACGGCAAAATATGTTGGTGTCGGCGAATTGCAAGGGTATGAATTGCAGTTCAAGGGCCGGGAGCGCTCGGCTTTTGCTACCATAGGCCGCATGGATGGGGCCTCGGTTCCCGTGGGGCTGTGGGAAATCCAGGCCAGGGACGAGCGGTCGCTGGATATGTATGAGGGCTTTCCCAGCCACTATTTCAAGCGGGATGTGCAGGTGAAGATGGGCGGCCGGGAGGTCAGCGCCATGGTGTATATCATGAACCCGCGCATGAATTTCAACCTCCCCTCGCCCAGCTACTACGCCACGGTGCATCAAGGGTACAAGGATTGTGGGCTAGACACTGCCGCCTTGGAACAGGCTTTGCAGAGCAGCACCCAGCGATATTATGATTCTGCCGTACAGTATGAGCAGCAGTCCCTTTTTGATTATGACGAGGAGGAGCCAGAAGAAGATGAGGATATAGAGGATGAGGAAGAAGATGAGTGGGAGGATGTGGAGGACGATGAGGACGAAGATGAGGAATATGACTTCCACTTTCGTATGTGAGGGGGCGGCAGTGTGAATCGGACAAAGGAATTGAAACGCACCCTCGGCAACGAGTATGTGTACCGGCGGCTTATGAGTGACCGGGAAGTGTCCCGCCTGCGGCGGCAGACTCCCCAGCACCTGGAAGATACCGTTGCAGCCAGCCTGACCGTGGGTTGTATGAAGATAAATGCTGTGTTGTTCCAGTCAGATACTTCTCTGCGGCTGGGGTACGACGTGTACGTCAAGGACTCTCCCGGCTCTTCCGAGTGGGTTTGCTTTGACAGCCCCAGCGACCCTGCCAGCCTGAAAGAGCAGGATATGCTGGCGGTTCTGGACAGGATAGTCGCGGAGAACGGCCTATCCTATACCGAGTGCTGCTTTGAGCGGTTGGAGGGCATTATGCCCCCGGACAAGAAAGTCTGACGAGGTTTGCCAGCACGTCCCTGCCTGTCGGCCCCTGTGTGGCCCTATGTCGGGGCTTACAGGGCTGGGTCGAGAAAACACTCGGCTCTGCCCCCACGCGGGCCGTGTTGGGGCAGCATGTAGCTGGTTTGGACAAGCCCCAGAATCGCAGGTTTTGGAGGCGGTTTCGGCAAGGTCAGAAAAGAAACTTTCGACTGGGTCGAAAGTTAAGCGGGAGAAAGCGAGGTGGGTTGCGCTGCACCCACCTCACGGTTCACTGCGCCCGGCAATGCCGGTCGCGTCGGGAGTTTTCGGGCTTTCAGATGTGCATTTTGAAGGGTGGGTTGCTGATAAGGTTGTCAGCAAAATGGGTGGGTTGTAGTGCGGAAAAAGGCCAGTAAAACGACGTTTTGAGTACGGTTGCGAAATTTAGAAGGAGGTGAAGTCATGCCTGCGCCAAAAGGGAAAAAGAAGTTTCTGCTTTGGGCGTACCCAAGCACATTGGAGCTCGTAAAAAATAATTATAGGAAGGACAAGAGCAAGAGTCAGTCCGAGTTTATCGACCGGGCAATCTGCTATTACGTTGGCCACGTCACGGCTGACGAAGATACTTCGTATCTTCCCAACGCGCTCCTCTCCAACATGAAAAGCATCGTGGCTGAGAGCGACAACCGTCACAACAAAATGATTTTCAAGCTGGCGGTGGAACTGGCCATGCTCATGAATGTGGTTGCCGCCAGCAATGAGATCGACGAGATTTCTCTGGCCCGTCTGCGCGGGGAATGCGTCCAGGAGGTAAAACGACTCAACGGCAATTTCAGTTTTGAGGATGCGGTGGAGTGGCAAAGTTAGTTACGAAGTTTAAGTTCCTGAAACCGGGTGCGCGCCAAGGGCGTGGTGGGTACGCAAAGTATATTGCTACCCGTGATGGTGTCGAAAAAATAGATGACACCAAAAAGTTTGCTCCCGCCACTTGGAATCAGAAACAGCTCATCAAGAAAATTCTGCGTGACTTTCCAGATAGCAGGGAAATGTTGGAATATGAGGATTACCAGCAGAAACAGACAGTAGAATCTGCCTCTGAGTTCATCTCCCGCGCCATAGAGGACAATGCCGCTGTCGCTTTGAATGCTAAAACGTATGCGGATTATATTGCCACCCGGCCCCGCGCCGAGAGATTCGGTTCTCATGGTTTGTTTACAGATGATGGTGTGCAGGTGAATCTTTCAGAGGTGTCGCGGGAGCTCAACGAATACGGCGGCAATGTGTGGACGGCAATTATATCTCTGCGCCGGGAGGATGCAGAGCGGCTCGGCTTCGATAATGGTTCCCGCTGGCGGGATATGCTGCGCACTCAGACCCAAGCGCTCTCCGAAAACTTGCGCATCCCTATTGGGCACTTGAAGTGGTTTGCGGCTTTCCACAACGAGGGGCATCATCCTCATGTGCATTTGATTGCGTACTCCACAGTAGAAAGCGAGGGGTACCTTACCAAGCAGGGTGTGCAGAAATTGCGCTCCTCTTTTGCGAAAGATATCTTCGCTCAAGATTTACTGTGCATTTATGAAAAGCAGACAGAGCATAGAAACCGGCTGCGCTCCGAGAGCAAAGATGTACTGTCTGAAATCGTTTCACAGATAAATACTGGCGGGTATTCTGATCCCCATTTAGAGGAACTGCTAGTGCAGCTTGCCCGGCGTTTGTCCCGCACCAAGGGAAAAACGGTATATGGGTATCTCAAGGCCGATGTGAAAGCACTCATTGATTCCATCGTCGATGAAATTGCAAAAGACAATCGTATTTCCATGCTTTATGATTTGTGGTATGAGCAGAGGGAAAATGTGCTGCGCACCTATAACAGCAATCTGCCGGAGCGGGTACCATTGTCACAGAACAAAGAATTCAAATCTCTAAAAAACGCCATCATCCAGGAGGCTATGAATCTGGTGCTAGATAACCAGCGCCAGTCAGTGGCGGCAGATGATGCAGAACCACAGCACAGGTATTCTCCCACAGCGGGCAGTGCTGATATCGGGATGAATGCATTGCGCTTGCTACAGCAGACCAGCCAGATTCTCCAAAATGAACTGCAGCCTATCTACCAGGATAGAAGTGTCGACCGTAAACTGCGCCGGAAAATCAACGAGAAAAAGCAGGCGCAAGGTTTGCGGCAATAACAAAAATACTGTGAGAAATGCTCTGCGCCATTTGGTGCGGGACATTTCTCAGAAAGGAGTTTCATGTCTGGATATATCCCTTTTACAGACGAACAGAAAGAAAAAGCAAGGCGTACCGACCTAGCATGCCTGCTCCGCAGCCAAGGTGAAACCTTGCGCAAGTCCGGCTCAGAATTGGAATGGCTGAACGGTTCCCAGAAAGTCACCATCCGAGGAAACCTGTGGTTCCACCAGTATGAGCAGGTGGGCGGCGATTCCATCGACTTCGTAAGAAAATTCTACCACAAATCTTACCCGGAAGCAATGGAATATTTGCTGGGCCGGAGTGATGGTATGCTTTCCGTTATGCCGCCTGCGCAAAAGGCACCGTCCAAGTTCGAACTGCCTCCTGCCAACGACAATATGCGGCGGGTATTTGCCTATCTGTTGAGCAAACGAGGTATTGACAAGGATGTGTTGTATGCTTTCGTTCACAAGAAGATGATTTACGAATCCGCACCGTACCACAACGTGGTGTTCGTTGGCTTTGATAAATACGGCATCCCTCGTCACGCAAATAAGCGGGGAACCAGTTCTGCGTCCACCTACAAAGGCAATGCTGTGGGAAGTGTACCAGAGTACAGTTTTCACTGGAATGGTAGGAGTGACCGCCTCTATTTGTTCGAGGCCCCCATCGATATGCTCTCATTCATCTCTATGAACAAGAACGGCTGGCACAATCACAGCTATGCGGCGGCTTGTTCTGTTTCAGACAAGGTGCTCTTTCAATGTATACAAGATAATCCGAACATTAAGAATGTGTCCATTTGCTTTGACAGCGATGAGGCGGGCCAACTTGCCGCGCAAAGAATTACTGCTAAGTTCGTTATGCAAGGCATAGACTCAGAAATCCTCGTGCCGGTCAATAAGGACTGGAACGAGGATTTGCTATGTGGCGAGGGATTGGAGGTTGAGGAATCATGCCAAATATTGCGCCGTTGATTTTTGTGGCTGCGCTCATGTTCTGCGTTCTCAGCGGGGTGACGTTGCTGGCGCATATCTACAACCTCAATAATATCAAGGCAAAGACGGTTGGCGACGGGCAGCACGGTACGGCTCGGTGGGCAACGAAAGCAGAGATAAGAAAAGTGTACCAGCACGTCCCATTTACGCCGGAACGCTGGAGAGAGCAGGCTGCTCATGGTCAGGAACCTACGCTGGAAAATGGGCAGGCACTCCCCCAAGGCATTGTTATGGGATGTACCGGCAGAAAAGAAACTGTTGCCATGGTGGACACCGGCGACGTTCACACGATGATGATCGGTGCGGCTGGTGTTGGGAAAACCGCTTATTGGCTGTATCCCTGCATTGAGTACGCCTGTGCATCCGGCATGAGCTGGTTATCAAGCGATACAAAGGGGGACCTGGCACGAAATTATGGCGCCATTGCAGAAAGATACGGCTACCATGTTTCGGTAATCGACCTGCGCAATCCCACCCGCTCCCACGGTAACAACCTGCTCCACCTGGTAAACAAATATATGGATGCCTATCTTGAATACCCCGACCAGCTGGCATACAAGGCAAAGGCTGAAAAGTACGCAAAAATCATTGCCAAGACCATCATCCTGTCCGGTATGGACGGCGCGTCCTTTGGTGACAACGCATATTTCTATGATGCAGCCGAGGGCCTTTTGACTGCAACAATTCTTCTGGTGGCTGAGTTCTGTGAACCGCAAAAACGGCACATCGTATCCGTGTTCAAAATCATTCAGGAATTGCTGGCCCCTTCTCAGCAGAAAGGGCAGAACCAGTTCCAGCAGCTCATGGCTATGCTCCCCAACGACCATAAGGCCAAATGGTTTGCCGGAGCCGCGCTGAATACCTCCAAAGAATCTATGGCCAGTGTGATGGGTACCGCATTGTCTCGCTTGAATTCGTTCCTCGACAGCGAATTAGAGCAAATTTTATGCTTTGATACGGAAATAGACGCAGAAAGATTTTGCAATGAAAAGTGCGCCGTGTTCGTTATCTTACCCGAGGAAAATCCCAATTCGTTTTTTATGATTTCGCTCATAATCCAGCAGCTCTATCGGGAGATTCTGTCTGTAGCTGATGAAAACGGCGGCAAGCTGAAGAATCGATGTGTATTCTTCGCTGACGAATTTGGCACCATTCCAAAGATTGAGTCCGCTGAAATGATGTTCTCTGCCTCCCGCTCCCGCCGCTTGCAAATTGTACCGATTATTCAGTCCTTTGCACAGCTAGAGAAGAACTATAGCAAAGAGGGTGCAGAGATTATCGTAGATAATTTGCAGGATATCATCTTCGGCGGTTTTGCACCCAACAGCAGCTCTGCCGAGGTGCTGTCCAAGGCCCTGGGCAGCCGCACAGTGATGTCTGGCTCAGTGTCCAGGAGCAAGAACGACCCCAGCCAGTCTTTGCAGATGATAGAGCGGCCTCTCATGACGCCGGACGAGTTGAAGTCTATGCCCAAGGGACAATTCATCGTGATGAAAACCGGTTTCTACCCCATGAAAGTCAGGCTAAAGCTGTATTTCGATTGGGGCATCCAGTTTGACGAGCAGTACGCCGTCCCAGAGAACGGCAACCGCAAGGTAGCCTATGCGGAGAAGAACGAGCTGCTCCAAGCCATTGTGCTTAAGTACCACCCGGATTGGCTTAAGGATGATGATACACCGCCAGAGGATACGCCTGCTGGTGGGCCGGAGCAGGGCGCGCCCTCTCAGAAAAAGCATAAGCGTCCGCCGCAGAAGAAAAGGCTGGACGATGGCAAGGGAAAGCCTTTCAAGGCGGTTGCCCCACGCAACCGGGAATTTGAATCAGAGGTAAAGCAGGATGGGCCGGTTTGATTTCCTCTACAAGATGGACTTGCAGCACAGGGCCGTGACGGTTTATATTTATCTGGCAGACCGGGCGAACAGGGCTGGCGAGTGTTGGCCTGCTATTCCTACCATTGCCAGAGAACTGAAACTATCTCAGTCAACAGTGCGCCGGGCTTTGCAGGATTTACGAAAAGTGGAACTGCTGGAAACAGAGCAGCGCTACCGAGTTAAGGGTGGAAAAAGCAGCTTGCTTTTTCGGCTGAAAAAGATATGATGGAAAAAACCTGCCGCCAAGGGGGCTATTGCGCCCTCTTGGTGGCAGGTGCCTCCTGTCATGGTGGTAGGTGTAATGAACATGACAGTTTAAGAATATTACAACAGGAAAGGAAAGGTAGATTTCAGCTAGCATTGATGACAGCACCTATGACTGTTTAGATGGATACTAAATAGTGTCTACATGAGTTAAGCACGAATAGCAGCCCAAATAGCGATACAACAGACGTGTACCGCAGCGATAAAGGCATCAGAGGTCTTAGCATAACGAGTAGCAATACCTCTCCAACGTTTCAGGGTAAGAAAGCAGTTTTCTACCAAATGACGCAGCTTCTTATAGAGATATTTATCATAGTCACGCTGTTCTTTGCGATTTCTCTTGGGCGGGATCACAGGTTCCATCCCAGCTGAAACCGCATAGGCCAGGATATCATTTGTGTCATAGCCCCGGTCTGCCAGCAAGATCTCCGCAGAAATACCCTCTATCAGGTGGACAGCTTCTTTGCAATCCGCTC
>NZ_QWEO01000060.1 GCF_009936035.1 Neglectibacter sp. X58 | reverse complement strand
GATAATTCGAGATTATCCTTTGTTGAATTAGAGTAAAGGGAGGGCCGCTTTTATAGCGGCCCTCCCTTTACTCTAATTCAAATGTCATCCTGCCTCTTGGATGTTTCTCAGACAGAAGATCAGTTTGTCTCTGAGTAGAAACATAAGTGTAGATTTGGGTGGTGGATATAGAACTGTGTCCTAAAAGCGATTGTATGTACCGGATGTTAACCCCGGCTTCTAAGAGGGAAGTGGCAAATGTGTGACGGAACATATGCGGCGTGATATGTTGCTCAACGCAGGCCAGTTCCGCATATTCCCTAATGATTCTTCTAACAGATTGCGCAGCCAGGGGATGATGGTTCCGATTCACTAAAGTAAATCCAATTGAGAAGATGTCGGCTTCAAACTCAGCCATATACCGGTCAACAACCGTTACCAGGCCAGGTGCCCTTATTTTCAGAATCCGTTCCTTATTCCCCTTCCCGGAAATTAAAAGACAGACCTCATTGTCAGAGATTGTAAGAGAGTCCGGTGTAAGCTTACACAGCTCCGACACACGGATACCTGTGCTGAACAGCAGCTCCAATACCACAATATCTCGAAGTATCCACTGGTCTTTCTTCACCCGATACAAGCTGTATGCTTTCTGTAGAATAGCCTTTACGGACTCTTCGGGGATAATTCGCGGCAATTGTTTCGGCATCTGCATCCTGACCCGGAGCTTGTCAAATGGATTGTCTTTCAGTTCTTCCCGGTATTCAAGCTCGTGAAAAAAGGCCCGGATGCTGGCCATCTTTCTTTTCGCGGAGCGCGGGGCAAACTTTTTGTTTAGAAACTGTAGATATAGGCTTAAAAGTTCTTTGTCCACTTCCCGTCCGGCTACAAAACCAGCAAACTGCTTCAAGTCGGTTCCATAGGCTTTTAAGGTATCTTTTGAAAGCCTTTTTTCATTTTTGCAGATAACAAGGTACTGCTCGATGTGGTTGGCCAATTCTTTCATATGTACAACCTCCATAATGAGTATTTTCCCCATTATGGAGGTTTTCTTGTGATTTGTCTATCTTTATCAATATCTTCCGGAAGCCACTTGCTCCATCATGATAGGTTATTCAAGACCCCATGCAGCACAAACCTGGCATTTTCAAACTCATAGCTGCAGGTGGATAGGGTAAGCACTTTATCCCCTGAAGAAGGCACAACTTCACTCTGAAAGAGGGAAGTTGCCTTAGCGACCTGCAGCCACTCCGCAAACTCTCCCTCTGAGCCAAACTCCACCTGCCAGGCCTCCGCCCTGATGCTTGCCACATAGCCGGAGAGGAATTCTATCTTGTAATTGCCCGTAGGTGCCAGCAGCAGGGCGGTGGGATGGGCGTCATAGAAAGCCTGTTCTTTGTAGTCCATCAAGCCATTGAAGATGGTGCCGTTGCCCATGTGGTGGCCATAGAGGATGCTGTGGCGGTCTGTGAAGTCTCTGGTATTCCGGCTGTCCAGGAAGATGCAGCCGGAAGCGTTGTACTCGCCGGTGAACAGGTGGCGGAGATAATATTGGTTGTCTGTCCCCTGCACCACGGGGTAGTTGATGTTGGTGCCGTCAATGATAAGCCAGCCTGTTACATCGGGATTGATCGCCCGCAGCGCGTCAAAATCTACTAGGGGAAGAGCAGACCCAGGTTGCTCCATTTGTCCTTCTGGAGCACTGGTTTCAGGATGGCTTCTTTCCTGTGGTTCTGATGGCAAAGAAATTTCTGGCAGGCTTACACAGGCCATTAAATCCTCATAGGCCCGCACACTCTCTGCGTCTTCCTGGAGCGGCACATATATCTGCCATGCGCTGACAGCCGCAGCCATTATCAAAGCCAGAACCAGCAAGCCGAAAAAGATTTTCCTTTTCATGGGGCGCCTCACAGCTTGTTGGCCTTGTCCTTCATGGCTTGGGCAGAAGGATTGGTATACAACAAAGTGACTTGTATGGCACTGTGCCCCGCCTGAGAGGCCACCTCATGGATGGAGTAGCCGCTCTCCAGTGCATGGGAACAGAAGAAATGCCGTAAGGTTTTCGGGGTAATGATATCCGAATATTTATTGAAAATTTGGTTGATGCGGCTGGGGGCCAGCTTCCCGCTCTGGCGGCTGACGAAAAAGTGGGGGCTGTCGGACTTGCGCTCCTTCAGGTATTCACGCATGGCACACGCAATTTTGTCGTTGATATAGACCAGCCGCTGCTTATTGCCTTTGCCGATGACCCGAATTTCCTTGGCTGTCAAGTCTACCTGATCCAGCTTGAGGTTCACGCACTCACTGCGGCGGATGCCTGAATAAGCGTAAAGGGTGACAATGGCGTAATCCCGCTTGCTGCCGCTCTCCAGCAGGCGCTGGCGGAACATCTCCACGTCCTTTTTCGTGACCGTACAGGGGCTGGCGTATTGTAGTTGGATTTTCATGAAATCGTTGGGTAAAACAGCCGCCTCAGCCTGCTGGCCGGTTTTAACAAGCCAGTCATTCAGGCAGCGCAGGGAAGAAAGGTGGCGGTTCACCGTCCGGGGGTCGTAGCCCTTTACGTTACGCATAAAGGAGATGTATTCCAGCACGTTAGCCCGGTAGAGCCTGGCGGGCTGCTCTCCAAAAGCAGCCTGGCACCATTTGAGATAAAGGGATACGTCCCGGCAATAGGCGGCGGCTGTGTTTGCAGCTTTGCCCTGTGTGCGCAGGTATTTTGAAAATGGCTTTAACATAAAAAATCGCCTCCATGCCATATCACACGGCTGGGGAGCGATTTTTGCAACATCCTTTTTAAGCTTGTTCTTTAAGAAGCTCTGCATATTTGGGGCGCTCCGCCTGTGGGACATCCATGGCATCCATGGCCTGCTCAACAGACAGTTTTAAAGTTTTCATTAAATTTTTTGCCGTCGCCAGAATGGTTTCCTGACGGCCTTTCTCTATACCTTTCTCTATACCTTTCTCTATGCCTTTCTCTATGCCCTTCTCCCAAACTCCTTCGCTTAGATTGCACATAGCAGACACCTCCTGCTCTAAACTCTGACTGGCCGGTATCGAAAATTCTTCTTCTATGATCTGCTTCTTTTCAGCGGGCTTTATCTCAGAGGACAGCAGTACGTCCAGGAGCCGCAGAAGCCCTTCTGTGCGGCCGGAATCACCCAGGTGGATCAGCAGGACTGTCAGCAGGTCATAATTTTCTTCCTTTTCTGTGAAGCTGCCGACCAGCGGTTCCTCCTTCATACGGTAGCGGCTGATGGTATTCTCCCTGCTGGCAGGCGGGTTCATACATATCCAAATGGAATAGACCTTTTTTATGCCTTCAAAATGCTGAGGGGCAAACTCCACGCCGTATTGGGAGGAAATCATGCGGCTGCAATAGTACAAGCCGCGCTTGAGCAAGGGGTATCCCGGGTTATACTTATTTTGGGCTTCCAAATTGATAAGTAATTCGATGTACCCGTCCAGCTTGGGCGCTGCCGCCCGGAAGCGGATGTCATAAGTAACAGTGCCCTCCTGGATAGAGGCATCCTCTGTGGAGCTGCCCTGGATGCGGGGAGCATCCGGCAGGACAGGCACCTCGCCTATCTGAGGCGTGCCCTCGATATATTTATGTTCGATTTCTTCCACAGGAACGTCATGGTATTCAGCCACGCACTCTTTCAGGATCCATGCCAGGATGGACTTCTCGGACAGGAGCCGTTTACAGGCTGCGTCGTACTGTGCGCCCAACCCGGCAGCGTCCAGGCCAGGGCCCAGGGTCGTATTTGTATCCATGTCTGCCAGCCCCTTTCCAATTTTATTTTACCATATTGCCCGCTCCTTTACAAGATGGACAATGGCGGAAAATGTTATGTCTAACTCATTTGAGGCTGCTTGTGTTATTCTTTCGTTTAACTGGATAGGGGATTTGGGGTGGTTTGGTGGGTTCAGGTGGTTACAATTTGTATTATGTTTAGCTCATTTGTAAGGCGGAGTTTATCCATAGTGTTATCCATAAGCTAGCCTTTCCATAAAGTTCCATTTGACTTTTGGGAACGCTTGTTCTATAATGAAAGCAAACAAGAACTTGCGTTCGATTTTAATAGGAAGGGGGATATGGATGGGCCGGTATATCTGCGTGGACTTAAAATCTTTTACGCTTCCGTCGAGTGCGTAGATCGGGGCTTGGACCCCCTCACCACAAACCTGGTTGTCGCGGACGAATCCCGCAAGGATGGGACTATCTGTCTTGCCGTCTCCCCATCCATGAAATCCTCATTGTGGGATAGTGCCGCTCCGCCGCACCTTGCAGGCCCTTTTGGGCGTACCGCCAGGGCGGGTCGGCGTATATCACGTTGTATTTACCGATAGTCACACCCCCTTTCCGCCAGCAGCCACAGCCGCCCGCGCCTGCTCGATGCGCTCCGTGGCCGGGCCGTAAAAGGCCGGGGCCGTCTCAAAGCAGATAAATTCCCGGCCCGTATTGACGGCGGCCACCGCAGTCGTGCCGGAGCCCGCGCAGATGTCCGCCACCACCTGGCCGGGGGCGGTGTAGGTCTTTATCAGATACTCACACAGCTCCACGGGCTTCTGCGTGGGGTGGACGGTATGGGCCACGGTCTGGAATGAAAGCAGGTTCCCCGGGAACCGCCGCCCGTCCTCCGAGCCGCTGCCGGAGCGGACAAACTTCCCATAGTTGGGGCTCTGGTCGCGCTGGGATGCGATTTTCTTATTCCTTTTCGGCGCGGGTCGCGTCACGGGGCTGGGGCGGCGCTTCCGGCGCAGGAGCGGCGGGGGCCTCTTCCTTGCCCTTTACCGTGGCGGCCTTTCCGCCCTTGCCTTGGGACATTTTGTCTCGAGGTTGGGACGGGGGCCTGTCCGGGGCCGCCTTATCAGCCTTGGCCGGGCGGCCACGGCGGGCCCGCGTCCCTCCCGGTTCACCGGGCCCCGCTTTTTCTTCCTTTGGCTTGCGGCCCCGCCTGCCCTTGGACTTATCCGGCTCGGGCGTTTTTTCTTTGGCGGCCTTGTCCTTTTTGGCGGGCCCCTTTTCCCCGACGGCCTTTTCCTCCGGGGCCGAGGTGGGCGGCTGTTCCGGTTCGGGCGGCTCGTTCTTTTCCACCTCCGCACGTTCCGCCGCCCGCCGCTCCGCCATCAGCTTTTCAATCTGGTCAGCGGAGACGTTCACCGCGCCGGGAGCCCCAGCCGGGGCATCCTGGGCGGGCGCATCCCCGGCGGCCTGCTCGGGGGCGTTCTCCGGGGCCGGGGGCTCCGGGGTGGGTGTTTCCGGGGCAGGAGCATCCGCCGGGCCAGTATCGAACAAGCTGGGCTGGGGATTTTCCTCCGGGCTCACGTTTAATTTTTCGTCTGCCATTCGTTACCTCCTTTTTTTGATTTCGTGAATATTGCACAAATCTTGCGCTAAAAGTTTGTTACTATTTTTCGCCTCCCTCCCGGCTATCCACGCAAAAAAGCCGCCCGTTTTTTCATGCCGGACGGCTTTCTGCGTAATGTGATAGCTCAAATAATATTTTTTTGTGGTTGCTGGCTCCGAAAAGCCTTGATATTACAGTGTTCCTATTAAAACTCATTCATATGTGTGCCAGACGCTCTTTCAAGCACCAATAAATGGCGGCAAAGACCCCGAAACCTTATCTTTGGAGAGACAGACTACTTCAATCTTTCAGTGAGCATCCAGTCAATTCCTGAGCCCTTGACTATAATAATTTAGAGGGGATGTGTAATGTTAAAAATTGTTTATCCCATCTGCTGTGAAATGAATGTGCACAAGTCGTTTCTCGTGGCCTGCATTGCCTCGACAAATACGCAGGGTGTCACAATTTACCGCATTAAACGCTTTTCTACCTTTACAGGTGATCTGCAGCGGTGTGCCATGTGGCTTTCGAAAAACAACTGCCATGACGTTTGTATGGAATCCACAGGCAAATACGGGGATACCTGTCTACAATATACTGGAACCTACCTGCAAAATTGTCCTTGCCCATCCCAAATACGTAAAAGCGACACGTGGTAAGAAAACGGACAAGAAAGACGCCAAATGGATCGCCGACATCTTTAAGCACGATCTGGTGCTTTATCTCTCCTTCGGATATTCGCCAGCTTCGGGACTTGATAAGTTACCGTTACAAGCTCACGAACTTTACCACTGGTGAAATGAATCGTGCTCAAAACTGCCTGACTGTTTCCAACATCAAGTTGGACGACGTTTTCTCTGATGTGTTTGGCAAGGCTACAACCGCCATTACGACCCGCCTGTTAGAAAATCCTTCCGAAAAAATTACGGATGTTTCCCAATTCAAAACGAAAGGAATGAAAGCTACAGATGAAGAAGTGCCTGCCGCTGTGGGCGGAGAAATATGCCCCCAGCAAGCTGAAAAACTCTGCATTATCCGTTCCCACATGAGTAGCCTTGAACTTTGCAAGGCCAACTCGGAATCGCTGATCCTGACTACTGCTGAAAAACACCTCCCCCAACTCAACCTCGTTGCCACGGCACCGGGTATCCAGTCTTTTTCCGCTATTGCCCTCATTTCGGAAGTCGATGTGGATATGTCCGTGTTTCCTACCTCGAAGCATCTGTGCTCCTGGCGGGCCTTACGCCGCAGAACGACCAAAGCGACAGGAAGAAGAAAACCACCAGAATCAGCAGGGCTGGCGCTTACATCAAGCCTTTACTCGTCCAGTGTACCCTTGGCGCTGTCCGTGCCAAACAGTTCCCCGAAGTGCGGAACCGTTATCTGGCTCTCAAGAACCGCCGGGGACACAAGAAAGCTATTATTGCCATTGCCAGAATGCTCCTCACGGCTGTTTACAACATACTTAAGAAGAACGAACCATATAATCCGGATATCTATCGCAAGGCGGACTGTCCACCCAAACACCGTGAAGTTTCAGTCGGACAGGCTATTTTTATCCTGCAGCGCCAAGGCTATCTGGTGACAGCTCCTTCTATCGGCTAGCCCTTCTCTCTTATAATTTTTGACCCTTTTTAAGGGCTTGCTCCTTACGCCCTTTCTTTGCCACAAATTAAATTTTTACTTGGCGTTTGTGTCAACCTTGCCTCCCTTGATAAAGACGTGGATATCTCGTTTACTTGTGCGTGTTTTATCAAAGGTTCTGAGGTTTTATTACATGTTTTATATGGAAACACCATTTGTTAAACATCTTGACTTACATCTGGAACAGTTTGCATCACAAGTTGTAGTTGGCAGGAATTTTAAAGCCAGATTATATTCACTCGCTAAATGTTCTTTTGATACAAAACACTTTTGAAAATCCCACAGAAGCCGTTCGGATGGAAGGAATGGCCGAAAAAAATCCGAAAAAAGTATATCATTTTCCAGAAGTGCTTTTCTCCAGTTCTCTTCTGTGTCTTCTTTTTTATACATATCAATCAAAACCTCTCCCAATCTTTGGTCTCCGCGCGAAAGAATGGGTTGTGAAAAAGTTATGGCGGAGCCTATTGTTGTCTCAATTTTAATCACAGATTTATCTGACTCCTTCATCTCTCTCTTTTCTACTTTTTCATCAACCACATCATTGGATATGTGAACAGGATAGTTCTTTTGGATGTTTTTTAATATGTGCATAAGCTTTTCGCTTGCAATTTCAGGAGTCGTTGCTCCTACATATTGAAAGGCAGTAAATGGCTTAGGGAAAAGAGGATTTATCCCTACTTCTAAAAAACCACTTTCGTTTCCCAAGGCGTCCATATGCCGTCTCACAAGATTGATAATACTCGCAATTTCATCAAGATCTTCTTTTGTCTCGCCTGGAAGCCCTATGATAAAATACAACCCTACATCCTTTATTCCCTTCTCTGAAGCTATGTCCATATACTTAATAATTTCTGAATTCGTAATTCTTTCTTTCCCTATCACCTTCCTTAGACGCTCACTAGATTCAGGGGCTATCACCAATTTCCTTTGCCCTGCAGCCGCCATCATCTCAATTATTTTTTCTGACAACATTTCAAGACGTTGCGAACCTATGCGCAACCTTCCGCCAGAATTCTGAATATATGACAAATACTGTTCGACTGTCTCAGTGGGTAGCCCTTCATAAAAACATTTTATGATATTACAATAAGATAATCCAGTTTGAACAACCTCTTTGAAAGCCTCATAAGAAACCGTTCGAGCGGGTCTAAGCCTGGTTCCCATATAACAAAATCTACACTTCTGGTTACACCCTCTCCTAACTTCTATAGTAAAAGTTTCCTCTTCATAAACTGTATACTTGGAAAGGAATATGCTGTATGCAGGTCGATTAGATATGTTTACAGGAGACGTTTGACTAATCTGATCCGTTGACGTATTATGTATCGAAGGAACAAAGACTCCTCGCACTCTTGAAAGGCCTTCCAAAATAACTTTCTTAGGTAAACCCTTGAGGTTCAAATATACATCCAGTATTTCGTGTATACAATCTTCGCCTTCACCAAGCACAAAAACATCGAAAAAATCTACTAGCGGTAACGGATTGTACATTATAGGAACACCACCAGCTATTAAGATGGGAAACCCTTGCCCTCTGTCAACTCTTTTCTTTGGTATGCAAAAATAATCCATACACTTTAGAGCATTCAGATACGAGCCTTCATAGGATATAGTAAACCCAATAATATCATTATCTTTTGCAGGTTTTTTCGTTCCCAGGAAAGGTCTTTTCTTTCCCAGTGTTCCTGGGGAAGATAATAGCGATCAGGAATTACATTTTTATGGTAGTGGCATTCTCTGTAAATCGTTTGCAGACCTATATTGGGAAGGCCATATTCATAAAAATCTGGGAAAACGCACAAATAGCTAATTGCATCCTTATTATCTCCTTTTATTGGAAGTAGTCTTTTTTCATTTGAAATATAAAAATCCACATCTTTTTTCATATCTAGAATCTTCCTTTCTTTGCGAAGCATCAATAGGTAAATAAAGAACAACTAATTTCAAATAAGTATGTTAACCTTAATTATAAATGCAAAAAGAATACTATAGTGAAAATCTATTCCAAATCATTAGCGTTTTAACGGAATCCATTTTCAGATTATTAGGGTTTTCCAGAAAAATTGATAAGAACTGTATATTAGCAAAGCCTCAATATTTGTTTGGATTTAACAACTTTATTTGGCATCTCTGCTACAAGTTATTAGCTCCGTACGCACCAGCCACCGGTGAGTAATAACTCATTGCCAAATCTGGTGGAATAGAAACCAACGAAATCACTACAAGCCTCAAGCACTCGATCAGTAGTCTGTGTTTGAATATGTTCCCTCCCTTATTCTTTCGTCTCAGTTGGTGCGAAAAACCTTAAAATTCCTCCAAAAGCTTTCTGTGCATCCAATTGCCTTAAATCGACTGTGTAATCGCAGAAATGGTTTAGTTGTCTCAGGGTACGATCCGCATCCAACAGCAAAATTCCTGCCTTATCTAGTGGCCTCACCCACGCTGCAAAGCCCTCGGCCTCAACATGTAAAACCATATCCACCCAATCTGTTTCCGCCTGGTCTGTGAGCAGCGCAGCCTGATAGCTTTCCCGTTGGAACAACGCCAGCAGTTCCTTCATACTCTCTATGGGGCCAGTCACGGCCACAACGGGCATGGGCAGTTCCTCTGGTATGTCAGTATTTGGGGTCCCTGCCCACATAGGGAGATCGGATAAACTAATCCCCCCTACGACAGTTCTCCCCAGAGCATAAGGGGCAGCCATGCTGTTGGTGCGGCACTCAAAGAAAGGGTTTTCTACAGACATTTTGTCAAGAACAGAGGACGAAAAATCGCCTACAACAATGTTGCACCCTATTGGCGAGTTTTCTTCCCGATAAAGCCCGGAAATA
Source organism: Neglectibacter sp. X58 (assembly GCF_009936035.1). GTDB lineage: Bacteria > Bacillota > Clostridia > Oscillospirales > Acutalibacteraceae > Acutalibacter. The sequence continues at coordinate 4,791 of NZ_QWEO01000060.1, read as the reverse complement.
CTGGGTTCATAGCTCACGCCAGTCACCCATGGGTAAGCTGCGGGAAAAGCAATATACCCTTTGTTGGCGCAGGCGGCAAAGATATGGGTGCCCGCCTCCGCCAGCTTTTTTGTCAATTCCGCCAGTTTTGACGTTTCCAGCCAGTTTTCACTTCCGATGCTCATACTGATATAAGCAGGCCGCTTTTCCAGGCAGGTTTCAAGCGCTGTGCAAACTCCATCAAGGGAAGGCCGTCCATCATCGCCTGGGCAGGAGTAGCCGGTCAGATGGATATGCTCCGGCAAGGCTTCCGCCAGGATTGATGCACAGATAGTGCCATGTGAATTGCTATAGCTTGTATCTGTTTGGGGCATGCATTTCCCGACCTGTATCTGTATTACTTGGATATCATGACGAGTTTTCTCCCGCAAGCTTGTAGAAGATATCCAGTTGTCTATTACTGCTATACTTACGGGTTTCCTCTTGCAATATATCATGTTGGCTGTTCACGCAACGCCGACCAAAACGCATTTGTCAGCTCACTCACAGAGCATGTTCTGATCTGTTGGACGACTGGATTCAAATCACATCCATACTGCGTTTTCATTTGCAGGCAGAGGTACGCCAAATCCCGCGCCTCAAACTGCTGCTGTTCACCAAAGATGGAAGCTTCTTCATCTTCTATGGGACTAGGTTTACAGGCTGCTAGATGCTGCCGTATACTTTCCCGCACCATTTCCTTTGTCACCCTTTTCCCTCCTTAGATGTTTTCACTTAGTTCAGCTAGTATCTGTTCTGCCACATAGTTCATACCTTCTGTATCCATTGCGGCATACACTTTTGCTCCCGGACAAGTGACTTGGGGGAGAATATCCTCTTTTATACGCTTCACCGGGATAGATAGCGTTTGAAATTCCAAAGTCTCGGGAGAAACCATCATATCTTGGCAAGCCAGGCTTATATAATGGGTAGGCGAGCTGAAACGATACTTGCATATGTTAAGAAGATATTGCAAGGTTTCTTGGGGATAAGGGGCACAATACAGGCTTAGGATGGAAACATCCGATTTTAACGCATTGCCAATAAGAAAAGCTGGTTCCCCAAACTCTGTAAATTGATAAGGGTTATTGGGCATAATACCCCCGGGGATGCCGATAATGACTACATCTGCATTTTCAGATTTGGCTTTTTCATAGACATAGTGGTTGAAATCCAACACCTTTTTCTGGGAACCCCCTGGTTCCAAGATGAACTTGGGCAAAGGATCGAACCCAAAAAGAGGGCTGTACTTTTTGGTTCCAAGCTGCGTGACTACATATCCAGCTTTTTGAAAAGCCCTGCGCAAGCCCAGTTGTATATCAAATTTGTTTGTAAGATCGCCAGAACCGAACACAAAAATACAGGGTACAGGTAACTCTAACAGTCGTTTTTCTTCGTTTAAAACAATATTGCTTTTGTTATATTCAAGGATTTTTACGGGCAGCCCTCCTATTTCCTCGTAGCCATGGCGTACCAGAAAATCCTGCAAGTCGTCCGAAATCCACACCCGCTTTCCGGCATTTACCAAACTTTGGAGCACATCCATATATTGTTTTCCGTCCAGGTTGGCAGTAGGGTAATAGTCCAAAAAGGCCGCGTCACATACCTCTAAAGCAGATTTCAAGTCATGTGTGATATTCACCCCGCTTTCCATTCCGCCATCTACAGTAGCCATATCACTGGTTCCATAGCCGAAACTCCTGGGGGCTACCGGTATCACCTGGTCATAGCCATCCAGCATGTCTACATATCGTCCCAAAGGTGCCAAGGATTTGTTCATGGGGTAAACAAGCAGCTTCATACCTATCCTCCATCATTTAGCCATCTGCAGGCTTCTTAATTTTTCAAAATCCATACCTTCCATCTGCAAAAAGCAAAGGTCTCGCATTTTTGTAAGGGCTTCAGCTTTGCTCTCTGCACAGTGGCGCAACTTAGCCTCGCGGGACATAACATCTTTATCTATACAACGGCATAAACAGATGGTACAATGATGTAGCGCCCAACACTCCTTACACTCTGGCTCAGACAAAGCCCCTATATTGGTCAGCCGCTTGACCCGCTCCAAATCAAACCCTTCAAAAACATTACCAAGCCGCATAGCCGGAACTTCACCAACCTTCTCGCAGGGATAAATATTGCCCTGCACATCCACAAATGTTTTCCGGACGCCTACCGTACACGGGCCTGCATGATGGGCTGTTTCTGTCATTTTTCCAATCGACTGGTTCGTTTTGCATAGGAAAATCAAGTCATCCAAATAGCGCCTATGCGTCTTGGCAACCTGCGCCTCTTCAATCTGGTCTAATAAGTAAAGCATCAGCTTTGCCCGTTCCCTTTCGTTAACCACACGGTTTTCCGGGCCAAAGGCAAACTCTTCTTTGTTCCCACTGTCATTAAGCATTGAAATGCCGGGGGTTATCCCTTCCAGTTGTTCGTCCTTATTCAAAAAACTTCTAATGCTTCCAAATCTTTATCTGGTGTAACAACCGTATTTGTGCGGAGATTTTGATAAAACACCGGGTGCAGGGTCCGGATGCGTTGCATGTTTTCCATCACCACGTCAAAGGAACCCTTTCCAGAAACAAAGCGCCGGTATTTGTCGTGCTGATCTTTTGGGCCGTCAAGGCTGATGATGATATTGAAGTGTTTTTCTATCAAAAAGGTCACAACATCTTCTGTTAGAAGAGTCCCATTCGTGGTCATCCCGTAAGAAACCTTTTTCTCCCCATAGTTTTCCTCTACATAGCTTACAACCCTCTTTATAAGCTCAAACTCCAACAGGGGTTCTCCTCCGTAGAAGCCAATGACAACAGAGTTTTTATCCTTGGCCCGTTCCATAAAGAAATCTACAGACTGACTGGCGACCTCAAAACTCATGTGATTTGTGGAATGGGTACGGTTATAATACTTACCGGAATATGTACAATACTCACAGCGCAGATTGCAGTTCTGTGTAACCTGCAGCAAAAGGTCTTCTAACTGGCTGCTGGCAATCTCTTCCATCATGGGAACAGTCGGGTGTTCTATGTCCTTCAAAATGCTGGGACAACATATCCCTTTCTGTTGATATTTCTGCAGGGTGGGATTTGCTTCCCCTGTTTGCAGGGCCTGATGCAAATTCTCTGCATCCGCATGCGGAATAAGGATTACCCGGTTTGTTTCCCGGTCATATACAAAGGAATGTGAACCGGGAGTATCGAAAACGATATACGACACAGTTTCATCTCCTTATCTATAGTTAGGCAAGGCTTCACTCATTGAGGTAGATCCACGCCCGCTCTTGAAGCTGTTTTGCGCACTCTTCGGCGCTTATCAGGTGGTTGTCATAGTAGCTGATAAAAATATCCTTCAGGTTTTCCATTATTTCCGAGCTGGAGCTGGCCCTTGCATTCAGGGTTTCATTGTATGTGCAGAATTTTTCGGCTAACGAATCGGATCCATAAATCGAGGTAATCAGTTTTTTGCAATTATTCTTATTTACCGGCATTGCGTGGCCATACGGCATAAGATAATCCTGCAAATCACTGCTGTTGTACATGTCGATTTCTTCTGGGAACTCTTTTTCCTCTATCATGAATTTAAGGAATTCCCACGCCAATTCCGCGTTTGGCCCCTTCGGTATGGCCAGCATGGTCGCTGTTGTGAAAGGGGCGTCCCCATTTACCCCCTTATAGAAAACCGGCTCGGAGCAGCCCGCCATTTGGCCGCCGTCTACCTGGCCCAAAAGTTGCAGGGAAACGGTCATAAGCTGGCAGAAATAATCTGTAGGTGAAAACATGGGCCAGTTATATGTGTAGGTAGACCCTTGCGTCAGGGTGTTTTCAAAGGGGAGCGCGTCAGTCTGTTCCAGATATTCGATAAATTCCGGTGTATCAAACCTGGCTTCGCCGGTCTTCTCGTTAAGGAATTGCGGTATGACAAGCCCCTCGAAAAAGAACTTGCTGAAATTCGGCGCGAAATAGGCGTCCTCGCTTATGGCGCCGGATGCCCTGCCCCTCCAGAACAGGTCAATCAGGTCCTGGTAGCCGACGCTGCCGCCAAACTCTTCGTCAACGTCCGTCTTCATTTCATACAACATATAATCATTCAAGATGAAGAAGTGAAAGCGGAAAAAAGGGACCATAGCGTATAGGTGCCCCTCAGTATCTTCCATGACCTCAAAAATGTTTGTATAATAATCCTCCTTGTTAAAACCCGCATCCTTTTCCATCAGCTCATACAGGTCTTCAAAAAGACCCGTTTTCGCGTATTTATAAAAGGAAACAAAGGCCAGGTTCACAATATCGGGAGCTTCGCCGCCAGCAAGGGCTGTCACGGTTTTGCTGGTGTACTGTTCCATATAATCGCCGGGGTATCCCTCAGAGGGGTTTGGCACTACATATTCAAATGAAATTTTTACGTCAGGGTGCCGTTCCCTGAATTTGCTGGCCCAGCTTTCTATGGCGTTTTCTTTTGCCGGCAGGGATATCCATAGCTCCCCGCTAAGCTGCTTGCCTTCTCCAGCTTGGGAAATCGCGCTGCTCTCCGTCTGAGAGCTAAGCACACTTTCCGGCTGGCTATTCTGTTTAGCGCTGTTTACCAGTTCATCATAAAGCTTATCCTGCTCGCTCTGGCAGGCAGTCAAACTTCCGCATAGCAGTGCTCCCAGCAATAAACGCACAACACGAAATATCATCGCAGTTCTTTTCATACAGATCCCTCGTATTATAAAAGAGTAGTATTTATAGCCCCCTCTCCAGGGGTATGCTACACTGTTTAGGATGCTGTGGATTG
>NZ_QWEO01000059.1 GCF_009936035.1 Neglectibacter sp. X58 | reverse complement strand
CGCCCTTTGGTGGGGGCAGACTGGGAGGTGATAAGGAACCATTTCACATAAAGGACAAACGGGCAGCAACCCGGTAATACCGATTTTAATTCATATCAGCCGCACAGTAACTGACGGATGTTCAGCTACTGTGCGGCTTTTTTGTTTATAGATAACTCTGCCCTGGTGACGTAGATCGCCAGGGCTTTTTTCATTTAGACAGGAGGCTTTCAAAATGCCGGAAACTTTGAATCTGAATTACTACTACGGGAATGAAGCCGACCAGTACAGCTTCTACCGTATCCCCAAAATCCTATTGACCGACCGCCGCTACAAAGGCGTGTCGCTGGAAGCAAAGGTGCTGTATGGCCTGCTGCTTGACCGCATGGGGCTGTCTGCCCGCAATGGCTGGCTGGACGATAACGGGCGCGTGTTCCTCTACTTCACCCAGGAGGAAGTCATGACCATGAAAGTCTGGAAAGCGGCCCTCTATATCCGTTTGTCCGTGGAATTTAACGGCAGGCGCGGCGATTCGCTGGAAACCCAGCAGCAGATCATGGAAGCCTATCTTGCCCTGTGCCCGGATCTTGAAATCGTGGCGGTTTACACCGACAACGGCACAACGGGGCGCACCTTTGAGCGCGAAGCCTTTCAGCGGATGCTGGACGATGTGGAGCACGGCAGAATCAACTGCGTGGTCGTCAAAGACCTTTCCCGGCTGGGGCGGAACGCGATTGACAGCGGCTACTATATCGAAAAGTATTTCCCGCTGCATCAGGTTCGGTTTATTGCAGTCAACGACCAGTTTGACAGCGAAAACAAGGAAAACAGCGGCAGCCATCTGATTGTGCCCTTGAAAAATATGATAAATGAAGCTTATGCCGCCGACATCAGCAAAAAGGTAAAAGCCCAGCAGCGGCAGGCGATGCAGGACGGGGAGTTTGTGGGGGCGCGTCCGCCCTTTGGCTATAAAAAAGCGCCGGATAACTGCCACAAGCTGCTTGTCAATGAAGATACCGCCCCCATCGTCCGGCAGATTTTCCAGTGGACGGTTGACGGCATATCGCTCAATGAGGTGGTAAAACGGCTCAATCAAAGCGGCTATCCTACGCCCGGTCACTATCTGGCTCAAACCGGCCTGATTACCAATAAGCGGCTCATGGGCAGCGGAAAATGGCAGACATGGACAGTTTCCAAAATTTTAGCGGATGAAGTCTACATGGGCGATATGGTGCAGGGGAAATCGAAAACGGTCGGCCACAAGCAGGTTCCCACTGACCGCTCTGAATGGATTGTCGTGCGGGGAACCCATGAACCGCTGATTGCCCGCGAACTGTACGAAAGGGTGCAGGCTGTCCGGGAACGTGCGGCGGCAAAGCAGGGGACGGAAAAAATCCCCTACACGGAGAACATTCTCCGGGGACGTATTTTCTGTGGCTGCTGCGGGAAGAACCTACACCGACAGAGGTCACGGGGGATATACTCCTACCGCTGTATTGCCAATGACCGGATGGGCGTTCAGTATTGTCCGGGTGGTGTTACCCATCTGCCGGAAAAGAGGCTGTTTGACGCGCTTTTAGCCATTATCCGCAAACACGCCGAGGTTGTGGTGGGAACTCACACAAAGCTGAAACAGCAGGATTACAAAATCACTGCGAAAAAGGCGGAAATGACCGCCGAAATCTCTAAGTTACAGCAGGAAACGGAACGCAACCGGGTATTCTTAACCAGCCTGTATGAGAACTTCGTTACCGGCATCCTGACCGGCACAGAGTATCACGAAATGAAAGCAGGCTATACACAGAAAATCGAAACGGCAGTCCTGCGTGTGCAGCAGCTTCAAAGTAAGCAGAAAGCGCTGGAAAATCAAATGGAACGCTATACGGATATAGCCAAACGGCTGGCGGCAGTCAGCGAAGATACCGCCTTATCCGCCCTGCTGGTAAACCAGTTGATTGACTGCGTTACCGTCAACAGCGCAGAGGACATTCATGTGAAATTCAAATTTGAGAGCGGCTTTGAGCGGCTGATGGAGGTGCTGGAAGATGTATAAACCCTATGTGATTGGCCTTTATATCCGGCTTTCCTCCGAGGACAGCAAGGTGGGGAGTTTCAGCATTGAGAACCAGAAGCGGGCGCTTCACCAGTACGCCGATGCGATGGAGGATGCCGCCCATGCGGAGGTATTGGAATTTGTAGACAACGGTTACAGCGGGACGAACTTTGAACGGCCCGCCGTGCAGGAACTTCTGGACAAGGTACGCGAGGGCGCGGTCAACTGCATCATCGTCAAGGACTTTACCCGTTTTGGGCGCAACAGCATTGAGGTCGGATATTTTATGGAGCGCGTCTTTCCGCTGTATGGGGTACGGTTTATTTCCCTGAATGACGGCTTTGACAGCGATATGCTACATGGCGACACGGGCGGTATCAATGTGGCGTTTCAGTACCTGATCAGCGAATTTTACAGCCGTGACCTCTCCATCAAGTACAAAACCGCCAAGTATGTGAAATTCCGGCGGGGAGAATACCAGAGCGTATTATGTCCCTACGGCTACCAGAAAGGCGCGGACGGGCGCATGGAGCCGGATGAGGAAACAGCCCCCAATGTCCGGCTTATCTTTGAACTGGCAGGGCGCGGCTGTACTTCCAGCGAAATCATTCAGGAACTGTACGAGCGCAAAATCCCCACACCAGGCGAATACAAAGCATCCAAGGGAAGAACGATTCACGATGTTTCCAGAACCCATCAGATTTGGCAGAGATCGACCATTCGGAACATCTTGCTGGATGAACGCTACATTGGCACTTATGTCATGGGCAGGAAACAGGTGGTCGAGGTGGGGAGCAGCCGGGTACGGAACCGTGATGAAAGCGAATGGTTCAGGATTCCCGACCACCATCCGGCTATTATCAGCAAAGAGCTGTTCCAGCGGGTGCAGGAATTAAAGCCGAAAAAACGCTGCATAAAGAAAAACGTCCATCTGTACCCCCTGCGCGGCAAGGTCTTTTGCGGCTGCTGCGGACACGCAATGCCGCGCAATCCAAGTAAAAGCCATTTCTTTGTCTGCAAGCATACAGAGGTGGATCAGTCTGCTGCCTGCCACGGCCTGCGGATTGCTGAAAAGGACTTGGAAGCAATCCTCTATGAGATTATTTCCAGGCAGGCGCAGGTGATTTTGAACGTGGAGAACCTTTCAAATGCCAGCCTGCTGGATACTAAGATTGCAACGCATACGGAATACAGCCAGCGCGTAGAAAGCTGTCTTGACCGGAAACGGGTGCTATATGAGCAGGTTTTACTAAAAGAGATTACCCTGGAGGACTACAAGGCACAGAAAGCCGATGTGGATGCGGAACTGGAACGGCTGCGGCAAGTCCAGGGCGCACTCTCCGCTGAAATCGCCCAAGCGAAAATGGACGTAAAAACAAAAAACGCCAGACTGGAACTGGCGCAGGAAATTTCAGCCGCCAGCGGATTAAATACCGCCATGGCTGACGCACTGATTGAACGTGTGGATATTCACCCCGGAAATCAGGTTGATATTGTCTGGAAAATGAAAGACTTCTGTACAGAGGGAATGTGATGGGGCGCAAAAATCGGCCTTAAAAACTCTGGAATTTCTTAAAAAACTTTTTGTCTTGTGCTTGACATACGGGTGACGGAGGTCATGCAGGCGGATATTCGGCAGGCTGCTTTTGGCGATGACGTTGTGGAAAGTCCGGGTTAGGTAATTTGGCGAGATCACGTTTCCATCGGGCCAAGTGCACACATAATCATTCTGTATGTACCCCGCGCCCAAGGCCCCTTGCAGGCGCTCCTGGCGGTGTTTCTGCCCCTTTAAGAGCTTGTACACGCTGTCTGTCATGGGTAAGGTACGATAGCTGCTGTTGGTCTTGGGCGTGTCCACATAATCGCCGTCCACGCCCTGCTGTAGCGTCTCCGTGACTGTTATGGTGCGGTTCTCAAAGTCGATATGCTCCCACTTCAGGCCCAGCACCTCGCTGCGTCGGAAGCCATAGACAGCGCACAGATTGACCGGCAGCTCCACTACATTCCCGATGAACAGCGCCAGCATCATGTCTATCTCAGACGGGTTTAAGAAACTGGCGTTATAACGCTCCGTCTTGGGTTTCCTCGCCGCGCTGGCCGGGTTAAACTGGATCAGGCCATCGTGTACGGCATCGCTCAGGGCCTTGGAAATCACCTGATGGTGGTGCCGGATGGACATGGCCGACAGCGTACCCTTGCCGTTCTGCTTGCTCCCTGGCTGCTGTTTGGACTGATAGTAAGCGTCCAAATCAGTGGGTTTTAGCTTTTGCAGCAATACCGGGTGCTGTTTGAAATACGGCACGATGTGGTTTACTACCATGGCCCGATAGGTTCGGTAGGTATTGGGCTTGATGTTCGTCCCTGCCTGCTTGACCCAACGCTCCAAATAGCCCGCAAAGGTCAGTTGGCAGTAGGGCACATTCTTTTCTTCCCACTCATCTATCAAAGTGTGCAGAATCTTCTCAGCATTGCGCTTATTTCCCCTCAAAGGAAGGTCGGTGGAGAACCACTTTGGCCTGCGCTTCCCTTTCTCGTCGTAGAGATTCAATACGGCATAATATTTGCCGTTTTTCGTTGTTACAAAGCCCGTGATTGCCATTTATTTACTCCTTTCCGGGCTTTCAGCGGCTTCATCTGATGGCTCCATTGTACCAGATTTGGAAGCCGTACGCAAGCGGAGAAATTCCTCTACACTGGCCTTTGGGATGATGTATTTCTTCCCAATGCGGATGTTGGAAACTGCCCCGCTTTTCAGCAGGCTGTAGGCCGTATTTCTGCCAATGTGAAGCATAGTCTGTAACTCCTTAGCGGAAACCACATCCGGGTACTCTGCAAAAATTCTGTCTTTCATAAAATCACGTTTCCTTTCTTTTGACTGTCTTGAACTCACCAGGGTGCAAACCGGGAAAGAATGCCGTCTATTGTTTTTCTATCCTCCTTTTCAAGCTGTGCACACAGCCTCCGCAGCAACTCTGTCTCTTTGAGGGTAAGCGTTTTCCGGGTCAGATAGAAGCCCTCCTCCACCTCCACACCGCCGCCATACCGGCCCCGGACAGTCTTCAGAGGATAAGAGCACATGAGTTCCTCCACATCCCGCTGGATAGTCCGCGTGGACACGCTAAATTCCTGTGCCAGGTTTTCGTATGTATCGTGCCGCCTGGCGCAAAGGGCCGCCAATACGGCTTTCCGGCGCTCCGCAGCGCTCATGTGCTCACCTCCTTCCCTCGGTCTGCATGAACAGGATAAAAGTTAAAGCAGACAGCGTGTGTCTGCTTTAAAAATAATTTGATTCACTTTATCATAACAGCTTATTCCGGGCATAAAAAAAGCGGCGTTCAGCCCTGCATGAGGCTAACACACCGCTTTTTTTACGTAAAAAGAAAAGGCGCGGAAATGATATGCCGCGGCCCTTCCCACACCTTTCACTGTACTAAGTATAACAGGAAAAAGTCCCCTAAAATTCCCCTCTTTAAGAAAAAGAAGAGTGTATATTTTGCGCTTTTTTAGGCAAAATTTACAAACGCTTCTCGCTTTAAAAAAATTCAGACACGGAAAAGACCGCAGTTTTCACACCGCAGTCTTTCTCACACCTTTCACTCTACTCATTATATCACAAAAAAGTCTGCAAAAAGTCTGCACTTTTGGGGTTGACAAAAATTTACCGTCTTCTTTTCCTTACACACGCCAATCGCTACGCAATACAGGATTCGCACAAAAAGAGATGAAGCCTCAGCCTTTTGTGCCCGGTGTCTTTCCTTCATTCATAATTTTTCAGACTGGCTTTCAAACAAATTTTTCTATACTCATACGCGGCAGCAGTCGGGGTGTTAGGGGTGAGCGAGTGTCGATGGTGCTTACCCCTAACAAGCAGCATGTTCGAGAAAAGCGGAAAAGTGCCCCGTGGCACTTTTTGTGGCGCTTTTCGAGAAAAAATGCGATGCTTGCTCGTCCAGAACCACAGTTCCGGACGCTTTGACGCCTGCGGCGGTTCTCGCCCCCAAACCTCCCCGTTTTCCTCCTGCCAAACAGGCAAATCCGACCTGTCCAAAACCGGATTTCCCGTAGGCTTCTGTTTTGCCGCAAGGTACTTCTTCACTTGTCCGGGCACGGTTTTTCATAGAGTTTTTCCAGAAATTCCCCCAAAGGCCCCTCCAGAGACGGCCCTTTTTGGTTCAAATAAGTAGCAAAGGCTTCTGCTTTTTCTGGAGAAATACTGTCCGGTAAGTGCTTTTCCATCAGCTTTTTCTCCTGCTTTGCCGTTAAAAAATGCTCTTTGTGTTGTCGTTTTTATCACCGTGAGACGCGGAATCCACACGGAAATCCATGAAAAAACACCCTTTTGTACATGGCATAGCTTCCCTTTAGCTTTCACGCTGTGATGGATTTTTATCTTTCCCGAACAAAATCCCCCTGAATTTCTCGTTTGGGATAGGTTGTAGTCATGGAAAAGGGCCGCGGCTTTTTCTGCCGCGGCCCTGCCTGCACCTTTCACTGTACTAAGTATAACAGGAAAAAGTCCCCTAAAGTTCCCCTAAAATTCCCCTATTTTGAAAAATCTGGGCCTTTTGGCAAAAAACTGTAAAAACAGGTTCTTCTCCATTGGGTTCCCTCTGCCTGCACTTTTCACTGTACTTAATTATAACATAAAAAAGTCCGCAAAAAGTCCGCAAAAAGTCCGCACTTTTTGTGGCTTTTATTTTGATGCCAAGAGATCCTGGAAAAAATTGACAGAGTTTTTATAGAGGCTTTACGGATTTTGACCTACGTCTGGCCACAAGCAAGAAGGCTTTAAGGGCTTCTCTCAAAATACCTGTTTTGATTATATTTTTATTTGAAAAATCATTTTAAATTTGTGTTGACAGATAAATCCAAATATGTTATACTTTATAAAGCAATACTGAAATTCTATTTTTGTATCTGGAATCTAAATATACCTCTTGGCTATGAAACCCATCAAACAGAATTGTCTATAAGCAAAACAGTTTTTTTAATTTTAAATACATTTAAAACTGGAACTGCCAAGTTGGAGTGCAGGGAGGAAGGGTTTTGTAGGTAGTCTCGATAATCCGCTGGAGGAGATGGTAGCTGTCATGATCTTAGCGACAGAAATCAAGCGAATTCTTTTCCGGTTCCCCAAAAGGACTATTTTGACGATATCTATAGCTGCTGCTCTGTTGTGCTGTTTTATCGGTTATTTGGGCAATATGCAGTCTGGGGAGAATGCTTTAATCCACTTGGGGCAGGCTGTGCCTGTAACGGTACAGATTGCAAGCCGGAATGGCAGAAATACACAGCGCCTGGAGATCAGGCAAAAAACTTTCCAGGGCATTATGGCCTTAGGTATCCGCGATGCGCAGTATACAGCCGGGGCGCGCATATCCATGGCTCCAGATGGATTTATTCCAGAAAACGGCATGTTGGGAGACAGCCTGTTGGCGGTAAACAATCTGACAGTGCTGGAAAACCCTGACGCAAACGCGTTTTATGAAAATGTGGAAGTACCTTTTTGGGAAGAAGGCCAAGCTGTTTGTTTTTTACAGGATGACTATGCTGCCAGGCAAAATCTTTCCGTGGGAGATATGTATCGCCCTTATATTTATTCGCCCCGGTACAATAGCGATGGCTTTTCCCTATATTATGAAAACCTGGGACAGAAATCCTTGAAAATTGTTGGCACTATACCTGATGATATGGTTTCAGGGGAGGTTATTGTACCTGTTGCGTGGCTATGGCAGGCAGAGGAGGATGCGGGCATCGAACCAGTGTGCAGTTCCTTTCAGGGGATTGTAGAGGATCCCCTGCATTTGAACGATTTCAAGAAAAATCTGCCAGCTTGCGGCTTGGGGCCGGTTGCTGTGGATGCGAACGAAGAAAGTGTGGGAAATGCTCTGCTGGTACATGACAGGCAGTATATTGAGAAAGCGGAGCAGTTGATACAAAACAACAGGATACTAAAAAGTTTTTTGCCTTTTTTCTCCCTGACGCTTATCATGATTACGATGATTGTCACCTTTTTTCTTATGCGCAGTGTACGCCGCGATATGGCGCTGGCTATGGCATTGGGACAGCCCCGAATCAGGTGTGCCCTTCCTTATTTTTGCAGTATCCTCATTGCTGATTTAACAGGGGGACTAGTTGTTTTCGTGCCTGTGTGGTGTATAACAAATATTTCCCCGCTGCGCTTTTTGGGCGTCTATGGAATGTTCTACGGCTGCGCCGCTGTGGGAGTGGCAGCAGCACTGTTGCTTGTATTCCGATTTGATCCTTTGACATTGCTGTCAGCATCTGAATAATGGAATACGGGACTGTTATGTGATAATGGAGAGGGGAGCGGTGCCGCATGGCGGTTCCTATGAAAATATTAACCGCAGAAAACGTCAGCTATGCATACAAAACAAAGTATCAGACGGTCTATGCTCTGCGCGAAGTTTCCTGTACCTTTGAAACCGGAAAGCTGTATGCCATTGTGGGCAGATCAGGCAGCGGAAAGTCCACCCTGCTGTCCATGCTTTCAGGAATGGCTATGCCTGATCAGGGAAAAATCATCGTGCAGGGGGAAGAACTGACAGCAAAGAAATTGCCAAAGCACCGCCGGGATAATATTTCTGTTATCTATCAGGCGTTTAATTTGTTCCCTCAACTGACTGTGCTGGAAAACGTAACCTTTCCTATGGAAATTGTCCGGCGCGAAAGGGACGGCTATACAGAAAAAGCCAGGACATTGCTGGAAAGCGTGGGCATAAAAGAGAACCAGTTCCGCAAGCTTCCCGCGCAGCTATCCGGGGGAGAGCAGCAGCGGGTAGCTATTGCCCGCTCTTTGGGAAGTCCCGGAAAAATCATGCTGGCAGACGAGCCGACCGGCAATCTGGATACGGAGAACGGAAAAATTGTGCTGGACATCTTGAAGGATTTATCCTATAAAAAAGGGTATTGCGTGATTATTGTAACCCACGATATGGATATTGCCGCAAAGAGCGATGCAGTGTATCATATGCAGGATGGGAGATTGGAGCGAGGGTAATGGAAAAGCCGCATATTCTTTTGATCAAAACAGCTCTTGGAAAATATTTCTACGAGGTCGGTAGGAATGAGATCGTTGCTATTCAAGATGATTTATTCGCATTGCTTAGTACTGTGATGAAAACAGGAGTGCAGCCAGAACAGGATGGACGAGAAGTAACTACCCAATACTATAATTTAGTGGAATGCGGTTATTTACAGCCTTGTGTGATAGAAGAGATACGACATCCTCTGACAGATGAGCTGCATTGTATGCTAGAGCGAAAAATAGAAAAAATAACCCTGCAGGTTACGCAGTCATGCAATTTGCGTTGTACATATTGTATCTATTCGGAGACTGGTAATTTTAGTCAACGTTCACATTCTTCCTTGCAAATGAGTTTTGAAACCGCAAAACGCGCTCTTGATTTTTGTCGAGCTCACTCAGAGGACACTACAAAAATACATATTGGTTTTTACGGAGGAGAGCCATTACTTTCATTTCCGATAATCCGGCAAATAATTGCATATTCAGAAAAAATATTTTCCGGAAAATTAATCAGTTATGATATGATTGGTCAAGTTACATATCCTTTTTGGGCACAAAATCTTAAACCATCTGATTTAGTCTATAGAATCAATAATTTTATAAGTAGGATGAGTGAGGAGAAGCATCCCGATGTTGTTCTGATCCGGCTTCCCTTACCAACGATAAAATATGATAGCAATAATCCATTTGATTTTGGCATTATCTCTTTTATAGTCTCACAGGCTGTACACGGTGATGGGTGTATCTGCTGTGCACCTTCTTAAACTCCGGCTATTGGATTCTGGGATAATCTTTCTGATAATTATCTTTCAAAATTTGGTTACCCGATTCTCGGTGTCTGTCTCAATAATTTAAGAGTCTATAGAACTGATATAGAAGGGGTTAGCACATATCGTGTTGGTTGGACCGAAATATCAGATGAGCTACAGATATTGAACCAAAATAACCAACTATCGTTTTTTCACCTTCAGGATACAGATTTATTTGAGCAGTCGCGAGGAGTTATGTGAAGCCAAAACTTACACAAGGAGCGTTTTAAAATGAAAAAAATTAAGAAACAGAATCCAAAATCAGCACAATCAGTGCATGAGTTTGCTTGCCCTTGTGTAGCACCTTGTTACACAGGGTGTAGCGGTGACTGGCACTATCTGTCGCTGGACACAGCCGTTGTTCCTGGTATGCAGACTGTGAACTACTAAAGCCATAAGGCTTCGGCGTGGGGAATCAGGGAAGCCTGGTTCCCCGCTTTCGTTTTTAATTCCACATAACCGGGGCAGAAGGAGCGCGGATAAGACATGAAAAACAGCTTGAAGCAGTTATTTCGGACGCCAGGAAAGACAGCCGTGTTTTTTCTGCTTTCCTGCGCGGCAGCTTTGCTGCTGGCAGTAAGTCTGGAGCTATGGATTTCAACCGACGAAAAGATTCAGACGGTAGAGGAAAGCTTTACCACTCTGGGAACCGTTCAGCAAAAAGGGGTTGACACTTTTCCCCAAACAGAGATATGGAGCGCCGGGATATATCCGGTCTTTGACCTGAACGCGGACTATGAAAAGCTGGATAAAACAGCAGGGTATATAGAAGAATTCTGGCCGGGTCTGGAAGAACCGGAAACAGAGGGCATTTCCCTGGCAGATTTGGATTTCCCAGAGGCGGAGTACCTCTTTGGCCCTGAGAAGCGGCCCTATTATGGTGCGTGGATTCCGCAGGCAAAAGAGTCCCAGCCCGTTACCGCCCTTCTTTCGGTCTGGGAGTTTACCCCTCTGGAAACAGCAGAGCCGGGGACGCCGTTCAAGGCGGAGGTGGGGCGTGTTTTGGCTGGACGGGGACAGTCCAGCAGCCATGAAGTGTACATTTGCGACCACTATAACAGAGAACCGGAAGAATTGGAGGCTGGCAAGACCTACATCGGATATCTTTCTTCCAGTGTGACCTTTACGCATAAAGATACGCAGGCTTTGCTTTCTGAATGCAGTTTGCTGCCCTATCCGCTGAGCAGCCACCCAAACTCTGCTCCCCCTTATTATGCGGAAGTGACGGATGGATTTTATGAGACGGAGCGGGGAAAAAGCTGGACAGCGCTGGCGGAAGCCATCGAACGGAAAAGATATACTTTCCCGGTTCTGCCAACCGGCAGCTTGAAGCTTCTTCCATCTTTTCATAGCGGAAAGGCCAATGTGCAGCACGGCCGTGAAATCTCCCAGGAGGAATTTGACAGCGGGGCACAGGTCTGCATGGTTTCCACGGATTTCCTCCAAAAACAGAACCTTGAAATAGGGGACAGGATATCCCTCTCCCTGTACTATGCGGATTACCGCTTTTCTCCCCGCATGGAATATGGCGGGGATGGCGTGCTGTACTACTCCCGGATGAATCTGGTAAATGAGAACGGGGAAATGTACCCGGTTTTCTGGAAAAGCGAATATGAAATTGTGGGCGCCTACTTTTCTGCTGCCGTATATAATGCGCCGCGGGAGGCAATAGAGCTTTCCGATCAACTGCTGATTATCCCCGCTAATTCTGTAAAAGCTTCTGATACAGGTTCTGTAAGCGAGACGGGCCCCATGCTGCACACCACCACCTCCTTTACCATACCGAATGGGACAACTGAGAAATTTTTGCAGGCCCTGAAGGAAAATGTACCGGAGCACAGCAGGGTTGAGGTGAATTTTGAAGATGGGGGCTACGCCCAGATCCTCGCAAACCTTACAAAGATGAAGACCACCTCCATCCTTCTCTTTTTCATAGCTGCGGCGGTGGCGCTGACCGTACTTATGCTGATGCTGTATTTCTTTATCCTCAAGCAGGCTCGGCGCACAGCCATTGAAACCAGCCTGGGCATGACAAAACGGCAGTGCCGGATTTCATTGGTGTCAGGAATTATGGCTATCTGCATAGCCGGAACCTTATTAGGGGCAATGGGCAGCCTGGCCTTAACTTCCGCGTCGGAGGAATACTCATCCAGGGAAACAGAACCCATATTCAGCACAAAGTACAGCACCTGGACGCGTGAGGGGGGTTCCCTGCCTTTAACGAGTGAGCACAATGGCAGCGCGGCTTCTGCCCTTCGCGCCGTTTCTGTGGCCCTGGCTTTACAGGGGATTACCGTATTTTTATCCATTTTGTTTGTAAACCGAAACTTGAAGATGGATCCCATTCTGTTCATAAACGGAAAAGAGCAGGGCCTATGAAATCAGAGAGAAAAACAATATGCCTGATTGACGGCCCGATCAATTTGGCAGTGCTTTCCGCACTGGCAGGACGTGTTCCAAAAAATTTGACGCTGCTCAACCAAAATACGGATTATGTTCCCTCAGGGCCTTTGCCCATCAGCCATGGAACAATTTGCATGGCTTTACTGATTGAAACATCTCTGGAACAGGGAATCTTGGAGAATGTCAGGTTTATACATATTTCCATACATAATTCTACAGGACAAAATTCACTGGCCCTTTTATTGAAGGCATTTGAATATTGTGACATTATTCAACCAGATATAATTTCCATGAGCGTGGGAATATTTGACCGGCTGTATGCCAAAAAAATGCTGCCTTTTTTGAACCGTTGGCGTGGTAAAACGCTCGTATTCGCTTCAGCATCTAATGATATTCGGCTTGTGTATCCTTCTGCTTTTAAAACGGTAATCGGCATAAAAGGCCAGAAAAAAGACGACTTCCAAATTCAAAAAGCTGACAATCCGTTGGATGGAATTGACCTTGTAGTTTCCCATCGTGAGACACCGATTTTAGGAAAAGTTAAAAAACAATATGGATTAAGCTATAAAGGATATAACAGTGTATTAGTGCCTCAGATAAGTGTAATTGCGGCAAACCAGCTTATAACACGCAGTGTCAAATCAGAAAAGAATGCAGTAGTACAGAGCATCGTGACAGAGGAAGCCCCTAACACGCTGACTATCTGTCCTGTTAATTCAGAAAAACGGGGAACAGAAATACCTGTTATTTTGATTTCTTACGTTCCTAAAGGAAAAGATTGCAGGGCAGCTTTCGCCCGAAGCCTTCAAAATGAATTTGAGAAACATGGTTACGGATGCGCTGTATTATGTGATTTCTTGCAAACTTCCAGCTTTGAAAAAGGATGGTATTTGTTACGTGAGAAGCGTTTGCGAACAGATCTGGTATATTATCTGAATGCGCTGTCCGAAAATATTTTCCTTGCTCTGTTGAACAATGAAAACACACCTGATATAGACTTCGATTTGAATCTGGAGGATTATGTTGAACGTTTTCCCCCCGCCGCGGTATACGATATGATTATGACCAAATTTACATAGTTCTTTCATGATTTCATTTACCTTGCTTATTCACAGTTCTGGTACTTCTATACTCTTGCCGGTTTGCTGGACTTCAAACTCATTCTGCTCCTCAAGATTTCTATACTATCTGCACGAGTCACCATTGCATTTTTCTCCTCACAAATAATTTTTGCGGAAACAAATATATCCCCTATGTAGTCCCACTTTTCTACATAGGGGATATATCAATCAAGCGGTTGTGCTAATTTGATTTAACCAGGCGCAGCAGTATCTAAGCGATGAAAACCATCTATATAGAGAACACCAGATGAAGCCGTCGAAGCAGTTGTCTATCAGATCACTATAAATTTTTCTATCAGGTTTTCCAGCAAACGTGCAGAAGATTTGCTTTTGTAAGCAGGTTTTGAGGGCGGGAAGTGCCTGAAATCCAGACTTTAAGCCGTTTTTCAGTATAGAGCGGTACAAGATAGAGGCATCTAAAACTGTCTAAAATTTGCACTGTCGCTCTCCAAAACCGCGTGCCGAGGGTTCGAATCCTTCTGCCCCTGCCACAGACTTGGCCCGGAATTCCTTGGAATTCCGGGCTTTTCTTGTGTTTTGGGGCGGCGACTTGCGGTTTACTGTGCCGCTCTCTATGGCGTGTATTTTGCGCTTTTTTCGTATCTGGTCGTATCCGTTTCTAACTTTTCCGTTTGGCACAGCATCAATAAATCATCAAAAATCCGGGGCGCTCTCCCTTGTGCCAGCTTGCTCCTGCTAAAAATTAAATCCGTCTGTGATTCCTTGCAGGCGGGTTGTGTCTTTTTTGACGTAGTACATCTCGGTGATTTGTGAGGCGCTGTGGCCCAGGAGGTCGGCCACCTGCCGGGGCGAGAGTGCTTTGATGGTGCCGTCGGGCTGTTTCACGCCGTTTATCAGTTGGGTCGCAAAATGATGTCTTAAACTGTGCAATCCTTTCTGCTCTATGCCCGCTGCTTTCAAAATCCGGTAGTACCTCTTTCGGAAGTTCACCGGCCTGGTGTAGCCGCCCTTCTCGTCGCTCACGAGGGGCGCTGTGGGGCCGAAGTTGCGTTCCTGGCGCAACTCCCTTACCGCCTGCGCTGCGGCCTGATTCAGCGGCACACGGCGCTTGCTGGTGGCCGTTTTGGTCTTGCCGACTTTGACTTCTCTGCCGGGGACGTAGTCTGTCCCCTCTCGCCTGCACACTTCCTTTACTCCCTGGCGCACCTCAAGATATTTATGCTCCAGGTCAATGTCGCTATTGAGCAGGCCCAG
>NZ_QWEO01000058.1 GCF_009936035.1 Neglectibacter sp. X58 | reverse complement strand
ATCTCGCCGCAAACCCGCATGAATACTGGATTTTTGCCTGTTTGCTTTCCCTTTCCCCAATAACCTGTGTTCAATGATTTTTACGCCAAAGACACAAGCAGAAAGGTACGGGCAATCAAGCGGGCGCAAGGACAGGCGGGGGAACATCTGACAAAGCCGCCCTATGGCTACATGGTAAGCTCTGCGGACAAAAAGCAATGGATTGTAGACGAGGAAGCCGCCGCTGTGGTGAAACGGGTTTTTGATTTATGTATCGGTGGGAAAGGTCCCATGCAGATAGCAAAAATCCTCAAAGAAGATAAGGTACTGACTGCCAAAGCCCACTACGCAAAGAAAAAGGGGAAAGCACTTCCCGAAAATCCCTATGACTGGAGGGATAGTACCATTGTCGGTATTTTGGAGCGTATGGACTACTGCGGGCATACGGTGAACTTCAAAAGCTATTCCAAATCCCACAAGCTGAAAAAGCGGATTCCTACCACAAAGGAACAGCAGGCAATTTTCTATAATACCCATGAAGCGATTGTGGAGGACGCAGTTTTTGAACGAGTGCAGGAACTAAGGGCGAACAAACGCCGCCCCACAAAAGCAGACCGACAAGGCTTGTTCTCCGGCTTGGTATACTGTGCGGATTGCGGGAGCAAATTACACTTTGCCACTTGTAAAAGTTTTAACGGTTCACAAGACCATTACCGCTGTGCAAAGTACAAGAGCAATACAGGAAGCTGTACGGCTCATTTTATCCGCGAGGACGTGTTGAAGCAAATCGTATGGAGCAGGATATTTGACGTGACCGCCCTTTTCTTTGATGACATCATGGCTTTCCATGAAATGATGTATCAGCAACGCTCCGCTGAAACAGAAAAGGAAATGAAGCGCAGGAAACGAGAAGTCGGACAGGCACAAAAAAGGATTGCGGAACTTGACCGTATCTTCAAGCGGATTTATGAGGACGATATAAGCGGCGCAATCAGCCACGACAGGTTTTTGAAGCTGTCCGCAGAGTATGAAGCGGAACAGCGGGAACTGGAAGAAAAGGTCAAGGCAGACCAGCAGGAAGTCGATACCTACGAACAGAATAAAAGCGATTTTGACAGCTTCGCCGCGATTATCCGCAAATATGTGGGGATAAAGGAACTTACCCCCGCAATCGTCAATGAATTTATCAAGAAAATCATAGTCCATGCGCCGGAAAAAGTGGACGGGAAGCGGGTACAGAAAGTAGATATTGTTTTCAACTTTGTAGGGGAAATCAATTTTCTTTCTGCCACGCAACCGAAACGGCAAGGCGCATAGAAACTCGAAAAGACGGTACAGCCCATGTAATCGGGGCTATACCGCCTAATCTGAAATTACTTCCCTCTAACCGTAAACATTTGAAACGACCGGCGTTGCCGGGCATTGTGAACCGAGCAGGGGCCGATCTGTGACCCCTGCTCTTTCTCCTGCTTTTTTATCCGACACCCCAAACCGCCCTCATTCTCCCCCTATACTACTCCCCACAGCACCCCTATACTCTCTAGGCGAGCACCCCATCTCTGCCTTGAAACACTTGGTAAAATAGCTGGGGCTGGAAAACCCGCAGTCCAGGGCGATGGCGGTGATGGGTCGTCGGTAAAGCTGAGCCGCTGGGCTGCGGCGGAGATACGGCGGCGCTGGAGGTATTCAGTGGGGCTGCAATGCAGGTACCGCTGGAAAGCTTTCTGGCAGGTACGGGCACAGATATTTCCATAGCGGGCTATGTCGTACACGGTAATGGGTTCGCTTATGTGTTCTTCCATCCAGCGGAGCATGGCCTTTATCCGGGCTTCCTGCTCATCGGTAACTTTACGGGGCGGCAGCACGCCGCCCTTTTGCTTTGCCAGGAAAAGGATCCGGGACAAGGCCCAGCGCACCGCCAGCTCATAGCCCGGCGATTCCTCATGGCACAGGCGAAAAGTCTCCCGGAATGCATCAAAAAAGGCAGAGTCTCCAGCAGGAGTAAATGGGAGGAACGCAGGCCCTTCCTCTACAAAGGGGCGTACATAGTCCGTGTCGAACACGCTGCCGGGGGCCCCGGCCACGATACCTGGGTCGAAAAGAAAGGAGCGGTACTGGGTAGGCCCCTCCAGATAGGTAAAGGAGTGCAGTGCGCCAGAATTGATGAGGCACCCTTCGCCCGCCTTCAGTTGCCAGGTCTTATCTCCTACCCCCACTTGGACGATCCCCTTCGGCAGAAAGAACACCTCCAGCTGCCGGTGCCAGTGGGGCGCAATGACTGGGCTGCGGATCATGCCGCTTTCCCTGGTGGAATCCAGCATGGTCAAATCAAAATGCCGGGAGCTGTTTTCGAGCACTTCGCGCCCCTGGCCGTCAAGCTGCATATGCGGCCTGTAATTTATCATAGGTTCCCCCTCCTTTGTTCGCTGCAGTACAAGTATATGCCGTCAAGGTGTATGCGTCAAGAGGTTCTTTTCTGTATACTGAAAGCAGCTTCGAAAACGCGTATACGAGGTAATGCACTTCTTTACCCTGGGCCGCGGTTCGCTGCGGCCCAACTTTTTCTACAGGAGGGATAGTTTCATGAGCAAAGAAAAAAGGCGCGGCTTCATCGGCAGCTACACAAGCTACGCCATGCTGTACTTCTTTTCCTATTTCACCCTTGCGTCCTTTAACGCCGTGCTGCCGGTGTACCTGACCGGCATCGGAAAGCAGACCAGCGAGATGTCCTTCATCCTGTCCGCCTCCAGCTTTTTCTCCCTGGCCATTGGGCCTTTGGCGGGGTATTTGTGCGACCGCACCCAACGGCCCCGGCTCATCAGCGGCCTGCTGATGGTGGGCATGGCAGGCATGTCCCTGCTCTTTGGACAAAGCCGCGAGACCCTGGCTCTGTTCCTGCTTAAGGGTGTGCTGATGTCCTTTCTGGTTGCCACCCAGCCTGTCTCTGAGAAGCTGGCAAGCACAGGGCCCCACCGCTACGGCGTACTGCGGGTGTGGGGAACCGTGGGCTATTCCGCGGGTGCTCAAGCTGCCGGTATCGCGGTGCAGAGCTTCCCACCCATGGCGCTGTTTTCCATGTACGGCTAGTCGAGATACCAATGATGTATCTTCTGTCGATACGAAAGAATGTTTTAGAACATGAGTTTTCAGAGGAATATGGTATATGCTTTGGGCAACTATTTCGGAAAATGGAAGAGAAGAAGCTGACAGCAGCTGCTCCGCCGATGGTACTGTTTCATGGCGATGAGTATACCCCATTTGGATTAGATACAGAGTTTGCAATCCCTATAAAGGAGTATGCAACTGGAACAAGAGATTTCTGCCCTGGATTATGCTTGAAAACAGTTGTACAGGGTTCTTATTTACAGCTTTCTTCTGTTTATGCAAGACAAATAGAATGGGCAGAAAGGGAAGGCTATGAAAACAGCAATGCGTTGTATGAGGTATATGTAACAGATCCAACAGAGGTTTTAAAGGAAAGCGAACTTGTTACGGAGGTCTATTATCCGGTAAAAAAGAGAGTTTCAAAAGACTGAAATGACAAGCAGATGCTGTGAAGTGCATGAGAGGAAGAAAGTATGAATCAGATAAAGATGAAAGAGTTGGAACAGATTATAAGTAGCAAATATGGAAATACCACAGGGATCATCATAATAAAAGATGGTGATGTATCCTATGAAAAATACTTTAAGGGCTGCACTGCGAATAGCCGCGTTCATATCTATTCCGTGACAAAAAGCATTATTTCAATATTAATTGGGATTGCTCTGGATAAAGGATACATTAAAAATATTGAGGAGAAAGTGCTGGATTACTTCCCAGAATACAAAGTGAAAAGGGGAGAGAGAAGAATACAGAATATTACACTAAGAGATATGCTGACAATGACGGCACCTTATAAATATCGATTTTTTGCACCTTATATAAAATATTTTACAAGTAATGACTGGGTAAAATTTTCGCTTGATTTATTAGGCGGTCGTGGGAAGATAGGGGCATTCCGATATGCCCCGTTGATCGGGCCGGACATCTTATCGGGAATTTTAGTGAGGGCAACAGGGCAACCCGTATTAGATTTTGCGGCAGAGAATTTATTTGAGCCGCTTGGAATTAAAGTGGAAAATAATTTACTATTCGAAACCAAAGAGGAACAATTGGCATTTAACCAGTCTACGGATATTAGCGGATGGGTAATAGATTCTATGGGGATTCATGCGGCAGGCTGGGGACTTACGCTTACACCAATGGATATGGCAAAGATTGGGCAGTTATATCTGAATGGCGGTATGTGGGAGGGGAAGCAGATCATTTCCTCAAAATGGGTAGAGGACAGTACAATAGAACACAGCCGATGGAAAAAAGAGAATCTGCCCTATGGATATCTATGGTGGGTAAATGAGGATGGCTATGCAGCAATGGGAGATGGCGGCAATATCATTTATGTAAACACAAAGAAAAAGCTGGTGATTTCTATTGCAGCTCTCTTTGTACCCAAAGCAGGGGACAGAATAGAATTAATCAAGAAATTCATTGAGCCTATTTTATGAGATGAACAAAATTGTATTATCAGTTGACTTTATCACAAAGACGATTTATAGTGTCATCGACCAAGAAAAAGGGATTGACTCTCGTATTATGTGAGGGTTTACACTTAAAGTCAGGAGGTGGTTTCTTTGCTGAAAATAGGAGAATTTTCAGTCTTGTCACAAATCAGTATCCATATGCTCCGGCACTATGATGAGATTGGTTTGCTGATTCCTGAGCATGTGGATGATTTCACGGGATATAGATACTATATAAACGAGATGTATTCAGCCGATGTGTCGGTCAAGATAAAATCGGCATATCGGGCGAGGTTTCAGCAGGGGAAATTCATGGGAACATATGCGCCCTATGGGTATGTCAAAGACCCTGCCGACCACAACCATCTGCTGATAGATGATAAGGTGGCGCACGTTGTAAGGGAGATATTCGACCTTGCACTTGCGGGAAACGGAATCGCCAAAATCCGCAAGCACATCAATAAACAGCACGTCTTACGCCCTGCCGCTTATGCGGCGGAGCAGGGGGTAACAGGCTATGAGAGATACTTTGAGGACAATGAAGAAAACCGTTATATCTGGAGCGAGAACAGCGTGAGGGGCATTTTAAGAAGCCCTATCTATGCGGGAAACCTTGCAGGCTATAAGCGGATTGCCGCCAACATGAAAAGCAAGAAACGCCCCTCTAAACTGCCAGAAGAATGGGAAGTGATACCCGACACACATGAGGGAATAGTCACGCAGGAGGAATTTGACACCGTACAGCAGCTTATGACGAGCCGCAGACGGGAACAGAACGCAGGGGGATTTAAGAATATCTTTGCAGGCGTTATCAAGTGTGCGGACTGCGGCTATGCTTTGCGGGCGATGAACGCTAACAGGAGGAAACGCCCCGATGTTATCGACTGCGTACTGTATTCATGCAATAATTATGCCAGATACGGGAGAAGCGAGTGTACTCCCCACAATATAGAAGCGAGGGATTTATTCAATGCCGTGCTTGCCGACATCAACCGTTTTGCGGATATGGCGGTGAATGACGAGCGGGCGGTGAGGGCGATTGAAAAGCGGCTCACGGAAACAGACCAGAGCAAAGCAAAGGCAATGGAGAAAGAACAAAAGAAGCTGAACAAACGTCTTGCAGAGCTTGACAGGCTGTTTTCCTCTCTCTATGAAGATAAGGTCATGGAGCGTATCACCGAGCGGAATTTCGAGATGATGTCGGGGAAATACCAGAAAGAACAGCTTGAAATCGAAGCGAGATTAAAAGAGGTAACGGAAACTCTCAATGAAAGCTATGAGAAATCGCAGGGAATCCGTGACTTCCTCTCCCTTATCCGCAACTACCAAGGTTTGAAAGAACTGGACGCAACCGTGGTAAACGCACTGATAGACAAGATACTTGTTTCGGAGCGTGAGAAGATGGCAGACGGAACGGTTAGACAGGAAATCAAGATTTACTATAAATTCATCGGCTTTGTCGGTGAATTACATATCACACCCACAAAGCGGTGGACAGCGTTACCCGTTAAACACTGTACGGTGTGCGGTGTTGAATATGTCCCCGGTTCTGGCATATCGAAGTATTGTCCTGTTTGCGCCAAGAAGATACAGAGGGAGCGTGGGATTGAGGGAAAACGTAGGAGCAGGGAAAGAAAAAGACAGGTATATATTGAACTGTCCGCAAAAAATGACCGACTGATTTGACGCAGCGGGAGGGCCGCATCAAGAGGAGGGGCAACCAGAACCCCACCGTACACATTTACCGTTATGTTACAGAAAATACGTTCGATAGCTACTTGTGGCAAACTGTACAGAAAAAGCAGGAATTTATTGGGCAGATTTTGACCTCAAAATCCCCTGTACGCTCCTGTGAGGATATCGACAGCACGGCTATGGACTTCGCCGAAGTCAAGGCTTTGTGCGCGGGCGACCCCCGCATAAAGGAGCGCATGGAACTGGATATAGAAGTATCCAAGCTGAAAATTTTGCAGGCCAGCCACCGCAGCCAGCAGTACCGTTTAGAGGACAGGGTGCGGCTTTCTCTGCCAAAAGAGCAGGAGGACACAGAGCGGCGTATCCAGTGTTTGCGGGAGGATATCACCATGGCAGAGGCCCATCCACAGCACGCAGAGGGCTTTGTGGGCATGGAAATCTGCGGCAAAATGTATATGGAACGCAAGGACGCCGGAGCCGCATTGATGGAAGCCGCTGCCGGGTTCGAGATTGGTTCGGCGGAAAAAACCGGCCAATACCGGGGATTTTCTCTGTGTATCCGCAGGCGTACTTTCTCTGACGAAAAGGAATTTCTGCTAAAAGGCAAGCTCACCTATGTCATAGAACCGGGCGATTCCGGTATGGGGAATGTCATGAAAATTGAAAATGCCCTGACGCGGTTACCCGCAGAATTGGAGAAAACAGAGGGTAAATTGGAAAATATCAAGCAACAGATCATACTTGCCCAGGCTGAAATCGGCAAGCCCTTCCCCCAGGAACAGGAGCTGAAGGACAAGATTGCCCGTATGGCCGAGCTTGACCGGGTGCTGCAATTAGAGGAAGCAGGCAGGAAGGAAGCTGGGCAGCTTTGCCCCCAAGAGCCTTTGAAGAACGAGGAAGTCGAAGTGGCTTTGTAACCCATAAAATGGTAGCCCTTGCCTTACCCAGATTGCCCTATTGCCCCTAAAATGGCTCTGCAGAGCCATTTGCATCCGTATCCCCTTTTTCAAAAGATGATAGGACAAGGATAGGTTTTCCTGCTATAATAGGTATTGTAAAAAAGTGCAGGGAGGGCAGGGCCACATGGGGGCTTTGCCTTTTCCTATGCCTGTTTTTAGAAAGGGGCGATGCCATGAGCGTAGAAATTAACGA
The DNA here is from genome assembly GCF_009936035.1 of Neglectibacter sp. X58. GTDB lineage: Bacteria > Bacillota > Clostridia > Oscillospirales > Acutalibacteraceae > Acutalibacter. The sequence continues at coordinate 7,365 of NZ_QWEO01000058.1, read as the reverse complement.
TGAACTGTACGATAAAATGTTAGAGGAAAAGGAACGTTTCCGGGAAGAACTCCTGTCCATGGAGCCGGAAGAAATACTGGACCATGCCTGGGAATACACCGCCCGCGAGGATATCCTTATGGCCGTGGAGCATGGGGATATGGAGGAGGGGCAGGCCAAGGCACTGTTGTCCCCCCCTTCGCCGCTTGCCGATGTGATGAAGGAATACAGGAAGCAGGAAGTAAACAACGGGGCGATACTCGCGGCCCTGGAGGATGCTGCCAAGCTTCATATGGAGCCGCCCATCTACCGTCAAAGCGTCCAACATGCTATGGAGCATGGCGAACGGGAGGCGTATTTTGCTTCCAGGAGGGTGTTTGAGGCTTGCGGGAATGCGATTGATGAAAGCGTAAACAGCCACTTTGACGGGATGCATTTACCGGACAGCGTGGTGCGGGACGTGCTTACAAAATACAGCGCGGAGCGTGTAACGCTGGTGCTGGCCCGTACCGTCCAGGGAAAGGAATGGGACTTGCGTTTCTCGCGCGCTAACCGGGAGTGGGCAAGGACGGTTGACACGTCGTGCATAGGGAAGGAGCCGTACTACTGCATGGCAACCGCCCACCCTGCCATACTGGACGGGTTTATTTCCCTTTTCCGCAAACAGGTTTTGGAGAAGGGTAAAGCCCCCCAAGCCCATAAAAAGCCTGCCAAGCATCCACAGGAAAGGGGGGATGGTTTTGAACTTTGAACACATCCTACCCCTTGTACGGCCACCCCCTGGGTGGTTTTTTTCATGCCAATTTTGAGGGGGAGGAGGTGAATTTTATAGCAAAACGGGAAAATATCTTGAACCTTGCCCTGCCCTTCCCAGATGAAAAATCCCATGCGCTTACGCACTTTTTGGAGGAAAACAGGGAAGATTTGGAGTGCTGCATGGTGGAATCTGCAGAGCAGTTGTACCGCAAAACGGTTCCTGCTGCCATACGGAAATACATTGACGCTACGCTGAAAAAGCAGCAGCCGGAGCCGGGGAAAGCATCCCTTGAGGGCGAAAGCAGGCCCGAAGGGCCGGCAAGTCTTTGATACCGGGGGGATCCCGGTTCAAAGACGAGCGAGCCAGCATCGCATTTGTATACACGCTCGTATACACAAACGTCTACACAAATGCAGTTGGTTAGGGAGTGCCCTAATACCCCGTTATAAAGCGCTTCGCGCATAAAGGAAGGAGTTGATAGATTGTGGTTTAATTTCCGTTTGACGGAAAAGGAGCACCGGCGGCTGCAAAAGCGGGCGAAGTCCTGCGGCCTTACCATGTCGGCCTATGTCCGGCAAATCATCAATGGGTATAAGCCCAGAGAATCACCCCCAGCCGATTACCATTCCATGACGCGGGAGATAAAAGCAATCGGCAACAATCTGAACCAGCTTGCTTTTGTTGCCAATGCTACCGGGCTTATCGACGAAGCTGCTTATTATGAAAACGTCATTCAGCTACGGGATGCCCTACAGCGCATAGAGAAAGCCGTGGTGGGCAATGGCGCAGACGAAGATATGGCCGGTGACTGACCATCTGGCCCGCTGCGTCCGCTATGTGATGAACCCGGACAAGACCCAGGGTGGCAGGCTGGTTTCGGGGGTGAACCTGTTTATACCCTTCTGCGATTGGCAGTCTCCCACCAGCCAAATGCGCAAGACTAAAGAGCGTTTTGGTAAACCGGGTGGGCGGCTGGCGTATCACCTAGAACAGAGTTTCAAAGAGGGGGAGGTCACGCCAGAGCTGGCGCACAAAATCGGCGTGGAGCTGGCGCGGGAATTGTTTGGGGACAGGTATGAGGTTGTGGTTGCCACCCACGTTGACAAAGTACACATCCACAACCACATACTATTAAATTCTGTTTCCTTTGCGGATGGTAAGAAATTCCACCAGCCTAACAGTTTCTATGAAAACCATATCCGCAAAGTGTCCGATGCCCTCTGCCAGAAGTACGGCCTTTCTATTATAAAGGAGGCAGAGCCGTCCCACTATGAAAGCTACCCGGCCCAGCACCATCAGGAGCCGCATCCCTCCCCCACCGTCCACTCTGCCATGTATGAGGACATCGACCGGGCCGTGGGCGCTGCCCGTGACATGGAGGGTTTTTATCATATCTTAACGGAAATGGGGTACCGTGTCAAGCGGGACACAGCCCACCCAGCTATTGCACCAGAGGGGCACGGCTTTTTCCGGCTCTACAAATTTAAGAGGGGGTACACAGAGGAAGATATCCGGCGCAGGATAGAGGAAAAGAGCAAGGCTCACGCACCCAGCAAAGTTTATGGTGCATGGAACAATCAAAAAGAATTTCACTTTTATCAGGTGCGGTTCACCCGGTACTTTGCCCGTAGGCTCACCATGCGGAGCCTACGGGCTACTTATCTCCACTACCGCTATCTTTTGCGGAGCGTCCAGCGGCAGACGTACCCACGCTATCCAAGTATTGATTTGCGCAAAGAGGCTGCCAAACTGAACCGCTACTCGGCGCAGGCGAGGCTGCTGGCGCGGGAGAAAATCGACACCCAGGAAGATTTGCAGTCCTTTCAAAAATTACTGGATGAGAAAATCCATACGCTCAATAAAAAGAAATGGTATTTGAAACGGACGCTAAAAAAGGATATCACAGATGAAGAAAGGCAGGCGTTGAAAAAGCAAATTGAAGAATTGGAAAAACAGGTGCGGCCCCTGTACCGTGAACGCTTCCTCTGCGCGGATATCAGGAAGCACAGCGGGGTGGTGGATGCGGAAACCCGCCGGGAAAAAGTGGCGGCGCGGGAGCGGCTCACACAGGAAAGGGGGCACACATGGACACAACGGCAGAAGCAGTAGATGAATTATTCCGGGTGACGTACAAGGGCATTACCTACACTTTCCGTCTGGCAGAGGAACTGCTGGCGGGCGGCGGCAAGCTGGTGGCAGGCGCGGCTCACGGCGGCGCGGCGCTGGCGGGCATCTTTGCAGCCTTGAAGCACCAGGAGTACCGCACAAAGGGCGCTGTGAAATTTGAAAATTTGTTGCAGCGGGGCAAGGGCTTTGCCCAGTTTGACATGCTCGGTGAGATAGTTCATTGTCTGCGCCATCTGTTTCAGATTGAATACCTTTGCCCAGCGCGCGTAGCCAGCGCCTTTTCCGGCCTGCAATTTTGCCTGAATATCCACCAGAAGATTGACTTTGGGCGGCTCTGATTGAACAGCCGCTTTCTTCCTTGGGGTATGCTCTTTTTTCCCCGCCAGTACCGCCCGTATTTCATCTTCACTGTATCCTTTTCCCAGCTTTCCATCCATGCGGGCAACATTCTTCCAGCCGGGGGCTTTGAGCCGGATTGCCTGTCCCCGGCGCGACACTTCACATCCCATTTCTGTAAGCAGTTTTAACAGCCCGTCAAAGTCTGCCGGTTTCTGTTCTAATGCCTGGTCAATCATCACGCGGAGCTGCTCCCGGTGGGAGGGCTTCGCCTGATCCCCCAGCCACTTGTTATAGCTTTTTCCATGCGGTTTTGGGTCCTCTACAATGGAATAGCCGTTCTCAACGCAGATGGTATCATTCAGCCGCCGGACCGCGCGGGTGCTGCCCCAGAAGTTTCGGAATTTCCGGTCACAGTTCAGATTGACCGCGTTCCAGATGATGTGGTTATGGATATGGGATTTGTCGATATGGGTGCAGACCACAAAGGCGTGACTGCCCTTAGTGAACCGCTTTGCAAACTCCACGCCCAGCCGGTTGGCTTCTTCCGGGGTAATCTCGCCGGGGACAAAGGACTGCCGGACATGGTAGGCAAGTACATCGTCCGCACCGCGTACCCGTCCAGTGGTGGAAATGTACTCCCGTTTTGACAGCAGAAACTCGGCATCGGCTACCCGGCTGTCACACGCAAAGCCGGTGACGAGCCTGCCGTTATCTGTCTTTTGCGGGTTGGATACATAGTCAATAATGTCACTGACCGCTTGGCTTTCGGTGCGGCCCTTGCCGATGTGCAGCGGCATGATGCGTGTAGTTGCCATGATGGAATCCTCCTCTCTGAACTCGTTTCTTTTATTGCAATAAATCCTTTTGGCGGGTATAATAAAATAAAAATTTTTCTGCACCTCAAAGGAGTGCCTTTTATGATAGAAAAATGGATAGCAGAGGCAACGGAATGTGATTTCAAAGTTGCCGTTGAAATTAAAAAACCAAAAAGCTGGCTGAAAAGCGTCAGTGCCTTTTCTAACGGTATTGGAGGGACGCTGTTCTTTGGCATTGATGATAATCAGAATACGGTCGGCCTGCCCGACATTCAAGGTGATGCCGAGGCCATCAGCCGCTTTATTAAGGAGCGGATTACACCCATCCCTCAATTTGTGCTGACCCCGTTTCAGGAAGATGGAAAGGATATGCTTGCCTTAAAAATTCCAGCTGGGACCTCTACACCCTATTACTATAAGGCAGACGGTATTATGGAAGCCTACATCCGGGTTGGGAATGAAAGCGTGGTTGCGCCTGATTACATCGTCAACGAACTGATTTTGAAAGGAACGCACCGGTCCTTTGACGCGCTGGTGACAGATGCCCCCAGGAAAGATTATAGCTTTACACTGTTGGAAGCAACCTACCTGGAGCGTACAGGACTGCGGATGGAACTGCCGGACTACTGTTCTTTTGGCCTTGCGGATAAAAATGGGATGCTCACAAATGCCGGAAGGCTGCTGACGGATCAGCGCACTGTTTTTAACTCCCGGATATTCTGCACCCGCTGGAATGGTTTGGAGAAAGGCTCTATCTTTGATGATGCGCTGGATGACAAGGAGTATGAGGGCAGTCTGATTTATCTCCTGCAAAGCGGCTGTGAATTTATCCGAAACAACTCCAAAGTCCGTTTCGCAAAAGAAGCGCAGTATCGTGTGGATAAACCTGATTACGCAGAGCGGGCAGTAACCGAGGCTGTGGTCAATGCCCTGATCCATCGGGATTATATCGTTTTGGGCAGCGAGATTCATATTGATATGTACGATGACCGGGTAGAGATTGTATCGCCAGGTGGAATGTTCGAGGGTGCGCCTGTTCAGGAATGTGACATCAATACCATTCGCTCTGTACGCCGGAATCCAGTCATTGCAGACTTGTTTCACCGTATGAAATATATGGAACGGCGGGGAAGCGGTCTGCGTAAGATCGTAAGTGAAACAGAAAAACTGCCAGGGTATGAAGAATATCTAAAACCGGAGTTTTTCTCAACACCATCGGATTTCAAGGTGATTTTGAAAAATGTGAACTACATCATGAGTGGTAGTTCCACACATGAAACCACACATGATACCATACATGACTTTGCTTTGACGCAAAAACAGGCTCTTTTATTGGACTTCTGCACCGAGGCCAGAAGCAGGGATGAGATGCAGTCATTTGTTGGGATTACAAACCGTTCTCATTTTAGTAAGGCTTATTTGAAACCGCTGTTGGCATCTGGGAAACTTAAAATGACCATTCCTGATAAGCCTAAGAGCCGGAGCCAAAAATATATTACAGCAAAAGAGTAATAGGCCAATCCGGGTTGTGGCTGGAATCAGCCGATATTCCGTCAAAAAGAAAAAGCGGAGGAAGGCGCGGCGAAGAACGCCGTTCCTCCCTCCGCAGATGGGGCAAGCTGTCCGGTCAGGAGAGCTTGGAAAGCTGGGCCAGTATCTTCTGCACACCCTCCCAAAGCTGTTCCTGCCGCTGGGATATATCCTCCAAATCAGCGTCATAAACCCGCCCGGTTTCATAGGCTGGGTTTAGGGCAATTTTCTTTTCGTCCACCATGTTCAGCAGTTCAGGAATTAACTCGGTCAGGCGAATGTAGCGTGAAATCTGATTGCGGCTTTGCCCAACCTGTTCTGCTAAAATTTCTCTGGATTCCTTGCCTTCAAAATTCCGCCCAAGTTGGGCGGAATTTTTAGAGGGCCGACCCGCCTGCCGTTTCATGGCTTCTAATTTCATCTTGTAGGCAAAGGCCCTCTCGCTGGGGAGCAGGCTTTCCCGCTGCAAGTTGCTGTCAACCATAATAATCGTGGCGGCGTCATCGTCCAAATCCCGGACAATCACCGGCATGGTTTCTTTCTCTGCCAGTTCGCTGGCCCGATGCCGCCTGTGTCCGGCTACCAGATCATAGCCGCCCTCCGGGTCAGGACGGGCGATAGCAGGAACCAGAACACCGTACTGCCGGATGCTGTCCGCTGTTTCCATCATGGCATCATCATCTTTGACCTTGAAAGGGTGGCCCTTGAACGAGTGCAGCTCGCTTAAAGGGATTTCTACCACCTTTTCCCGCCCCGCATCGGCGCGGCTTTCCTCGGTGGAAAACAGATCATCGACCGATGCCAGCTCTACTTTTTTCGCGCTGCTTTTCAAGTTTCAACACCTCCTTGGTCAGATTTGCGTAGCCTTCCGCTACTTTGCCGCCTGGGTCATGGGCGAAAATGCTCCTGCCCTCCGCGCTGGTTTCCTTTGCCCGGACAGAATGGCTCTGGTAGATAAAATACTCATCTATGAGGACAAAAAGGTGGAGATCGTCTTTCGGTATCGGGATGAGTTCGCCAGGGCGATGGAGGCAGCGAAAAACTACAAGGACTGTCCGCTTCCGGCAGTGGGCTGAGAGGGAGAGAGAAAATGGCACGAAAGAGCAGAAAAGCACAGGCACAGACTGTGGCAGAAGTGAAAAAGGAAATAACGGCGCTCCCCACCGCCATCTATGCCCGCCTCTCGGTGGAGAACAGCGGCAAGGACGATGACGGGAACTCCCTGCAAAACCAGATCGCCGTCTGTGAGGACTATCTGGACGGATGCCCGCACCTCCGGCTCACGGAGGTCTACTCGGACAACGGCAAAACCGGGACTGTGTTCGACCGTCCGGCGTGGAACCGCCTGATGGACGATGTGCGGACGGGGAAGATACAGTGCATCGTGGTTCGTGATCTCAGCAGGTTCGGGCGCGACTATGTGGAGACTGGCAACTATCTGGAGAAGATTTTCCCAGCTCTGGGGACACGGTTCATCTCCGTGAAAGAGAATTTCGACAACTTCACCTGCGGCAACGCAATGGAGTCCCTGTCGGTGAGCCTGCAAAACCTGGTGAACGCCATGTATTCACGGGACATCTCCAAGAAGGTCTCCACGGCACTCCGGGCGCAGATGGAGACGGGGATCTTTCGGAACCGCAACCTCCCCTATGGCTATCTCTGGAACGAGGATAAGACCGCCTATGTGGTGGATGAAGAAGCCGCCGCTGTTGTCCGGCAGATATTTGAGTGGAAACGGCAGCCCGGTTTGGACGCAATTACAAGGAAACAGGCCAGTACTTGGAGCAAATCTTTCCCTTTTTAGACGTGCGTTTTGTT
>NZ_QWEO01000057.1 GCF_009936035.1 Neglectibacter sp. X58 | reverse complement strand
CAGCTTTTCGGACAGTTCCCGAAACTCGTTGTCCCGCGCCGCGTCGATGTTGTCCTGGCTGGCAAACTGGCCGTCTTTCAGAAGCTGGCCAATCTGTGCCGCCGCCTGCTTCCATGTGACAAGGGAACCTCCCCCGGCAGAACGTCCCGGCGCGATGTGGATGCCGCTTTGACTGAACCACAAAGAATACTCATGCCCCGCAATGTTAAGCCCTTTGCCGCCGGTGCGGTATTCCTTTTGCAGAAAATCGGCGGCAAGTTCTTCCGGCGGGTCTTTCTGGAAAAAGGCCACAATACGCAAAATACTGTTTCGCTCATTGCTGCCGCTGGTGAGGGCGCGCCCGATGACGGCATCCGTCACTTTTCCGGCGGCAGCGGCGGGGCGGAGTTCCTGCTCGGTTTTCTGCACATGGGCAATGGTTTCAATCTGCTGTTCCACGGTAGGGAACAGGGAAAACTGTGTAAATGCCGGCTTTGCAGACGCAGAAACGGCGGGCTGTTCGCCCGCCGCCTGCTGGTTTTCCTGATTTACTTGTAAACGATCTCGTTCAGTACCATTTCCTCCGCCTGTGCGGTGAAGCTGTTGACCGCCTGCACCCATCCCATCTGGTCGCGGGCTTTCATCGCTTCGTCCACGTGGTTCTGTTTCTTTAAGTCCGCCACGATCCGGTCTATCTGTTCCTGTGCCTGCTGGTCGATCTCCCGCAGGTGGGCTTCCAGCCGCCCGGTCAGAAGCATCGAGGTGTACCGTCCCTTGTGCCGTTCCTGGAGAAAGGTCTGCCGCATCCGTCCGTACTTGCCCAGCGGCATTTCCTCCATCCCGTCCTCCCCGTCCATCATCAGGTCGGGAATCTGGTAATCGCCCATCTTCTTGTATGCCAGTTCTGCCATTTTCTATGCTCCTTTCTTCGCTTTCATGCTTTAACGTGCTAAATTCTTCCTTGCCTTTAGTATAACCGATCACCGGCTCTTTTGCAAGGGTTTTTTCCCTGTTTTTTTGACGGTTCTGCGCTTTTTCTTTCTCTGCCTGCCGGATGCCCTTTTTCACTTCCAGCAGCATATTCATGGACACTTCGCTGGCGGCGCTGCCTAAGTGGTGGAGGACGGCGGGGGTGGAAAATTCACTGATGCCGTCAAAATCTTCATCGTCCAGATAGTCGGCGGCGTTTAGGCCGCAGCGGGTGAGGATCGTGTACTGGACGCTGGCCGTCAGGAGGTTGCGGAAACGCACTTCCAGGTTAAGGTCGTCCAGTTCCTCCAAAAGACTGCCCTGGGTGTCGTAGGCAAGGTCGGCCAGAAGTTCGGGGTACACTTCCTCTACCGCGTGTTTTGCCTGCTCCATCAGCGCCTGCCCGATGTCCTGGTTTTCCGTTTCTCCGTACCGCCTCACGAGCGTATCCAGGACGGCGGCGTGGTGTTCGTCTTTCAGTTCCCACAGATAGGGCATCCTTGCGCCCCGCACCGGGCGGGTGTCCGCCACATCGAAAACATAGGTCAGGCGCGGGCGGATGCCGTCCTTATTGATGAGCGCAATGCCCTTGGAGCCGGCCTTGACCCAGCGGCGCATATCCTCATTCCACAGTTCCATGCTGGCGCAGGCGGTGGCGTCCGGGCGCTGGGCGTAGATTAAAAGCTGTTCATCAAACGAGTATTTATAGAGCCGCGATGCAGTGGTAAGATAGCTTTTCCAGCCGTGGGCGTTCTTTGTGACCGCTTTGGCGGTCTGGTCTGCAAGCTGCGACACATATTGTAGCTTATTCGCCATGTTTCCCTCCTTTTTCGCAAAATAAAAGCCCGGAACAGGTGCGTCCTGCTCCGGGTGTGTGGATGGTTGTTATGATTCTTCTCCGAGGAGTTCCCAGGGGGAAAGCCCCATTTCTTCCCATGTTACGCCATAGGGTGCGCCGCCGGAGGTGTAACCGGCGATAAAATAAAAGCGGTCGTCCGAATCCGGGAAGCGGTCATAAAAGGATTGCTGTTTCTTTGCCTCCCGTTCCCGCCGCAGATGCTCCTGGCGTTTCTGTTCCGCCTGCCGCTTCACCGCTGCCTGCTCCGGGGTCAGTGCGCCGATTTCCTCTAAGTCATTCAGCGCGGTCGGCACATCGACCTTGAATTTTTCCCGGTAGGCGCGGACAAGGTGCGTCCCCGTATAGGAGGGGAGCCATTGCCGCGCCATGCGGATGCGGGCAGCGTGGCGCGCCGCTTTATTCTTCTGTTTTGCCCATTTGGGGGTAGTGCTGTTTTTCACGTTCTGCATCCTCCGTGTTTTTGCCCGTTTGTCTGCCGGATTTGATTATACCACAGCCGGACAGCGGGAACAATCAGCCGCCGCGCCTTTTCTCGTTCATCTGATCCAGCACCGCCCGCTGTGCAGGGGTAAGGACACGGGGCGGGGTGATGCGTACCCATTTTTTCGGCAGTTCAAAGGAAAGCCCGCCATATCCGTTGTCCCCGGTCTGCCGTACCTGTCCGGGGTAAGTGCCGCACAGTTCGGAAAGCTGCCGGCAAAGGGCGGCATTGTGGGTGTAGATGCTGGCGGCGGCTTCTGCTTCATTATACAGCACGATGGTTTCCCTCTCGGTTCCGGACAGCTTCATCGCTCCACCTCCTGTCCGTGCGGGGGCTTCTTTGGCGTATCGTGACCTTTGGCGGCATCCTGCCGGCACTGGCTGAGGGCATCCAGCACAGAGGGCTTTGGCGGCGGTTCATTGTTGATGATGCCGTCAATCTGGTTATAGTTTCCCTCCGCGCTCATTTCGGCGGCGGCAAGGTAGTTTTCCGGGCGCACCTCCTGAAAGGCGCGGACTTTGCCGTCCTCCGCCAGCACCGGCACATAGAGCCGCCCGGTATGCAGGTACACCCCGTCCAGCCCCGCGCCGCCTTTATAGCGGCCTGCGCTGTCACGCTCGCATTCCAAAAGGGCGGTTCCGTCTGCCAGAAGATAGCCGGGTTCCGTGCGCCGGTAGAGCCAGCCATAGGGGACGCCAATCTGACGGATGGCGATTTCTTCCCCAATCAAAAGGTCTTTTTGTTCCTCTTTCTTCATTCCGTATCCACCTCCCCCGCAGCACGGACAGCGGCAGCCATTGCATAAATGGCATCGTCCAGCGCGTCCATGACTTCCTCCGGCTCGGTATCGGCCATTGCCAGCAGGGTTTCCACCGTTTCCTCGGACAAGCCCAGCCATGCCGCCACTTCCGGCACGTTGGGCAGGCTCTGGCTGCTCTCAAAGAAGTAGGAGTAGGGCATCCCGAACCGTCCGGCGATCTCCTGAAGCTGGTACACATCCGGCGCGGCGGAGCCGTTCAGCCAGCGGTTCATTTCCGGCAGTTCCACGTTCAGGGCCTGCGCCAGTTCAGCGGCGTCCGTGCCGCTGATGGCCAGGAGGTTGTGCAGGTTGCGGTTAAATGCGTTCATGTTCTTTTCCATAAGCGTCAGTTTCCTTTCTTTTTGGGGGTTTTGGGGTCAAATTCCAGCTTAAAGCGGACAAATTTCTCTCCGGTGTCCTCCATCACAACGGTCGCGTCATAGAGGACGCCTTTTTTCTCGGAAAACAGGCCGGTCATGGCGACGCGCCCGTTTTTCAGCAGGGCGGCGGCAACCTTGCGGGTCAGCTCCTTGCGCTTCCCGGTAAAGAAGCGGTCGTTCTTCCAGAGGGCAAAGCCGCAGGGGGGCGTGGCGTTCCAGCCCTCGCAGAAGAAACTCTTTTTGCCCTCCACCACGTTTTTGCCGCAGCGGGGGCAGATACCGATTACCGTGCGCCCGGATGCAGACAGGGCGGCGCTTGCCACGGTCACGCCCTGATAGCCTTTGATAAGTTCGGTGAGCATAGCGGAAATGCCCGCCATAAAGTCCTCCGGGGAGAGTTCCCCGCGCTCCACCGCGCCCAGCCGTTCCTCCCATTCAGCGGTCAGCCTGGCGGATTTCAGCGCATCGGGCATTACCTTGATAAGTTCCGTGCCTTTTTCCGTGGGGAGAAGCTGCTTTTTCTTCCGCTCCACAAAGCCGGAGCGCACCAGCTTTTCAATCACGCCGGCGCGGGTGGCCGGAGTGCCAAGCCCCTTGCGCTCCACGTCCTCCAACTTTGCAAAATCCTCCGCGCTGGCGTGTTCCATTGCGGAGAGCAGCGTGTCCTCGGTAAAATGGGCCGGAGGGGAGGTCGCGCCCTCTTTGACGGACGCGCCCTCGGCGGTCAGCTTCTGTCCCTCGGTGAGCGCAGGAAGCGGCGGGGACGGTTCCGCCTGCTTCGGTTTCTGTTTCAGTGTGGCATGGAAAGCCTGCTCCAAAGCCGTCCAGCCCGCCGCGATTTCTGTCTTGCCTTTGGCGGAAAAGACAGCGCCGCCACATTCCAGCGTGACGGCAGTTTCCGCATAGGTGTGGGGTTCGCCTACCGCGCACAGCAGACGGGCGGCAGCAAGAAAGAGGATGTTTTTCTCCCCGGAGGGCAGCGCGGACAGGTCGGTTTTTGCCGTTTCTGCCGTGGGCAGGATGGCATGGTGGTCGGTGACTTTGCTGTTGTCGATTACCTGCGTAGCGTTTACCGGCAAGGACAAATCTGCCGCAAAGGGCAGCGATGCGGCGATAGACTGACATAATGAGGGCAGTCCTGATGCCATATCTTCGGTCAAGTACCGGCTGTCCGTGCGGGGGTAGGTCGCCAGCCGCTTTTCATAGAGGGCTTGCAGATAATCAAGGGTCTGCTGGGCGGTGTAGTCAAACAGCCGGTTTGCTTCTCTTTGGAGGGTAGTTAAATCGTACAGCCTGGGCGGGCGCTCGGTTTTCTCCTTTTGGGAAACCGTCTGTACCGTTGCAGGCTTGCCCACACAGCCGGTACGCAGCCTGCCCGCGTCCGTTTTGGATGCAAAGCGTTCACTGGCGGCATGGAATCCGTCCAGTTCCAGCTCCACCGTGTAAAATTTCTCTTTCTGAAAGCCGGAAATGGCGGCTTCCCGTTCTGCTAACAGCGCCAGCGTCGGGGTCTGCACCCGGCCCACGTTCAGGGTTTTGCCCTGGTACAGCGTGGTAAACAAACGTGTGCCGTTGATGCCGATCAGCCAGTCCGCCTTGGCGCGGCAGAGGGCGGCGGCGTAGAGATTATCGTAGTTCTTCCCGTCCAGCAGGCAGTCGAAGCCTTTTCGGATGGCGGTTTCCTCCATTGAGGAAATCCACAGCCGCTTGACGGGCTTTGTGCAGCCGCACAGATGGTAAGTCAGGCGGAAAATCAGTTCCCCCTCGCGCCCTGCGTCCGTTGCACAGATTAAGGCGGTGACATCGGCCCGGTGCATCAGGCTTTTTAAGGTTTCAAACTGCTTTTTGGTGTCCGGCAGCACTTGGTACTGCCACGGCTCCGGTAAAATCGGCAGGTCGGCATAGTTCCATTTGGAATAGCGGGGGTCGTAGGCATCGGCGGGGGCAAGTTCCACCAGATGGCCGATGCACCAGCTTACCAGCCAGCCGCCGCCCTCCATGTAACCGTCGCCCCGGCTTTTTGCGCCTAACACCTTAGACAGAGCCATCGCTACCGACGGTTTTTCCGCGATCACAAGTTGCATTTTTCTCACGCTCCTTTTTCAGATTTTTGTAGCATATCCCCACGCAGGGCGCATTTAGCCCATAGGGACAGCGGTGGCAGGGATGTCCGGGCGGATGGACGGGGGAAGCAGGCGCGGCGCGGCCAGGAGCCGGCCTTTGGGTCATCATCCGCTCAAAAGGGCTGTTGGTAAATCGCATCAGTCGTCCTCCCCGCCGTAGTTTTCAGGATAGTCCGGTTCCTCCGGCTCATCATAGGCTGTCGGTTCCTCATAGCCTGTCTGCCGGATTTCTTCCTGCGCGTCCATATCCTCGTCCTCGTTGACCGTTTCCTCCTCGTCCCCGCCGGTCAGTTCGTCAAAGTCCTCCGCATCGTCCAAGTCTTTTTTAGGCTTATAGATTTTGAAGTAGTAGCCCGCGCCGCCAGCCGCCAGCGCCACAAGCAGCACTAAAATCAGTGTGCCGGAACCGCCGCTTTTCGGTTTCTCCGGCTTTTTATCGGGTTCGGTTTCCGTATCGGTCACAGGGGCTTTTCCGGTGCAGTCTTTCCGGTTCAGGGTGCAGACCGGGCAGTCGGTGTTGACCTCGCCGGCGGCGCACTGTTCCGTACAGATGCAGGCCGGCTCCGGGTCGGGGATTGCGTCCGTCTGCGGCGCATCGTCCTCCTTGACTGCCAGCGCCATCAGGTCGGCTTCGGTGACGGCGTTGAGGAAATACACGTTTTCCGTATCGCGCTGGTTGTCGATAATCAGATAAAACACGTTTTCATCTGGCGTCTGGATGGTATAAAACTCCTTGCCGTCCTCGCCGGTGGCGTTGTCCAGTACGGTAGCCTGACCGTCCGGGGTCAAAGGAACCGGGTCGCGGGGCGTGGTGTCTGTTTCCTCGTCCGGGTCGGCACTTGCCGAAGCGGAGGGCTTTGTGCCGCCCGTGCTGGCAGCCGGTTTTGTGACGCTTGTTGCCGGGGCGGTAGTCTGCGTGTTGGGTGAGGTTGTCGCGCCCGTTGTGGGTGTTGTAGCCGCAGGCGTGGTGGTTGTACCAGGCGTGGCGGATGTACCCGGCGCGGTGGTTGCCGGGGGCTGTGTCTGGCCGGTGGAGGGCTTCTGTTTGTTATCCTCCGCCTGATAGTTGGGGTTTTTGACCTGCACGATTTTTGATTTGTTTCCCGCAGCGTCCACCGCCTGCACCGAAAGCTGCTCGTAATCATCGGGCAAATCCCGCAGCGGTACGTCCAGTGTGCCGTTGGTTAAATCGGTGTATTTCTCGCCGTCAATGTAGATTGCCGCCACGCCGGAAAGGTCGTCTTTGGCTTCTGCCCGGAGCAGCCGCCCGTCCATGCTGGCGCGTAAGGTAGGCGCGGTGCGGTCGAAGCACTCTATATAGCGGGATTTCTCGTAAACTTTCCCATCGTGGCCGGTGGCGCAGACATAGACGGTGCAGTTCTCCGAAAGGTCGATTTCCCCGTACCAGCGGTTTTCGTTCTGCTTCAAGCTGTCTGTCACATCGCGCCATTGCCCGTTTTTCTCAATTTTTACCTGAACGAGAGCAAAGCCGCTGCCGGCTTCATCGGTAATGCGAAACTCGGCGGCGGCGCTGCCGGTCGCCCAGCCGGAGGGCGGTGTAATCTTGATGGAGAGATTGGATGCCGGGATGGGCGCGGGGGCTTTGCCGGTGCAGCCGGTCAGGTCGGCTCTGCAGATCGGGCAGTCGGGGTTGACCGCGCCAAGCTCGCACTTGTTTTCGCAGACGCAGACCGGGACAGGCGCAGGGGCTTCGACGGTGCAGCCGGCCAGGTTCAGCAGGCAGACGGGACAGTCCGCATTGACCGCGCCGGGTTCACAGTGGGCGGTGCAGATACAGACCGGCTCCGCTGGCGGTTCCGGCTCTTTGCCAATGCAGCCGGTTACATCCTGCTTACAGATGGGGCAGTCTGCATGGAGCGTGTCTGCCGTACACCTTGTTTCACAGATGCAGACGGGTTCCGGTTCCGTGGGCGGTTCCGGCTCTTTGCCAATGCAGGCGGCTGCCTCCTGCACACAGACGGGGCAGTCCGCATTGAGGGTGTCCGCCGTGCAGCGAATATCACAACAGCAGGTGATTTCCGGCTCGGTGGGTGTTTCTGTTTCGGTGGGTGCTTCCGGTTCCGTGCCGGTGCAGGCATTCACATCCTGCGTACAAACCGGGCAGTCTGCGTTGAGGGTATCCGCCGTGCAGCGAATATCACAACAGCAGGTGATTTCTGCCTCTGCGGTGTCATGCAGCCCTTCGGCGGCAAAGGCCGCGCCCATCAGGGGGAACATTGTCCAGGCACAAATAAAAATGCACAGCAGCATCGCCGCCGTGCGCTGAAAGCGTTTTGTTTTCATATTCATATACTCAGATTTCCTCCTTATCCATGTTTTCAAAAGTTCGGGCATTGCCAGCCGGGGGCATCTTCGCCCCGCGTATCATATCCAGCAGCCCCCGCAGTTCCTCCGGCGAAGCCGCCACGCCGCGCACCACCTGCAAGATTTCAAGGTTTTCCTGCTCGGTGATCTGCTTCTCCAAGTCCCGCACACGGGCCTGCCACTCGGCGGCTTTTTCTTTGGCTTTCGCCAGGTCGGTTTTTAATCGGTCAATCTTCACGTTGTCCCTCCTGTTCTGTTTGGAATATAATCGGAAAAGTTTTTGACAGTGTAAAAAATCCGCTTGTTGTTCACCCAGCGCTGAAGCTGGCGGGTGATTTTCGGCGCGGTGGGGCGGTCGTAGACCATCACATAGGGGTCATAGCCCATGCCGCGCAGGGTTTCCACCCGGTACAAGTCCTGCTCATGGGTGCTGCCGTAATTGGTCAGGACGTAGACGCGCCGCTTTCGGTCGCTCTTAATGGCGGTCAGTTCCAGAAAACGCTTAAAATGCCCGGTCAAGTCCTCGCCTGGATTGTCCCAGGCAAAATGCACCGCCTTGGTGCGTACCCGGTTTAGGAGCGCCACATTGTCCGGCGTAACCAGGCGGATGTCAACCCATGCGCGGCTTTCGGCAAGCTGTAAAATCAGCGCTTCGTGGTCGGGGCAGGCGAGGAGGTTTGCGTCCAGCAGCTTGATTTCTCTCTGCCCGTCCCAAAACTCGGACAGGTCAGCTACCTTGCGGCTTTTGCGCCCCTCCTTGCCGCTGACAATGCAGAATCCGCAGTTTCGTGGACAGCCACGGCTCAAAAAGCCATAGGCGGTATCGGAAAACTGCGGATATAAAGAAGCGTCCGGGCGGGTGTGTTCCACCGCATCCGGTAAATTTTCCCTTATGCCGTAGCCCGTGCCGCCTGAAATGACGGCATCGGCATTGGTAACGGCAATCGTATCTTTCGAGTAGGTATCTGTGAATACCCGGCTTTTATAAACAAGGTCGTAGTGGTTCCCTGGGTTCCACCACTCAACCAGGTCGCCCCGCGCCTTATGGTACGCGGACAGCTTCATCAGGCACAGGTTCGGCCAGTTGTGGGAATCCACATCAATCAGTCCAATTTTCAAATCATACCTCCGTTTCTGGCAAAAATGCTTAAAAAAGTGTTTCAGGGTAGACGCCCATATCCGTACAGATGGGCAGACCAATAGGGGCTTCCCGTATTGGCGTAGGAGATCGGGTCGCCGCAGTGAATGAACCGCCCGCCGCCCACATAAATCCCAACGTGGCTGACCGGCCCCGGAGAGCTGTATGTACCGGTAAAGAAAATCAAATCACCGGGCTGTGCGTTTGCCGAAGATACCGGGGTACACAGGTTATAAAGCCCCTGTGCCGTCTGCCGTCCCACGCTGCCCACGCCGGACTGGTTAATGACCCACGAAACATAGCCGGAGCAGTCAAAGGATGTGGAGGGGGAACTGCCGCCCCAAACGTAAGGCCATCCTAAAAATTTTTCTGCTTCATGGAGCATCGCTTCAAAGCTGCCGTCCCCCATCGGTTCGCCGGAATAGTCCGGGATAGCCGGCCCGCCGGGTGTGCCGGGGATTGCGCCGGTTCCATCGTCGCCGTTGTCCACGAAGAAATAGGGATTTAAGTATTCGCCGTTTAGCATGACCTCTAAATGCAGGTGCGGCCCCGTGCTGTTGCCGGTGCTGCCAACGGCGGCGATCACATCCCCGCGTTTTACTTCCTGGCCTGCGCTGACGTTTAGGCTGGAACAGTGGGCATACCGGGACTGGTAGCCTTTATCGTCCTCAATCACCACGCACAGCCCGTAGCTGCCCGCGTCGCCAGCCGATACCACGCGCCCGTCCTGCACCGCCAGAATCGGCGTACCCTGCGCCACGGCAAGGTCAATGCCGCGATGCAGGCTCTTTTCCCCGCTGATGGGGTGTACCCGCCAGCCGTAGCCGCTGCTCACGTTCCCCAGCCATGAGAAATCAAAGGGGTTCCCAAATGCCTGCCGGTTGCCGTAGGTCTGCATATACACACTGTAGCGGTCGGTCTGTTCGCCGGGAGAGAGATGGCTTTGTGCCACGGCAGACAGCGGGCGCACGGTCAATGTGGTTTGCAGGACGTACCAGTCATAGGGGTCGCCGTCATCGTCGTACCGGGTTTCCACAATCACTTCACGGGTGAGGGTGTACTGCTCGGAAAAAATGCGGTCGATTTCAGACTGAACCCCTGCAAAGGTAAAGGCATTGAACGCCGTGGAAAGGTAGCCCAGCAGTTCATAGGGGTTGTGGCTGATTTCACCGATGTTGTAGCGGTATTCATCATAGCCGGGGTAATTTTCCTCAGTATTGTCAATGTCAATCTGTAAATCCGTTTCCTTTTCGGTGTAGTAAAGGTCGCTCTGGCAGATTTCCCCCTCATCGGCCATGTAGGACGCAGAAATATAGGAGGACTGGAAGCCGGAGAGCATGGCGGTGCAGGAGGTCAGGCCCGTGGCAAAGAACATCACCACCAGCGCCAGCATTGCAACCGCCAGAAAGACCGCCTTATGCGCCGCCGCATACTGGGCGATGGCGCGGGCAATCTTGCCGGTGGCGGTCAGGACGTTTTGGGTAAATTTCGCGCTCTGTTTGGCTTCATGGGCGGCCTGGGCGTATTTCCGCTTGATTTTCTGTTTCTGCACCCATTTTGCCAGCGCGTTTTTGCGTTGCAGTTCGGGATTATCCCGCAGGGCGGTCTGCCATGCAAGGTCGGTGTGCGCCCGCGCCGCTTTCTGCTGTGCTTTCCGTAAAGTGCGGTAGGGCTTGGCGCGGCGGCGGTTCCGTTCCCAGCGCAGGACGCGCCCCACGCCCTGCTCGGCAACCAGTTCGCTTTTGTGGGCGGATTCCAGAGCCACGTTGTCACGCTCGTATTCGCGGATTTTGCTGTGCAGCTTGATAACCGCCGCCATTTTCACCGCGCCGGCTCCACGGGAGAGCAGGGAGGGCCTGCGGTATTCCGGCAGCACTTCCTCCTCAAAACGGAGCCGCCGTTTCATTTTCCCGCTGGCTTCGTCAGGCTGGCGCTCCATGTGCAGGCGGCGCTTGGTAGGCAGCTTCATCTGCGCCTGCTCCACGCGGCGGTCTGCGCGTTCTGTGCGGCGGACGGCTTTTTCATACTTCTTTTGCTGGCGGATGGGGGCATCGGGTGCGGCATCGCTGGCAGTTTCCGAATCTTTGGCGGTATCCTCAAATTTCAGGCGCGTTCCCTGGGGCTTTGGCCTGCCCTCGGATGCTGTCTTATCCTCCGGCTTGGCGGCGTGTTCCGCCAGATTTGCCGCCTGCCGCTTTTTGATTGCTGTGCGGTCGGCGGTGGGGTCAGCGGGTTCTTCTTTTTTGTCAAATTGCAGGCGGGAGCCACTCTCAGAAACGCGCCGTTTTGTGGCGGGTGTGCTGTCTGCGCCACGCATAGCAGAGGTTTCCCGGCTGTCTGGCTTGGCGGCGTGTTCCGTCAGCTTTGATACCTGCCGCTTTTTGATTGCTGTGCGGTCAGTGGCAGGGTCAGCCGGTTCTTCTTTGTCAAATTGCAGGCGGGAGCCGCCTTCAGAAGTGCGCCGCTTTTGGGCAGGAGCGCCCTCTACGCCGCGCATAGCCGTTTTTTCCTCACTGTCCGGCCGGGCAGCGTGTTCCGCGAATTTCGTGCTTTGCTTCTTTTTGCTCGTTTTCCCCCGCTTTTGGGGGCGTTTCCTCACCGGCGCGGGAGTGGGTTCCTCGGCGGCTGGCGCATCCAGTAATGGCATATCCACCGCGCCCCGCATGGTTGCCGGGGCATCGGGCGGCGGTTCGGCGGTGGCGTCTGCCAGATATTCCGGCGTAAGCAGCACTTCCGTCTGTTCTGCCGCTGTTTCCGGCGCAGGGCGGGGCTGTTTCCGCTTTTTGCCGGTGTCTGCGCCCCGTACTGCCGGACGGCGGATGTCCTCCCGTTCCGTGGGGCGGGCGCGGTCAAAGGCGGCATCCGCCGTGCGCTGGCTGACGCGCTTTTCCTCGCCGGTGGCGCGGTTGTGTTCCACCAGACCGTCCCGTCCCATCTTCTGAACCTTTTTCTCCCGTGCCTGAAACCGTTCCCGGCTCACCGTGCGGCCTCCGGCGCTTTACGTTCCGGCTCCGGGGCAGGGCGGGCGGCGGCTTCGGCCTTTTTCTCGTTCAGGGCTTTTCGGATGGAGGGCTTTTCAGAGCGCGTGTCGGCCTTTAACTCGGCTTTGTATTCCTGCTCTTTTTGTTCAAAGACCTCATAGAAAAAGGCCGCAAAGCCTTTGCCGCTGGCACGTTCCGGGGCATCATTGATGCAGTCGCACCACTGGCGGCAGGATTCCTCTAAAACCGTGTCAAACATTTTGACGCGGGCAGGGTCGCCTAAAATATCGCTTGCGTTCATAGGCTCCTTTTTTTCTGTCAGCGTCTGCCGGATGGAGGGTTTCTCACGGTGCTGGTTTTCCGTGGGTTCTTCCTTGTGTTCCGGTTCTTTTTCCTCATTCTCCGTCTGCTGGACAGGGGGCTTTTTGGCTTCCCGCACGGTTTCCGCTGCCGTTTCCAGCCGTTCCACGCTGCCGATTGCCGCAAGGGTGGCATTGTTCATGGTGGAGAGCATCTTGTGGACTGTCCGCATGGGGGCAAGGACAGCGGCCTGGAAGCGCCCCTCCTGCCCGCCGTCCACGGCCTGGGTTTCCCTGCCGGTCACGGCGCGTCCGGCGTTTTTCAGATGCCCGCCCACGCTGCGGAGTTCGTGGCCAAGGGTTTCTATTTTCTCAATGTTCTTTCTGGCATCGGCCAGGGAACCGCTGATATTCTGCTGAACCGCTTCCAGCGTCTTGTGGATGCCCATAGCGGAAACCGCCTTATCCAGCGCAGTCACGCCCACGCGCTTGAAACCCTCTACCGCGTTGGCGGCGCACTGCATGATTTTCTCCCGCAGGCCGTCCAGCTTTTCCTGCGCCTGCCGGACTTTGTTTTGCAGCCCGTCCACCATGCCCTGCAAGACGGTTTTCTGCGGCGTGTCCTGGGCCTGTGCAAGCTGTACCCTGACGGTCTGCAATTCCTGGCGCACCGCGTCAAGCTGGCGGTTCATGCCGTCCATATAGAACAGCAGGCGGGACAAATCCTCTGACTGTCCCGCCCGCCCGTTTTCCGAAAGCAGCTTCAAAAACTGCTCCATAATTTCCTGATTGTGTTCCAAATCTTACCCTCCTTTACTGTTCCGCCAAGTCCTCCGGGCGGGTGGTCATGATCGAATAGAGTTCCGTGTCCTTGGGGAAATGGTCAACGAATGGGATAATCACGTTGCCATAGAACAAAAGCCCCTCGCCGGCATTGGAGTTGGTCACATAGCCAAGCTGGTGCGGGGAGATATTGAGCTGCTTTGCCAGGATTTGACGGTCGCCGCCCGCCTGGTTCAGCATATAAATAAAATCGCTGTTTTCAAAAATGTTCGCAATTTCCCGGCTTGCCAGCAAGTCCTTGACATTTTGGGTAATCCCGGTCGGGATTCCGCCCCATTTTCTGAACCGTTTCCAAATCTCAACGGTATAGGCGGCGGTCTGTTCCTCCCTGAGAAGCAGGTGCATCTCGTCAATGTAGAGCCGGGTGGATTTATGGGCTTCCCGGTTTTCGCTGACCCGTCCCCACACCTGATCCTGAACCACCTGCATCCCGAATTTTTTAAGCTGCTTGCCCAGGTTTTTAATCACATAGCAGACAATCCGGCTCTTGATTTCCACGTTGGTCTGGTGGTTGAACACATTTAAGCTGCCGGTGACGTAGATTTCCAGCGCGGTAGCCAGCCTTTGCGCTTCCTGCTCCGGCTGTTTCCGCAGAAGTTCATAGAGGTCGCCTAACACCGGCATTTTCTCCGGCCTGGGGTCTTGCAGGTAATCCCGGTATACCATGTGGACGCAGCGGTCAACCACCGTCTTTTCCACCGGTTCCAGGCCGGACTTGCCGCCCACAATCAACTCCATCAGGGAGAGGATAAAATCGCTTTTTAAGGTCAGGGGGTTGTCGTCCTCGCTGTAATTGAGGGTCAAGTCCATCGGGTTGATGTACTGGTCGGAGGCGGGGGATATGTCAATCACCTGCCCGCCCAGCCGCTGCACAAGGGGCGAATATTCCTGTTCCGGGTCGATAATGGCTATATCGTCCGGGGTAATCAGAAAGGCGTTGGTGATTTCCCGCTTGGCGGAAAAGGATTTGCCGCTGCCGGGTGTGCCTAAAATCAGGCCGTTTGGGTTTTTCAGCTTCTTCCGGTCGGCCATAATCAGGTTGTTGGAGAGGGCGTTCAGGCCGTAGTACAGCGCTTCGCCGTTCATAAAAAGCTCCTGGGTGGTGAACGGCACGAAAATGGCGGTGCTGGATGTGGTAAGGCCCCGCTGGATGCTGATCTGGTTAAGGCCCAGCGGGAGGGAGGACATCAGGCCCTGCTCCTGCTGGTAGTCCAGACGGCGCAGCGCGCAGTTGTATTTCTGCGCCACGCCCGCCGCCTGGAAGATGTTGTTTTCCAGCTTCTGCCGCGTCCCGGCGTGGTTCATCACCAGCATGGTCACAAGGAACATCCGCTCGTTGCGGCTCTGCAAATCTTCCAGAAGCGTCTTTGCTTCGCTGCCGAACGTGGCAAGGTCGGACGGGATGATGTCCATGTCGTACCCTGCCCGGACTGCCTTTTTCTGTTCCTCAATCTTCATGCGGTCGAGGTCGGTAATCTTGCGCTTGATGTTCTTGATTGCCGCGCTCTGGTCGATGGACTGGATGTGCAGCGTCACCACCATGCTGTTTTCCAGGTCGAGGAAATCCGCCAGCATACGGTCGGTCAGTTCCGGGGCGAGGATTTGTAAGAACGATACCGCGCCGTAGGTTCTGCCAATCTGGAAATACTGGCCGGACTTGAATGTGAAGCTGTCCGGCGCGATGAAGTCCTTGCTGGAAAGCCCGGTTTTCCAGATGGCGTCCCAGGCAAACTTAAATTTCTGGTTATCCGACGGGTGAAACATCCGGTGCAGGATTGCCAGACGCTCATAGCCGTCTAACGAGTGGG
>NZ_QWEO01000056.1 GCF_009936035.1 Neglectibacter sp. X58 | reverse complement strand
TTTATCGCCGCGGTACACGTCCGTTGTATCGCTATTTGGGCTGCTATCCGTACTTAATTCGTGTAGACACTATCTAGGAAGTGTAAGATTTGGAATTAAATAATCAATTTCATTATGGTATGTACCGTCGAATTGTTCGAACAATGATTTCGTTGTAGTTGTCCTCCACTAATATATTTGTTTTCCTACAAATTCATCATATCCAACCGTCATTGCAAATACTTATAAACGCAGCAAGGGACACTTCCTTATGTGAAGTGTCCCTTGGAGGCCGCGCTTTTTTGTTTTAGACTGTTTTTAAGTGAAGTTCCCGGCAAAGGGGTTCAAAATAGGGAGTGCTGCTCAAATAAATATCATTTGAATAGATCATAACACTCTCGTCAGAAAAGGTTAGGCGGGAAAGTTCCTGGCCTTCCTGGCTGTATAGCGTCATGTAGCGTTCGCTAAGGCATCCGGATATGTTGCTGCGGTCATAATATGCCTGATAGCGGAAATGGTTGATGATGGACATGAGCGTGTCGATCGTTTCCCGGTCAGTGATTTCCAAATCCGAAGTGCCCCTGCGGACTACTACGATACGACCCACATCTTCACTGCCAATCTGCAAAACCTTGGCAAAAGAGCGTCCATAACGCCACAGGGCCATGATTACCAGCATAGCAAGGAGAAGAGTAAAAGCTACGTAAATCCGCCGTTTCCAGTCTTCTTTCACAGTATTTTTCATGGAAGCACCTCCTTTGTAGAAAATTTTACCACACCCCTGTCCCGAAGTAAAGCCCGCTTGCCAAACGCCAGGAAAAATGGTATAATCCCTTTACCAAAGCAGAGAGGTGAAGTTTATGATCGCCATCATCGACTACGGCGCGGGGAACCTGCAAAGCGTGGAAAAGGCCCTGCGGTATATCGGCTGTGACTGCCAGACTACATCTGACCCCGCTGTGCTTCTAGCTGCCAAAGCCGCCATCCTCCCCGGCGTGGGGGCTTTTGGAGACACCATGGAAAATCTTCGCGCCCAGGGACTGGAGGAGCCTATTAAAGCATACATTCAGAGCGGCAGGCCCTTTTTGGGCATCTGTCTGGGCCTGCAGGTTCTCTTTGAAAGCAGCGAGGAATCCCCCGGGGTGCCGGGGCTGGGGGTTCTTAAGGGGAAGATTGTGCGCCTGCCGGAGGGACCGGGCTTAAAAATCCCCCACATTGGCTGGAACAGCCTGGATATCCGAAGGCCCGGTGGGCTGTTTGCAGGCCAGAGGGCGGAGCCTTTTGTGTATTTCGTCCATTCCTACTACTTACAGGCAGAGGAGGATGTGGTTACCGCCACAGCGGGATACGGCGTGTCCATCCACGCCGCTGTGGAGAAGGGGAATCTATGGGCCTGCCAGTTTCACCCGGAAAAGAGCGGCGAGGCTGGGCTGCAAATGCTGCGCAGCTTTTGCGGCAGGGCGGAGCAGGAGGTTAAAAATCAAAGGGGGTAAGGCTATATGTATGCCAAGCGGATTATACCCTGCCTGGACGTAAAAGATGGGCGGGTGGTAAAAGGCACTGGCTTTGTGAATATCCGGGACGCGGGAGATCCGGTGGAATGTGCCATCGCCTATGACAGGCAGGGTGCGGACGAACTGGTGCTTTTAGACATCACGGCCTCCTCCGATGCCCGGAACATTATGGCGGACGTGGTGTCAAAGGTAGCGGACAGCGTGTTTATTCCCTTTACTGTGGGGGGCGGCATCCGCACAGTGGAGGATTTTACTGCCATTTTGCGGGCCGGAGCCGATAAGGTAGCGGTGAATTCAGCGGCGCTGAAGAACCCGGGGCTTATCACCCAGGCAGCAAAGAAATTCGGCAGCCAGTGCGTGGTAGTGGCTATGGATGCCAAGCGCAGGCCCCATGGCGGCTGGACGCTGTATTTAAACGGGGGCCGGGTGGACACAGGCGTGGACGCTGTGGAGTGGGCCGCAAAGATACAGGCCCTGGGGGCCGGGGAAATCCTGCTGACCAGTATGGATCAGGACGGGGTGAAAACCGGATATGACTTAGAACTGACCCGGGCTGTATCCCAGGCGGTTTCTATCCCGGTGATAGCCTCCGGCGGCGCGGGGGCCATGGAGCACTTTTACGATGCCTTTGTAGCGGCCCAGGCAGACGCGGTGCTGGCGGCCTCCCTGTTCCACTACAAGGAAATGACCATACCGGAGGTAAAGCGGTATCTGGCAGGCCGGGGCGTGCCTGTGCGGCCGGCGGGGGGATAGAAAAAAAGAGAGGGCATCACAGCCCTCTCTTTTCCTTTTCAACAAGAGATTACCCGTTTACCTCCCAGTACATTTTTGTCTTGGTGCTCACCTCGCCCTCCTGCAGGGTGAAGGAAATAGTTTCCATCAAAGGCTCGCCCAGGCCGCCGATTTCGGGGATAGTGGAGTCTGCCGTAATATACAGCTTGTCTCCGGCAAACTGGAGCACAAACCGCTTGCCAGCCACAGTCCGGGTGTTGCGCAGCTCCATTTCCAGCTTGTCTTTGGCACGCCAGCGGCCGTTTCCGCCATAGAGCACGCCGTTTACCCGGTTCTGGGCAAAATGCCCCTGCATCCCCACGTCTAAGGCGAACTCACCGTTGTCCTGCTGGGCTATAAGACGCAGGCCCGCAGGGCCAAAGTGGAAGGAAAGGGTCTGCAAAGCGCTCCCTTCCGGCACAAAACGGCCCACCCCGCCCAGGATGTCCGCAAAGCCGGGTACAGGCTTGTCAGGGACGTACACCGCGCCACTGAGGGACTCCTCTGCCCCAGGGCTGCGCATACCCAGCATGGGGTTCAGCTCCATGTTTTTCAGACGGTTCTGCAAAACATGCAGGCTCTTGGGATCCTCAGGCAGCACGCCTTCTGCCATCTGGGGAAGAAGTTTCTCCCACACAGCAGTGAGCACCGCCTGCAGCTTCATGGAAGCAGACTGGATAACCAGCACTGCATCCTGCTTTGTCATCACCACGCCATACTGCCCAAAAGCCCCGTCGCCCCGGAACACGCCCTCCGGCGCGCACCGCCAGAACTGGAAGCAGTAGCCCGCCTGCCAGTCCGGGTCGCCGCCCCAGCCGGCCCCGGCATTGTCAATCTGCTTTGTTGTGGCCAGGCCAAACCAGCCCTCATTTAAAAGCTGTTTTCCGTCCCACTGGCCCCTGTTCGCCACAAACTGCACGAACCGGGCCATGTCCTCTATGGTGAGGTAACACCCAGCCCCGCCCATGGAAACGCCATTGGGGAGGGTGTGGCACTGGATATCTGTCATGCCCAAAGGCCCAAACAGCCGGGGCTTTAAGAACTCTGTCAGAGACAGGCCCGTTTTTTTCTGCAGGATGGCACAGAGCATGTTGGTGCCTGCTGTATTATAGAGGAAATGGGTGCCTGGCTCGTACACAAAGGGGTGGGAGAGGAAATCCGCTATCCAGTCATTTTCCTGATTCGGCCCCCAGGCTATCTCTGTCTCATGGCCGCAGCCCATCATCAAAAGATGCTTCACACAGCATTTTTGCAGGTTTTCGCTGGGGTTTTCCGGAATTTTGTCTGGGAACAGCTCCACCAGCCTGTCATCCAGGGAGAGGATGCCCTCCTGGACGGCAAAGCCGATGGCAGTGGAGGTCAGGCTTTTGCTGAAGGAGAACATGATGTGAGGCTCATCCATAGCATAGGGCTTCCAGGCGCCCTCTGCGCAGACCTTCCCGTGGCGCAGCAGCATAAAGCTGTGCATTTCAATGCCCTGGGCATAAAGCTCCTCCAGCATGGCGGTGACGGCTCCGGAGGGGATACCCACGCTTTCGGGTGTGACGTGCTGCAAACTCATACAAACACAACCTTTCTGAAAAATAATAAAATCTATTCCCCTAATAAAACGACAAGCAAGCCGGAAGGCAGCATCTTCCCCCGCCCGCAAACGGGGGCCTTCCAGGCCCCTCCGGCGGAACCCGCCGCAGCGGTTTCCCAGAAACCGCTGGTTTGCGGGCGGGAGGCTGCCTCACACCCGCAGGCTGTGCCCGGTATAAATGCGTTTTGCCCGCAGGCCCCGGATTTTTTCCAGGCTCGCTTCCATCAGGGCCTTGTCCTCCCAGCACCAGGCCGGGCCAGGCCCCCAAAGGCCGGACATAGCGTCTCCTGCCAGCAGTTCCCGGTTATCCAAAAACACGCCCATAGAGCCGGCGGTATGCCCCGGCAGGGCCACCACCTTCCCGTCAATACCGTAAGGCGCAAGGGACATGCCGTCCTCTAAAAACACCGTGGGAACCGCTTCTGGGAGGGGCTGCTTTTGGATATTCCGGTTAGAGGCCCAGGCAAAAGCCTTTCCCCACAGGCCCTCCCCCGACACTGTGCGCTTCTCCCCTTTCAGCAGGGGCGCGTCCAGGGGGCTGATGGCAACAGGGCAGTGCAGCTCTTTTGCGAAATAGGCAGCATTCTGGCAATGGTCGAAATGGCCATGGGTCAGCAGAATCAGCTTTAGGCCCATGTGATGGCAGGCAGCCAGGGTGTGCTCGGCAAGCTTCTGGGTCCCGGTGTCCACCAAAACGCTGCCGCCCTCTCCCCGCAGCAGGTAGGCATGGCCCCCGCTTGCAGGCAGGGGCACCACTTGTGTGGGCATGGCGCGCCTCCTTCCGATAGGAAACTTCTTTTAAATTTAGTATAGCACAGATTAAAACGGCCTGCAATTCCTAATACTAGACATGGAAAAAGTATTTTTGGAAAGGCGGAAAAGCTATGGTACGGATTCAGAAGGTTATGGGCAGCGAGATTTTAGATTCCCGGGGGAACCCCACAGTCAGCGCCACAGTGCAGCTTACAGACGGCACTGTGGGCACGGCGGCAGCCCCCTCCGGGGCTTCCACAGGCAAGTTTGAGGCAGTGGAGCTGCGGGATGGGGATCAGCGCCGCTATGGGGGCAAGGGTGTTTTAAAGGCTGTGCGCAATATCAACGAAATCATCTCCCCGGCCCTGGAAAAGGCCCACAGCCTTACCGTCCGCCAGGTGGACGATATCCTGAAAAAACTGGACGGAACCCCTAACAAGGCCCATCTGGGGGCAAACGCCACCCTGGCGGTGTCTCTGGCCTGCGCCCGGGCCATGGCGGCCCACTACCGGATGCCCCTGTACAGGTTTTTAGGAGGAGCGGCAGCTTCCCGCCTGCCAGTGCCCATGATGAATATTTTAAACGGTGGAGCCCATGCCGCCAACAATATCGACATCCAGGAGTTTATGATCATCCCCGCCCAGGCGGAAAATTTCCGGGAGGGCCTGCGGTGGTGTGCCGAGATATACCACACCCTGGGCGCCCAGCTTCGGAAAAAAGGGCTGTCCACCGGGGTGGGGGACGAGGGCGGCTTTGCCCCGGACTTAAGCTCCGACGAAGAGGCCATTGAGGAAATCCTGGCTGCAGTGGAGAAGGCGGGGTATGGCGGGAAAGTTACCCTGGCCCTGGACGCGGCAGGCAGCGAATGGGCGCAGGAGGGCGCGTACCGCCTGCCCAAGCGGGGCAAAACCTATGTGACAGAGGACTTAATCAGCTATTGGGAGGGGCTTTTAGATAAGTATCCCATTGTGTCCATTGAGGATCCCCTGGGAGAGGAGGACTTTTCCGGCTGGGCAGAGATGACGGCCCGGCTGGGGAACCGGGTGCAGCTTGTGGGGGACGATCTCTTTGTCACCAACCTGGAGCGCCTGCAGCAGGGAATCGATCAGGGGGCGGCAAACGCCATCCTCATCAAACCCAACCAGATAGGCACCCTGACAGAAACCCTGGAAGCCATCGACCTTGCCAAGCGAAGCGGGTACAAGACCATTATCTCCCACCGCTCCGGGGAAACGGAGGACACCTTTATCGCGGACTTGGCGGTGGCGGTAAACGCGGGGCAGATAAAAACCGGGGCGCCCTGCCGCACAGAGCGGGTGGCAAAGTATAACCGCCTGCTGCGCATAGAAGAATGTTGACAATCCCCCTAAAATGCCTTATGATGGTGGTAGAATTTGGCAGAGGAGGATACGCCATGGGTAAGGTATTGGACAGGATAGAGCAATGCGTGCAGGCTGTCCGGGAGAAAACAGATTTTGTGCCCCAGGCCGCGCTGGTGCTCGGTTCCGGCCTGGGAGGCTTCGCAGACAGGATACAGGTTTCGGCACAGGTAAGCTACAGGAACATTCCAGGCTTCCCGGTGTCCACAGTGCCGGGACACGCAGGCCGGTTCCTTTTCGGCTATGTAGGGAAAACCCCGGTGGCTGTGATGCAGGGCCGGGTACACTACTATGAGGGCTATTCCATGGAGGACGTGGTGCTGCCCATCCGGGTGCTGGGCAGGCTGGGGGCTAAGGAGCTGTTCCTGACAAACGCCGCCGGGGGCATCAGCCCGGAACTGGCTTCCGGCAGCCTGATGTTATTGACGGATCATATCACCACCTTTGTGCCCTCCCCCCTTATCGGGCCAAATGAAGATGCCCTGGGCCCCCGGTTCCCGGACATGACGGAGGTGTATTCCAAGCGCCTGCAAGAGCTGGCCCGCAAGGCGGCAAAGGCGAAAGGGATTGCTTTGCAGGAAGGGGTTTACGTCCAGTGTACCGGGCCGAACTATGAAACCCCGGCGGAAATCCGTATGTTTAAGGCCCTGGGGGCCGGGGCTGTGGGCATGAGCACCGCCTGCGAGGCCATGGCGGCCCGGCACATGGGCCTGGAGGTCTGCGGCATTAGCTGCGTGACAAACCTGGCAGCAGGCCTGGGGGGCAAAGCCCTGTCCCATGAAGAAGTGCAGGAGATTGCGGCCCGGGTGTCCGGAGACTTCCAGGGGCTTCTGTGGGAGCTGCTGGAGGGGTTGGAAGAATAAGCCGCAGGGCAGGGGAAAGGTTCGCCTTTCCCCTGCTTTTTTGCTGCCATTGGGAATGTGAATTTTTAAAATAAGGTTTGTACTTGGGCCGGGATTCTGCTATAATGAATTTTATATGACTGAAAAGAAAGAGGGAATGGAGTTTATGAAGCTTCCGTTTAAAGGCAGGCGGGGTTCCTATGAAATTGACATGACAAACGGGCCTCTGCTTGGGAAAATCGTCCGGTTTGCCATCCCCCTGGCCCTGGCAGGGATTTTGCAGCTCCTGTTCAATGCTGCCGACATTGTGGTGGCGGGGCGCTTTGCAGGCAGCCAGGCCCTGGCGGCGGTAGGCTCCACCGGGGCGCTGAACATGCTGATTGTAAACCTCTTTATGGGCCTTTCCGTAGGGGTGAATGTGCTGGTGGCCCGGTTTTACGGAGGGCAGAGCTTCCGTGATTTGAAAGAGACTGTACATACCGCCATCCTTACAGCCTTAGTGTGCGGCGTGTTGCTGGTGTTTGTCGGGGCGGGGCTTTCCAGACCCCTGCTCACCCTTATGGGCACCCCGGCAGACGTTATCGACCAGTCGGTGCTGTACATGCGCATCGTGTTCGCGGGTATGCCTGCCATGATGCTGTATAACTTCGGCGCCGCCATCCTCCGGGCTGTGGGGGACACCCAGCGCCCCCTGTACTTCCTGCTGATTTCCGGCGTGATAAACGTTATCCTTAATCTGTTCTGTGTCATCGCCCTGCACATGGGCGTGGCAGGCGTGGCCGTAGCCACAGTGGTGTCCCAATGCATTTCCGCTGTGCTGGTAATCCTGTGCCTCATCCGCAGCAACGCGCCTTACCAGTTGGATCTCAAGGCCCTGCGCATCCACAAGGGCAAGCTTCTGCAAATGACGAAAATCGGGGTGCCTGCCGGGATACAGGGGGCCATGTTCTCCTTGTCCAATGTGGTTATCCAGTCTACTGTAAACTCCTTTGGATCCATTGCCATGGCTGGAGGCACAGCGGCAGGGAACATCGAAGGCTTTGTGTTCACTGCCGAGGACGCTTTTGCCCAGGCAGCCCTGAGTTTTACCGGGCAGAACTATGGCGCCAAAAAGTTTTCCCGCATTAACAAGGTGCTCTTGGACTGCATTTTGCTGGTGTCCTCTGTGGGCATTGTGCTGGGCGGGACGGTCTACCTGCTCTCAAAGCCCCTGCTGGGCATCTATTCCACAGATCCCCAGGTGGTTGAATACGGCACCCAGCGCATGTTTATGGTGGCCCTGCCCCACTTTATCTGTGGGGCCATGGGGGTTTTCACAGGTGTGCTCCGGGGCCTTGGATCCTCTGTCACCCCCATGCTTATCACAGTGTTTGGCACCTGCGTGCTGCGGGTGGCTTGGGTGTACACCATCTTCCCCCTGAACCCCACCTGGCAAATGCTGTTCCTGTCCTATCCCATTAGCTGGCTTGTAACAGGCCTGATACAGTTTGCCGCCTTCCTCTTTGTGAAAAAGCGGGCCACAGCCCGGGCGGCAGAATGAGTCCAGCCACCAGAAAGCCCTTTGCCGGAATATTCCGGCAGGTGGCTTTTTTCATTCTGTCTCTATGCTTCGCTTTGTTATATACCTTGACACACGAGGTATATAACGTGTATAATTGCATCAGGGCGCAGCCTCACTGAAATTTTTTTGGCACATAAAATTCCAAAGAGAAAAGTATCTTTTGGTAAGGATTGTCTGGGCGCGGAATATTGATTTTCCCGTTGGAAAATGCTATACTTAGAGGTAAATTGGTTTATTTCAGAGAGGGGCGCGGCCCCGGATACAACAAGGAAAGGGCCGATACCGGGCGCGCCCGTATCGCGAGGCGAGATGTATGAAAATCGGATTGGACGTAGGATCTACCACCCTGAAATGCCTGGTATACGGGGATGACGGCATGCCGGCCTTTCAGGAATATGAACGGCATTTTTCCCAAATTCCGGAAAAGGCTTCCGGAATGCTCCAGCGCATACAGGAGCGTTTTCCCCAGGCAAGAAGGGCAGAGCTGTGCATTTCAGGCTCTGCGGGCATGGGGCTTTCAGAAGATTTAGGCATTCCCTTTGTCCAGGAGGTGTATGCCACCCGGACGGCGGTGAAGAAATACCTGCCGGGGGCGGATGTGGTGATTGAGCTGGGAGGCGAGGACGCGAAAATCCTGTTCCTCTCCGGCTCCATGGAGGTGCGCATGAACGGCTCCTGCGCCGGAGGCACCGGGGCTTTCATCGACCAGATGGCAACCCTTTTGAGCATGACCCCCGGGGAGTTAAACGAAGCGGCGGAGAGAAGCGCCAGAACCTACAGCATTGCCTCCCGCTGCGGGGTGTTCGCAAAATCTGATATACAGGCCCTGTTAAACCAAGGGGCGCAAAAGGATGACATTGCCCAAAGCATTTTAAACGCGGTGGTAAACCAGACCATTGCGGGCCTGGCCCAGGGCCGGGAGATTGAAGGCCGGGTGGTGTACCTGGGCGGGCCGCTGACCTTTTTTTCCCGCTTGCGCCAGGCTTTCGACAGCATCCTGGGGGTGGAGGGCGTGTGTCCGGAAAACTCCCTGTACTATGTGGCGGCAGGAGCGGCCCTGTCCTCCCAGACAGCGGAATTTAACCTTGCGGAAATTACGGAAAAAATCAGCCATTACAGCTCCAGCCGCCATTATCAAAGCGGCATGGCCCTGTTTCACGACCAGGAGGAGTATAACGAGTTTGCCAGCCGCCATGAAAAGGACAGGGTGGAGACAGACGCCTCCCTGCCGGAAGACGGCACAGCCTTTGTGGGCATAGACGCAGGCTCCACCACCGTAAAAGCTGTAGCCATAAACCAGCAGCAGGAGATTATCTTCTCCCGCTACCTGCCCAATTCCGGCAACCCTGTGCCTTTGGTAAAGGAGTTCCTGCTGGATTTATACAGGAAGTTCCCCCATATCAAAATCAAGGCGGCAGCCTCCACTGGCTATGGGGAGGAGATTATCAAAAATGCCTTTTCCCTGGATCTGGGTGTGGTGGAAACCATCGCCCACTTTACAGCCGCCCGGAAGTTTGAGCCGGAGGTTGACTTCATCATCGACATCGGCGGCCAGGACATCAAATGCTTTAAGATTAAAAACGGAGCCATTGACAACATTTTCTTAAACGAAGCCTGTTCCTCCGGCTGCGGATCCTTCCTGCAAACCTTTGCCGGGGCCTTGGGCTATGAGATGGCAGACTTTGCAAAATGCGGGCTTTTTGCTGAAAACCCTGTGGATTTAGGCTCCCGCTGCACGGTATTTATGAATTCCTCTGTGAAACAGGCCCAGAAGGACGGGGCCAGCATAGAGAACATCTCGGCAGGGCTTTCTGTCAGCGTGGTGAAAAACGCCCTCTATAAGGTTATCCGGGTTACAGACGCCAAAAGCCTGGGCAGGCACATTGTGGTGCAGGGCGGCACCTTCTTAAACGACGCAGTGCTCAGGGCCTTTGAGAAAGAGATTGGCCAGTATGTCACCCGGCCCTCTGTTTCCGGGCTGATGGGGGCATATGGCGCGGCGCTGTATGCCCAGGAAGAGGGCAAAGGCGAAAGCGCCATCCTGGGGCCGGAGGAGCTGGAAAAATTCACCCACGAGGTGAAGGCCGCCGCCTGCAACGGCTGCCAGAACCACTGCCGCCTCACCATTAACACCTTTGCAAACGGCAAGAAATACATAGCGGGCAACCGCTGCGACAAGCCCCTGAAACGGGAAAACCCTGCCGCCCGGTATAATCTGTACGAGTATAAAAAGGAGCTGCTGGCTTCCTATAAACCTGTTCCCGGCAGCCGGGGGCGCATCGGCATTCCTATGGGCCTGAATATGTTCGAGCTTTTCCCCTTCTGGCACACCTTCTTTACAAAGCTGGGCTTTACGGTGGAGGCAAGCCCTGAATCCACCCGGCAGCTATACTTCAAAGGCCAGCACACCATTCCTTCTGATACGGTATGCTATCCGGCAAAGCTGCTGCACGGGCACATGGAGGCCCTTTTGGAGCAGAAGCCAGACGCCATTTTCTACCCCTGCATGAGCTACAACGTAAACGAGCACAAGGGCGACAACCACTATAACTGCCCTGTGGTGGCCTATTATCCCGAGGTGCTGGATGCAAATGTTACAGCCCTCGCCAAAACCAGGTTTATATACGATTATGTGGGCATCCACCGCCCCAAGGATTTCCCCAAAAAGATGCAGGCCATCCTGGCGAAGTATTTCCCCAAAATTCCGGAGCGGGAGATTAAGGCGGCGGCAAAGGCTGCCTACGGGGAATATGCGTCGTACATGAAGCGCATACGGGAAAAGGGCCAGGAATTTTTGCGGAAAGCGGAGGAGGAAAACCTGCCGGTGGTCATCCTTTCCGGCAGGCCCTATCATCTGGATCCGGAGATAAACCATGGCATAGACAAGCTCATCTGCGAGTGCGGCGCTGTGGTGGTGACAGAGGACGCAGTGAGCGGAGAGGTGGAAAAGTTCCGCACCGGGGTTTTAAACCAGTGGACATACCATGCCCGGCTGTATGCCGCCGCCAGATACGTGGTAGATTCCCAGGACAAGCGCGTAAACCTTGTGCAGCTTGTGTCTTTCGGCTGCGGCGTAGACGCCATCACCGGAGACGAGGTGCGGGCCATCCTGGAAGAGGGCGGGCGCATCTACACCCAGATTAAGATTGATGAGATCACCAACCTGGGGGCCGTGCGCATACGCCTGCGCAGTTTGTTCGCCGCCCTGGGGCTGGGGGAATAAGGCCGCGGGACGCTGTCCCGCACCCTGCAAGCCTTTTAAAAAAGGCTTGAGCCAAAACTCAATGACAATATTTACGTTTATACGGGGGAGACTGCGTAAGCGCGGAATCTCATTCCGCAGCGGAAGCTTTTGCTTGACTAGCGAACGCAGTGAGCGTTCCCGCGTCCTGGGTGCAGCGTCACGCTGCAAAAGGGTTGATCTAAAAACCAATGAAAACGTTTATGCGCGGGAGACTGCGTAAGCGCGGAATCTCATTCCGCGGCGGAAGCTTTTGCTTGACCAGCGAACGCAGTGAGCGTTCCCACGTCCTGGGTGCAGCGTCACGCTGCAAAAGGTTTAAATATAAAAACCAATGAAAACGTTTATGCGCGGGAGACTGCGTAAGCGCGGAATCTCATTCCGCGGCGGAAGCTTTTGCTTGACTAGCGAACGCAGTGAGCGTTCCCGCGTCTTGGGTGCAGCGTCACGCTGCAAAAGGAGTGAAATCATATGGAGACAGCCAGCCGGGTGGAGTTTACCCGGGAGATGAAAAAGGAATACACCATTTTAACGCCTAACATGGCCCCCATCCATTTTGAGCTGATTAAAAATGTGCTGGAGAGCTTTGGTTACAAAATAGAGCTGCTGCGCACCACCGGGCGGGAAATTGTGGACGAGGGGCTGAAGTATGTCCACAATGACACCTGCTATCCGGCGCTGCTGTCTATCGGGCAGTTGATGCACGCCCTGCACAGCGGCAAATACGATCTGCATAAGGTGGCCCTCATTATGACCCAGACAGGCGGCGGGTGCCGGGCCTCCAACTATATTCACTTATTGCGCAAGGCCCTGCACAAGGACGGCCTGGATTTTATCCCCGTCATTTCCCTGAACATCTCCGGGCTGGAGTCTAACAGCGGCTTTAAGGTGACCCTGCCCCTTCTGCGCCGGGGCATTGCGGCCCTTACCTATGGGGATCTGCTGATGCTTTTAAAGAATCAGACAAAGCCTTATGAAGCAGAGCCAGGGGCCAGCGACGCACTGGTGCAGCAGTGGATTTTAAAGCTGACAAGGCTCTTTGAACAGAACAAGGCCTTTACACAGCGGGAGGTTCACGCCTATTTTGATGAGATCGCCCGCTCCTTTGCGGAGATCCCCCGGGAGCAGCGGCAGAAAACCAAGGTTGGCGTAGTGGGGGAAATCTATGTGAAATATTCCCCCCTGGCCAATAACGATCTGGAGGAATTCCTGTTCCAGCAGGGCTGCGAGGTGATGACTCCCGGCATTGTGGGCTTCATGATTTTCAAGGTGGACAACCGCCTGGAGGACATCCGCCTGTATGGGGGCAGCGCCGCAAAAAAGCAGGTGTGTACCCTGCTGAAATGGTATTTCACCAAGTTTGAGGCAGACCTGATTGCCGCCGTAAAGAAATATCCCCAGTTTACCGCCCCTTCGCCTTATTCCCACCTGAAAAAGCTGGCGGGGCAGGTAATCGGCTTTGGCTGCAAAATGGGGGAAGGATGGCTGCTCACCGCTGAAATGATGGAGCTGATTGAAAACGGCTATGAAAATGTGGTGTGTACCCAGCCCTTTGGCTGCCTGCCCAACCACATTGTGGGCAAGGGCATGATACGCAAGGTGAAAAGCATTTATCCCCGGGCCAATATTGTGCCTATCGACTATGACCCCAGCGCCACAAAGGTGAACCAGGAAAACCGTATTAAATTAATGCTGGCTGTGGCAAATGAAGAGGCCCCTGTAAGGGCCGTTCCTGCCCCCGTAGGGGTTCAGGGCTAAGAAAAGCTAAAAAGGAAGCTGCCTGTTCATTCCAGGCGGCTTCCTTTTTTATTGTATCACAGTATAAGCGGCTTCAGATTTCCCCGCTGCTTCTTTTTAGAAATAATGCATTCCCGGCAGAACGGAAAAAGGCCATACAGTAAAGCGCCCTTTGCGGGGATCCGCCTGCACTATACGTTAAACCGGAACAGCACAATGTCTCCGTCCTGCATCACATACTCCTTGCCCTCTGAGCGCACCAGCCCCTTTTCTTTGGCGGCAGCCATGGTGCCGCAGGCCATAAGATCATCAAAGCTGATAACCTCTGCGCGGATAAAGCCCCGCTCAAAATCCGTGTGGATTTTCCCTGCCGCCTGGGGCGCCCGGGTGCCTTTCTGGATAGTCCAGGCCCGCACCTCCGGCTTTCCGGCAGTCAGATAGGAGATAAGCCCCAAAAGGGAATAGCAGGCGGTGATGAGGCGGTCAAGGCCCGATTCCTCCAATCCCATGTCGCTTAAAAACAGCAGCTTCTCCTCCAGGGAAAGCCCGGAAATTTCCGCTTCAATCTCCGCGCAGATAGGCAGCACAGCGGCGTGCTCCTGCTCCGCCAGCGCCCGCACTGCCTGGAAGCGAGTGTTTTGCCCCACTCCCTGCTGGAAATCCGACTCGCTCATGTTGGCGGCGAAAATGATAGGTTTGTTGGTCAGCAGGGAAACAGAGGACAGCAACTCCCGCTCCTCCTCGTCGCAGTCCACGCTGCGGGCAGATTTCCCCTCCTCCAGGGCCTCCCGCACCCGGAGGAAAAAATCCAGCTCTCCTTGATATTTCTTGTCAGCTTTTAAAAGCTTCCTGGTCTTGTCAATGCGCCTGTCCAGCACCTCCATATCGGAAAGCACCAGTTCCAGATCAATGGTTTCAATATCACGCCGGGGATCAATGCTGCCCTCCACATGGATGATATCGTCATTTTCAAAGCAGCGCACCACATGCACCACCGCGTCTACTTCCCGGATGTTGGAAAGGAACTTATTGCCCAGGCCCTCCCCCTTGGAAGCGCCCTTGACCAAGCCCGCTATGTCTACAAACTCAATGGTAGCAGGGGTGAATTTTTCCGGCTCATACATTTCTGCCAGCTTGTCCAGCCGCTTGTCCGGCACTGCCACCACGCCCACGTTAGGCTCAATAGTGCAGAAGGGGTAGTTTGCCGACTGCGCCCCCGCGTTGGTGATAGCGTTAAACAGTGTGCTCTTGCCCACATTGGGCAGGCCAACGATGCCTAATTTCATATATGTTCACGACTCCTTGCTATGACTGGATTTTTGACGTCTTGTTTTTGTTTCCGCACCAATTTATCGTGGAGATATGGCGCTTGCTTCAAATTGCCGTACTGCACTCACCAGTGAATCGTCCGTAACATGGACGTAGCGATCCATGGTTGTTTTGATACTGGCATGGCCCAGAAGCTGCTGTAACACTTTGGGCGGCATACCTCGTTCAGCCGCTCACGTGGTATAGGTGTGCCGCAGGTCGTGCATACAGAACCGTTTTGGCAAATGCCTTTTCCACATTCTTTGCCTTTTAGATTTTTGCCCATGTTTTGAACTCCTTTCCTAACACATTGGACGTGTGTAAAAAGAGTCCTTCGCGACATATAATTATAGCATAGGACTTGGACACATTTCAAGATTTTCAGAAGATTTTGGTGCGCACGGCGGATGTCATAATTGTTTTAGACACTTTGAGAAAGGCGTCTAAAACAATTTTCTATTTACAGACGGTGTGGGAGGCAGACAAAACCAACAGAAAACGGATTGCACAGAAAGATCTGTTTCAGGCTGGCAGGTGAACATCCCACACAGG
>NZ_QWEO01000055.1 GCF_009936035.1 Neglectibacter sp. X58 | reverse complement strand
AATAGGTGTTATTATATCAAAGCTGTCCCGCGAGCCGGAAGGCGAAGGGAAGCAAAGACATTATACCACAGCCTCTCCTGAAAAGGGAGGCGGACCCGAAAAAAGTTTCAAAAAAACTTGAAAAAAGGGGTTGACAAACGAAAAGCGCTGTGGTAAAATAGTCAAGCACTCGAGAGGTAAGCAAGAGCGCGGAAGCCAAGAAAGCAAGGCGGCAAGCGGGTTTGCGGGAACTCAGGGGTGCGAAACAGGACCTTGAAAATTAAACAACGAGAAGAAAGAAGGACCCGTGAATTCTTGATGAGTAAGACTCACCAAGAAGGAACAGGAAACAGAACCTAAAAAATCTGTGATTAACGTCAGAGACGTTTAGAGCTTGAGAAAGCTTTAAGAATGATTTGAGCATCGGAAGATGTTTAGATACCATTTTTAGAGAGTTTGATCCTGGCTCAGGACGAACGCTGGCGGCGTGCCTAACACATGCAAGTCGAACGGAGATACGCGCTGAATGACGAAGCTTGCTTTTGAATTCTTGTGTATCTTAGTGGCGGACGGGTGAGTAACGCGTGAGCAACCTGCCTTTCAGAGGGGGATAACGTTTGGAAACGAACGCTAATACCGCATGAGACTACAGTACTACATGGTACAGTGGCCAAAGGAGCAATCCGCTGAAAGATGGGCTCGCGTCCGATTAGATAGTTGGCGGGGTAACGGCCCACCAAGTCGACGATCGGTAGCCGGACTGAGAGGTTGAACGGCCACATTGGGACTGAGACACGGCCCAGACTCCTACGGGAGGCAGCAGTGAGGGATATTGGTCAATGGGGGAAACCCTGAACCAGCAACGCCGCGTGAGGGAAGACGGTTTTCGGATTGTAAACCTCTGTCCTCTGTGAAGATAATGACGGTAGCAGAGGAGGAAGCTCCGGCTAACTACGTGCCAGCAGCCGCGGTAATACGTAGGGAGCAAGCGTTGTCCGGATTTACTGGGTGTAAAGGGTGCGTAGGCGGCCCTGCAAGTCAGAAGTGAAATCCATGGGCTTAACCCGTGAACTGCTTTTGAAACTGTAGGGCTTGAGTGAAGTAGAGGCAGGCGGAATTCCCGGTGTAGCGGTGAAATGCGTAGAGATCGGGAGGAACACCAGTGGCGAAGGCGGCCTGCTGGGCTTTAACTGACGCTGAAGCACGAAAGCGTGGGTAGCAAACAGGATTAGATACCCTGGTAGTCCACGCCGTAAACGATGATTACTAGGTGTGGGGGGTCTGACCCCCTCCGTGCCGGAGTTAACACAATAAGTAATCCACCTGGGGAGTACGGCCGCAAGGCTGAAACTCAAAGGAATTGACGGGGGCCCGCACAAGCAGTGGAGTATGTGGATTAATTCGAAGCAACGCGAAGAACCTTACCAGGTCTTGACATCCCGGCGACCGGCTTAGAGATAAGCTTTCCCTTCGGGGCGCCGGTGACAGGTGGTGCATGGTTGTCGTCAGCTCGTGTCGTGAGATGTTGGGTTAAGTCCCGCAACGAGCGCAACCCTTACTGTTAGTTGCTACGCAAGAGCACTCTAGCAGGACCGCCGTTGACAAAACGGAGGAAGGTGGGGATGATGTCAAATCATCATGCCCCTTATGACCTGGGCCTCACACGTACTACAATGGCCATTAACAGAGGGAAGCAATACCGCGAGGTGGAGCAAAACCCCAAAAATGGTCCCAGTTCGGATCGCAGGCTGCAACCCGCCTGCGTGAAGTTGGAATTGCTAGTAATCGCGGATCAGCATGCCGCGGTGAATACGTTCCCGGGCCTTGTACACACCGCCCGTCACACCATGGGAGCCGGTAATACCCGAAGTCAGTAGCTTAACCGCAAGGAGGGCGCTGCCGAAGGTAGGATTGGCGACTGGGGTGAAGTCGTAACAAGGTAGCCGTATCGGAAGGTGCGGCTGGATCACCTCCTTTCTATGGAGAGCAAAGCAGACTGCGGTTTGCTTTAACATCCAAGGTCGGCGCGAGTCTGGAAATCTAATCGTTGTTTAATTTTGAGGGTCTTGAATCCTCAAAGGAGAGAAAGGGACATTCTCTTTTCTGAAAAGAATATGGGGGTGTAGCTCAGCTGGGAGAGCACCTGCTTTGCAAGCAGGGGGTCATCGGTTCGAACCCGTTCATCTCCACCAGGGCAGGGATAAAAAACTGCCGGCAAGAATAATCTATGGGCTTATAGCTCAGCCGGTTAGAGCGCACGCCTGATAAGCGTGAGGTCGGTGGTTCGAGTCCACTTAAGCCCACCACAGGGAAGCAACAGCATCCCATAAGATTGTACCTTGAAAACTGAATAAAGCAGAAGCAGATAGAAATCGAGAAGTTATTTTCAGATAAGTCTAAAAAGGCTTGTTTGGGTAATAACTACAATTTCAAGAGGCAAAAAGTTAGCTTATTCTTTGTAAGTTAGCTACTCAAGAAAGAGAACACATGGTCAAGCTACAAAGAGCGCAAGGGGAATGCCTTGGCACCAGGAGCCGAAGAAGGACGCGACTAACTGCGATAAGCTGCGGGGAGCCGTAAGTGGGCGTTATATCCGCAGATTTCCGAATGGAGCAATCCGGCTGGAGTCATGTCCAGCCATCATACAGTGAATACATAGCTGTATGAGGGGAACCGCCTGAACTGAAACATCTAAGTAGGGCGAGGAAGAGAAATCAACCGAGATTCCGCTAGTAGTGGCGAGCGAACGCGGAAGAGGCCAAACCTATGGTAGTAATACCGTAGGGGTTTGGACAGCGTAAAGTATTCTGATTAGCTTAGCAGAATGGCATGGGAAGGCCAACGAAACAGTGTGAGAGTCACGTATGCGAAAGGCAAAAGGAACTGGCTGTATCCAGAGTACCGCCGGGCACGTGAAACCCGGTGGGAACATGGGGGGACCACCCTCCAAGCCTAAATACTACCTGGTGACCGATAGTGTACAGTACTGTGAAGGAAAGGTGAAAAGAACCCCGGGAGGGGAGTGAAAAAGAACCTGAAACCTTGTGCTTACAAGCACCGAGAGCCCGTCAATGGGTGATCGGGTACCTTTTGTAGAATGGTCCGGCGAGTGAATGTAACTGGCGAGGTTAAGGGCTTCAGGCCTGGAGCCGCAGCGAGAGCGAGTCTGAACAGGGCGTATGAAGTCAGTTGTATTCGACCCGAAACCGGGTGACCTACCCATGTCCAGGTTGAAGTGGAGGTAAAACTCCATGGAGGACCGAACCGACTCCCGTTGAAATGGTAGCGGATGAGGTGTGGGTAGCGGAGAAATTCCAATCGAACCCGGAGATAGCTGGTTCTCTCCGAAATAGTTTTAGGACTAGCCTTGTATTAGATTACCGGAGGTAAAGCACTGAATAGCCTAGGGCCCGAGAGGGTACCGAAGCTTATCAAACTCTGAATGCCGGCTAATTGATGTACAGGAGTCAGACAGTGTGAGATAAGTTTCATTGTCAAAAGGGAAACAGCCCAGACCCACAGCTAAGGTCCCAAAGTATGTTTAAGTGGAAAAGGATGTGGGGTTGCACAGACAACCAGGATGTTGGCTTAGAAGCAGCCACTCATTAAAAGAGTGCGTAATAGCTCACTGGTCGAGTGACCCTGCGCCGAAAATTTAACGGGGCTAAAACATACACCGAAGCTTGGGATTCGCAGCAATGCGAGTGGTAGGAGAGCGTCGTGTAAGGGGTGAAGTCGTAGCGTAAGCGGCGGTGGACTTTACACGAGTGAGAATGCCGGAATGAGTAGCGAGAAATATGTGAGAATCATATTGGCCGAAAGTCTAAGGTTTTTGGAGGAAGGTTCGTCCGCTCCAAGTTAGCCGGGAGCTAAGGTGAGGCCGAAAGGCGTAGCCGATGCACATACGGTGGAAATTCCGTAGCCGCCAAAAGATTTAAGCAGGAGGACACCTTGAAAGGGCATGACCCGGGTGCTGGTTACCCCGGGCGCAAGGGATCGAAATTAGAGTAGAGAAGCATGCTTGGACGAGGGCGAGAAAAGTCTTGTGTATATCTTCGGCGCCCGTACCGCAAACCGACACAGGTAGACAGGAAGAGGATTCTAAGGCCAACGGGAGAAGGGTAGTTAAGGAACTCGGCAAATTGATCCCGTAACTTCGGAAGAAGGGATGCCACAGCAATGTGGCCGCAGAGAATAGGCCCAGGCGACTGTTTATCAAAAACACAGGTCTCTGCTAAATCGAAAGATGAAGTATAGGGGCTGACACCTGCCCGGTGCTGGAAGGTTAAGAGGAGATGTGCAAGCATTGAATTGAAGCCCCAGTAAACGGCGGCCGTAACTATAACGGTCCTAAGGTAGCGAAATTCCTTGTCGGGTAAGTTCCGACCCGCACGAATGGTGTAACGATCTGGGCACTGTCTCAATTACCCGCCCGGCGAAATTGTAGTACCGGTGAAGATGCCGGTTACCCGCGACAAGACGGAAAGACCCCATGGAGCTTTACTGCAGCTTAATATTGGGTTTCGATAATTTATGTACAGGATAGGTGGGAGGCTATGAACTGCGGGCGCCAGCTTGCAGGGAGCCAACCTTGGGATACCACCCTTAGGTTGTTGGAATTCTAACCTGCGGCCATGAATCTGGCCGGGGGACATTGTTAGGCGGGCAGTTTGACTGGGGCGGTCGCCTCCAAAAAGGTAACGGAGGCGCTCAAAGGTCAGCTCAGCACGGATGGAAACCGTGCCTTTGAGTGTAAACGCATAAGCTGGCCTAACTGCGAGGATGACGGTCCGAGCAGTAACGAAAGTTGGAGTTAGTGATCCGGCGGTAGAGAGTGGAATTGCCGTCGCTCAACGGATAAAAGCTACCCTGGGGATAACAGGCTGATCTCCCCCAAGAGTTCACATCGACGGGGAGGTTTGGCACCTCGATGTCGGCTCATCACATCCTGGGGCTGTATTCGGTCCCAAGGGTTCGGCTGTTCGCCGATTAAAGTGGTACGCGAGCTGGGTTCAGAACGTCGTGAGACAGTTCGGTCCCTATCTGTCGTGGGCGCAGGATATTTGAGGAGAGCTGTCCTTAGTACGAGAGGACCGGGATGGACACACCTCTGGCGCACCAGTTGTTCCGCCAGGAGCACGGCTGGGCAGCTATGTGTGGAACGGATAAACGCTGAAAGCATCTAAGCGTGAAGCCGCCTCCAAGATTAGATATCCCATAGCGCAAGCTAGTAAGGCCCCTTGTTGACTACAAGGTTGATAGGCTGCGTGTGTAAGCATGGCAACATGTTCAGCTTGGCAGTACTAATAGGCCGAGGGCTTGACCATATACTTTTTCTTGAGCACCTGCTTTGGTGCGCAACATGTTCAGCTTGGCAGTACTAATAGGCCGAGGGCTTGACCATATACTTTTTCTTGAGCACCTGCTTTGGTGCTTCTTGCTTCCAGCTTTATTCAGTTTTTAGGGTACAAACCCAATGAAAAACTCATCCAGTCGGATGGGTTTTTTGGTTTTCTGGGGAAGAAGATGAGCCGATGGCACAAGCGATGATTTTTGACAT
Organism: Neglectibacter sp. X58; assembly: GCF_009936035.1. Classification (GTDB taxonomy): domain Bacteria; phylum Bacillota; class Clostridia; order Oscillospirales; family Acutalibacteraceae; genus Acutalibacter. The sequence continues at coordinate 9,779 of NZ_QWEO01000055.1, read as the reverse complement.
GGGGGAGTATACAGGGATGCACTTGTCCTGTGAACAGCATTTTACATTGACTTCTTTCCTGCCCCGTGTTATACTATGAAATATAGAATTGTACTGGGCAAGGCAACATGGCAGCGTCCAAGCACATCGCGTGGTATTGGGAAGATGTGTCGAGGGCGTTTTTTTGTTATCTTGTAGAAGCCGAAAAAGCGCGGATTTTGTATCCCTGTTTTTTCTGAATGTACATACCGCAAAACATTGAGAAGGGAGCGGCACAGGGTCTGCTTGGAAAATTATATGGGCAGGCCCTGTGCTGCACGGTGATGATTTTGGAAAAGGATTATATTGTACGCAGAATAGACCCTAATACACCCCGCCGGCTTCCCAGGCGGCCTCCGCGCCGACGGCGGTCCAGAGGCAGGCTTCCGCTGGGCCTGCTGGCGGGAGCGGCTGCTTTAGTTGTGCTGGTTGTGGTATTAGTTTTAATCTTTACCTCGAAAGGAGATAAGGAGGAAACGCCCGATGACCTTTCTTCCCCGCCCTCTCAGGCCAGCGTTTTTTCCCAGCCTGTAGAGGTTGATTCTGCTCCAGAAAGCCAGGCGGATCCAGGGCCTTCCATGCCGGAACAAGAAGCCCCGGATGGTGAACCAGAGGATTTTGACTCTATGGTAGTGGTGGGGGATACCGGATATGCCTGTTATAAGTTTTCTCAGGAACAGGCCATTGCCTATATTGAACTGGTAAGCTATGGAGCAAGCATCCTGCCGGAATCAGTTACCCTATATGACATGATAGTGCCTACCAGCCTGGATGTCCTGCTGCCGGAAAGCTATATCACAGAGTATGAAATTGACAGTTCCGATCAGCGTAAAGCTATTGAGGAATATATCTATCCATCTATCCAGAACCTGAGTGAAGAAGTGAAAACCGTCTCTCTTTTTGACCCCTTGCGCATGCACTGCAATGAATACATATATCTGCGCAGCGACCGCTGCTGGACGCAGTTAGGCGCTTATTATGCCTATGTGGAGTTTTGCAAAGCTGCTGGCCTTACCCCCACAGATTTGGAGGACTTTGAGGAAAGAAACTATGAGGGATACCTGGGCGGCTTTTACAATATGACTGCAAGCGATGCAATGGGGTCAAACCCAGATACCATTACAGCTTACCATTCTTCCGCTGACGCTTCATTTTCTTATACCAGCCAGGACGGGGAAAGAGGAGAGAACTGGCCTGTTATTCAGAACGGGGATTCCTATGGCTCCAGTATGCTGAACCTGATTTTTATGGCAGGAGGGCAGGCCTATTCGGAAATTGTCAACCATGATTTAGATGACGGCTCCACCTGCTTGGTCGTGGCGGATTCCATGGGAAGCACCTTCACGCCCTTCCTGGTAGACCATTATCAGTACATCTATATGATAGACTACCGTACCTACAGCGGCAGCGTGCCAGACTTGGTGGAGGAAACAGGCGCTGAGGACGTTATCCTTCTCAACAGCATTACCATGACCTCTGATGAGGATTTGATTTCCGATTTGTCCACTGTTTTCTAAATCTGCCCTTTTACCTCTTCTAAGCTGCCTTAATTTAAAAATCCCCCAGCCAGTAGACGGCTGGGGGATTTTTAGTTTGCCGCTCTTGCCACAGCAAGAAAATGAGGGCTTAGGCCTAAAAGGGACGGCTCCTGCTCTGTCATGCGAACCAGGGACAGCAGATTTTCCCGGCAGGCAGGATTTCCCCACTTTTCAGAAAGGCTGGGGGCAAGCCACGCGCAGCCTTCCACAGCATAGAGGGCATTTACAGAAAACCCAGCTTCCGCAAGCTCTTCCTGGAAGCCTTCCGGCGTGTGGAAATAGGCGTCGCACAGGCAGTTATACTGGGCAGGCTTGCAATGCCTGCCTGTCAGCAGTTCCTCCCGCAGCATCTCCCTGTAAACGGGATCGTCTATGTAGTCATTCTTAAGGCCATATACAGACAGCGCCCAGGTCATAGAGCTGTATTTGGATATGCCTGCCGCAAACAGAAGTCCGCCCGACCGCAGCACCCGGAGGGCTTCCTGCAAAGCCTGCATCCTGTCCTCTTTTTCCTGCAGATGGTATAACGGCCCCAGTAGCAGGCAGACGTCGGCAGAGGTCTCTGGAAAGGGCAAGCAGCGCGCGTCCCCTGTCATCGCCGTATAGGGGGCGCTTTGGCAGGCCTTTGCCTTTTCCACGGCAGATGGGGCCAACTCAAGCATGGTAACCCTGTGCCCTTCGGCGGCCATCCAGTCTGCATAATAGCCTGCGCCGCCTCCTATGTCATAGATGTCCATAGCAGGCCGCAGATAGCGGCTGATAAGCTCTTTAGTGCGGAAACCCTCCACAACCCCCAGCCCCTGCTCCAGCCGGTTTTCCTCGCCGCCCTGCTGGTAAAAATCACGCACCTTGTCTATGGTGCTCATGGGTTCCGCCTTTTTACCAGTTCTATAGCCTCCTTGCCTGTCATGTGCTCAATCTCCAGCTTGATAATGTTTACGCGTGCCCCAGATTGTTCAATTTCACTTTCCAGCCGCTGGGCGCTTTCCATGGGCGCATATTTTATCCCCAAGGCCCGCAGGGCATTGCGTACTTCTCCGGCTTCTTCCAGAAGGGTGGCCTGCCCAAAGGCAATCACGCTGCGGAAATAGGTGGTATATTTCTCGGGTACAATTTCATCCTGATCCACTACGCAAAAAGAGGCTTTGGAGCAGTTTTGCAGGGCCTCCAGTTTATGCCCTTCCTTGGCGCAGTGGAAATAAAGAGCGCCGTCCTGGTATATATAGCTCAGGGGAACGGCATAGGGATAGCCTCCATCTCCCAGCACAGCCAGCACACCCGCTGTATTCCGGGACAAAATTTCCTCGCACGCTTCCCTTGCAAGCTCCTGGCGCCCCCGCCGCATTTTCCGAAATTCCATTCTTTTCCCTCCAAACAAGTTTTTTGCGCGGATAAAGAAAAAGGCCCATGCACACATCTTCTATAGTAAGCGCACAGCTAGATAAAAAACAGAGATTTTTTATCCGCGCAAACTATATGACCTAACGATGTGCATGGACGCTATTGCAGTTCCCTACCCGGTGGCAGTTTTACCACTTCAGTATAGCACTGGGGAAAGGGGAAGTCAACCAGGCTATAGAGAAATATAAAGAGTAGAAAACGAAAAAAAGCCCGCAGCCTTTCTGCTCAAAAGGCTGCGGGTAAAAATATTATATTTATTGCTGAGGAGGCTGGGGTGGTTCAACAGCAGGAGGCTGAGGCATGGAGCCGCCCTGTACATCAGGCACAACTGCCGGAGGGGCGGCCTGCATACCCTGCTGAGGGGGCATGGGGTATCCCTGCATCTGCTGCATGGGAGGCATTCCCTGCTGGCCCTGCTGTACGGGAAACCCGTTCTGTACAGGAGCCTGCTGCTGGGGAGGATACTGTATAGGCTGCCCATAGGGGGCCTGAGGGAAAACTGGCTGCTGCTTCACAGGCCGGGGCTTCTGTTCCCCTAAAATGCGGTAAGCGAGGCCAGACAGCAACGGGATATTGGCATCCTGATCCCGGCAGACCCGCAGGATGGCTATCACGCACAGCACCAGCAGGCCAACGTATGCCAGCACAGAGACGATGCGGAACACGCCATAGATAAAGTCATAGAAGAAGCCAATGGAATGAGGGACTATAAAGGAAACAAGCGTGTAGGCGGTTTCCAAAAAGAAGGTAGATGCCAGCGACAGGATAAAGCCCTGCAGCACCTGGCGCACAGTCCACTTGTCCCCTTCTGCCAAAAGGACGAACCCCAGCAGCAGCCCGCACAGCAGGGGCTGCTTGAGCAGGGCCAGCACAAAGGCCAGGACAGCATAAAAGGCCAGGCATAGGCCAAATTTTCCTTGTTTCAAAATGTAATTTCCTCCCTTGTAATGGTTTACAGAATCAATTCTGCTCTAAGTGTAAGCGATTCCCAGAGCCAAGTCAAGGGGTTTCAGAAAATTGAAAGGAATTTGTGGAAAAGAAGTTGGAAACGGCGGGAAATTCCAGGTAGGGCATAAAACATAAGTGCCGCAGGAAAAGAAAAAAGCAACTACTCTTTTGAGTAGTTGCTTTCAGTGTTGGCGAACACCTATCTTCCCGAGCCGTCGCCAGCCAAGTATTGTCGGCACGAACGAGCTTAACTTCCGTGTTCGGGATGGGAACGGGTGGACCCTCGCCGTAATCAACACCAACTTGTTTTTTTCCGTCTCTCTCGACGGCTTCATTATAATACCACAGCCGGAAGAAAATTGCAACCCCTTTTTTAAAAAAAATTGAAAAAATTTTCCAGGGGAGCCACCGCCCTGCTCCGGGAGGGTTCTAAGCGCAGATTTTCCGCGGTTAGGCAAAGGAAAGATGCCCCTGGCAGAATTACCAGCCGTCCAGCCCGGCCCGCTGCATAGCGCCCAGCAGTTTTGCCCGCAGATCGGGGAACTGGCGGGAAAGGGATTCTAAAAGCTGTTCCGTATCCTTGCGGGCTGTAAGGCCGTCTGCAGGGCACCCGCTTTTTACAACAGGCAGGGACATACGGCTGCAGGCGTTGCGGATTTCCCGCTCCTGGCAGAAAACCAGAGGCCGCAGAAGGGTGATATTTTTCCGGCTGAGGTAGGTTTTGGGAGAGAAACAGCCCAGCTTGCCGCCATAAAAAAGGTTCATCAGCAGAGTTTGCACCGCGTCATCCTGATGGTGCCCCAGGGCCAGCTTGCCCGCCCCTTCCCGCAGGCAAAGGTTGTGCAGGATTCCCCGGCGCATCCGGGCGCAGAGGCTGCAGGGGTTCGGCTCCTTGCGATCTTCAAAAATCACGCGGCCCAGGTTTGTCTTTTCTATTATGTAAGGGATGCCCAGGGACTCGCATAACTGGGATACAGGGGCAAGATCCATTTCCCGACCGCCGAAACAGGGATCCGCTGTAAGGGCTATCAGGGAAAAGGGCTTGGGGTAATAGCGGGACAGGGCAGATAAGGCACACAGCAGGAAAAGGGAATCCTTCCCGCCGGAGACGCCTACCGCAATCTTATCCCCTGCCTCAATCATCTGATATTTTTCCACTGCCGCCCGTACCTTCCCGATAAGCTTATCCATGGGCCTGCCCCCTTTCCGCTTACCATCATACTGGAAAACCGGGGAAAAAGCAAGATCAGTATATAGCAGCTTCCTCTTTCCTTAAGAAATAGGCCAGAAACAGCCCAAAAGGAAGCATACGCCGCAAAACAGAAGCCCCTTTGACGGTTTTCCAAAGCCTGCGAACCCCTTTTATTAGGAATTTTTTAAACAAATAGGTGCAAAGCGCTGGAGATATGGGAATCCCACGCATGAAGAAAACACAATATATAGAGTTAAAATGTACTTTACAATCTATATTTTGCAATAAAGAGGAAATCTAAAAAAAAAATTGAAAAAAAGCTTGCATTTTGCGGCGGGCTGTGGTATTATAATGAAGCCGTCGAGAGAGACGGCAAAAAACAAGTTGGTGTTGATTACGGCGAGGGTTCACCCGTTCCCATCCCGAACACGGAAGTTAAGCTCGTTCGTGCCGACAATACTTGGCTGGCGACGGCCCGGGAAGATAGGTGTTCGCCAACACTGAAAGCAGTCACCCAGTAGGGTGGCTGTTTTTTTGCAATAAAGGTTTCCAAAAAGCAGGCGGCTGTTATACAGCCGCCTGCTTTTCTATATTTTCTTTACAGGACGCACATATTTCCAATACCGCGTGCAATCGTGATAGAAATAGAACACCCTGCCTGCTGTAGTATCCAGGCAATAGCCTGCGGCAGAAAAATCGAAAGATTTCATAGCCGCTTCAATTTTTTCCTCCACAGCTTGGTTTTCTGTTTCATAGTCAAAAGGCCCATGCTCAAAAACGATGTATTCCCCTTCCGGCACATCCATAAGCTGCATTTGCGGGGGAATCTCCCCCTGGTAATCCGCAGGCAGGCGGACGCCATAGGCTTCGGCAAGGGGTATGCCCCAACTGCATATCCTTCCCTCCGGTGCGTTTATGAATGCCATCACCTGGCCGCTGCCGCTGTTTGCCTCCTTCCCGCCCAAATCGTCCAGCTTCCCTTTGATGCTTTCCAGAAGCCCGCAGATTGTTTCGCAGTCCTGGCCAGGGATCTGGCTCTGCTTCTGCTAGAAATCCCAGTAGCCAATGCTATCATAATTCCGGATATGCAGAAATTTATGGGCGGGAATTGTAACCAGATACGTTTTTATAGTTCCTTTTGTATTTGCCATCGTGGTTCCGCCTATTTCAGATATATAACAATCAAAGGGCCTGAGGATGGTTCGCAGTACAACAGGGACAGGATGCCGCCGGTAGGCGCTGGGCATAATACCATAGGCTTTCTTGAAGGCGCGGGAAAAGGCCTCGTGGGAAGAAAAACCATATTTCAAGGAAATGTCCAGAATGCCGGTTTCTGTGTCCCGGAGATCCTTTAACGCGAAGGCCAGCCTTCTGGAACGCAGGTATTCCCGGAACTGCATACCGGAAATTTCCCGGAATTTCCTGGAAAAATAGAATTCAGAATATCCCTGCTTTTCCGCGAGGCATTTCAGGGCCAGAGCATCATCTTTTTGGTTTTTGATATAGCGGTCTATGTCGTTTATAGCGCCCTGAATGTTCTTATGCCACTGATACATGGTACACCCCCCTGACCGCTATGCATATAAGGATACGGCATGAAGGCCGGAAATGCTTGATTTAAGTTGCCCTCTCCATTTTAGCACAAATTCTTTTATATGCAAATTGAAAATGGGAAGGGAGTATAGAGGAGAAAATAGAATGAAAAATCGAGCAAAAAGGAGCAGGTGCCGCGCCAATCAAAAAATAGCGGGGGAGGTGTTGACTTTAAAGCAGGGCTGTGGTATGATGTAGACCGTATCACAAAGACGAAACCAAGCTTGCTTGCCAAAGGCGGAGCAAGACAAATGGAGGTAGAAAAAGCTATGTCAACTACGATGCCAAAAGCTGGGCAGGTCGAGCGCAAGTGGTATGTCATTGACGCTGCCGGCAAGCCCCTGGGCCGGGTAGCTGCCCAGGCTGCAGTGCTGCTGCGGGGCAAGCACAAGCCCACCTTCGCACCCCATGTGGACTGCGGCGACCATGTAATTGTTATCAACTGCAAGGATGCCGTACTCACCGGCGGCAAAGCAGAGAAGAAGTTCTATTACCGCCATACTGGCTACATCGGCCATTTAAAGGCGGTGCGCTATGACACTTTGATGAAGACAAAGCCCGAGATGGCCATGGAGCTTGCTGTGAAGGGCATGATCCCCTCCAACTCCATTGGGCGCAACGCTATGGGCAGGCTGCGGGCCTATGCCGGAAGCGAGCACAAGCACGCCGCCCAGAAGCCCGATGCCTGGAATATGTGAGAGGAGGACATAACCTATGTATGAGACTGCACCTTATTTCTACGGCACTGGCAGAAGGAAAAGCTCTGTAGCCAGAGTCCGCGTATATCAGGGCACAGGCAAGGTCACCATTAACGATCGTGACATTGACGACTATTTCGGCCTGGAAACCCTGAAGTATATTGTCCGCCAGCCCCTGACCCTGACTGGCACAGAGGGCAAGTTTGACATCGTGTGCCGGGTTTCCGGCGGCGGCGTAACAGGGCAGGCTGGCGCCATCCGCCATGGCGTGGCCCGGGCACTGCTCCAGTATGACAGCGAGAACCTGCGTCCTGCCCTGAAAAAGGCCGGGTTCCTTACCCGCGACCCCAGAATGAAGGAACGCAAGAAGTACGGCCTCAAAGCGGCTCGTCGCGCTCCGCAGTTCAGCAAGCGTTAAATTTTATCAAAATGGCTCAAAAAGCCCGGAAAATCAAGGTTTTCCGGGCTTTTGCTTTTGATAGGGTTTGATGCAGTTTGACTTAAAAAAACCATTTTTCACCAAATTTGTAGTGGTTCCCAATAGGATAACCGGGCAAAAAGAGGGGTAAGTGGTTACAAAATAGGATAACCGCAGGCCGATTTTTGCCGTTTGGAAGTGCGGCTTTTCAGCTCCTTCAAGGACAATTTTTCGTCTGGATGGTTTGATATAATTTGACCGAATTTGAATAATTGAATATGATTTTAATGCAGGCACTCAGTATTTTTTGCTGGGTGCTTTTTGCATTTCCGGGGAACTGTATTCCGGGATCAGAAAAAGCCGTCACTTTTCAATTTTTGAAGTGGCGGCTTTTTCTATTTCCAGAAGCAACCACAACGACTTAGAAATGAGGTGATTATCTTGAACACGCAAATCATCGCCATCGCCAATCAAAAGGGAGGTGTGGGTAAAACCACAACCTGTGCCAACTTAGGGATTGGGCTGGCACAGGCCGGAAAGAAAGTGCTTCTCATTGACGGGGACCCGCAAGGGAGCCTGACCATCAGCCTGGGCAATCCCCAGCCGGATAAGCTGCCCTTTACCCTCTCTGACGCAATGGGCCGCATCCTGACCGATCAGCCGGTCCGCCCCGGCGAGGGGATTCTGCGCCACCCGGAGGGCGTGGACCTGATGCCAGCGGATATTCAGCTGTCCGGCATGGAGGTTTCGCTGGTAAATGCCATGAGCCGGGAAATGATTCTGCGGCAATACCTGGACAGTGTAAAGGGGCAGTATTCCCATATCCTCATAGACTGCCAGCCCTCCTTGGGTATGCTCACCGTCAACGCTCTGGCCGCTGCCAACCGGATCATAATCCCCGTCCAGGCGGAGTATCTGCCCGCCAAAGGGCTGGAACAGCTGCTCTCTACGGTAGCCAAGGTCAAGCGGCAGATCAACCCGAAACTGCAAATAGACGGTATTCTGCTGACGATGGTGGATAACCGTACCAACTTCGCCAAGCTGCTTTACCTCCTGCGCGATTTTGGCGCGTTCTGACGGGTCTTTTAAGAGTGCGGCAATCTTTTCCGTGCTGTCCGGGAAACCGCCGTACAGCGCGTCAATGGTGGGCAGTAAGCCCTTTTCCCTTGCTTCGTCGCTGAAATTCTGGCGCAGATACCACAGCTTTTCGGACAGTTCCCGAAACTCGTTGTCCCGCGCCGCGTCGATGTTGTCCTGGCTGGCAAACTGGCCGTCTTGATCTGACTGCTACATCCTCCGCAATATCGGTGTCAAGTTCCATGCCCTTTTCTTCCCAAATGTCCTCAAATGCCAACAGGCACTCGCAAAGCTGCTCCCCTAAATCAAAAACTTCTTTTTCTGGATAAATCTGTTGGCTTTCCAGCTTGTTTAGCTTTAGGATATTCGTAATCAGATCAGCCAGACGCCGGGAGGCATCTGTTACAGTCTTTGCGTATTCCTGCCGCAGTTCTTCCGGCAGCTCCGGCTGCTGGAGCATCGTCCCATAATTCTGGATGACTGCCAATGGTGTTTTCAGCTCATGGGATACGTTGGAGATAAAATCTGTCCGCAGGGTTTCAATACCAGACAATTCCTGCGCCATTCGATTGAATGAGTGAATGATGGTGTTAAGTCCATCTTGCCCTCCCATGCTGAAAACGGGCTGGATGTGTACTGAAAAATCGCCCTCTGTAATTTTTTCGGCGGCATCTGCAATACGCTGAACGGGTCTTGTCACTGTAAACCATCGGCGCATACTGTCTATGACTGTGCAGAGCAGACTAATCAACACCACGTTCCCAAACGTCAGCTTAGCGGCCACTTCTATCATTTCCAGGGTCAGCGGAACCTCCATATTTACCGGGTTGCTGCCCGTTTGTCCTTTATGTGAAATGGTTCCTTATCACCTCCCAGTCTGCCCCCACCAAAGGGCG
>NZ_QWEO01000006.1 GCF_009936035.1 Neglectibacter sp. X58 | reverse complement strand
AAACGGGCTGCTGACAACAAACAGGCGCTATGCTCCCGGCAAGGGGCATAGCGCCTGTTTGTTGTGGGGGTATCCAAAGGGGGCAACGCCCCATTTGGCACACGACTTTGCGAAGCAAAGTGTAGTGTGTTATACGCTCTGTCGGCGTTGCCGTGAAAATGCCGTTGCCGCCGGGGAGGGCAAGGGCATTTGAAGCGGCAGGAAAACAGGGCTTTGTTTGGGGCTGGGAAGCCGGAAACAAAGGGCTGGTTTCAGCAGCAGACAGGGCGTATATGAAAGCCCTCGTCCACCGTCCTCAGCCTATGGGACAAAATGTCCCAAACCTTTAGACACCGTGACTATATGTGTGGCCACACTCATTTATTTTAGTGGTCGTTCTTTTCTCAAAATTGAAATGGGCGGGAAGCCATTTTAGGGCTTTCCCGCCTTGATTGCCCATCAGCAAAGGCAGGCGGGGCTGTCAACGGCGGCGCATTTGTGCGCCGTTCATCTTGACCGTTGACTGGCTCGGCTGCCTTTGCTATCTCCCCCGATAAACTGAAAGTTTTAGATTAGTCCCACACGATTTCCAAACAATCGAAGTTATCTGGAATTGGTGGTACGCACGAATAAGTATTTAATTCAAATGCCTCTATTGTAATTACTCCATCAGAGCATAGCCATTCGCAATTTACTAATTTTTCTAATTCCGCAGGCAAAATGGTTGTGCAAATCACGATTGTATCTCCTGCAAGAACTAATTCTTCTTTCCCATTGTTTTCTACGATTTCTGTATCATCGTGGAGAGCAACACGCACCCATGCTATGTCAGGCATTAACTCAATCTTTTGTAGCATATTTCGTATTTCAGAAAGCGTTGGACGGCCAAATTCCCATTGGTTCGGAGCAATGGAATCCTCCTCTGTGTTTCCATCGAAAAATTCATCAAGCGTTAGTAATGGCAAGCGTTCTTCATTTTCTTCCAATATTTTTTTGAATGTATTCAACTCTATCATAGTCACAATTCTCCTCGCAAATCAGAATTAGTTGATTTTATCCTCTCCCCGGATTTTCTTGTTTTTCCGTTCTTCTAACTCCGCAATTTGGTTCATCAAGCAATCTGAAAAAGTCCCCTCAATCGGTGTAGCTTCTCCTGTTGTGTAGTAGTCAAGAAGGACTATGTTATTATTCTTGTCAAAACAAAATATTTCATCACCATTCCCTATAATGGACAAGAATGGGATAAAATCAGTAAAACCTTCATCGTGTAGTTCTTTCGTTTTTTCACGAATATCCAAAAAATCGGGTATTCCATTGGCAATTCCATAGACTATAATTCCTCGACAGAATGACCAAAATGGGCCTATGTCATATTGTTTCGCTTGTGGCCATATTTCTTCTCGAACCTCCATATAAAGCCCACCTAATGGGGACATAGTGAACTCTCTAAAATCAGCAGGAAGATTTATCCCATACTGATTTTCAAAATCCTTTATATCCTGCTCCGATGGCTCATTTCCCATACAAGCTACAACCTGATAAGTCTGCTTATCATAATTATGGAAATAATCATAAACTTTTTCCAATGACATAATATACCTCCTACAAAATGCGATTTTTTATTTTCTTACTTCCGTCCCCGCTGTGGGGTTGGTTTTTTCAGCAAGTCCGACTTCTGTGCAATCTTTTTCAGCCACTTCTTTTCTTCCCCGGACAGCTTCTTAAAGTTCAGCCGCAACCGTTTGCAGATAAACGCCAAAGACGCTTGCTCCGGGTCACTGTCTGGGTTGGTAATTTCGGTAGCGGCTTCCAATAATCCTTTCAGCGGGTTATCCTCCGGGACGCTGAAAAAATCCTCCCTGTGGGCTTCCCGCAGGCCGGCGGCTATCTCGTCTATGTCCTGCTGGATTATGTAACGGCAAAAGCTGTCATCATCAATATGGGCAGCGATAAGCTGTCTTAACTGCGGGTCGGTCAAGCCGGGATTGTGCTGTTTCATAATCATTGCGCTCATAGCGTCCACAATGGCGTTTGCGCTCTGTACCTGCTTCACCGCCGTTCCGTTCACATAGATTTCAAGGTCGGCCATCAGCTTGATAAAATCCGGGTGCGCCGCCAATTCGCACAGCAGAGCATTGTCCACCTGCCCGCTTTTCAGCAGGTCAATCATTCCGTCACTCAAACGCAGGTCTGCAAGATCAGCGTTTGGGTGACGCTTCATTTCAGACAGCCCCAGCAGATAGTCGGTGGTCACGCCGTAAAACTTCGCCAGCTTGATAAGAGCATAGTGGCTGATGTCCTTAAAATCGTCCGCTTCATAACTGCCCAACGCAGACTTGGAGAGATTCGTCTGCTCTGCAAGCTGTTCCAGCGTCAAGCCACGCTGCACACGCAGGTCTTTCAAGCGTTCTTGAATGGATAAAGACATTTTCTCGCCCTCCTTGTCTGTTCGATAAATCGGAAGTTAGTGAATCGGTAATAATTCCATATTTTTTGCCCGCTTTAGATTTATTTTAAGGTCGTCATATCCAAACGGCTTGCCATGTCCCGGATATATTAGATTTGGTCTAAGTGCGATGATTGTTTCCCAAGATTTTAGGAAATCCGTTTTATCCTCCGCCCAAATAGTTATTCTGTGTAAACTTGGCAATCCGTTCATAGCAGCGTCGCCGCAGAATAGAGAACCGTCATTAGTTAAAAGAGATATGGAATCGGCGGTGTGACCGGGAGTATCAATGATTTTTCCTTGCAATAAAAGTTCCACTTGCTTACGGTTTTGTTCGGTCACTTGAATACATCTACATGAATATTCTTGCGTTATTGGAGGAAACAAATGCTTGCCCTTGCCAACAAATTTCATTAAGAAACAAAAGAGCAAGGCAATCTTGGTTGTGCAACCGCCATGAAAAGAGTTTTGCCCTTTATATAATCTTTCTAACGCCTTGTCACTCATAACGATTTGAATGTCAGAGCATTCCGAGAGTATTTCATTCAAATAGCCTGCATGGTCATCGTGAGCGTGTGTCAGAAAAATATATCGTATCTGTTGAGGGGCTATTTGCATCTTTGCCAGTTGCTTTTTGAAATGTGCAAATCCTCTTTCATACCCTGTATCAATCAGTACATAGCCGTTGTCAATAGGATATATCCAATTATTTACTATCCTGCTTCCTGCATTGAGCATAGATGTTCTCTCTTTTCATTTATTTTCATCGGCGTCAACTTTCAATTTACTGTTCTGTATTTTCTCATTATACCACAATTCCGAGAGCGTGGAAATAGCGAGTTTTCCGGGCTGATTTCCTACCTCTTGGATATACGGCACAGGCAATCAAAAAAGTATACACTTGAGATAGTTCATCGATGGACAAGCCTCTTGAAGACTAAATGACCGTCTGAAAAGGAATACCCCGGCTGGGGAAGTGTGCTGTGACCCCGCTTCTGGACACCGTGACCAGAGAGGGTGAGCGTACCAACGCCGGAACACGCCGCAGGAATGGGGCAGGAAGCCTTTTCGGGGAAAACGGCAGCAAGAAGAACAACGGAGGGAGTGCATGAAAGAAAGACCCTATCAACATTTGCCACCGCTGGAACACAGGCCGGACAGCTTCCCCTACCGCATGACCCCGGCGCAGAGGAAGCGGGCCAGCAGCCTGATCCGCCGGGAGTGCTGCAACTGTGGTGGTGGAAACTGCTTTGCGCTGGACGATGGCGACACCTGCACCTGTCCGCAGATGATTACATTCTCCGTCTGCTGCAAGTGGTTCCGCTGGGCGGTCTTGCCGCTGGATAGGACGCTGGAAGCGGAGATTTACCGTGACTGTGCTTTGAAACGCTGCTCGGTCTGCAGAAAGCCCTATGTGCCAAAATCCAACCGGGGCAAATACTGCCCGAACTGCGCCGCCAGAGTACACAGGCGGCAGAAAACAGAAAGTGAACGGAAAAGGAGGTCTGCTGTGGACAGTTAAGGCGGAGAAAAACCTTGATTTGCAAGGCTCCGCAAGCCCAAAACCGGGGCGGGCGGTATGTTTTATCGCCCACCCCGGAAAACGGGCTTCTAACCGTCCACAAAACACGCTATGACAAACACGATTTACATTCACCAGCCGGAGAAAGTCATCAGCTTCACCCGGCTCCCCAATTTCCTTTTTGAAGCCCCATCATTCAAGCCCCTGTCCAACGAAGCGAAGGTGCTGTACGCCTTTATCCTGCGGCGGGCGGAGTTATCCCGGAAAAACGGGTGGGCGGACGAATATGGGCGGATTTACCTGTATTACCCCATCTGCGAGGTGGTCGCCCTGCTCCACTGTGGGCGGCAGAAGGCGGTGAATACCCTGCGGGAGTTGCAGTATGCGGGGCTGGTGGAAATACAGAAACAGGGCTGTGGAAAACCCAACCGCATTTACCCAAAATCCTATGAAGCGGTTCCAAACACCGACTTCAAGAAGTCCGGCTGCGGTACGCCGGAGGGCTGAAAACCGTACCCTACAAGTACGAAAATCAATCCTCTTGGAGTACGGAAACCGGACGGTATATAGAAATACAGAGATTAAAACCATTTATTTATATCTATTCCATTCCAATCCTATCAGAGATATTTTCGGTGGGGAAACCCGCCGGAAAGGAATGGAATGGGGAAAGGAGTTCAATGGCACAACACGCAATTTTGCGTTTTGAGAAGCACAAGGGACACCCGGCGGGGCCACTGGAAGCCCACCACGAACGGAAAAAGGAGCAGTACGCCAGCAACCCGGACATTGACACCAGCCGGAGCAGGTACAATTTCCATATCGTCAAGCCGGAGGGGCGCTACTACCATTTCATTCAGAGCCGCATTGAACAGTCTGGGTGCAGAACGAGGAAAGACAGTACACGCTTTGTCGATACGCTGATAACCGCCAGCCCGGAGTTTTTCAAGAAGAAATCCCCGGAGGAAATACAGGCGTTTTTCAAAAGAGCGGCGGACTTCCTCATTGACCGGGTAGGCCGGGAAAATATCGTGTCGGCGGTAGTACACATGGACGAGAAAACGCCCCACCTGCATTTGACCTTTGTTCCGCTGACGAAAGACAACCGCCTGTGCGCCAAAGAAATCATAGGCAACCGGGCCAATCTGACAAAGTGGCAGGACGATTTTCACGCCTATATGTTGGAGAAGTACCCCAGCTTGGAGCGTGGGGAGAGCGCAAGCAAAACGGGAAGAAAGCATATCCCCACCCGGCTTTTCAAACAGGCGGTTTCCCTCTCCAAACAGGCGAGGGCGATTGAAGCCACGCTGGACGGTATCAATCCAATTAACGCCGGAAAGAAGAAAGAGGAAGCCCTCTCTATGCTCAAAAAGTGGTTTCCGCAGATGGAGAACTTCTCCGGGCAGTTGAAGAAATACAAGGTCACGATAAATGACCTCTTGGCAGAAAATGAAAAACTGGAGGCAAGGGCAAAGGCCAGCGAAAAGGACAAGATGAAAGGCGTTATGGAACGGGCAAAGCTGGAAAGCGAGTTACACAACATTCAACGGCTGGTTGACCGTATCCCGCCGGAAGTGCTGGCAGAGTTGAAGCGGCAACCGAACTATGGAAAGGAAAGGTGATTTTATAACGAATATCAGATACAAAAAGGAAACAGAAATCGTGACTTTTCAAGGAAAGGAAATCACGCTGGAAAATCTCTCCCCGGTATTTACACCGGAGCAGGAAGCGGCCAAACGCCGGGAACTGGAACAGCAGCTTTATGAGGTGTTCCGCAAGTACGCCGACAAGCGGCAGAAAGAGGAAGCCGGGGCGTAAGTTTTTCCAGCCACATCATTGATTTACGGGGCTGTTGGCGGTATAATAAGACTGTCAGCAGCTCCGTTTCTTTTTTAAGAAAAGGAGCGACAATATGAATAATCGGATAGACGCAATCTATGCAAGACAATCGGTAGACAAAAA
>NZ_QWEO01000005.1 GCF_009936035.1 Neglectibacter sp. X58 | reverse complement strand
AGATACAAAAAGGAAACAGAAATCGTGACTTTTCAAGGAAAGGAAATCACGCTGGAAAATCTCTCCCCGGTATTTACACCGGAGCAGGAAGCGGCCAAACGCCGGGAACTGGAACAGCAGCTTTATGAGGTGTTCCGCAAGTACGCCGACAAGCGGCAGAAAGAGGAAGCCGGGGCGTAAGTTTTTCCAGCCACATCATTGATTTACGGGGCTGTTGGCGGTATAAGGGGCGTAAGTTTTTCCAGCCACATCATTGATTTACGGGGCTGTTGGCGGTATAATAAGACTGTCAGCAGCTCCGTTTCTTTTTTAAGAAAAGGAGCGACAATATGAATAATCGGATAGACGCAATCTATGCAAGACAATCGGTAGACAAAAAGGACAGCATTTCCATTGAAAGCCAGATTGAGTTTTGCAAATACGAATTGAAAGGCGGTAGTTGCAGGGAATACACAGATAAAGGATACAGCGGCAAAAACACAGACCGCCCGAAATTTCAAGAGTTGGTGCGGGATATTAAAAAGGGCCTGATAGCAAAAGTCATTGTCTACAAACTTGACCGTATCAGCCGTTCCATTCTGGATTTCGCAACCATGATGGAGCTGTTCCAGCAGTACAATGTGGAGTTTGTTTCTTCCACGGAAAAGTTTGATACTTCAACCCCGATGGGCCGGGCCATGCTGAATATTTGTATCGTGTTCGCACAGTTGGAACGGGAAACGATACA
>NZ_QWEO01000004.1 GCF_009936035.1 Neglectibacter sp. X58 | reverse complement strand
ACAAGCGAAACAATATGACATAGGCCCATTTTGGTCATTCTGTCGAGGAATTATAGTCTATGGAATTGCCAATGGAATACCCGATTTTTTGGATATTCGTGAAAAAACGAAAGAACTACACGATGAAGGTTTTACTGATTTTATCCCATTCTTGTCCATTATAGGGAATGGTGATGAAATATTTTGTTTTGACAAGAATAATAACATAGTCCTTCTTGACTACTACACAACAGGAGAAGCTACACCGATTGAGGGGACTTTTTCAGATTGCTTGATGAACCAAATTGCGGAGTTAGAAGAACGGAAAAACAAGAAAATCCGGGGAGAGGATAAAATCAACTAATTCTGATTTGCGAGGAGAATTGTGACTATGATAGAGTTGAATACATTCAAAAAAATATTGGAAGAAAATGAAGAACGCTTGCCATTACTAACGCTTGATGAATTTTTCGATGGAAACACAGAGGAGGATTCCATTGCTCCGAACCAATGGGAATTTGGCCGTCCAACGCTTTCTGAAATACGAAATATGCTACAAAAGATTGAGTTAATGCCTGACATAGCATGGGTGCGTGTTGCTCTCCACGATGATACAGAAATCGTAGAAAACAATGGGAAAGAAGAATTAGTTCTTGCAGGAGATACAATCGTGATTTGCACAACCATTTTGCCTGCGGAATTAGAAAAATTAGTAAATTGCGAATGGCTATGCTCTGATGGAGTAATTACAATAGAGGCATTTGAATTAAATACTTATTCGTGCGTACCACCAATTCCAGATAACTTCGATTGTTTGGAAATCGTGTGGGACTAATCTAAAACTTTCAGTTTATCGGGGGAGATAGCAAAGGCAGCCGAGCCAGTCAACGGTCAAGATGAACGGCGCACAAATGCGCCGCCGTTGACAGCCCCGCCTGCCTTTGCTGATGGGCAATCAAGGCGGGAAAGCCCTAAAATGGCTTCCCGCCCATTTCAATTTTGAGAAAAGAACGACCACTAAAATAAATGAGTGTGGCCACACATATAGTCACGGTGTCTAAAGGTTTGGGACATTTTGTCCCATAGGCTGAGGACGGTGGACGAGGGCTTTCATATACGCCCTGTCTGCTGCTGAAACCAGCCCTTTGTTTCCGGCTTCCCAGCCCCAAACAAAGCCCTGTTTTCCTGCCGCTTCAAATGCCCTTGCCCTCCCCGGCGGCAACGGCATTTTCACGGCAACGCCGACAGAGCGTATAACACACTACACTTTGCTTCGCAAAGTCGTGTGCCAAATGGGGCGTTGCCCCCTTTGGATACCCCCACAACAAACAGGCGCTATGCCCCTTGCCGGGAGCATAGCGCCTGTTTGTTGTCAGCAGCCCGTTTTACGGTCTGCGTGTAGTTCCTTGTAAAATGACCTAAATGGAATTGCAAATACCACATAGTATTTGCACCAAAGTACCGCAGGAAAGTATTCTACAAGGAGAAGAGAGGAGAGGTAGGAAAAATATTGAGAACCCTCTGTGAGTGGAAAAAGATAAAGATCGTAGAAGCGGAGGTGTGCCCGGATCACGTACATATGCTGGTGGAGATACCGCCGAAAGTATCGGTATCGAGCTTCATGGGGTACCTAAAGGGAAAGAGCAGCCTGATGATCTATGAGAAGTACCCGGAGTTGAAGTACAAGTATCGGAACCGGGAGTTCTGGTGCCGTGGGTACTACGTAGGTATCATAGGGCTTTGCCCGCATATGAAATACCCCCGGCGGAGCCGGGGGTATTTCATATGCGGGCTGTTATTTTTTACCGAACTGGTTCCAATATCCCATGATAAAGATGAACAGGACGATGACAGGCAGGATATACGTGACATAGAACCGCACGGCCCGGGGGAAGCGCATGCCTGTCCCTTCGTTGGCCTCGCGGAGGAAGTTTTCCCAGCCCCAGCCTCTTCTGGTGGTGCAGAACAGGACATAGAGCAGGGAACCTAGAGGCAGCAGGTTTTGGGACACCAGGAAATCTTCCAGGCCGGATATATCCATCCCCAGCACCGTAACGCCTGACCAGGCGTTGAAGCCCAGCACGCAGGGCATGGAAAGCAGCAGCACCCCGGCAAAGTTTATCAGCACAGCCTTGTCCCGGGACAGCTTCCAGCGATCCATGGTGAAGGAGATGATGTTCTCAAAAACGGCGATGACAGTGGATAGGGCGGCAAAGGACAAAAACAGGAAGAAGGCCCCGCCCCACAGCCTGCCTAAGGGCATGTGGTTAAAGATATTGGGCAGGGTGACGAAAACCAGGGAAGGCCCTTCCCCGGTGGATACGCCGAAAGCGGAACAGGCGGGGAAGATGATAAGCCCGGCGGTGAAGGCCACGCAGGTGTCTAAAAGGCTGATGCGCAGGGCTTCCCCGGTGAGGCGGTGCTCCTTGCCGATATAGCTGCCAAAGATGGCGATGGATCCCATGCCCAAAGACAGGGTGAAGAAAGCCTGCCCCATAGCGGCGAACACGGTTTCCCCCAGAATCCAGTTGCCCTCTGCGTCATAGACCAGGTTGTGGAAATTGGGCTGGAGATAGAACCGCAGGCCCTCTCCCGCGCCCTCCAGCAGGATGGAGTTGCCGGCCAGCACCACCATCAACGCCAGCAGGCATAACATCATAATTTTGTTTACCCGCTCCACGCCGTTGCGCAGGCCCTGCAGGCAGACGCCCATGCCGATGCATACCACTATCGCCATGTACAGCGTCATGATGACGGGCCGGCCCGTCAAGGCGGAGAACTGCTCTGCCACCCCTTGGGCGTCCAGGCCCGTGAAGCTGCCCTGCAGCATGCGGACAAAATATTGCAGAAGCCATCCGGCAATAACCGTATAAAACATCATCAGCAGGTAGTTCCCGGCAAAGCCGATATAGCTGTACCAGTGCCATTTTGTCCCCTTTGGCTCCAGCTTCTGGAAGGACAAAGCGATGCTCCGCTGGCTGGCCCGGCCTACAGAAAGCTCCATGACCATAACGGGCAGGCCCAGTATAGCCAAAAACACCAGGTACAGCAGGACAAAGGCCCCGCCGCCGTATTTGCCCGTGATATACGGGAACCGCCACACATTTCCCAGACCAATGGCACACCCCGCTGAGATGAGCACAAACCCAAGACGCGAGGAAAACGTTTCTCTTTTTTCCATCCTGACATACCCCTTTACCTTTTTTAGAAGCTGTTCCTGTCGGTACAGGTTCTTAAACTCCATGCTGCAATTAAATTGTAGCATATGAATTGTAGCATATTTCAAGCGCTTTGCCAAGAGGAAAACAGGGCTGGGCAGGGCTTTGGCGCAAAAAAAGCTTGCAATTGGGGGCAAAGTCCTGTACAATAAAGGAGAATATGAATTTGAGCCTTTGATTTGGAGGTGCTACCATGCCGGATGAGTTTTCCAACAATACCATCACCTTCTCCCTGGATCCTGTGCGGGAGGCGGACATGAAGCGCATTTTGCTTACGGTTTATGACGCCCTGAAAGAAAAGGGGTACAATCCCGTCAGCCAAATCGTGGGGTATCTGCTCAGCGAAGATCCCACTTACATCACCACCCACAACAACGCCCGCAGCCTTGTGCGCCGCATTGACCGCGACGAGCTTTTAAAGGCCATGGTGCGCTCGTATCTGGGAGAATGATCAGGGCTGCAGAACATCTGATATCATGTTAACTTTTATTTTGAGAAGGCGGTGATTATTTGAGCCAGCAGAAGCAAGGCTTCCCCACCTATAAGGGCAAGCCCCTGGTGCGCAGCGGCGACACCATTTATTACGGGAGTATGCGGGACAAATATGTGATTAAGATGGACGTGAAGTCCAAGAAAAAGGTGGGGGATCTGGAGGTGGCTGACAAGGTTATAGTACAGCTAATGTACACAGACCCTGAGATCCGCACCCGCAAGCAGATTGTGAAAACCAGCGAAAAGGACGGGCTGTATCTGGCGCTGGACATTGCAGACGCATGGCTTGCCCGCGCCCTGGCGGACTGAACCGCTATGGAACGGGCACAGGCGCAAAGGGAAGCTTAGTATGGCGGTTTGGCCTCGCTTAGCCGGGGCAGGCCGCCGTTTTTCTTTGCAGGTTTCTTTAATGGCGTTTGGGGAAAAAGCTTCCAAAAAAGTGAATACTCTGTGAATTCTTTCCTTTTCCCTTGCAAAACCATTGCAAATATGTTACAATGTAACCGTTTTGTAACTATTGTTTTCTCCTTATGCGGCGCTTGAGGAGTTCAAACAGAAAAACCGCGGGCGGGGCTTCCTGCTCCTCACCCCGCCTTTCATGATTGAGAGGGATCCTTTATGACAGGAATCAAACAAAAAGCAAATATTTTCCAGAAGCTTCTGTGCCTTCTGCTGGCAGCGGCAATGCTTGTTTCCCCGGCCTTTGTCCCAAAGGCCCGGGCCGCAGGTGCTGCCACAGGCATTGGCCTTGCGGAGCATGGCATTAAGGCCCATGCGGAGGGCTGGAAATATCAGTATGGCGGCAAGGGGGAGTATGTGGGCGGCACCCGGGTTTCTGACTGCGCCGGGCTTATTTACGCGTACTTTTCCGATATGGGTATGCGGGATCCGGCGGGCAACTGCACTGGCCACGTGAACCTCAGCAAGTTCCACGGCACCATCAGCGAGTGCCTGCCTAACATCCATGGCCTTTTGCTGACCATGCCGGAGTATAACGCGCCGGAAACCGGGATTTACTCCCACATCGGCATTTATATCGGCGGGGGCATGGCGACAGATAACAGCGATTATACCTATAACATGCGCAGGCTGCCGGTCAATGCCCCCGGGCGGGACTGGAACGCCTGGCACCTGCTGGACAACGGCCTGCTGTATCCCAGCAACGGCTGGTATGAGATGGATCAGAAAATGACCCACTATACAAGTTACCAGTATGACACAGATACGGTGATTGACGGCCTCACCATTAACAGCGAGGGCTACGCGGTAGACGAGGCAGGGGAATACCTGCCTGTGGATGAAACCATGCTGAGCAATGACTTTGTGCCTGCCTCTGTTGTGGCGGATCATCTGGCTACCCTTTACAGCGGCAAAGACAACACCCATGATCTGGTGTACGGCGTGCAGCCCGACCCGGATGACCCCGCCTATAACGGCATTATCACCGGGACAGGGGTAAACCTGCGGGCCGGGCCTACCACCCAGTCTTCTGCTGTGCGGGTGCTGCACAAGGGGGATCTGCTGAAGATAACCGGAGAAGTGGAGGGCATGGAAATCACAAGCGGCGGGAAAACCTCCTCCCTGTGGTATGCTGTTACCACTGCCACCGGAAAGAGCGGCTATGTTTGCAGCCTGTTTGTCTCCAAACGGAATGTTTCCGGCGGAGAGCTGGAGGCCCCTGTCATTGAAAGCGACGGCTATTCTGTTACAATCACCAGCAAAGACGAGGACGCCGACATCTATTACACCACTGACGGCACAGAGCCTACAGAGGACAGCACCCCTTACGTGGGGCCGGTCTATATGACAGGCTGCACCTATAAGGCTGTTGCCATAAAGGACGGGGCCGCAAGCCCTGCGGCCGTATCCACAGTGCTTTCCAACGGTACGGTTTTCACAGATTTCACCTATGCCGACTGGTATGCCGGGAACATCGACCAGGCTGTGACCTACGGGCTTTTCAAGGGCGTGGGGGAGAACAAATTTGAGCCGAACAGCAGGGTGCAGCGGGGGCAGTTTGTGCTGGTGCTGGCAAACCTTGCCGGGGTGAATTTGGATGCCTACAGCGGTGTTACCTCCTTTGCCGATGTAAGCCCCAGCGCATATTATGCTAAGGCTGTGCAGTGGGCCAGCGAGACAGGTATTACCAATGGGGACGGCACTGGGTTCCGCCCCACAGATTCTATCAGCCGACAGGAAATGTGCGTGTTGATTTACCGCTTCCTGGGCCTGCGGCCTGTGGACATATACGCCTCCTTTGCAGATGATGGAAAGATAGCCTCCTGGGCAAAAGACGCGGTTTATACCTGCCGGGGGGCCGGCATTATCAACGGCGTGGGGGATAACCAGTTTGACCCCTTAGGCACTGCCACCCGCGCCCAGGCCTGCGTGGTTGCGGTGAACTGCTATAACCAGTAAAGGGCATATGCTCCGGGTTTTAATAGAGATTTTTACATACAGAAAGGACGGGCGCTTTATGCGCCCGTCCTTTTGTGCTGTTTCAGGAATATCTAAGAACCTGTATTCACAGGAAAGCATAAAACACGAAAGTTTCGTCAACCTATTCAAAGGTTGCAGGGTTCTTAGGGACAGAGTCCCTAAGCCGCCAGAGGCATTGCGGCCTTAGCTTTCAAAGAATTTCTGGTGGATAGCCTCCACAGCCCGGTCGCTGTCGGATTTGTGAACCAGTACGGAAATCTTGATTTCGCTGGTGGAAATCATCTGAATGTTCACGCTGCGGCTGAAAAGGGCCTCGAACATTTCCGCCGCCACGCCGGGATGGCTTTCCATGCCCGCGCCCACAATGGACACCTTGGATACGTTGTCGTCCGCCACAATGCTGGAAGCGCCCCAGCGCTCGGTGTAGTCCTGCAGGAGGGTGAGGGTGTCCTCCATTTTGTTTTTCTCCACAGTAAAGCTGATGTCCTTGGTGCCGTTTCTGCCGATGGACTGCAGGATAATGTCTACATTTACGCCTTTTGAAGCCAGCTTGGAGAAGATTTTAAAGGCTAGGCCCGGCTTATCCGGCACGCCGATAATGGAGATGCGGGCAATGTTGTCATCCTTTGCCACACCGCTGATGAGCATTTTTTCCACGTTGCTTTCCTCCTTCACGATGGTGCCCCGGCTGCGTGTCAGGCTGGAAAGCACCTCAAGCTCAATATTGTATTTCTTCGCCATTTCCACAGAACGGTTGTGGAGCACCTGTGCCCCCAGGGTGGCAAGCTCCAGCATTTCGTCGTAGGAGATGCTGGGAAGCTTTACGGCGCCGGGAATTTTCCGGGGGTCAGCGGTATACACGCCGTCCACGTCTGTGAAAATCTGGCACAGGTCGGCGTGCATGGTGGCCGCAATAGCCACAGCGCTGGTGTCAGAGCCGCCCCGGCCCAGGGTGGTCATGTCCCCATAGCGGTTTATGCCCTGGAAGCCTGTCACCACCACAATGCGCCGCTTGTCGATTTCCTTCTTGATGCGGGCGGCGTCCACCTTCTTAATGCGGGCGTTGCCGTAATCGGAGGTGGTGTCGAACCCTGCCTGCCAGCCCAGAAGGGACACCACTGGGTATCCCATGCGCTCGATAGCCATGGCTAAAAGGGAAGCGGAAATCTGTTCCCCGGCGGAAAGGAGCATATCCATCTCCCGCTTGGAGGGCTTCTCGTTTATCTCCGCCGCCTTCTCGATGAAATCGTCGGTGGTGTCCCCCTGGGCAGAGACTACCACCACCACATCGTTGCCCTCTTTGTAGGCTGAGGTTACGATGTCCGCCACGTTGTTGATGCGTTCGGCGTCCCGGACGGAGGTGCCGCCGAACTTCTGCACGATGAGTGACATAGTCACACGCTCCTTCTTTCCTTATTGGGCTGCCGCCCAAACCTGCTTTAAGAAACTTTTTGAAAAAAGTTTCTTAAAAAACTTCAAAAACTTTTACGGCTCCGTCTGCAAATTCCCGGAGGAAGCGATGGGGTAATCCGGAACAGACTGCAAGTCCCCTGAAGAGGCTGTATAGTATTCATCCGGCAGCATCTCCAGGTTGCCGTCTGTTGCTGTTGGCGGGTTGAACCATGCGTCTGTATTGGTGGATTCGTATAAATCTGCCACCTGCTGCCGCAGCGCTGCTATAGCTTCCATCACGTCTTCCTCGCCCAGGGCGTGAACCCGGTCAAGGCACTGCTTTGGAGTGGTGTCCTCCTCCCATACGAAGGCCTTTTCATAATAGGGCTTTAGCTGTTCAAACAGCTCCCGGCAGGCCGCTTCCTCCGGGTGGGCGATATTGATCTGCGCCAGCATAGAGTAAGTCCCCATCAGCGTGGCAAGCTTGTTTTTTCCCGGTATTTCCCTGGTGTCATCCAGCATTTTATCTATGTTGCTCATGCCGGCCTGTTCATGCCACGCTTCCCAGTCAGCCTGGGTTTGGGGCAGCTTGTTAAAGTCCGGGGGAAAATAAGATGCTGTTTTCATATAGCTGCTGGTCCAAGCTTCTTCCCGTTGCTGCCTATCCAGGGCCTGCTTGCCCACAATGATGCCTGCTATCAGGCCTATGCAGGCCAGTACAATCACCCAGGGGAGCCATTTCTTCTTTTTTGTGTTTTCAGTTTTTTCCATTTCGTACCTCCTTTTGGCGTTTTTCGGATTCTGCTGTATCCTTCCGCCTAAACGGGAGCAGGCGCTTCCCGCGTCTTGGATGCAACGTTACGCTGCCTATTCAATGACAATTTTTGCTCCTTCCTTGGCGGCGCTGAGGATTTCCACCCGCCAGCCCTGGATGCCTTTATCCTCCAGGTGTTTTTTGCAGCTTTCCCCGAAGGCCGCGGCCTCCTGGGAATCCACCATGGCGATGATGGTAGGCCCGGCGCCGCTGACATAGGTGCCCAGGGAGCCTAATTCGTAGCTCATGCGGAACACGTTGTCGTAATTTTCAATAAGCCCGGAGCGGTAGGGCTGGTGGAGCCGATCCTGCACCGCCACTCTCAGGTTATGCAGTTCGCCGGAGAAAAGGGAGGCCGTCATCAGGCCGGAGCGGGAAAGGTTATACACCGCGTCCTCCCGGCTGTATTCCCTGGGCAGGGCGGCCCGGGCCTTTTCCGTTTTCAGCTCGAAGGGGGGGATCATCACCGCAAAGCGGATTTTGTCGGAAACGGGCACGCTTACGCTGTACACCCGCTCCCCTTCCATGGCAGAGGCCACCAGGCCGCCGGAAAGGGCAGGGCTGGTGTTGTCCGGGTGGCCTTCGATTTTAGCGGCCAGGTGGATTAAGTCGTTGTGGGACATGGGGTTGCCCATAAAGCGGTTGGCCCCTAAAATCCCGGCCACAATGCAGGCAGAGCTGCTGCCCAGGCCCCGGGCCAGGGGGATGTTGTTTTCCTGGATGATTTTCAGCCCCGGCAGCTTTTTGCCGCAAATTTCATACAGGTGCTTTGCTGCCCAGAAAATCAGGTTGGTGTCGTCGGTGGGCACCCTTACCCCGTCGGTGCAGGTGATGGAAAGCTCGTCAGATTCCTCCATCCACATCCGGTTCTGCATGGTCAGGGCAATGCCCAGGGAGTCGAAGCCTGCGCCCAGGTTGGCGCTGGTGGCGGGTACGTCAATGCGGATCACAAGAAGCCCTCCTTTTTTAATATGCAGAAAGTACAATGCGGCCCAGGAGGGACACGCCCTTTTGAGACAGGGCTTCTGCCTTCTGGTCAAAGTCCCGCTGGCTGAGGGCCTGCACTGTAAACCCGGCCTCGCCCTCGGCTTCCCCTTTGCGGATCAGGCGCTTAATATCCCCGAAAGCAGCCTCGGCGCAGGCAAAGGCGGCGTCGGACGTGCCCGGCCCCTGAATGTGGACAAAGAAATTCTGCCGCAGCTCCTCATAAGGCTCTACATAGCCGGGCTTTGCGTCCTCCCAGTACAGGTATTTGCGGGCCTTCATGTGCTTCACGCAGTCGATAACGTCTGCTACCACGGCGCTGGCAGTGGGGAGCTTGCCGGCCCCTTTGCCGTAAAACACCACGTCGCCTGTGGCGTCTCCCCGCACCAGGATGCCGTTAAACACATCGTCCACCCCGGAAAGCTGGCTTTCCCGGCTGATAAACATGGGGGCCACCTGGATGTGGATTCTGCCGTTTTCCAGGGCTTTCACTTCCCCAATCAGCTTGATAACCCCGCCCCAGGCCTCGGCATAGGCCACGTCCTCCAGGGTGACCTGGGAGATGCCCTCTGTATGTACCTGCTCCGGGTATACGTGGGAGCCAAAGGAAAGGGAAGCGAGAATGCAGATTTTCCGGCAGGCGTCTGCCCCTTCAATGTCGGCGGAGGGATCCCGCTCCGCGTAGCCCAGCTCTTGGGCCATGCGCAGGGCGTCTGCAAAGGCCATGCGCTCCCGGATCATTTTCGTCAGGATGAAGTTTGTGGTGCCGTTTAAAATGCCCGCGATTTCCGTTACCTCGTTTGCCGCCAGGCACTGGCTGATGGGCCGGATAATAGGGATGCCCCCGCCAACGCTTGCCTCAAACAGGAAGTTGAGGTTTTTCTCCTGGGCCAGCGCCAGCAGTTCCGCACCCTTTGCGGCCACCAGCTCTTTATTGGAGGTCACCACGCTTTTGCCATTTTCCAGGCAGGCCTTTACATAGGAGAAGGCTGGCTCCAGGCCACCCATCACCTCCACCACAATGCTTACCTCCGGATCTGCC
The DNA here is from genome assembly GCF_009936035.1 of Neglectibacter sp. X58. GTDB lineage: Bacteria > Bacillota > Clostridia > Oscillospirales > Acutalibacteraceae > Acutalibacter. The sequence goes on along the minus strand of NZ_QWEO01000004.1, from coordinate 131,438 downwards.
AGGATGGCGCTGAAATCCTTTGTGAAAAGCTGGGAATAGGGCAGGCCGGGAAATTCCCGCAAATCCAGGATGTGCTTGAGTTCCACAGCCTCCTTGGCCCGGCGGGCAATGCTCTCCTCGTGGGTGCGCAGCACCTCCACTACGCCTGAACCTACCACGCCGTGCCCTAGTACCGCTATTTTCGCCATGTTGTTTCCCTTCCCTTTTCTATGTATTAGACGCGGCAGCCGCCCTTTTGGTAAGTGCTTTTTGAAAAAAAGCGGCTGCCGCTGAAAAAATGTTGCTTTTTATTGATCCAGCATACTGTCCAGGCGCACCACGCCTTCCACCTGCTTGAGGTTTTCCAGCAGCCGGGGGACAGCGCGATCCATCTGATCCGTATAAGCGGAGACGGAAACGAAAGCCCGCCCCTTTACCGGGATGTTCTGGTTCACTGTGAGAATATTGGCCCCTGACTCGTAAAACACCGTGAGAAAGCGCACCAGCACCCCAGGGCGGTCGCTTAAAAGGGCCTGCACTGTCAGGATGCCTGTGGCGCCCTGCCGGGTGTAGGGGAACACTGCGTCACGGTATTTATAATATACGCTGCGGGAAATGCCCGCCATGCGTACCGCCTCAGAGGTGCTGCCTGCCTTGCCGCTTTTCAGAAGGTCGTTTGCCTGCACCACCTTCTGGTATATTTCGGGCAGGGCTTTTTCTTCCACTACGAGATAAGAATCCTTTTCCATTGTTCACCTATAAAATACGATTGTCTTTTGTACATGAACAGTTTACCATAGCCAGAGAAAAATTGCAACCATTGTGTAAGCAAAAAAACTGCCGAAAGGCGCTGTGCCCTCCGGCAGTTTTTTGTTGTATTTTACGTGCCCTGGCTTTACGCGGCAGGCACGTTCGGCTCAAAGTCTGGAATAGAGGTGACCGGTGGCGGCTCGGGCGGGCTGGGCGGCTCCGAGGGGATAGGAGGCTCTGAGGGGAAGGACACAAAGGGATCGGAAGAAACAGGAGGCTCCGTATCGCTGCTGAAGGGAGGCTCTAAGCCGCTGCTGGACTCTCCGCCGCTGCTTTCTCCCGGCGAGGGGGAAACAGAAGGATCTGCCGAAGGAGATGTGCTGGGGCTGGCAGAGGGGGAGGCGCTTGGCCCGGCCGAGGGGGAAGCCGACGGCGAGGGAGAAGCCGCTTTGCCTGCAATGTGGTCAGAGCCGCCGTTGCAGGTGCGGGGGATGTTGTCTGGGGAATAATATCCCAGGGCTGTGTCGTAACAGCTTCCTCCGGCAATCAGCCCGCTGCTGCGGCAGAAGGTGCGCTGCACCACGTTTTCGCTGAGGACATACTGTTTGCCGGACCAGTCGTAATTGTCCAGCAGGTGCTGGATGACCGCCCGCCACAGCACCTTGGTGGTGGTGTCGTCCTCTAGCTGCACGCTGTATTCATAGCCGTTCCACACGCCTGCCACGCAGAAGGGGGTGCCGCCTACAAAGTACAGATCCTTAAAGCTGTCGGTGGTGCCGGTTTTGCCGAAAATATCTGTGGGCAGGCCGGAAAGGTAGTCGTAGGCTGTGCCGATGGAGGCATTGTAAATAGGCTCGTGGAGGAGCTTGTTCATAACAGTGGCGTTCTCCGGGGTCATCACCTGCTCGCCGGGGTTGTCCCGGTTATCCAGAATTACGTTGCCGTCATGATCTTTCACATAATAATACGTCATGGGCTTGCGGTATACGCCGCCGTTTGCGAACATGCAGAAGGCGGACGTCATGTCCCGCACGGTGACGCCATAGGTCTGGCCGCCGATAGCGCAAGCCACGCTGTTGCGGTCTTCCTCCACCAGGGTGGAGAAGTGCAGCTTGTCCACCAGCCATTCATAGCCCGCCTGGGGGGTGATGTCATAGGCAAGCCAGGCTGCCGGGGCGTTCTGGGACATGGCAATGGCCCTGTCCACGCACATATATTTCTGGTAGGTTTCGCTGAAGTTCTGGGGCCAGCCCCGGTTCCCGCTGCTGAACTCCGGGATGGGCTGATCCTTCAGCACGCTGCCATAGGTGATGGCCCCGCTTTCAATGCCCATGGCATAGGGCCACACTGCCTTGATGGCAGAGCCGGACTGCCGGGCGCTCTGGGTGGCGTTATTGAACAGGAGCAGGCCGTTTCTGGCCTCCCGGGCGCCGATAACCGCCATGACCTTGCCGGTGTAGGGATCCATCATAAAGAAGCCAAGCTGTACGGCAGGGTCGGCGGGGAGCATGTCTGTGTTTGTCAGGAACAGGTGCTCCATGTCCTGCTGCAGCTTCAAGTCCATGGCGCAGTGGATTTCCAGGCCAGAGTTATACATCATGCTCACAGCGTTTTCCCGGCTGTAGCCGTATTTCTCCATCAGGTCTGCCACCACATCTTCAAACATGACGTCAATATACCAGTTCCATTTCATCTGATCCTGGCTGGCCTCGTGTTCTTCGCTGGTGTCTGCCTGCTGGCCCCCGTCAAAGGTCATGGTTTCCAGCTCGGCTATAGCCTGATCATACTCGGCCTGGGTAATTTTCACCAGGCGGGGATCGGTAATTTCCCCCTTTTGCGAAAGCTCCAGCATACGGTCCAGCACGTCAACGCAGCGCTTTTTGGAGTCCTCCGGGAATATCTGGGGATTATACTGCCAGGGATACTGGGTGATGCCCGCTATCAGGGCGCACTCCGCCAGGGAGCAGTCCCCAATGGTTTTGCCGAAATAGGACAGGGCGGCGGCCTCCACGCCCTGGTTGGTTCCGCCATAGTTTACCAGGTTCAGATAGGCCTCCAGGATTTCTTCCTTAGTATACAGGTCGTCCTCCATGTTGAGGGCTGTGAAGATTTCCTTCACCTTCCGCAGGATGCTCACCTGCTTTTCGCCTGTGATGTTTTTAATAAGCTGCTGGGTCAGGGTGGAGCCGCCGCGGCCCGCGCCGCCGCCCACGCCCATCAGGCCCGCCACAGCGCCCAGGGTGCCCCGCCAGTCCACGCCCTTGTGCTCGTAGAAGCGGTGATCCTCAATGCATATCTGGGCGGTCTGCATAATGGGGGGGATATCCTTTAAAGGCATCCACACGCGGTTTTCATCCCGGTGCAACTCCTGATATTCATATTCTGTGCCGTCATCGTTTTGCAGGTAGATGTGGCTGGAATATTTCAGCGCCATGGCGGAGATGTTGGGAGGCTCCACGTCCTTGAAGCTGAGAATAAAGGAGGCCACAGACAGGAACACCAGAAGCCCTGTGATGAAGGCCACCCAGAAGATAGTTTTAATGGTTTTCCACACCATGCCGCCCATGGTGCGCACAGTGGCCCCGGCAGTTTGGGAAAACTCCCCCTCCACCCGCTGGGAGGGCGCTGGGACGATAGGGGTATTGTATTTGTTCAGGTCTTGGTTTTTTCGCACGATGTACCTCCTTTATGCCCCGGTATAAGGAAAGGGAAAACAGCCCATACTACATATAAGAATTTTTCCAGAACCGAGGTGACAAGTGATGGATGAAAGGCAGCTTAAAAACTATAAAAGATATACCCTTGTGCTGCTTCTGGTAACGACAGGCGCATTAGTAGTGTGCGCCGCCGCCTTTTCATTTAAACGGGCTGCCCAGGGGCAAAACGTGAAGCCCCAGGCAGTGGTTACAGAACATTATACCCCAAAGCAGGCGGCAAGTCAAGAAACCCCTGCCCCGGAAAAAGCCGCCGCGGCAGAGGAGGGCGCTCCCCGCATCCAGGAATACCATGTGGGCATCTATAAAGGCCGGGTGGGCGTGTTCCAGGCAGGGAAGGGAACCCCTGTCCTGCTAAGCGAAACCCTGGCCCACCGTCTGCCCCAGGGGGACATCGACCTGCTGCAAAAGGGCATTCCTGCCGACAGCCTGGCAGAGGCCCGGGCCATTTTGGAGGATTACGAATAGGCCAGGGCCACGCGGAAAGCGCAGGAGGGGGCATGCAAAAGCATGCCCCCTTACTTATGTGGCGGAGGAAACCCGCCCTGTTTTGGCGTCCAGGGTTACCACAGTGCCGCTTTTCAGGATGCGTGCGGCGTGCTCTGCCCCGGTGATGACAGGCTTATCCATGGCAAGGCCCGCGATGGCGGCATGGGTGTTCAGCCCCGGCTGCTCGGTGATGATGCCGGAGGCCCGGCGGAGGTATTCCACCATGGCATTGTCTGTGTAGGGAGCCACGATGATATCCCCGTCCCGGAAAGTGGTTTTCAGCTCGTCAAGGTTTTTGCACACGCACAGGCGGGCGGAAACAGATTTTTCCGTAATGCCGGCACCGGTTAAAAGCACGTGGCCCACCATGTGTACCTTCATCATGTTGGTGGTGCCGGACACCCCTAAGGGCACCCCGGCGGTTATCACCACCAAGTCGCCCCCCTGCACCATGCCTGTGTGCTCGGCAGCGTCTACGGCGTGGTCGAAAAGGGCGTCGGTATCGCTTTCCTCCTCAATCAGCAGGGGATATACGCCCCAGGAAAGGCTGAGCTGCCGGTAGACGTTTTCCTCGGTGGTGCAGCCGATAATGGGGTAGAGGGGGCGGAATTTGGAGAGCTGGCGGGCGGTGATGCCGGACTTGGTGACTGTGATGATGGCGCTGGCCCCCAGATCGTGGGCCGTGGTGCAGGTGGCGTGGGAGATGGCGTTGGTCACGTCAAAGGCCACGTCGCTGTTGTCCCGGGAGTTGAAGCGTTTGATATAGTTGATGCTCTGCTCCGCCTTCTCCGCAATGCGCACCATGGTTTCCAGGGCCTCCACCGGGTATTTGCCTGCGGCCGTCTCGCCGGAAAGCATAATGCAGCTTGTGCCGTCGTAGATGGCGTTTGCCACATCGGTGGCTTCGGCCCGGGTGGGGCGGGGGTTTTTCATCATGGAGTCCAGCATCTGGGTGGCAGTGACCACCTGCTTGCCTGCCAGATAGGATTTCTGAATTAACTGCTTTTGCAGCACAGGCACGTCCTCGAAGGGGATTTCCACCCCCATGTCTCCCCGGGCCACCATGATGCCGTCTGCCACCCGGAGGATTTCGTCGATATTCTCCACGCCCTCCATGTTTTCGATTTTGGCGATGATGTTGACGGTGTGGCAGTTATATTCCTTTAAAATCCGGCGGATTTCCAGGATGTCCGCCGCGCAGCGCACAAAGGAGGCGGCGATGAAATCGAAGCCGTTCTGGATGCCGAAAATAATATCTGCCCGGTCCCGGGGGCTGATGAAAGGCATGGTGAGGCGGGTGCCCGGCACATTAATGCCCTTATTGTTGGAAACGCGGCCGCCGTTTACTACCGTACACATAATGTCCGTCTCCGACACATGCTCCGCCCGCAGTTCAATGAGGCCGTCGTCAATAAGCACCCTGGCCCCTGGCTGCAAATCCTTGGGCAGATCCTGGTAGGTAATGGACACCACCTTGCTGTCGCCGGGAGTGTCCCGGGTGGTGAGGGTGAAATTGTCTCCGGCCTGCAGCTCCACCGGGCCGTTCTCAAAGGTTTTCACCCGGATTTCCGGCCCCTTGGTGTCCAGGATGGTGGCAATGGGCAGGCCCAGTTCTTCCCGCAGGCGGGTGACCGCCTCCAGCTTGTGGGCCGCGTCCTCATGGGTGCAGTGGGAGAAGTTAAACCGGGCGGCGTTCATGCCGCCCAGCATCAGCCGGCGCAAGATGCCTTCGTCCTCTGTGGCGGGGCCTAAAGTGCAAATGATTTTTGTTTTTCTGAGCATAATATACCTGCCTTTCCGGTGAAAATAGGGTTTTCTCTGGGATTTTCCAGAGGCGAAAAATCGGTTTTTCCGTTTTTGATTTTAGAAAAATGGCTCTGGAAAGCCATTTTTTGGCGGCTTAGGAGGGCGGTTTTGCAAATTTTGCATTTTTGATTTTGGTGTTTTTGAAATTATACAGATAGTATAATAGCGGCTATTTTATGCATATAGAAAAACTATACGCTTTTAGTTTCAGGCTTCCTCCAGCCCTGGCTAGTGCCTGCACGCCGCAAAAAAGAGCGCCCGCGGTATACGGGGAAGCCCTGGGACATGTGCCCCTTTTCTGGTTCTATTTTACTATATCCTGCCGGCTTTCGCAAGATGCCTCATATGTTTTGCGCGCCCTCGCGCGGCAGGGGTGCCGGAGCGCGCAAAAAAGAAGGATCCGGCGCCTGCAAAGGCACTGGATCCTTCTTGCCTGCCTGGAAAGGCAGCTTACCCCCGGACGCTTTCTTCCCGGAATTCCTCCCGGTCCCGGAAGATGAGGGCCATGCACCACAAAGCGCAGACAGCCACCAGCGTGTAAATCACCCGGGCCAGTATGGTGGCCTGACCGCCGCACAGCCAGGCTACCAGGTCGAAACGGAAAATACCTACCAGGCCCCAGTTCACGCCTCCCACTACCGTGAGGATCAAAGCGATTCGGTCCATCATGTTCATGGTCGTTCCCCCTCTTGCTTTTTGCAGCGCCTTTTTACAGGCGCCGGCTTTTGCAAGCCGGCCCTTTGTTTCCGCCTTAGAAAACAAAAAGGCTCGCTTAGCTGGCACACCTGGCGTTTTTGCATCTTTTCAGGTGTGCTGACCATAGTATTGCCCTCTGAAAAGCCGTCCATGCAAAAGAGGGGGTTGTCATATTTTTGAAAACGGCGCAGAACAAACGCCTTTCAAAATGGAGGCACACCGATTTCCCCAGCAGGGCGGCCTTGCCGCCGAATCAAAGGAGCTGATTTTTGGATAAAACCGGGGGCTGGAGAAAAAAAGGGCTGTTATTTTAGAGGGAAATGCGGTATACTATTAAGGTATAAGGGGCATGACCCGAAGCGGCAGGGCGCCCGGAGAAAGGATGGCGTTTTTATGGACGTGATAAAAAACATTGGCAGGGCAGTGGGCTATGCGGCTGCGGCCCTGGGGCATAAGCACAAGAAAACCGCGGTGCTCAACCGCATCCGCACAGTTATCCGCTGCGAGGAGCGGGCGGCCCAGAAGGAATATCTGGCCTTAGGCCGGTATTACTATCATGCCCTGCGGGACAAGGAAAATCTGGTGACAGAGCCTCACTGCGCCCAACTGGATGAAATTGAGGCCCGGCTGGAAAAGGCCCTGGAACTGATGCAGGCCTGTGCGGATGAAAGCTTTGCGGGGCTGGAGGGGGACGCCTGTCCCTGCGGCGAGGACTGCGAGGAAATCACCCTGGAGGATGTGGCCTGCTATGATGAGGATCCCGGCCTGGAACTGGAGGTGCCGGCAGAAGAGGAAAAGAATGAACCGGAGGAGAGCGCTGGCCTGCCCTTTGAGGGCTGAAAGGCCCTGGGAGGGAATTTAGGGAATGTCAACTGAAATTTTAAAGGATATCATCTGCCCCCAGTGCGGGGAGGCCCAGAAATACCGGCTGTTTGCCAGCATCAATGCCCAGGAAAATCCCGAGCTGAAGCAGCAGGCGCTGGAGGAAACTGTTTTTGACTGGCGGTGCCAGCGGTGCAATTATTTTGCCGCCATGGCTTACCCCTTCCTGTATATGGATCCCCAGGCCCGCTATGTAATCTGCGTGACCCCCGGGGGCGGCGGGCAGGCGGCAGAGCCTACTGAAGCAGTGGAGGATTTCGTGAAGCGCCGGGTGAAAAACCTGGCGGAACTGAAGGAGAAAATCCTCATATTTGACAGCGGCCTGGATGACGTGGCGGTTGAGGTGGTGAAAAACGCCCTGTGTACCATCATCAAGAACAAGTATACCGCCAACCGTGTACATGCCTATTTCAGCCGGGTGCAGGAGGGGAACATGGAGTTTGCCATCTTTGTCCCCGGCCAGCCGGAGCCGGCGTACCACTCCACCCGCATGGAGGTGTACCAGCAGTCCCAGGAGGTGCTTCGCACCCTGGACTTCCTGGATCCCCCTGGCTTTGCCACCATTGACGCCCGCTTGGCAAGAGGGATTATCGAGCAGTATCAGGCCACGTGAGCCAAACCTTTTCACGAAAAAATCCCGGAAACCGCAAAAGGTTTCCGGGATTTTTCTATGCAGTCAAAAATCAGTCGAGAATCATCAGATCCCGCATGTACTTGATGGTGTACTTCACACCCTTCTCGCCCTTTTCGCCGCGCCAGGTGGGGCTGTGAGGCTCGATGGCAAGGTAGCCGTCATACCCGTACTTATAGAGGATGGCAAAGAAGGCCCGCCAGTTGATAACGTCGATGCCGGCAGGGGGGTTGTCATACCAGTCGTTGTCCACATGGCTGGTGGCGGAGGCAAGCTCGTCCTTCAGCTCCGGGAACTTCTCCACCAGGGCGCGCTTTGCCCACATGTCAGGCTCTTGGGACTCGCCCCGCTGGATAACGCCTTTGATGTGGCAATACTTGAAGTGCTTGCCCCACTCCAGGCCCTCGGTGAGGTAAGCGCCGTTCTGGCCGCCGTGTACAAAGCTGTGGGAGGGATCGTACTTGATGCCCAGGCCCGGCACCTCGCTGAGAATCAGCTTCCACTGCTCAGGGGTGCGGATATAGTTATCGCCCATAATGCAGTTGACAATGGCGCACTCCATGCCCTTTTCCTTGGCATAGGCCACAATGTCGTTTAAGACTTTAATGGCGCAGGTGATATTTTGATAATAGGAAATCTCCTTCACATAGGCGCAGGAGCACAGGTAATACTTGGCGCCCAGATATGCGCCGAAGTCGATAACAGACTTGACAGCCTCCCACTCTTCCGGGATAACCTGGCCCTTCTCGTCCAGGATGCGGCTGGCCCAGCGGCCCACCGCGCCCACCTCTACCCCGGTGCGCTGGCTGGCAGCCTTTAAATCGGCCTTCACAGCGTGAAGCTCCTCTACAGGCCTGCCGAAAAAGGCGGTGGGGTTGCAGTCAAATTCCACGAAGTCCAGGCCCAGCTCTTTGGCGTGGTCAAAGCTTTGGACTTCGGGTTGGGAGATGATACCGAGTTTCATAAAACTTTCCTCCAAAAGAATATTTGAATAAAAGCCCTAATACATCACAGTGACTTTGTGTATTACAGCTTTGCTTCCAAAGTGACGGAACGGGTGGCAAATCCTAGTTTTTCATAAAAATGCAAGGCATCTGAATTAAAAGGCCATACCATCAGGGTGATGCGCCCGGCGCCTTTTTCCCCTGCCGCTCGTCTTACAGACTCTATCAGCGCCCTGCCCACCCCGGCTCTGCGGTATTCCTCTGCCACATACAGATCGCCGATATGGGCAGCCTTTACGGGATGGAGGAAAGGCGCGGCGGGCGGTTCTTTTATGGTGGCCATGCAGATGCCGGCGGGCCTGTCCCCAACCTCGGCGATGAGGGCGATTTCATTAGGAGAGGCCAGCAGCTTTTCAAAATCCGCCTGAGTAAAGAGATGCCCGCAGGGGGCAAACAAATCAGGACGGGCCTGCTGGTGCATGGCGTGCAGGGCACCATCGAACCTATCGAAAGCGGGATAATCTGCCAGAACCATGGAGCGGATGGTAAACAGAACCATCGGAGACACCTCCTTTCTATGCAGCCCCAAAAACGGCCTGCTGCTTTAATGTTTAGATGATCGTAACACAAATTACCCATGCTTGCAATAGAAATTGGGAAATTGGAGAAAGAAGTGAAAAAAGAATGGAGGATTTTGATAGTTTTTTTGCCTGGGAGGGAAGGGGAGAAGGTGGGCTGCGTAAATTTTTATGGGGCTGCTGGACTATATTTCTGAATTGGAATAAAAAACCTGCGCCCAGGGCATATTATAATACAATAGATTTTTGCAAAGGAGGCGTTCTTGTGGTATACGTTTGCGAAGCCTGCGGCTACCGGTACGATCCCGCCCTGGGCGATCCGGATAACGGCATTGCCCCTGGCACCAAGTTTGAGGACATCCCTGAGGATTGGGTTTGCCCCCTGTGCGGCCTGGGAAAGGATCAGTTCGTGGAAGAGTAAAGCAAAAAGCGGCACAGCGCAAAGCTGTGCCGCTTTTTTGCCCTGCAGGCGCTTACCCCGCCTTCTCCAAATCCCGCCGCAGCCGGGTGATAATCCGCTTTTCCAGCCGGGAGATGTAAGACTGGGAGATGCCCAGCTCGTCTGCCACTTCCTTCTGGGTGTGCTCTTTTTTAGAGGCAAGCCCGAAGCGCAGCTCCATAATGGTCTTTTCCCGGGGCGGCAGGCGGCTGACTGCGCTGAGGAGCAGTTCCTTTTCCGCTTCCTGCTCCACGCCCCGGTTCACCGCGTCCGGGTCGCTGCCCAGCAGGTCGGAAAGCAGCAGCTCGTTCCCGTCCCAGTCCACGTTTAAGGGATCGTCGATGGAAATTTCGTTGCGCAGTTGAGAGCTTTTCCGCAGGTACATGAGGATTTCATTTTCAATGCACCGGGAGGCATAAGTGGCCAGCTTGATGTTTTTCTCCACCCGGAAGGTGTTCACTGCCTTAATAAGCCCGATGGTGCCGATGGAGATGAGATCCTCCACCCCGGCGCCAGGGCTTTCAAACTTTTTGGCAATATACACCACCAACCGCAGGTTGTGGGTGATAAGCGGCTCCCTGGCGCCGGGCACGCCTTTTTGCACCTCTTCCAGCACCTGGGCCTCCTGGGCCTTGGTGAGGGGAGGGGGCAGGGTGTCCGGGCCGTTTATGTAGTGGCAGTCCAAGGGGAAAAGCCGCCGCCAGATACGGGCGGCATGGAAGCGCATAATGGAGAACAGCGTATGGAACATGGGAAAAACCTCCGTTTCTATAGGGAAAATCGTATGCCCTGCCTCATTCGGGAAAGAGATCCGGGTTGAACAGGGCGGAAAACTGCCCGGCTGAAAGAGGGCTGCGGCATACGGCCAGATAACAGGGCAGCTTTTGCCCGGTGCCCTTGATGGAAACGCAGTCCGGGCGGAAGGCAGGCAGCAGGCCAGAGCCTCCTACGCTGGAAAAGGGCACCAGGCGCATGTGGTGGGCGGCGGCCTCTGGGCAGGGGCTGGTTAGGAAGTCCTGCACAGGCTGGGGCACAGCAGCTTTCAGCGCTTTCTCTTCGCAGATGATGACAGGCAGGCCGGAGAAAGGCTCCCGCAGGGCGTTGCCTGTGTCCGCCTTGGCGGCAAGCTCTACAGCCGCGCCCTGGTGGCAAACCCGCAGGGTACACAGCCGCAAGGCGGAGGCGTCCCGGGGAAAAAGCCGCTGGATGGCCCAGAAAAGGCCATAGGCCAGGCAGGTGAAGAAAAAGAGCAGGGGCAGGGAGATATCCAGATAAAGGGCGCTGCCCAGCACAGCCATGTTCCGAGGGGCCAGGAACCGGATGAGAAAAAGGAAAAAACCTGCCAGTAAAAAAGAGCACAGCCACATGCACAGCCAGGCCCGGGCCAGCCTCCGCCAGGGTAGGGGCCAGAAAGCGCCCCATACAGCGACCAAGGCCCCTGCGCCCCCGGCGGGTAATGCTGCCCAGGCAGGCAGGGGGACAAGGCTTATAAGGCCGCACAAGGCCCCGAAAAGGCCTCCCAGCACCAGCCGCCCCCCCTTGGCTTCCAGGTGCAGGAAAGCCCGGACACACCACAGCAGGAAAAAGTCTATGTACAGGTTTACAATGATGAATACGTCTGCGTATACTACCAATGGCATCCCCCCAGTCCATATATGATTATAAGCCTGGCGGGAGGCTTGATTCTGTCGCATTGTGGACAGGGGCGGAAAAAAGGCTGTGCAGGAAACAGAAAGTGAAAAAGTGCTACATGACATTTTTCTGAAAAGGCAATATTTGTCCAAAGAAATTATATTATAAAAAAACTGTAGTTTATACAGAGGGGATAAACCTGTCAGGCTTCGACGGCAATGTGCGACATGTGTTTACAAAATTTGAGCATACATGATATTGTGGCTATGCAAAATATCACCATCGAATATTGTAGTTTTTTGCATGTCTGAATTTGTAGAAAAATTTGTTTTCCCTGAAAAAGGAAAATATCCCGCCAGATTCGACAGGATATTTTTTTGCTTTTTTATGTGAAAACACTTGCAGGAAAACAGGTTATGTGGTAAGATCTATTCACTTCAAAATATTACCGGGAGGTTCGGCATGGAAAAGCAAATAAAGATACTGATATGTGCGGATGACGGCGAATGGGGCCGTGAACCGCTGGAAAAGCTGAGACAGCGGGGAGGCCTGGCAGTGTTCGCCCCGAAAGACGGGCAGAAGGCTGTGCAGAGGATTAAAGAGGAGAAGCCTGCGGTGGTGCTGATGGATCTCTTTATGCCCGGCCTCGACGCTATCGGCGTGATACATGCAGCGGCCCAGGAGCTGGCGGCAGACCGGCCCATGTACATAGTAACCGCTTCTTACACCACGCCGATTTTAGAGCGCGAGGTCATTGGGGCGGGGGCGGCATACTTTGCCCTCTCGCCCTACGACAAGGAGGAAATGGTGGAACGCATTTTCTCCCTGAACGCCCTGCGGGGCCGGCATTTTGACTCGGAGCCTGTAAGCCCTGGCCTGCGGGTGCAGGTGACTGAAATCCTGCACCAGATTGGGGTTCCCGCGCATATTAAAGGCTACCATTACCTGCGGGATTCCATTATGATGGCCATTGAGGATCCGGAGGTCATCAATGCTGTCACCAAACAGCTATATCCCAGCGTAGCCAAGCGCTATGGCACCACCAGCTCCCGTGTGGAGCGGGCCATCCGCCATGCCATAGAGGTGGCATGGGATCGGGGAGACGTGGATGTGCTGAACTCCTATTTCGGCTATACCATCCACAACACCCGGGGCAAGCCCACCAACAGCGAGTTTATTGCCATGATTTCCGACAAGCTCTGCCTGCAAATGGCCAGTGCATCCTGACCTGCCCGTGCATTCCCCCGTCCCCTCAGACGGGGGGATACGTGCTTCTACAGGCATTCAACGCCTTTTGTTGGTTTTTGAGCTCCGCTCCATACTGTTTCCGGCGCGATAATAGTATAACAAAGAACATGGGTGGAATTTGTCGAAATCTGACGCTGTTACACATTTTCTTGTAAAAAAAGAATGAACAAGCGCTATATATGGTATAAGAAAACAAGACAAGAAAGATTTAAGACAGCAGATTTTTAAGACACTTTGGGTGATAGATCGCCTCCCTGCCCCGTTTAGAAAGGAAAAAGGAAAGGCTCCCTGCCGTATGGCGGCGGGGGAAGCCTTTCCTTTTTTGCAGTATCTTGCTTGTCCGTATGAAGATTTACCGTTCCGGCAGCGTGTCCGGTTCGGGATACTCGATGCCAAAGGTTTCTACCGTAACTTTCTCCATCACCTGATCCTCATCGGGACGGTCGGCCCGGCTGCGGGGGACGGAAACAATGGCCTGGGCAGCCTCCATGCCTTCAAATACCTTGCCAAAGGCGGCATACTGCCCGTCCAAATAGGGTGCGTCATCCACCATAATGAAGAACTGGGAGCCGGCGCTGTCGGGCATTTGGGCGCGGGCCATGGAGAGCACGCCGGTGGTGTGCTTCAAATCGTTCTTTACGCCGTTGGAAGCAAACTCCCCTTTAATGCCGTATCCCGGGCCGCCCATGCCGGAGCCTTCGGGGTCCCCGCCCTGAATCATAAAGCCGGGGATGACCCGGTGGAAGATGGTGCCGTCATAAAAGCCCTTTTTGACAAGGGAGATAAAGTTGTTGACCGTGTTGGGGGCAACGTCGGGGTAAAGCTCTGCCTTGATAACCCCCTGGCTGGTCTGGAACGTGACAACTGGATTTTGCATATGGGAAACCTCCGTTTTCAAATGTCTTTCTGTTCATTATACCCGCAAAGGGAATTGCTGTCAAATGGGTGCTAAGTTGCAAAGCTAAAAAAGAAGCCCACTGAATTTCTAAATGCTTAATTTTAGGGTCAACCCCTTTTAAAAAGGGGTTGCGGGGTGTGGGGTGGAACCCCACGACTTTGCGCTATCTGCATAAAACGCCCCGCAATGGGTATTTCCCCGCCAAATGCCCACCTTGCAAAGGGGGGCCGGATGTGGTATGATGGTAAAAACATAAGGGGATTAGGGCCTGTTTGAAAATAGAGAAAGTGCCAGATTTTTGAGACAAAACGCCCGTTTTGGGTAAAAGATGGTGTTTGCGGTTTTTCAAACAGGCCCCAGAGGGTGCGGTATGATGAAAAAGCTGGTTTCTTGGAACGTAAACGGCCTGCGGGCCTGTATGGGCAAGGGTTTTTCGGAGTTTCTGGAGCAGGAAGGGCCGGATGTTATCTGCCTGCAGGAGACGAAAATGCAGCGGGAGCAGGGGGATTTCGCTTTCCCCGGCTACCATGAATACTGGAACTCCTGCCAGGTGAAAAAGGGGTATTCCGGCACAGCCCTGTTCACAAAGGAGGAGCCGCTGAAGGTGTCCTTTGGCATTGGCGAGGAGGAATATGACGGGGAGGGCCGGGTGATCTGCGCCGAATTTGAAGGGTATTTCCTGGTGACAGTGTATACCCCCAATGCCCAGCGGGGCCTGGAGCGCCTCAGCTTCCGCATGGGCTTTGAGGACGCGTTCCGGGGGTATCTCCAGGCCCTGCAGCAGGAAAAGCCTGTAATTGTCTGCGGGGACATGAACGTGGCCCACAGGCCCGTTGACCTGAAAAACGCCAAAGCAAACATCGGCAACGCCGGGTTTTCCTATGAGGAGCGGGGGAAGTTTGCCGAGCTGCTGGCCTGCGGCTTTCTGGACACCTTCCGCCACTTTTACCCAGAACAGGAGGGGGCTTATTCCTGGTGGAGCTATATGTATAACTCCCGGCAGAACAACGTGGGCTGGCGCATCGACTATTTCCTGGCAGACCAGCGCCTTGCGCCCCAGCTTGCGGACAGCCGCATCCTCTCCCAGGTGCAGGGTTCGGATCACTGCCCGGTAGAGCTGGTTCTGCGTTAACTATATAGCCTGCCTGTGGAAAAGGGCGGCAGAAAAATCATAGTAAAATGCAGCGGGAAAGCATGAGAGAATGCTTTCCCGCTTTTATCGCTTTATTGGGGTTTGTCTTGGTACAGCCCCTTCATCAGGGCGATTTCCCGGCCATACCCCGCAAGATCGTTGGGGGTTTCCAGATAAAAGGGCAGTTCCCGCAGGGCCGGATGGTTTATGATGCGCTCCAGGGCCTCTAAACCCAACTCACCCTCGCCCAGCTTCTGGTGGCGGTCTTTGTGGCTGCCCAGAGGGTTCATGGTGTCGTTGAGGTGGACGGCCCGCAGCCTCCCAAGGCCAATCACCTTGTCAAATTCCTCCAGCACCCCGGTAAGGTTCCCGGCAATGTCATAGCCGCCGTCAAACACGTGGCAGGTGTCCAGGCACACTCCCAGCCTGTCTGAAAGGTTCACCCGGTCTAAAATGTCCCGCAGCTCCTGGAAGGTGCGGCCCACTTCAGAGCCTTTCCCAGCCATGGTTTCCAGCAGTACGGTGGTCTGCTGCCCTTCCCAGAGAATCTCATTGAGCTGGGCGGCGATAAGCCCGATGCCCCTTTCCGCCCCCTGCTTTACATGGCTGCCGGGATGGAAATTGTACATGCTGCCGGGGATGTGCTCCAGCCGCTGCAGGTCGTCCAGCATGGTTTCTTTGGCAAAGGTGCGCAGGCCCTCGTCAGCGGCGCAGGCGTTCAGGGTATAGGGGGCGTGGGCTAAGATGGGGAAGAAGCCCTGCTCCGCCGCCAAGGCCCGGAAGGCCGCCACGTCCTCCAAATCCAGGGCCTTGGCCTTGCCGCCCCGGGGATTGCGGGTGAAAAACTGGAAGGTGTTGGCCCCGATTTTCACCGCATCCCGGCCCATGGCCAGGAACCCCTTGGCGCTGGAAAGATGGCATCCGATTTTCAGCATTTTTTTCTCTCCTTTACAACTGGCCCCGTAAGGCGGAAGCTGTCTCCAATCATGTTTTTCACGTCCGCCTCCGGCACCAGCCCCAGCACAATGGTGTTCCAGTGGGATTTGTTCATGTGATAGCCGGGCAGCACGCCGCCGGGGTAAGCACCCCGCCAGAAAGCGGTGTCTGCCGGGGCGCACTTCACGTTTACCCGCATTTTCCCTTGATACTCATACACAAAGGCAAAGCTCTTTTTGTTGGACTTGTGCCGCAGCACTGTCCAGTTGTTATCGTGAAAGGGCGCGTCGGCATAGGCGTCCTGCCACTGGAGGCAGAAATCCACCACCTCCTGCCGGGTGGTCATGGCTGGCCCCCGTCTTTCAGCAGGCGCTCTATCACCATCCTGTCCCGGGTCACCCAGGGGATGGGGCTTTCGCCCCGGGCGCAGAGTTCCGCCTGCTCTTTTTCAGCCCGGCGGTTCTGCTCCAGGGCTTCCGGAAGCGCTGCCCACACAGGGCAAAACCCGTGTTCTTCTTCGTATTCGTCCAGCTTCTGTTTTGCGGCAGGGCCTTCCACCTGGCAGAAAAAGTAGTGGGATTCCATCTCCACCATGTCCGCGGACAGCCCCCGGCGGCGCTCTGTGACCACGCCCCATTTTTTCAGGGAACCTGCCGCCACGGTATACCCGGTTTCCTCCCGCACTTCCCGCAGAAGGGTTTCCTCCAGGGTTTTCCCTGGCTCCGCGCCGCCGCCGGGGAACTTGTAGTCCCCGTATTTTTCCCGCACCAGCAGATATTTGCCCTGGCGCTCTATGATGCCCCGCACAGCAGTGCGCCGGAAAACAGAGCCGCCCTCCGGGTAGTTGTGCAGGTCAACCGTAAATTCTGTCATGCTTCCTCCTTATACCGCGTTCCCTTCTTGCAGGAGCCGTTCCATCACTTTAATTTCCCGGAGAAGCCGGGCAGGCCAGGGCGCGGTGACGCCGCTTTCCTCCAGGCGGCGGTTTGCGGCCAGGGCTTCTTCCAGATCCATCCATACCGGGCGCAGCCCGTCTTCCGCTTCGCCCTCGTCCAAAAGCTGCTCCCCGCCGGCCCCGCTTATTTCGCACAGGAAATAGTAAGAATCCATTTCCAGGATGTCCGCAATCAGGCCCTTGCGCCGCTCCCGCACCACGGCCCATTCCCGCGCCGTCTCCGGCGCAACGGAGTAGCCGCTTTCTTCCTTTACCTCCCGGCACATGGCGTCTGCCAGGGATTCCCCTTTCTCCACGCCGCCGCCGGGGAACCGGAAAGCGCCGTTGTTCCCTGTTACCATCAGGTATTTGCCGTCCCTGCAGGCGATGCCCCGGGCCGCTACGCGTTTATCCGTTTTCCCGTCTGGGTTGTAGTTTTGTAAGTCAAACGCCAGTTCAATCAACCCGTTTACGCCTCCTTGTCGCTTTCAAACCGCACCCCCAACTGCCGGCGGGCCTCCTCCAAAAATTCCGCCACCCACAGGCTCAGCTCCACGCAGTGGGCATACTCTTCCCGGCTTTCCTCCGGCTCCTGGATATAACGGTAAAAATCTTTGGCTTCCCAGCCCATCAGCTTATACTTTTCGTCCTCGCCGTAAAGCTTTTCGGTTGTGCCGTCCTTATGCCACAGGGAGATGTTGGCAAGGCGGGAAACGGACTCCACATAGACAGTGCCCTCGTTCCCCTGGAAATCGGTGTTGGCCCCGGCCTGGCCCAGCTTGGAATAGGTGAGGGTTACCAGCTTGTCCGGGTATTTCATGGTGAGTATGCCTGCCCCGTCTGCCCCGGTGTGAAGCTTTATGCAGTCGGCCTGAAAGCTTTCCGGCCTGCCGAACAGGTGCAGGGCAGGATACACGCAGTATACCCCCAAATCCATCAAAGAGCCGGTTTCCAGCTTGGGGTTAAAGATATTGGGCACCTGCCCCTCCAGGAAGCTGTCCAGCTTGGAGGAGCGCTGGCAGAAGTCGATTTTTGCCATGGAGATGTTCCCAATCTTTCCCAGGGCCTCTTCCAGCACCGCCCGCTGGGGCAGGTGCATGAACATAATGGCCTCTAAGAAGATGACGCCCTTTTCTTCTGCCAGCTTCACCAGCTCTTTCACTTTTTCCGCCTGGGCGCACAGGGGCTTTTCGCAGATGACATGCTTGCCTGCTTCCAGCAGCACCCGGCACTGCTCATAGTGGGCGGCGTTGGGGCTGGCGATATACACTGCGTCCACCTCTTTGCAGCGGGCCAGTTCCTCCACATCTGTAAAGACCAGCTTTGCCCCATGCTTTTGAGCGTAGGCCTCTCCCCGCGCCCTGTCCCGGGAGTATACGGCCGTCAGCTCCCACAGGCCGCTGTCCTTGGCGCCGTGTATATATTCGTCGGTAATCCATCCGGATCCAATAGTTGCAAACCGCAGCATAGCGCTTTCCGTCCTTTCTTGGGGCGCTGCCCCAAACCCCGCCAGGGAAACTTTTTTCAAAAAAAGTTTCCCTGGACTCTTCAAAAAATTTTGATTTGTTTTTATTCCGCTATTTCCACCGCGGTCTTGATGATGTCCTTGATGGCCTCCATGTCCTCCGCCACAACATACTCCAGCTTGCCGTGGGCATTGGCGCCGCCTGTGCAGATGTTGGGGCAGGGCAGGCCCATGTAGGAAAGCCGCGCCCCGTCTGTGCCGCCCCGGATGGGGATGGCGAAAGGCTCCACGCCGTTTGCCCGCATGGCCTTCTCCATGGTTTCGATTACCTCCCAGTGGGGCAGGATCTGCTCTTTCATGTTCCGGTAGCTTTCCGTGATGGCAAGCTTTACAGGCTTTGAGGGATACTTGGCGTTCAGGTATGCTGCCGCGCCCTCCATCACCTTTTTCTTTGCCTCAAAGAGCGCCGCGTCATGGTCGCGGATGATAAACTCCATTTTGGTGTGCTCCACATCGCCCTGGATGCCGTCCAGATGGATGAAGCCCTCATAGCCTTCTGTATACTCGGGCTTCTGCTCCCGGGGCAGCATCCCTACAAACTCCATGGCAATCTCCATGGAGTTTACCATTTTCCCCTTGGCGCTGCCCGTATGGATGGAAAGCCCTGAAACCTCCGCCACAGCCGCGGCTGCGTTGAAGTTTTCATATTCCAGCTCTCCCAGATGGCCGCCGTCTACAGTATAGGCGAAGTCGCACCCAAAGCCCTGCACGTCAAAGTGGTCGGCCCCCTGGCCGATCTCCTCGTCCGGGGTGAAGCCCAGCTTTACTGTGCCATGAGGCTTTTTCTCCAGGAGTATCTCCCTGGCGGCGCAGAGAATCTCCGCCACGCCGGCCTTGTCATCCCCGCCTAACAGGGTGGTGCCGTCAGTGGTAATCAGGGTTTTGCCCTTCTGCTCTTTCAGGGAGGGGAAGTCTGCGGGGGAGAGGGTCAGCCCGCTTTCTCCCAGCTTGATGTCCCCGCCGTCATAGTTCTCAATCACCTGGGGCTTGATGTCCTCGCCTTTCACCCCGCCGTAAGTGTCCATGTGGGCGATAAAGCCTACAGTTTTCCGGCCCTCCGCTGTGGCGGGAATGGTGCCGTATACGTACCCTGTGTCAGACATATAGGCGTCCTCAATGCCCATTTCCTTCATCAGGTCTACAATGTGCGCACCTAAAACCTTCTGCCCAGGGGTGCTGGGGGTGACGCCAGTGGCGGGGTCGGAGTTGGTGGGATAGGAGATTAAATCTAAAAACGTTTCCTTTACAGACATAGTGTAAACCTCTTTCCTGTTTTGATTTTTCTGCACATCATACCGCATGGGGGTAAAGCGCACCCCGTTTTTTTCCTGCTCCTCCGACAGGGCTGTAAAGCCCAGATGGAGGTAAAAGGGCAGGCCGTAAGGGGTGGCGTTCAGGGTGATGGCCTGCAGGCCGGGGCTTTTCCGAAGTCTGTCCGCTAAAAGATACCGGAAAACAGCCGTACCCACGCCCTGGCGGTGGTATTCCTTTTTTACAAAGGCCTGGCAGATATGGGTTTTGTCGGGCCGCAGAATCATCACGCCGATGATTTCCTCCCCGTCAAAGGCACCGTAAACCGGGCAGATCCCCTGCCGGCAGGCCCGGATAAATTTAGGGTTTTCCGTGGTTTCCTGCCGGAAGGCTTCGGCTGCGCCCCCGCCTTCGGCGGGAGCGTCAAATTCCAGATACACCTGCCAAATCAGCGCCATGGCCGCCGGGATCTCATGGCTTTTCACCCGGCGTACTTCATAGCGGATCATACTTCATCCCAATACCGCTTTAAATTTGCAAGGCCAATGCGCACAGCCTCCACGCAAGGCTCCAGGCCCTCAAACTCAATGGCAATGGTATCGTCAAAGCCCGCGGCCTTTAAGGTGCGCAGGCACTGCTTCACAGGCACATTCCCCTGGCCGATGACGGTGCCCCGCAGGTAGTTCCCCGCCCGGGTCTGGAAAGCACCCTCCCCGGGATTTTCGGCATAGAAGCTTTTGCAGATAAAGTCTTTGGCGTGGACATAGGCCGTATAGGGGGCTACCCTGGCCACAGCCAGGGCCGGATTTTCATCGGCGCACAGGAAATTGCCCATATCGCACAGCAGCTTAAAGTTAGGGTGCCCCACTGCCGTATACAGCTTTTCCACCCGCTCCGAATCCTGGGAGAAAAAGCCATGGTTCTCCGTCATGGTGAGGACGCCCTTGGCTGCCGCATACTCAGTGATTTCCCGCACAGCCTCCGAGAGCCGGGGGAGCAGGCTGTCATAGCTTTGGGCAGGCTTTGTGCCCTGGGTGATGTCGTGGCGCATACGGGGCGCGCCCAGTACTGCGGCTAAGTCCACATATTTTTTCACCCGTTCTATTTCTTTGGCGGTGTCCCCGCCGCTGCCGTTTAGCAAATCTGCCGCCACTGCCAAAGAGGAAAAGCACAGCCCCTGCTTTTCAGCCTCGGCCCGGAGGGCCTGGGCCTGCTGGGCCATCTCCTCCTGTGGGCACTGGAAGTTTACAAAATCCACGGCCTCCACCGCGTCAAAGCCCAGTTCTTTGGCTTTTCCAATGCACTGCATGGGGGTCAGTTCCCCGGCCTTTATGGCGCTGTAGAAGCTATATAAGCTGACAGAAAATTTCATAAGAACCTCCATACGATACAGGATTCCTACTTGTGTCCGGTATCGTTCCTTTCTTTATAATTTTTTACATGAAGGGTTTTGTTATATATTTTATAGTTATATGTCTTTCAGCTTCACAGGGACAAACGCCTCCATCATCCCTTTCCCCAGGGCCTGGATGGCCTCTGGCGGGGTGATGATATGGCCCATGGAATAATGGCCGGGCCTTTCGTCCAGCTCGAAAATACCGCTGCCTTCAATATACTTCACAGCCTCCTGATAGAGCCTGCGGTTTTCCTCCTCGTCATGATCCCAGTAAAAATAGGTGAGATAGAAACCGCCGTCAAAGGCCGCCTTTTCATAGCCTCCGTCAGGCATACCTTCCTCTAAGGCATACCACCATTCCAGCCCGTTCTTTTCGCGGTTGAAGAACAGGAAATCCCGGGGCATAAAGCTGTCCCGGGGAGACGGCTTTATGCTGCTGAAATAGGCGTTGAATCTCCCCAGCACCCCTTCCGGGGAGAAGTCAAATGCCGGGCTTGGCCCGGAGGTGGCGGCGGTGAAGGGGGGCAGGGAGATAATACGGAAATCCATGGCAGCCCTCCTTTAATCGCCAAAGGATATGCCGATTTGGCGGGCAGCCTTGATTTCATCGCAGTCCACAGGGACAGCTTTCAGCTTCCCGGCCACGTCCTGGAGGGGCACAGGTGCCGTTTTGCCGTTTACCATGCCAATCATCACGCCAAACACTTTGTCCTTGATGCACTTAGCGGCAGTGGCCCCCAGGCGGGTACACAGCACCCGGTCGTAAGCGCAGGGGCTGCCGCCCCGCTGGAAGTGCCCGGGCACGCACACCCGGATTTCGTTGTCGATTTTGTCCGAAAGCTCCTCGGCAATGCGGTATACAATGGAGGGGTGCCGGAAGTCGGCCCGGGCCTTCTTCAGCTCCTTCTTGGAAAGCTTTGCCTCCTCTTTGGAGATGGCCCCCTCGGCTACTGCCAGGATGGAGAATTTCTTGCCGCTGTCAATGCGGCCCTGGAGGGTTTTCGCCACCTTGTTGATGTCGTAGGGGATTTCCGGCAGGAGTATCACGTCCGCGCCGCCTGCGATGCCTGCCGAAAGGGTGAGCCAGCCCACCTTGTGGCCCATTACCTCCACGATGAAAATGCGCCCATGGGAGGTGGCAGTGGTGTGGATGCAGTCGATGACATTGGTGGCGATTTCCACCGCGCTGTGAAAGCCAAAGGTGATGTCTGTGCCCCAGATGTCGTTGTCAATGGTTTTGGGCAGGTGGATAACATTGAGGCCCTCCTCCCGCAGGAGGTTGGCGGTTTTCTGGGTGCCGTTGCCCCCCAGAATCACCAGGCAGTCTAAATCCATTTTTTTGTAGTGCTTTTTCATGGCGGCAACCTTGTCCACGTTGTTCTCGTCAATGACCCGGATGGTTTTAAAGGGCTGGCGGGAGGTGCCCAGCAGCGTGCCGCCCAGGGTGAGGATGCCGGAAAAATCCCCTGGCTCCATCTTTTTATATTCCCCGAAAATCAGCCCGGTGTAGCCGTCTTTAATGCCGTAAATCTCCACGTCCTTGCCAAACTGCTCATACAGCCCCTTGGCAACGCCCCGGATAGCCGCGTTCAGGCCCTGGCAGTCGCCGCCGCTTGTTAAAATGCCTACTCTTTTCATTGAAAACACCCCTTCTATAATAGATTTATTCTCCATTGCCCGCAAATGCTTTTTTGTATGCGGGGTAAATGTATTTCAGGATGATACATATATTCACAACGCCGATGGCGCCGTAAACCAACTCCACCCCTATCTCCGGCAGGCCGAAAAGCAGGATGCCGTTCATGTCCCCGCCGCCCACAAAGCGGTAGAGCACAGACAGGTACAGGGGGTCGAGCACCAGCAGGGCTATGGTGGCATAATACCCCGCAGCCTTCAAAACCTTGCTGCCGCTTTTGGTGATGAACTTCGCCGCCCACACCAGCACATAAGCCCCTATAAGGGAAGCAATACTGCCCACCACACAAAAGACAGCCGTTTGAAGATCTGTTAAAAGCTCTGTTCTTGCGGCGATCTGCACGCCTATCCCCATAAAGCGGATTTGGTGGAACACATCGAAGCACAGGGCCGCAAGCAGGTGCGCCCCTTCGTGCAGGATATAATAGAGCAGAATAGCCACAAGCACGCCAAACCATTTCCGTGAATTCGTTGTAAGGCGCTCTTTCATGCGTTCCTCCTTTCACTCGTCCATGCCTTTGCCGCTCCTCGAAAGCCCTCCAGCAATGCAAGAGGGTGACACGCGGCAGCGCCAAAGGGGTTCTTAAGGGGGCAGAACCCCCAAGGCCTTGCCCTTACGTTGCCTCTTCCGCTGTGTGAATGGGAATCAGCGGGCTGTCATGCTCTACATGCTGGCGGGCTTTCAGGCGCTCCTGAGCATCTTTGTAGAAAGCCTGCTGGGCGCTTAAAGCTGCCCGGCCCCGATGGGTGACGTGCTGGTAAGCTTTGTCCGGCAGCATTTTCCGGGCATTGGTGTTGTCCTCCAGCAGGGTTTCCAGGATGTAGAAGGCCCGCTGCTTTAAATCCTCGTCCTCAATGGGGAACACCAGCTCCACCCGGCGGTCTAAATTCCGGGGCATCCAGTCGGCGCTGCCCATGTAGATTTTGGGGTTCCCGGCGTTTTCAAAGCGGAAAACCCGGCTGTGCTCCAAAAGCTGGCCCACAATGCTGATAACCTTGATGTTTTCGCTGACCTCCGGAAGGCCGGGAATCAGGCAGCAGATGCCCCGCACCACCAGGCGCACCGGCACCCCGGCGCAGCTTGCCTCATACAGCAGGCCGATAATCTCCGGATCCACCAGGGAGTTTACTTTGGCGGTGATGCCGCAGGGCAGGCCCTTTTTGGCATTCTCCGTCTCCAGTTGGATGCGCTGCCTGAAGAAGCTGCGCAGGCCATGAGGGGCCACAGCAAAGTGCTGATACTCCGGGGGCCGGGAATATCCGGTTATCACGTTGAAAAGGGAGGAGGCGTCCGCCCCATACTGGGGGTTGCAGGTGAAAAGGCCCACATCTGTGTAGATTTTCGCGGTGGAATCGTTGTAGTTGCCTGTGCCCAGGTGCAGGTAACGGCAGATGCCGTCCTCCTCCCGGCGCACCACCAGGGCAATTTTGCAGTGGGTTTTCAGGCCATACAGGCCGTAAATCACGTGGCACCCGGCCTTTTCCAGCTTCTGCGCCCAGTTGATGTTGTTTTCCTCGTCAAACCGGGCCTTCAGCTCCACCAGCACAGTTACCTGCTTGCCGTTTTCCGCCGCCTTAATCAGGGCCGCGATAATGGGGGAGTTGCCGCTGACCCGGTACAGGGTCTGCTTGATGGCCAGCACGTCCTCGTCCTCAGCGGCCTGCTCGATAAATTTCACCACGCAGTCGAAGCTTTCATAGGGATGGTGAACCATCCTGTCCTTGTCCCGGATGGCTGCAAAAATATCGTCATAGCCCCAGAAATCTGCCGGGGCCACCGGGGAGATGGGCTTGAAGCACAGGTTTTCGCAGCCCTTGATGCCAGCGAATTTGGAGAGGAAGGTCAGGTCTAAAGGCCCGGCCAGCTCGTAAATCTCATTCTTTTTGATTTTCAGCATGTCAATGAGAAAGCTTTTCAGGTTCTTGTCGCACTTTGCAGGCAGCTCCAGCCGCACAGGGCGGCCTCTTTTCCGGCGCTTGATGGACTTCTTCATCTCGCTCATGAAGTCCTCGCTCTCCTCGTCAATGGACATGTCCGAGTCCCGGGTGACCCGGAAGGGGCAGGCAGCCTTGATATCATGCAGCTCGAACAGCTCGTCAAGCTTATGCATGATGATGTCCTCCAGCAGGGTGAAGGCCCGGACCCCCTCACAGGGCAGCTCTAAAAACCGGGGAAGGATGCCCGGCACCTGCACAATGGCAAAGCACTTGTCGTCCCCTTTTTTCTCTTTTTCTTTGGACTTTAGGTATACCGCAAGGTTCAAAGACTTGTTGGCCAGCAGGGGGAAGGGCCGACTGTTGTCCACCGCCAGGGGGGTGAGCACCGGGAACAGCACTTCCTTAAAATATTGGGAGATATAGTCGAGCTGCTGGCTGTCCATCTCCTCGCAGGAGAGGAAGCAGATTCCCTGCTTTTCCAGGGCGGGCACAATGGAGCGGCTGAGGCAGGAATACTGCTTCTCCATGAAAACGTGGGTTTTTTCCTCCAGCTCCTTTAAAAGCTCCTGGGGGGTTAAGTCAAAGGTGTCTTTGGGCTTGTAGCCGGAGTTTACCTGGGCCTTCACCCCTGCCACCCGCACCATGAAAAATTCGTCCAGGTTGGAGCCTGTAATGGCCAAAAAGCGCAGCCGCTCCATTAGGGGGTTCTCCCGTTTGGTGGCCTCCTCCAGCACCCGGGCGTTAAAGTCCATCCAGCTTAATTCTCGGTTATAATAGGGCATTTTCTTGTCTGCCATAGGTCATTCCTCAATTCTCTATAAAGTGGGGGAAGGGGCTGTTACAGGGCTTCAAATTTCACTGCCAGCTCCGGCAAAAGCCCGAATACATTCTGGAAGAACTGGGAGGCTTCCTCAAAGGCCCAGCGCTCCAAAAGGGTGTTTTCCCGGGCTTTGGCCCGGAACAGCACCCGGTCGCCGTCTGTGCTGATTTTTAAATCCCGCAGTTTTTCCCGGTGGGATTTGTCCAGGGCGTTTGCCATGCGGAACATGGCCTCCAGCTTCATGGCCTCCAGACGCTCCTTGTCGGAAAGGAGCAGAAGTTCCGGATCCTCCTCTGTGGAGGGGTTCACGCTGCCTGCCACCAGGGCGATTTGCAGCACCTGGGCCTCTGAAAGCCCGAAAATGTCCATGCCTTTAATCATATCAAAGGTGCAGCGGCTGTGCTGGCGCACGCACACAAAGCTGCCGCAGCTATGGAGCGTGGCGGCAAGCTCCAGAATCAGCCGGCGGGAGGGGTCCAGCCCATGGACTTTTTTCAGCTTGTCAAAAATTTTGCAGCAAAATTCCCCGATGCGCTGGGAGTGCTCTAAATCGCACCCAAAGCTTCTGGCTGTGGCTTCGGCGCAGGCCAGGGCATTTTTCCGCAGGTAAGCCGCCCACTGGGCGTCTGCCCGGGGAGAGAGCATATACCGCATGACCCCCTGGGAAATGTCCGCTATGGGGGAAACAACCTCCTTGGCCCCTGGGCAGAAACGCAGAAGCCCTCTGTAAACAAACAGGGCTGTGTACAGCACAGCGGCTTTGTCCTCTGTCATGCCATAGCGCAGGCCAATGCTTTCCGCTGTCATGGAGCGAAGCTCATCATAAAGGGAAATCAGCTTTTTCACGTCCAGGCGCACCATTTCCCCTTCCTGCCGGGCGCCGCTGAGCCTTGCCACCCGCCCCATCTGAGAGCCGGTGACAATCAGGTTCTGCACCCGGAAGGCGGAAATATCCACCCGGCTTAAAAGCAGATCCATATATTCGTCTACAATGCAGTGGAAATCCTGGGCGCCTTTTCTCAGCTTGCTTAAGGCGTCGTGAAGCTTTAAAGGCCCAATGGGGATGTTCTGGGAGTATACGGCCTGCTGCCCGTCAAACACGGCAATGCCGATGCTGCCCGCCCCCACATAGGCGATAAGGGACGCGCCTCCCTTTACGGCTTGTTCCTGTTCCAGGCGCTCCATAATCTCCCCGTAAATATAGGCTTTTTCCTGGCTGTCATCCAAAACCTCCACGTCCAGGCCGTTGCGCACCTTTAGCTGGTCGATAACCAGGGCGCGGTTTTTGGCCTCCCGCAGGGCAGAGCAGGAAACCACCCGGGGCTTTTCGATATTGTAGGAAAGCAGGGCGGCGGAAAATTTGGATAAAGCGGCGGACAGCTCCCGCAGGCTGTCAAAGCTGACGCTGCCGTTTTCAAACACGTCGTGGCCCAGCCCGATGGGATATTCCAGCCTGTCCAGGGTCTGGATTTTGCCCTTTGACAACTGGGACACCCGCAGCTTCACATTGTTGGAACCAATCTCGATGACCGCCGCTATGGGGGCGGCGCTTTTCTTGTTCAAGGAAGATCCCTCCAGAGAGTATAAATTCATGATGTGTCATGCGGGCGGCGCCCGCATTCATCAATATTATACCAAACAGGGCGGGGGGAAGCAAATATTTTTTGAGAATTTTTGCCTGCAAAAAGGAAAGGGAAAAACCTTTTAAAAAAATTTTGAAAAAGGGGTTGATTTTTTCTGCAAAATTCGGTATACTTGTAAAGCCGATAGGGGATACGGAGAGGTATTCTAATTGGTAAGGAGCCACATTGGAAATGTGGTGTGCCGCAAGGCATTGTGCGTTCGAGTCGCATCCTCTCCGCCATAGCAGAGAGCGCCAGGTCATTTGCCCGGCGCTCTTTTCATTTTTTGCAGGAGGGTGGATGTATGGGCTATGAAGTGAACATAGAATTGACAAACATGTGCGTGGTGTGCGACGGCACAAGGGTGCTGGTGCAGGACCGGGCAAAGCCCGGCTGGTCGGGCATCACTTTCCCTGGCGGGCATGTGGAGCCGGGGGAGAGCATTACCGCTTCCGTTATCCGGGAGGTATGGGAAGAGACGGGCCTCACCATAGAAAACCCCAGGCTTTGCGGCATTAAAACCTGGGGCGGGCCAGAGGGCCTTTTGGAAGTGGCTTTCCTTTATAAAGCAGAAAAGTTTTCCGGGGAACTGAAGCCTTCGGAAGAGGGGGAGGTTTTTTGGGCAGAGCGGGACAGCCTTCCTGCCATGCAGCTTGCCAGCGGCATGGAGGAAACCTTCCGGGTTTTCTTTGAAGAAGATATCAGCGAATTATATTACGAGAAAAAGGATAAAAACGCGCCTGCAGGCCCGTGGCGCTATGAGGACTGGCAATATACCTTGCAGTAACGGGGGATGGAAATGTCCAGGGAAGTTGCAGTGGAACTGACAAACATGTGCGTGGTGTGCGACGGCACGAGGGTGCTGGTGCAGGACCGGGCAAAGCCCGGCTGGTCGGGCATCACTTTCCCTGGCGGGCATGTGGAGCCGGGGGAGAGCATTACCGCTTCCGTTATCCGGGAAGTGAAAGAGGAGACGGGCCTCACCATAGAAAGCCCCAAACTCTGCGGCGTAAAGGACTGGATGCGGGAGGACGGCAGCCGGTATATGGTTCTTTTGTTTAAGGCGGAGAAGTTTTCCGGCAGCCTTGCCCCTTCCAGGGAAGGAAACGTCTTTTGGGCGGAGCGGTCACAATTGCCGCACATGAACCTGGCCCGCTCTATGAGGGAAACCATCGAGGTGCTGCTGGACGATACATTAAGCGAGTTATATTACACAGTCTATTCCCAAATTACAGACGGCAGCCACTGGGTGCTGCAATAAGGGGGAGCGTATGATGAGGGAAGTAAGGGCGGAAATCGCCAACATGTGTGTGATACAGGACGGCACAAAAGTGCTGGTGGAGGACAGGAAAGATCCTAAGTGGCCGGGAATCGCGTTCCCGGGGGGCCATGTGGAGCCGGGGGAAAGCATTACGGCTTCTGTTATACGGGAAGTGAAGGAGGAAACGGGGCTTGCCATTGAACATCCTACCCTTTGCGGCATTAAGACATGGACAAAGGAAAACGGCGCCCGCTACCTGCTTTTCTTTTATAAAACAGACAAATTTTCCGGGGAGCTGCAATCCTCGGAAGAAGGGGAGGTCTTTTGGGCCGAGCTGGATGCTCTGCCCGGGATGAACCTGGCAAAGGATATGGAACTGCACCTCCGCTTGTTCCAAGAGGACAATCTCAGCGAACTATACTGTGTAAGGCAAGAGGGCGGCACGAAAAAGGTGCTGCTGTAAAGGAGGGGCTTTTATGTCTCGGGAAATAAAAGCGGAAATCACCAACCTGTGCATGATACAGGATGGCACAAAGGTGCTGGTGCAGAACAGGCTTGCCAAAAACTGGCCCGGCATCACCTTCCCGGGCGGGCATGTGGATCCGGGGGAGAGCGTTACCGATTCTGTCATCCGGGAAGTAAAGGAGGAGACAGGGCTTGCCATTGAACATCCCACCCTTTGCGGCATCAAGGACTGGACGCGGGACGATGGCTCCCGTTACCTGCTTTTCTTTTATAAAACAGACAAATTTTCCGGGGAGCTGCAATCTTCGGAAGAAGGGGAGGTCTTTTGGGCCGAGCTGGATGCTCTGCCCGGGATGAACCTGGCGGAGGACATGGAGGCAAACCTCCGGGTGTTCCTGGAAGATGATATCAGCGAGTTTTACTACGATAGGCAGAACGGCGGCTGGGAAAGCCAGTTGTTCTAAACCAACTTTTTAAGGAGTGAAGGACATGAAACGCGAGGAAATCGCAGCATTTTATAAAGACCTGGACAGCTACAAAGACAAGACGGTGACAGTGTGCGGCTGGGTGCGCTCTGTGCGGGACTCCAAGGCTTTGGGCTTTATCGACTTAAACGACGGATCCAGCTTCAAGGGCGTGCAGGTGGTGTTTGAGGACGGAAAGATTGAAAACTTCAAGGAGATTGCCGCCCAGAACGCCGGGGCAGCCCTGCGGGTGACAGGCACCCTGCTTGCCACTCCAGGCATGAAGCAGCCTTTTGAAATCCACGCGGAAAAGATTGTGGTGGAGGGTGCCTCCGCTCCCGAATACCCCCTGCAGAAGAAGCGCCATGGGGTGGAGTTTTTGCGCACCATTGCCCATCTGCGCCCCCGCACCAACCTCTACAGCGCTGCTTTCCGCATCCGTTCAGCGGCGGCCTTTGCCATGCATAAGTTCTTCCAGGAGAACGGCTTTGTGTATATCCACACCCCCATCATCACCGCCACCGACTGCGAGGGCGCGGAAATGTTCCAGGTGACCACCCTTGACCCGGCAAACCCGCCCCGCACCCAGGAGGGCGGCGTGGACTACCACGAGGATTTCTTTGGCAAGCGGGTGTTCCTTTCCGGCTCCGGGCAGCTTCAGGTGGAGTGCATGGCCCAGGCCTTCTCCAAGGTGTACACCTTTGGCCCAACCTTCCGGGCAGAGCGCTCCAATACCCCCCGCCATGCTTCGGAGTTCTGGCACATCGAGCCGGAAATCGCCTTTGCCGACTTAAACGACGACATGGATCTGATTGAGTCCACGGTAAAATATGTTATTAACTATGTGCTGGAAACCTGTTCCCAGGACGTAGAGTTCTGCAGCCAGTTTGTGGATAAGGGCCTTTTAGAGCGCCTGCGCCATGTGGCCGGCTCCGACTTTGCCCGGGTGAGCTACACCGACGCCGTTGAGATTTTGAAAGAGCACAACGGCGAGTTTGAGTTCAAGGTGGAGTGGGGCGCGGACATCCAAACCGAGCACGAGCGGTATCTGGCGGAGAAGCACTTCGGCAGGCCCGTATTTGTCACCGACTATCCCAAGGAGATCAAGTCCTTCTACATGCGCATGAACGACGACGGCAAAACCGTTGCCGCCACCGACCTGCTGGTGCCCGGCATTGGGGAGCTGGTGGGGGCCAGCCAGCGGGAGGAGCGCTACGACGTGCTGAAGGCCCGCATGGCAGAGCTGGGCATGAGCGAGGAGGATTTCTGGTGGTATCTGGATCTGCGCCGCTTTGGCACCACCGTGCATTCCGGCTTTGGCATCGGCTTTGACCGCTTGGTGATGTACCTCACCGGCATCCAGAACATCCGGGACGTGCTGCCCTTCCCCCGCACCACCGGCACAGCGGAGTTTTAATATAGCTTTAAGTCCCCTGGCTTAGCCGGGGGATTTTTATTCAGACACCCCCCTGCAAAAGAAAACCCTTGACAAATCCCCAGAAAAAAGCTACTCTTTAAGAGGAACGAAGTCAGACAGGAAAAGCGAGGTGGACATTGTGAGCGTTCCGCGAAGCAGCGACGGCATAGTACCGGATCGATTATGGTTGAGGCACTGCGGGGCGCGCCTTTGCCCTTTCCGCTGATTTTCAGTCGGGGAGGCTCTGCGGGCTGGCAGGCCTGTCCGGTTTTGTGCCGTATCTCTCAAATAGTAAAGGAGGTACGGGAATATGGAAGAAAAAATTTTGGAGCTTTTGGAGGGGCGCGGCTTTTCCCAGGCCGCCGCTCTCTTAAAGGACATGAACCCCGCCGACGTGGCCCAGGTGCTGGGGGAGCTGCCAGAGCAGAAAATGCCTGTGGCCTTCCGGCTTTGCCCCAAGGAGCTGGCGGCAGACGCCTTTGCCTACATGCCCCCGGACGCACAGGAAATCCTGGTGCGTGGCTTCTCCGACAAGGAGCTGGAGGAGGTTATGGAGCAGCTCTTTGTGGACGATGCGGTGGACATGCTGGAGGAAATGCCGGCAAATGTCATCAAGCGGGTGCTGCGCCATGTGGATGCGGATACCCGGAAGATGATAAACCAGATGCTCAATTACCCCAAGGACAGCGCGGGAAGCATCATGACCATGGAGTATGTGGATTTAAAGCGCAGCATGACCGTGGAACAGGCTTTCGAGCGCATCCGTCGCACAGGCGTGGAAAAAGAAACGGTGTATACCTGCTATGTGACGGACAGCCGGCGGAAGCTGGAGGGTATTATCACAGTAAAAGACCTGCTGCTGGCCCCAAAGGACGCGGTACTGCGGGATATTATGGAAACAAATATCAAATTTGTTTCCACCCACACAGACCAGGAGGAGGCCGCCCGGGCCTTGAGCAAGTATGACTTCCTGGCCCTGCCTGTAGTGGACGGGGAAGAGCGGCTGGTGGGCATTGTCACAGTGGATGACGCCATTGACGTTATCCAGGAGGAGGCTACAGAGGATATTGAAAAGATGGCGGCTATGGCCCCGTCTGACAAGCCTTATATGAAAACCAGCATTTTGGACACCTGGAAAAAGCGGGTGCCCTGGCTGCTGTTTCTGATGATTTCCGCCACCTTTACCAGCAGCATTATCAACTCCTTTGAGGATGCCTTGGCGGCCAGCGTGGTGCTTACAGGTTTTATCCCTATGCTGATGGACACTGGAGGCAATTCCGGCTCCCAGTCCTCTATCACTATTATCCGTGGCCTGTCCCTGGGGGAGATACGGTATGGGGACGTGCCCCGCATCCTTTTAAAGGAAGGCTCTGTGGCCCTTATGTGCGGCTGCACCCTGGCTGTGGCGAATTTTATCAAGCTTATGCTCATTGACCGGGTGACGCTTTTAGTGGCAGGAGTGGTGTGCCTCACTCTCTTAATGGTGGTGCTGGTGGCAAATATTGTGGGCAGCACCCTGCCCATCTTAGCCAAGCGCCTGGGCTTTGACCCCACTGTAATGGCAAGCCCCCTTATCACGACCATTGTGGACGCAGTGTCCCTGGTGATTTATTTCAACATTGCCAAGGCTGTGCTGCGGATCTGAAAAGGCAGAAGAATAGGAAAAGGCCGCCTGAGGATATCCTCAGGCGGCCTTTTCCAGGCTTTTTTAGTTTTCCATATACTTTTCCAGCAGCCGGGCCACTTCTCTTACGTCGATAGGCTTTGCCACATGGGCGTTCATGCCGCAGTCCAGGCAGTGCTTGATGTCCTCGGAGAAAGCGTCTGCCGTCATGGCGATGATGGGCAGGTTCGCGTCTGGGTGATCCAGCTTGCGGATGGCCACAGCAGCCTCATAGCCTGTCATCACCGGCATACGGATGTCCATGAGAACAGCGCTGTAATGGCCGGGCTGGGAGTTTTGCAGCATTTCCACGCAGATTTGCCCGTTCTCCGCGTGATCCAACTGGAGGCCCAAATCAGTGAGCAACTCCTCTGCGATTTCCCAGTTCAGTTCGTTGTCCTCAGCCAGCAGGACGTGCTTGCCGTTAAAATCTATCGCATGGTGAGGGGATTCTTCCTTTGGCTCCCCTTCTTCTTTGCCGTCGGCAAATTTTTTCAGGCCATAGAACAGGGTAGACTTGAATAGAGGCTTGGAGATAAAGCCTGTTATGCCCGCCTGGCGGGCCTC
The DNA here is from genome assembly GCF_009936035.1 of Neglectibacter sp. X58. Classification (GTDB taxonomy): domain Bacteria; phylum Bacillota; class Clostridia; order Oscillospirales; family Acutalibacteraceae; genus Acutalibacter. The sequence goes on along the minus strand of NZ_QWEO01000004.1, from coordinate 98,666 downwards.
GTCCTCAATCTCGCCCCAGTCGTAGGCGGAAATAAGCAGGATGGGGATGTCGCTTTCCATACGGGCGTGTATGGCTTTGGCTGTAGAGATGCCATCCATACCAGGCAGCTTCCAGTCCAGCAGGATAACCTGGTAGTCCTCCCGGCGCTGGTGCTTCTTCACAACCATTTCCACAGCTTCCTCGCCGGAAAGAACCCAGTCCGCCTTTATGCCGATAGACTGCAAAGCGCTGGCTGTGCTCTCGCAAAGCTGCTGATCATCGTCCACCACCAGCATGTTCCAGGGAGGCAGCACCATGTCCACCTCAGCCACCTCCGCCTTTTCAAAGTCCAGGGTCACGTTGAATTCCGTACCCACGCCCTGTTGGCTTTCCACCTGGATGGTGCCGCCCATGGCGTCCACAATGTACTTGGTGATAGCCATCCCCAGGCCGGTGCCCTCTGTGCGGTGGATCCGTGTGTTGTCCTCCCGTGTGAAGGAGTCGAATATCTTTTCCTTAAATTCCTCCGACATGCCCATGCCCGTGTCCTTTACCTGCAAAAGGATGCGCACATATTCCGCCCCTTTGGGGGATTCCGTTTCCCGCAGGGTAATCTGAATGGTGCCGCCCTCCGGCGTAAACTTAATGGCGTTGGAAAGGAAATTCAGCAGCACCTGGTTTAAGCGTACGCTGTCGCAGCAGACGTTTTCAGAGGAAATATCGTAGATGCAGACATTGAAGTTCTGGTGCTTGGCTTTCACCTGGGGCTGGACAATGCTAACAATGCTGTCCATCACTTCCCGCAGGGAAACCTGGTCAATATTCAAGGTCATCTTGCCGCTTTCAATTTTAGACATGTCCAGCACGTCGTTGATAAGCCCTAACAGGTGCTGGCTGGAAAGGGAGATCTTCTTCAGGCAGTGCTGCACCTGCTGGCGGTTTTCTATATTGGCGGTGGCAATAGCCGTCATGCCTACAATGGCGTTCATGGGGGTGCGGATGTCGTGGCTCATGTTGGACAAAAATTCGCTCTTTGCCTTGTTGGCGTGTTCCGCCACCTGCTGGGCCTTTTCCGCGTCCCGGCGCGCGTCCACCGCCATGGTCAGGGATTTTTCCGCTGTCTTCCTGGCATTGTCCAGCTCTACCATCTGCTGCCGGGTCAGCCGGAAATAATATACAAAAATGGAACCCAGCACAATGAGAATCAGGGCGCAGCCCCCCAGCACAAGGCTTGTCCAGGTGTTGCCCATGCTGCTCACCACTTCGTCCAGTTGGCCGTAGGGCATGGCGGTAACCAGATACCACTCTGAATTGGGCAGGGAGGTGCAGTATAGGTGCCGGCGCTCTCCGGGCAGATGGTATACCACAGAGTAAGGCTCGTTTTTCTGCATGGCTTCATAGAGATCCGTAATATGCTTTTCCGCTTCTTCCAGGTTCTCCCCCTGATACAGGGCGCGCAGGCGGTCAAAGTAGTTGCCCCGGTAAGCGTCGGAGCTTTGGATTACAAAGGTGCCGTCCTTGCGGATCACGTGGGAATACACCAGGGAGTTGCTTTCATCAGAGTCCAGGGCCAGAATTTGCTTGAAATAGTCTGTCGGCAGGGCCACCACCAGCGCCAGGCTTTCCCTGCCGTCTGCCATCTCATAGGCTGCCGGCACGCCCAGCAGCACAATGCTGTCATCTGTCTCGTCTGTACCCACAGCCACTTTCTTTTCCTGGCTCTGCATGGAGCGGAAAAACGGCTCCGGATCCGTTACCTGGATCTGTTCGCCGCAGAGCATCTCAAAGGCCCCATCCTCCGCATACAGCGCAAGGCTGACAAAGCCCCGCTCCAGGGCATTGCTGCCCATGTTTTCAGCCAAGGTGCCGTAGTCAGCGCTGCGGGGCGGATAATTTTGGACAATGCTTTCAATCTGGTTCAGATTATAGTCGATAGTTGTCTCAAAGTGCATGGAGATGCGTTCATTGAGGCCAGCCATATAGATGGTGCCAATTTCGCTGATAGTAGCCGAACTTTGGTAGTTCATATAGTAGGCGAGGAAGGTAAAGACAACAACGCACAGCAGCACCACCAAGGCCAGGCTGACCTTCAGGAAGCGCATGGTGTTGTATTTCATGTGGACATCCCCTCCTGGAAGCTTCTGATAGCGGTGACCGTGCGTCCATAGTCCTCCTTCACCCGCTCGCACAGAGGCCCGGCCTCCGGAGTGAGGCCGGAACGCAGGGCCTCGGTAAGCTCTGCGCTGGAAGCAAGCAGGGTGTTGAAGCCCAGGTTCTGGCACATGCCTTTAATGGTATGGGCCGCCCGGAAGGCTTCCTCGCTGTTGCCCTGCTCCAGGGAGGAAATCAGCAGATCATAACTTTTGTCATCCAAAAATTTCAGCACGAATTTCTGTATGAATTTGTCGCTGGGCAGGCGCCCCCGGACCTCGCTGTAATCTCCGCCGATTTCTGTGTACAATTCCTGAAGGGTCATGGTAGGTTGCTCCTCTCTGTATGTGCCCTCTGTAGGGCAGGATAGATAATATACGTAATGCTGCCGGGCAGATACAGCCGGCACACGCCTGAAAGTGTTCTGTCATTTATAGTAAATATTCAGCTTTCGGCTTTCCCGTCCTCTTTGCTCTCAATGGGGCTTAAAGACTGATCCGCATAATTGCCCCTTGTGGGCTTCAGGCTTTGCAAGGTGCCGTCATAGAACTGGAACCGGCCCCGGCCCGACTGCTTTACCGCATACAGGGCCTGATCCGCCGCCTTCAGCAGATCTGTAAACACAGGCTCCACCATCTCCGTGGTGGCTACCCCCATGCTCATGGAAACTGTGAAGCCCTGGAAATCCCCGCCGCTGATAGAGCGGTAGATACGGCGTATAACAGCCTCCAGCTCCTGCTGGTATTCCAGGAAGATAATGAACTCGTCGCCGCCCACCCGGGCCGCAATATCCATGCCGCGCACATTCTGCCGGAGCAGCTCTGCCACGTGGGCCAGCACATGGTTGCCAAAAGCGTGGCCATAGGTGTTGTTGGCGTCCTTGAAATGATCCAGGTCAAAGAAAGCCAAGGCATAGTTTGAATCCGGGTGCGCCTTCATTCTGGCCTCAATCTGCTTGCGGGCGCTGTTCAGGTTCAGCAGATCCGTCAGGCCGTCATAGGAAGCCATGCGCTCCAGGGATTCCAGGTTGGTGCGCATATCGTGGATGTCCACAGCCTTGCCGATGCAGCCTGTCATCTGGGGCGGTTCTTCCCCTTCCCACACCGTCTGCATGATGAACCGGAACCACCGCCACTTGTCGTTGTGGCGCAGCCTGCATTCATAGGTAACATACGGGTGCTCTGGGGAGGTGTCCTCCAGCATTTCCATAATGGTCTGCCAGTCCTGTTCATCCAGCAGGCCCATCAGGTTCTTGTTCTCAAAAGGCTCCATAATGATTTCATCCACGCCCAGCCACTTGGCGCCCCAGGAATTCAGGGATACCATAGAGGGCAGGATGGTGTATTCAAACTGAACCTCCTTGCTCATGGCCGCAAAGAAGCTGTACTTCATGCGCTCGTGCTCCAGAAGCTGCAGGGTGCGGCTGGAGGCGCTCAGCTCTTTATGCTGCGAAAGATTCTGTATCATGTCGGAAAGCTCTGCCTGGCTGGGGCCTTCAAATTCCTTGGGTTCCATTTCCCTGGCAATGTCCCCGGAAATATCTTCCAGGCAGGAGAGCAGCAGGGGATTGAAGGTGCCGCATTCCCCGTTCACAATCATTTCCACAGCCTTTTCATGGGTGAAGGGGGGCTTATACACCCGCTTGCTGGTCAGGGCGTCATACACGTCTGCCAAAGCCACTGTCTGGGCGGAAATGGGGATTTCATCCCCCTTCAGGCCGTCGGGATATCCCCTGCCGTCATAGCGCTCGTGGTGCCAGCGGCAGATGTCATAGGCCATCTTGACCACCTTTTCCGCGTGGTACATGTTCAGGCTTTCCAGCATCTGGGCGCCTATGAGGGAGTGGGTTTTCATAACGGCGAATTCCTCAGCCGTCAGCTTGCCGGGCTTGTTGAGGATTTTTTCGTCGATGGAAATTTTTCCAATGTCGTGCAGGGCCGAGGCCATGCTCATGGCGGCAATATTGTCCTTGGAAATGTGGTACTGATCCGTTTTCTGCACCAGCCGGCGCAGCAGCAGCTCGGTAAGCGTGCGCACATGCAGCACGTGCAGGCCGCTTTCCCCGTTTCGGAACTCCACGATATGGCTTAAAATATCCACCATCAGGGCGCTGCTCTGCTGTTTTTCATAGATCTGCTCTGCCACCAGGGCCTCCAGATCCTTCTGCTTGGCATACAGCAGCAGGGTGTTTTTCACGCGCCGGTGGACTATCTGGGCGTCAAAGGGGCGGCTGATAAAATCTGTAATGCCCATTTCATAGGCCTGGTCAATGCGGGAGGTGTTGCTTTCCGCAGAAATCATCACCACAGGCACAGATTCAATCCAGTGCCTGCGGTTCATAACCTCCAGCACGCCGAAGCCGTCCATGTTGGGCATGACGATATCCAGAAGCATCAGGGCAATTTCCGTGCTGTGGTTTTGCAAAAGGCCCACAGCCTGCAGGCCGTCTCCGGCCTCCAGCATTTCATATTCCCCCTCCAGCATATCCACCAGGATGGAGCGGTTCATTTCCGAGTCATCTACAATCAATATGGTTTGTCTGTTCGAGCTGGACACAGTATGCACACCCTCTTTATCTTCTGGACGGCAGCCTGCCGGGACGCGCCGCCAACAGGGTAACGTCAGGTTTTCATTTGTAACAGAAATAGCGCGGCGGGCGCCGCCCGCCGGAGGAAGGGCCTGTTTTGCGCCTGCCTGGAAAGCCGCCTGTCCCTTACAGCAGGACAGCCAGAACCCATAGCGCAAAATTCCCTATAATTATTGTAATATAAAGTGATGAAAATAGCAATAGTTTTCGGCAGATTCAGGGGAAGAATTTAGCGGGAATTTTTCGCCCCTGTACAGGCTTTTTTTATCTATCCTTCCCATGCTGCAAAAAACACAGAAAAGGCGCTGTTTGCGCCTTTTCTGTGCCTTTTGCGGGCTTTATGGCAAAGGAGGATATTCTACTCTGCGTTTAAAAAAGCCTCGTTGATTGTCACCCCGAAATCCCTGGCAATGTCCCGGATGCCGCTGTCCGGGATGGTCTGCCCTGTCCGGCCGCCCCCGGCAGACTGCACCAGCATGTAAATCTCCGCAGCCTTTTCAATGGTGTGCATCAGCCCGAAGGCTGTGTCCAGATCCGGCCCGGACACAAACAGCCCATGGTGGGCCCACACCGCCGCGTCGTAGGTTTTCATCAGCCCGCTTGTCACATGGGCAATTTCCGCCCCGCCGGGCACCATCCAGGGGGCCACCCCCACGCCTTGGGGGAACACCACCGGGCACTCCGTTTCGCTTTTCCACAAGGCCCTGGTGAAGTCCCGGGCAGTCAGGGGCAGGATGTAGGTCATGGCCACAATGTTCACCGGGTGGGCATGGTAAATCACCCGGTTTTCCCCCTTTGTAACCTCCTTGCGCACGCTGTGGTTGAGAAAGTGGCTGGGGAACTCGCTGGTGGGCCTGCCGCCCTTTTCCAGCCCCCACACAATCCGCCAACTGTCCCCGGCATCGTTGATTTCCAGTATGCACAGGTTATCCTCCGGGGCAAGGGGCACGTTGCGGAAATATTTCCCGCTGCCTGTGGCAATAAAATACGTCCCCCGCAGGTTTTCCGCCTGCACCCCCATCTGCACCCACTCCCCGCAGGCTTCCCGGAAGAAAGGCTTCAGGGCTTCCGCCTCCTCAGCCTTCAGCAGATAGGTAAGGTTGCCGCCGTTGCGCTCGTGCCAGCCCTGGAGCCAGCCGTCCTCGCAGGTGCGGATAAAAGCTTGCAGTATCTCCGTGTCTGTTATTTTCATGCTTCCTCCTAAATCCGTTTCAGCAATACGTCACGCTCATAGGCTTCCACTTCTTTAAACCAGTCCCGGCCTCCGGGCACGCCCTGCATCTGGCAGTAATGCTCCCACACGTCTCCAAAAGGCAGGGTTTTCAGTTCCTCCCCGGTCATGAGAAGCTCTGTAAACCGCCCCTCTTCCTGCATGTTCTTCATGTCCTCCCAGGGCTGGAGCAAGGCGTACAGCAGGGCTTTTTCCATGCTCCGGGTGCCGATAACCCAAGCCGCCACCCGGTTGATGGAGGCGTCGAAGAAGTCTAGGCCGATAAGCACCTTCTCCAAAGCGCCGCTGCGCACAATTTCCTTGGCAATTTCCTGGATTTCTTCCTGGTACAGCACCACATGGTCGCTGTCCCACCGCACCGGGCGGCTGACGTGCAGGGGCACCTTGTCAAAAACCGTCAGCAGGCTGGAAATCTTGTCGCTGATATATTCTGTGGGGTGGTAGTGCCCGCTGTCCAGCAGGTTATAAACCCCGGGATGGGTGCAGGCATAGCCTAAATAGAACTCCGCTGAGCCAACGGTGTAGGACTCCAGCCCAATGCCGAACACCTTGCTTTCCACGCAGTCCAGGATCCCCGGCAGCTTTTCCGCGAAGATTTCGTCCAGGCTCTTTTGCAGCCGCAGCCGCGGCCCCAGCCTGTCGGCGGGGATGTCCTTCAGCCCGTCGGGAATCCACACGTTGCACAGCACAGGGGAGCCAAGCTCTCCCGCCATATAAGAGGCAATGCGCCTGCACTGGATGCCATGGCGCACCCAGAAGGCCCGCACCTCCTCTAGGGGGGAGGAGAGGGTAAGGCCGCCCTTCACCATGGGGTGGCTGAAAAAGGTGGGGTTAAAGTCTATCCCCAGGCCGTTTTCCTTGGCAAAGGCCACCCACTTTGCAAAATGCTCCGGCAGCAGCCCGTCCCGGTCTGCCCGCTGCCCCTCCTCAAAAACCGCGTAGCTTGCGTGGAGGTTCAGCCGCTTTTTCCCGGGGATAAGGGAGCAGGCCTTTAAAAAGTCAGCGCACAGTTCCTCAAAATTCCTGGCCCGTCCAGGATAATCCCCTGTGGCCTGTATGCCCCCGGAAAGGGCCTGTCCGCTGCCCTCCAGGCCGGTAACATCGTCACCCTGCCAGCAGTGGATGCTCACAGGCACCTCCCGCAAGGCTGCCAGGGCTTTTTCCACGTCTACCCCCCAGGCGGCATACTGCTCTTTTGCGCTTTCAAACCTTGTCATAACCCTTCCTCCTCTGTAAAATTGACTATCTCTATGGGAAAGCTTTCCCGGATGCAGGCCCGGGCCTCCAGAAGTCCTGAAAATTCCCCGCCGGCTTCCATCTGCACCAGCAGGTTCCCCAGGGCTGTGCCCTCTGTAGGCCCGGCGTACACAGGCAGGCCCGTTTCCCTTGCGGTCAGTTCGTTAAGCAGGCTGTCCCGGCTGCCCCCGCCCACAATGTGTATCCGGCGGTATCTTTTCCCTGTAAGGCTTTCCAGTTCCTGTATGGCGTCCCAGTAACAGGCCGCCAAGCTGTGGTACACACAGGCGGCAAGCTCTCCCAGGCTTTGGGGAACCTGCTGGCCTGTGGTTTCGCAGTAATCCCTCACAGCCCCCGCCATGCTTTCCGGGGCCAAAAAGCTTTGGTGGTTCACGTCCACCCGGGAGGGGAAAGCTTCGGCTGCCCGGGCGGCCTGCTCCAGCTCCCCAAAGGAAACCGGGGCAAATTCCCGCCGCAGGGACTGGAGCATCCAAAGCCCCATAATGTTTTTCAGGTACCGGAAGCGGTACTGATACCCGCCCTCGTTGGTGAAATTGGCCCTGCGGCTTGCCTCTGTGGTGACAGGCTCCCGGTTTTCGACGCCTAAAAGGCTCCAGGTGCCGCTGGAAAGGGTGACGCCCTCCTCGTCCAGGGCAGGGACAGCCAGAAAGGCGGAGCCTGTGTCATGGGTGGCGGGCAGCACCACCTGGCAGTTAAACCCCGCGGCCTGCTGTATCTCCGGCAGCAGCCCCCCTAAAACCGTCCCCGGCATGCGCGGCTCTCCGAAAATATGGGGAGGCAGGCCCAGCCTTTCCAGCAGTTCCCTGTCCCAGGTTTTCTCCCGGGCATTTATCAGGGACGTGGTGGTGGCGTTGGTATATTCGTTTTCCATCACCCCTGTCAGCCGGTAGTGGAGGTAGTCCGGCACCATCAGAAAGCGGCTGGCCTTTTGGAAAGTGCCCGGCTGTTCCTTTTGCAGGGCCGCAAGCTGGTAGATGGTGTTAATTTCCATGCGCTGTATCCCTGTCCGGGCATACAGCTCCTCCGGCGGGATAAGCCTGTCCAGCTCCTCCGGCAGCCCCCGGGTGCGGCTGTCCCGGTAGGCCACCGGGTCTGTTAAAGGCGCGCCGTCCCTGCCCACCAGCAGGAAATCCAGCGCCCAGGTGTCAATGCCCATGGCACAGGGGATTTTCCCCGCCTTGGCGCAGGCCCGCATCCCTTCTAAGACATGGGAGAACAGGGCCTCCATGTCCCAGCAGAGTCTGCCGCCCCTTTTGTGCAGCTTGTTTTCAAAGCGGTATACCTCCTCCAGCCGGATTTTCCCTTCCTCCAGCCATCCCAGGATATGCCTGCCCGAGGAAGCGCCGATGTCCACTGCCAGATAAAGCTTGTTTTCCATAGGCTATGGCTCCTTTCTGCCTATCACTATACCGCAAAAGGCATAAAAAAGTAAGGACGTGTTTTAAAACTTATACGTCCTTACTTTGCAGGGGCTTTTCCGCCCGGTATTCTTTGGGCGACATCCCATAGTCCTCCCGGAACCGCCTGTAAAAATAGCTGCTGTTTTCATAGCCCACCGCCGCGATGATATCCTCCACTGGCAGGGAGGTTTCCGCCAAAAGCTGGGCCGCCTTTTTCAGGCGCTTTTCCCGCAGCAGCTCTTTAAAGGTGCGCCCGGTTGCCTGCCGCACAGCGGAGCTTAAATAAGACAGGGACACATGGCGTTCCTGTGCCAGGCGGGTTAAATCCGCCTCCCGGTAGTTTTCCTCAATTTCCCGCAGGGCCGCCAGCACCATGCCCCCGGGCAGATCCCCCCGGGAGGAGAGGGTTTCCACATGGTTTAAAAGCTGCAAAAGCAGCAGGCCCATGGTGGCCTGGGTGATGCGGCCGGCGTTCTGCTGGGGACAGGCCAGACTCCACAAAAGGTTTTCCACCAGGTTCTGTACCTGGGGAGCCTTTGCCACCTTGAAGTGCAGGCAGCTTATTTCCCCGCCGCCCCGGCGCAGGCCCTCCAGCAGGAAGCGGGCCAGCACGTTGTCTGTGCCGATAAGCTCCAGGGCATAGTCGAAAAAAGGGGGGAGCACGATGAAGTTTACGCCCACGTCCTCCAGGCCTGCCCGGGCCACCTGGTGCCGGGCGTGCTGGTTGAGGAACAGAAGCTCTCCCGCCCCCAGGGTCAGGGAGGGGCCGCCGTTTACGGTGTGTACCGTCTGCCCGCTGCACATGTACATGATTTCAATGTAATTGTGGGCATGCTCCGGGAAAGCCGTAAACCGGGTGTGGGGCCGCACGGTGATAAGCCTGCCCCGGCTTAAAAGCTTCTCCCTGTCCACAGTGAATTCCCGCCGAGAGGTGTAAAGCTCCCGTTCCAGCGCCCCGCCTGCCAGCAGCCGCTCCTCCTCGGGGGTCACCCGGCGCAGTTGCTCCATCAATTCTTCACGCATAAGGTCGCCTCCGGCGGACAAGGGAACTTTTTTCAGGAAAAAGTTCCCTTGCAATCTTCAAAAACCTTACTGTCTCCTGCCTCCCTGGGTCAAGCCAGCGGGAGCAGGTAAAAATAAAAGAAAAATTAGAAAATTTGAAAACGCAAAAGTTTCGTCCACCTTTTCAAAGGTGGTGGGGTTCTTAGGGGTGAAACCCCTAAGCCGTCGGAGACATAAAGCACCCTTAGGTGTGGATGTCCAGCAGCTTCTGCTTCAGCTCGCCCTCCAGCCGGCCGATTTCCGCCTCGGCGGCCCGGCGCTTTGCCCGGCCCTCGTCCTGGATTTTCACCACCTCGTCCAGGGTCTGGATAAGGGACTGGTTTGTCATGCGCAGGGTTTCCATGTCCACAATGCCCCGCTCCGACTCCCGGGCTGTCTCGATGGTGCTGATTTTCAGCTTCTCCGCGTTCCGGCGCAGCAGCTCGTTCGTCATGTCCGTCACTTCCCGCTGGGCCTTCACCGCCTGCTCGGAGTGGGCCACGCCCAAGGCCAGCACCATCTGGCTCTTCCACAGGGGGATGGTGTTCACCAGGGTGGACTGGATTTTCTCCGTCATCAGCTTGTCGTTGTTCTGCACAAGCCGTATCTGGGGGGACATCTGCACGCTCACCATGCGGGTAAGCTCCAGATCGTGGAGCTTCTTTTCAAAGTTGTCGCACTGCTGGGCAAAGTCGTTGGCCGCCTGGGCGTCCTCCGCAAGGCCTGTGCGCTGGGCCTTGGCCTTTAATTCTTCCAGGGTGGTGGCCCGCTCCTTCTGCAGCTTCTTTTTGCCGGCAATGATGTACATGGAAAGCTCTTTGTGGTAGTTCAGGTTCATCTCATAAAGCTTGTCCAGCATCACAACGTCCTTCATAAGCTGCACCTGATGGGCCTCCAGGGCAGCAGCAATTTTATTCACGTTGGTTTCAGCGGAGTCATACCGGGCCTTCATGGCGGTTATTTTGTTGCTTGTGTTTTTAAAGAAGCCGAAAAAGCCTTTTTTCTCCTCCTCGTCAATGTCAAAGCCCTTCAGCTCCACCACCAGATGGGAAATCTGATCCCCCACCTCGCCCAGATCCTTGGTGCGCACGTTGTTCAGCGCCGTGTCGGAAAAGGACGCGATTTTCTTCTGGGCCGCGGAGCCGTATTGCAGCACCATGGTGCTGTTCTGCAAATCTATCTTTTCAGAAAACTCCTCCACCACCTTCTGCTCCTCCGGGGTGAGCGCGCTTTCGTCCAAAGTGGTGGCCTCCGGCTTCTTTTCCTCCAGCGGCGCTTCCTGCTCCAGGGTCAGGGCCGGGGGTTCCAGGCCCTCCAGAGTCAGGGCGGGTATGCCCGGGGCCTCCTGCTCCAGGGCCAGCTTCTGTTCGTTTTCCATGTGGCGTCCCTCCTCAAAAAATGTGTGCAAAAAGATATAAGAAATGCAGAAGCTGTACCGGGAAACTTTATGGGATAGCCTGCTGGTACAGCTTCATAAAAGCGCTGGGATCCGTTTGAAATCCTGCCGCCTTACAGGGAAGGCTTTGTTTTGTCCTCCACAAACCCCTCCTGCTCCAGCATGGACTCAAACACTGTAATGTCGGCGGAAATGTCCATGGCCTCGTCGGTGAAAAGGGAGTCGAGCTGCTTTTCAAAGGCGTCGGCTACCGTATGCATCATGCCCGCGATGTTGAACATGGTAGAGGTGATGTTTTCTCCCTTTACAGACTGCCGGGAAAGCCGCTCATAGCTGCCTAAAAGCTTCAGGGTGGTGGGCAGGTAATAGTTCATAAATTTGCGGATTTGCGGGGCTTTGCCTGGGTGGTCGGCAATATAGGCGAAAATATCGGCGGAAGCCCGTTCCATGCGGTCAATATCCTCAGACAAAGCCTCGTCGGGAATGGCGTCGTTTGCCGCCCGCAGCTTCCTGAGATACCCGTTGCCCTCGTCGATAATCTTATCCACCTCCGGGTTCCCGGTGCGGGAGGGCTTCGCCTCCTCCTGGGGCTTTTCCGGTTCTTTGGGCTTTACAGGCTCCGGCTCCACAGGCACAAATTCCTTTTTGCCCTTGAAAAGCGCGGCAGAACCCAGAAACACCAGCACCAGCACCAGGGCAAATATGCCGAAGTGAAACATGTTATACATGGGGAACATCTGGGAATAGAGCACTGCCGCCGCCCCTGTAATGTAGAACTTGGCGGGGCTGCCCCGGCGCACCACCTTCATAGGGGGCATTTTCGGCGCGGGGGCCGGGGTGACGCCTCCCGGGCGGCGGGCGGGCTGGGGGGCCGGCCTGGGAGCGGTCTGCCAGGTTTGGCCCTTTGGCTTCTGGTATGCCTGCTGCCGGTATCCTGGGGGCACCTTATTGGTAGGAGGCGGCGTTTGCTGGGGGGGCTGTTTATAGACGTGCTGCTGCCGGTATCCCGGCGGCACCTTGTTGGTGGGAGGAGGGGCCGGGCGGGGCTGGGCGCCTGGGTTTCCATAAGGATGGCGGGCGCCCCCCTTCATGCCGGCGGCAAAGCCGTTTATGGCCCCGTCAATGCCGGCGGCGGCGCGGCCCAGGCCCTCTGCCAGCTTGTCGGCCCCTGCCCCGGTGAGCTTTCTATACATCTGGGAGGCACGGTATTCCTCCTCCAACGGCCTGTTTCCATATTGGTTCATACGCATCGCCATGCGGTATAAGGGCCGCGCCCGTACCGCTCCTTTCTCTCATTCGTTATGTACCTGCCCGGGGCGCCCCGGGTTCCGTTCCTTTTTATTCAGAGTATCTAAATCCCCACTTTTATTTTACGTGGAAATCGACTTTCTGTCAACCTGGTATAGCCATTCCGTTTGAAAATATCTTTTCCAGGCAAAGGGATATCCTGCCGCTGGTTCCTTATTAGAATGATGAACAAACTGTGAATAATGGGAATTTGCGGCGAAAAACCCGCATTTTGTAAACTGTTTGTAATATTTTGTAACCTATTGTCATTTTTGCGGGAGAGCGGGCAAAGCGCCAGAGGCTGTTTGAAAACAGCCTCTAAAGGGAATAGGGGTTCCCCACCAGGGGATACAGCTTTTTCACCATATCCCCCTGGGCAATGCCTGCTGTAAAAGCTGTGGCGCAGCCTGCCGCCACGCCCCAGCGCAAAGCGCCCTCCCCGGTGCCATGGAGGCTCCAGCCGTACAGGAACCCTGCCACCAGGGAATCCCCGGCCCCTACGGCGGAAACAGCCTCTCCCCGGGCGGCCCGGCAGAAAAGCCGCCTGCCGGTGCTGTCTGCCAGCAGCGCCCCCTTTTCGCCCATAGACACCACCACGTTCTGGGCGCCCATTTCCCGCAGCATCCCGGCATATTCGGCGGCCTGGGAAACTGTGGCGATTTCCACCTGGAAAAGCTCCTCCAGCTCCTGCAGGTTGGGCTTTATCAGGAAGGGCCTGCGGCAGAGGACGGCTTTCAGGGCCTCCCCGGAGGCGTCCACCACTGTAAGAACGCCTTTCTCTGCGGCCTGCCCCAGCAGCCGGACATAGATATCCCTTGGCAGGGAGGCGGGCACGCTGCCCGCCAGCACCAGCCCGTCCCCAGGCCCCAGTGCCGCGCACTTCTCTTCCAGCTTTTCCAGAAAGGGCAGAGGGATTTCCGGGCCGTCCCCGTTCAGTTCGGTAACCCCGCCGTCCCCGCCCAGCAGCTTGAGGTTGATGCGGGTGCAGCCCGCGGGCAGGGGGAGGAAGTCTGTTTTGCAGCCCTGGGCCGCAAGCTGCCGCTCTACCTCCTGGCCGGTAAAGCCTCCCAGAAAGCCCAGGGCGCAGTTCTCCACCCCCAGGGAGGTGAGCAGCAGGGACACGTTGATCCCCTTGCCGCCGGCGATAAAGTCCCCCTGCCCATAGCGGGCCGCCCCACCGGAAGCCGGGGCGGCAGGGGCAGAGAGATCCAGGGCGGGGTTGAGGGTTACCGTATATACCATAATAAAGTCACGTCCTTACAACATTCTTAAAGGATTCTATCAATTTGTAAAAATTTTTTTCCTGCCCGCATAATCCCTGCCTGGCCGGGGCAGGCTATAGAGTGTTTCAAAACTCTATTTTGTACAGAAAGGGTCATGACCATGAAAGGTATGTGTAAAAAAATTCTGGGGGCGCTTGCGCTGTGCGCCCTTCTGGCCGTAAGCCTTACAGCCTGCGGCAACGGCAAGGTGGGCAGCGACGTTTCCAGCGCTGTGTCCAAGGCCGGCAGCGCTATCAGCAGCACTGCCAGCAAGGCAGGCTCCAAGCTGGAGGAAGCAGTGGATCCGGACAGCTCCAGCAGGGCGGACAGCAGCATGGAGTCCACAAAGGACATCAGCAGCCGCCCGGACAGCGAAGCTGCTGAATAAAACACTGGCTCTTGGCCCGGGGACACAAAATCCCCGGGCCTCTACATAACGATTCAGATAAAACTTTTTTAGAAAGCCTGTTGCCAAAGCCTGTCCTTCTGCGTCTAATGGACGGAAGGGGGGAGGGGCAGCTTATAGGCCAGCAGCATGTCCTTGTCCTCCCGGGGCACCCGGTAAGATTCCCGTATTTTCTGGATGCTTTTGTTCTGGGTGAAGGGGGGCAGGGTGCGGCGGGCCAAAAGGGGCAGGGTTTCGGCGGGGAACTTTACATAACACACCGACACTGCCCAGGCCACTGCCATGCGGACGTAATACTGGGGCTGGCCCATGCCCTCCAGCAGGGACAGGCCCTCCGCGATTTTGTCCTCTGCGGCAAAGTGGGAGAGGAACATCACCACAGCAAAGCGGGCGGAAAACTCCTCCTCCGACTGGAACAGGGGCAGCAGGAACTGCCACATGGCCTCCCGTTCCTCCGGCTTTTTCAGCTTAAAAGAGCTGCAGAAGCAGTCGCACACAGCCCAGTTGTCAATGAAGGGCAGGAAACCTTCCACCAGGGGCAGGCGCCCCTCCATGGGCAGCTTCATGCCCGCGATAACCATCCCCCGCACCATGCACTCTTCATAAGAGGCCGGAAGGCTTGCCGCTAAAAAGCCCAGGGGGTCGCCTTTGGTGATTTTTTTGGCAATGGCCCGCATGACGGGCACCCGCACCCCGTAAGTCATCTGTCTGCCAGGGATAAGGCCCTCGTGAAACGCTTTATACTGGGGGTCTGCCTGGGCGGCAAGCTCCTGCAGCACTTTCTGGTAGTCCTCCTGGGTGAAAGCCATAGCCTGTCCTCCTCACTGGCCTGTTTCCTGCCCTGCCAGGCGCTCTATCAGGGCCAGGAGGTTTGGGATGGACTGGGACTTGTCAAACTCCCGGCAGTTTTCCCGCATGGCGGAAAGCCGCTGCTTTTCCTGGAGCAGGGCGGAGATTTCCCCGGCAAAGTCCCCGTCCTTCTGCACCCGCACGCACATGTCGTGGGTGAGGAGGAAGTTGGCGTTGTCCTCCTCCTGGCCGGGGATGGCGTCGAACACAGCCATGGGCAGGTTGCAGGCTAAAGCCTCGGAGACAGTGAGGCCCCCGGGCTTTGTCACCAACAGGTCGGCGGCGTGCATGTATTTCTCCACTTCGTCTGTAAAATACAGCAGGCGGGTGGGCACCTGGCTTTCCTGGGCAACCTCTTTTTCAAAGGCCTCGTAAAGCTTCTTGTTGCGCCCGGTGATAACGATAATCTGCATGGGCACGCTGGTGGCAGCCAGCTCCCGGTACAGCCGGATGATGTTGTTCACCCCGAAGCTGCCTGCCATAAACAGCAGGGTGGGTGTTTCCGGGCTGAGGTTTAGCTGGCGCAGCAGCATGGCCTGGTCGCTTTTGTCAAAGAACACCCCGTGTACCGGGATGCCAAAGGGATATACTTTTTCTTCCGGCACGCCGAAAGCGGCAAGCTCCGGCAGCATGTGGCTGCCTGCCACCACATAGGCGTCCACCTCTTTGGCGATATAGGCCCGGTGTGCGCCGTAATCGGTGATGATGCAGATGAGGGGGGCCTTCACAAGGCCGTCTGCCTTCAGGGCTGCCGCCATTTCTGTGGCAAAGGGGTGGGTGGTGATGATGGCGTCTGGCCCATAGGCCTCAATGGCGGGGTAGAGCAGGCGGCTGAACAGGCCGCTGAGCTTGGGCACCAGGTCGGAAAAACGGCTGTTCTTGTTGGTACGCTTGTAAAGGTGGCCGAAAAGGGCCGGGGCCTTTTTGGCCATAAACAGGTAGCTGTCGCACACCGTCTTGTCCAGCAGGCGGCCTACGGCCTTTAAGGTGTCCACGATGGTAACATCATAAGGGGTGTTGTCCCGGATGTACTGTTCTATGGCGTTTGCCGTGCGGATGTGGCCCCCGCCGGTAGCAGCCGTTAAGAGCATGATTTTCATAGTTTTATATCCCTCGCAAAAGTTAAGGCTTCCTTTTGAAAAAGCGCGGGCGCCATCTTCTGGCCCCTTGGGCGCCTGGGGTTCAGCCGCCTTGCCCTGCGCGAAATCCGTCACTTCCTCTGTTTTCAAAACAAGCCCTGAAAATTTATTACAAACATTGTAACATACACCCCGAAAAAATTCCAGTTTTTTAATCAAATTGAAACCATTTCCCCGTTTACTTTTCCCCGGGCAGACGGTATAATAAGAATGGCGCTTGCGCTGCCCGGCTTTTTTGTTTCCTGAAACTGCGGCAGGCTGCGCGGCGCAAATGCGAAAAGCGGGAAAGCCGCTCTCACGCAGCAAAAGCCCTCTGCGGGCATGGGAATGGAAGGGTTTTCTTTGGAAGCCTTGTTTGGAAGCGTGGGAAGCTAACGCAGGGGAGCGGCAGGACGATAAAACGGTAAAAAGCACGGCGCAGGCCGGCAGAGAGGATGGTAAAAGCATGAAGCATTTTTGGAAATACGCGGTGGTGGCCGGGGCGGCCTCCCTGCTTTTGATTACAGGGCTGGGGGCCTGCTCCAAGCCGGAGGAGGATACTTCTTCCCTGCTTTCCTCAGCGGCGGAGGACGCCTCCTTGTTCCCAGCGGGCACCACCATGGGCGGGCGGAATATTGGCGGGAAAACCCTGGACGAGGCCCTGGATATCTCGAAGAAAGCCCTGGAGGAGGCGGTGAACAGCCTGGAAATCAGCGTGAAGTTCAAGGATGACACCATCCTGCTGCAAAAGGGGGATTTCGTTATCCAGGACGTGCTGGAAAAAGAGCTGCCAAAGCTTTTGGAAAACCGCAGCCCCCAGGAATATGCCCTGCCCTATGTGGCGGATTTGTCCCCCAGCGGCAGGCAGAAGCTGGAGGACGCGGCAAAAACCTGCTATGTAGAGGCCAAGGACGCCACAGTGGAAAGCTATAACGGGGAAAAGTTCTCCTTCACCCAGGAGCAGGCCGGCGTCAGGGTGGACATGGCCGCTACCCTGAAAAGCGTGCGGCAGCTTCTCTCCCAGAAGCATGACGGGGATATCCAGGCGGCGTTCCTGGAGACAAAGCCCAAGCTGACCCAAAGCTATTTAAACGAAAACTTTAAGCTCCTTTCCACCTATTCCACCACCTCCACCAACACGGAAAACGGCAACAGCAACATGCGCCTGGCCCTTTCCCATGTAAACGGCACGGTTTTGGAGCCGGAGCAGGAATTTTCCTACAACACAGCCCTGGGCGACAGCACAGACCCATCCCGGGGGTGGCTGCCTGCCGGAGGCATTAACGGCGGGGTGCTGGTGCAGATGTATGGCGGCGGCATCTGCCAGGGTTCCACCACCCTGTATAATGCCGCGCTGCTGGCGGGCATGGAAATTACGGCCCGGGAATGCCACAGCATGCCCTCTTCCTACTGTCCCATTGGCCTGGACGCTACGGTGGACTATGGGAACATTGACTTTAAATTTAAAAACCCCCTGGACGCCCCGGTGTATATTGCCGCCTGGATGGACAATGTGGATCTCCACGTAAGCTTCTTCGGGGTGTTCCCCAAGGAGTGGGATAAAATCAGCGTTTCCTCTGAGCAGACCGGCTCTTCCGGCCCTCTTTCCGAGGTAAGCTTTGTGGTGGACGCGGGCCTTGCCAAGGGGGCCTATAAGCGCAAGACCTCCGGGAACAACGGCTATTCCGCCAAGGCATACCGCACGTTCCTGAAGGGCGACGCCACTGTGCGCACAGAAGAACTGCCCTCTTCCTACTATCCGCCTACAGGCAAGGTGTTCATCATTGGGGAGGGCACAGACACTAGCAAGATAGACACCGGCAAGGAGGAGGGCAATACCCTGCCCTCGCCCTCGCCCTCTCCCAAGCCCTCTGTTTCTCCCAGCCCCACGCCCACCATTAAGCCCAGCGAGCCTACGCCTCCTCCGGTTACCCCGCCTCCTGTCACGCCTCCACCGGTAACCCCGCCCCCGGTTACGCCGGATCCTGTGCCCAGCTTTAACCCGGAGCCGCCTGTGTCCCAGCCCCCTGAAGGCGGGTCAGGAGAGGGCAGCGGCGTGCCCCAGGGATTCTTGGATTAGCGCGTATTGCAAAAGCCCGGGGCTTTCCGTACAAGAACGGCAGAAGAAGGAAGGTATCCCCTCGCCCGGTCGGCGGGGGGATACCCCTGTGAATATAGGAAGAAAGGAGCGGTACAGGACAGAAAAGGCTGCTTTGCAGGCGCCTGTACCCAGTGGCAATGAAGATGAAAGACGGATTTTTCCGGGTGGCGGCCGCCACCCCGGCTGTGCAGGTTGCAGACGTGGACTTTAACAGGCAGGGCATTTTGGAGCTGATTGGAAAAGCGGCGGGGGAGGGCTGCGGGGCTGTGTGCTTCCCGGAGCTTTCCCTCACAGGATATACCTGCGGCGATCTTTTTCGGGAGCGCACCCTTCTGGCAGCGGCAGAGCGTGGCCTTGCCCGCCTGCTGGAGGACACAAGGGAGTTGGACATCCTCTGCGCCGTGGGGGTGCCTGTGGCCTTGGAGGGTGCTTTGTATAACTGCGGGGCTGTGTTCCACCGGGGCAGGCTTTTGGGGCTTATTGCCAAGGAGAGCATTCCCAATTACAGCGAGTTTTACGAAATGCGGTATTTCACTCCTGCCTGCCCGCCCAGGGAGGTTTTCTTTGCCGGACAGCAGACTGTGCTGGGCAAGGGGCTTTTGTTCCCCTGCGAGAATGTGGAGGGGCTGTGCGTGGCCGGGGAAATCTGCGAGGACTTGTGGGGCGTTGTGCCGCCAAGCGCCAAGCTGGCCCAAAACGGCGCCACCCTGCTTTTCAACCTCTCCTGCAGCGACGAAACCATTGGCAAGGCGGAATACCGCCGGGATTTAGTGAAAATGTGGTCGGGCCATCTGCTGGGGGCCTATGTATACGCGGACGCGGGGCCGGGGGAATCCACCACGGACATGGTGTTCGCAGGGCATGACATCCTTGCGGAAAACGGCACTGTGCTACAGGAAAGCAGCCTGTTTTCCAGAGGGCTGGTTATAGGGGAAATTGACCTGGAACGCCTTTTGCAGGAGCGGCTGCGGATGAATACCTGGCAGCCCCGGCAGGACAGGGACGTGGTGCGCATTCCCTTTGCCTATAAGGCGGAAACCCTGGAAAGCTTTGTGCCCCGGCGGGATTTCTCCCGGTTCCCTTTTGTGCCTGAGGACAAGGCATGGCTTTCCGACCGCTGCCGGCTGATTCTCACTATGCAGAGCCAGGGCCTTGCCACCCGGCTTTCCCACATCCATGGCAGCAAGGTGGTAGTGGGCCTTTCCGGGGGGCTGGATTCCACCCTGGCCCTGCTGGTGTGCGTCCGGGCCTTTGACAGCCTGGGCCTTGACCGCAAGGGGATTCTGGCGGTGTCCATGCCCTGCTTTGGCACCACAGGCCGCACCAAAAGCAATGCCCAGCGCATTGCCGAGGAGCTGGAGGTGGAGTTCCGGGAAATCAGCATTGAGAAGGCGGTTTCCCAGCACTTTGCGGACATTGGGCAGAACCCGGAAACCCTGGACGTTACCTTTGAAAATGCCCAGGCCCGGGAGCGCACCCAGGTGCTGATGGATTTAGCCAACCAGCGGGGGGCGCTGGTGATTGGCACAGGGGATTTGTCCGAGCTTGCCCTGGGCTGGGCCACCTACAATGGCGACCACATGTCCATGTACGGCGTGAATGGTTCCATTCCCAAAACCCTGGTGCGCCATCTGGTGCGCCACGAGGCGGAGCACTGCCCGGAGACGGAAAGCGGGAAGCGCCTGCAAAAGGCCCTGCTGGACGTGCTGGACACCCCGGTAAGCCCAGAGCTGCTGCCTCCCAAGGACGGGGAAATCGCCCAGAAAACGGAAGAGCTGGTAGGGCCTTATGAGCTGCACGACTTTTTCCTTTTCTACATCCTGCGCTATGGCTTTTGCCCCGGGAAAATTTATAGGATGGCCTGCCGGGCTTTCCAGGGGGAATACAGCCCCGCTGTTGTCAAAAAGTGGCTTGTCTCCTTCTACCGCCGGTTTTTCTCCCAGCAGTTTAAGCGATCCTGCCTGCCGGACGGGCCAAAGGTGGGTTCTGTCACCCTGTCCCCCCGGGGAGACTTCCGGATGCCCAGCGACGCCTGCGCCGCCCTCTGGCTGGAAGAAGCAGAGAGGCTGTAAAGATTCCAGGAAATCGGGCAGCGGTTATTCCCTGGTGGATAAAAGAGAATTGCAGACTCCCCTGGAAAATTGTACCGCCCCAGGTTGTGCAGACAGCACAAACAGGCCCCTGGGTAGGAAGTATGAAGATTTAAGCGGAGAGGCGTCGCGCAAGCGGTGCTTCTCCAGTTTTTAACTGGATGCGCTCGTGATTGTAGAAATAAATGAAATCGCCAATTAATTCTCTGGCCAACTGAAAAGTCTTGGTTTTCTGCCGATAGATGCATTCAGTTTTCAGAATGGAGAAAAAATTCTCAGCCATTGCATTATCGTAGCAGTTTCCACGTCTTGACATAGAGGGCGTAATGCCGTATTCTTTGGTTAGGTTGAAGTATGCTTGCGAGGTGTACTGGATCAGTCGATCATTTTTTGCGGACAGTTCAATACATACCATCCTTTTCTGTTCCCTGTTCCTGCGTTTGCTCTCGTTTGACTTCTCCCTCTGTATCCTCTTGGCACAAGCAGGACAATACTTCGATATTCCAGAGCCAGGGACATATTCAACGCCGCACACCGTACAGTGTTTGGCGGGCAACGCTGTCCACCGTTTCGTGGGTGTGATATGTAATTCACCGACAAAGACGATGAATTTATAATAAAGATTTTGCAATTTCCAGCTCTAACCTTATGTAACTCGGCAAATGGTGGCAAAGCCTTGATTTTCAGGCGTTTCCGCCATTTGCCGTTTGGGAGAGTTATTCGCATATCTCGGCGTATCCCGGCGTGACTTTGCGCTGAAACGTAGTACGGAAGTAGTAAAAGCGGCCTGCCGCTTTCTTTTTACTTCTTTACTACTCACTACGCGGCCAGCCGCTCCATCTCCGCCTTTACGGAACAGGCGTCAACATGGGTGTAATAGTCCGGCGTCATGGTGATGTTGGCGTGGCCCATGATGTACTGCAACGCCTTGGGGTTCATACCGGCGTTTGCCATGTGGGTACAGAACGTGTGCCCTTACGGTATAATAAGGACAAATCGAAAAACCCAGTGATATCAAGGGTTTTCAGGTTTGTCCTTATTCTTTTTCCAGTAAAAAAGGGGCAGAAAATGGCTCTTAAAAGAGGGGTGGAAAACAGCGGCGTTATATGAACGACAAACTTTCAACAGTCAAAAAGAGGGATAAAAATATGTGCAAAACAACAAAAATTATTGCCGTCTGCAACCAAAAGGGCGGCGTGGGCAAAACCGTCACCACAGTAAACCTGGGCATCGGCTTAGCCCGCCAAGGCAAACGCGTCCTGCTGGTGGACGTTGACCCACAAGGGTGAGCGAGCGCCGGTGGCGCTCTGGTGCGAACTGACCGAGCCGGCAGGCGAGACCGCTTACCGCAAGCCTTGGCTTCCACCAGCCAGACCGGATCGAGAAAACGGTTTCTACTGTGCTGGGTGAGATCGTCCAGCAAAAGCCTTTTAACCCTGCGGACTACATACTGCACCAGGACGAAGGGGTTGACCTGCTGCCCGCCAACATCGACCTTGCCATGGTGGAAATGAACCTGGTGGGCGTCATGGGCCGGGAAACGGTTCTGCGGGAGCTTCTGGAAGCTGTGCGCGGCCAGTACGATTACATCCTGTTGGACTGCTGCCCGTCCTTGGGCACCCTCACCGCCAACGCCTTAACAGCGGCGGACGAAGTGATTATCCCCATGCTGGCCCACTATCTGTCCATTAAGGGCCTGGAGCAGCTTCTAGCCACCATCGGGCTGGTGCGGCGCAAATTCAATCCCAGCCTGCAAATCTCCGGCATCCTTATCACTATGGCAAATATGCGCACCGCTTATTCCCGGGACATTGTAGCCCTGCTGCGGGAGAGTTATGGGGACAAGCTGCGTATCTTTGACACCATCATCCCCGAATCCATCCGGGCCGCGGAAACCAGCGCGGAGGGCAAGAGTATATATTTACACGACCCTATAGGCAAGGTTTCCGCCGCCTATCCACAGCCATTTCCTATGTGCTGATTCCGCTGTCACTCGTCCTTGCAGGCGGCCTATCAGAAATATGGCCTGCGTTTGTTCTGCCGCTGGCCAGCGGCGGGATGCTCATGATAGCTCTTGTGGTTCTGTGGGCTGTAGAGCGGTGGAATGGGAATAATCAGAAAAAACATGTTCGGATTTCAAATCAAGAGACGCCTCATTGAAAATCGTGTCAAAATTACATTTCTTTGTTAAGCAGCGCAGATTTTGAGGTGGGACGCAAAATGCGGCCCACCTCGCCATGCTGCCCTTGTCAAATTGATATTCCCCCCACTACCCGCTGAGCAGCCTGCACCTTTGTTATGCGTTGTTCCATCGCCATACGTTCTAAGGCCCGGTGGGCTTCCGGCTCTGTAAAGCCCTTCTTATCTATCAGCACCCACTTAGCCCGGTCAATCATCTGCAACTCCCGGATCTTCTCTTCTACCGCAACCTGCCTGCGGCCCCGTGCCCGCAGCCGTTCCCGCATAGCGCAGAGGGCTTGCAGGCTGTGTGAAGCCAGAAGCCGGCTGCTGGGTTTATGCAGTGTGATTACCCCGCTCTGCTGGGCCTGGGCAGCGGTTTCCTCGTAGACCCCCGCCGGAACCAACAGCAGGACCCCGGCTTCTGTTTCGGCGCACAGATCCTCCGCTAAAGGCAGGCCTGGGCCATCGGGCAGGGGGGAATTGATGAGAACCAGATCAAACCCCCGCTCCAGCAGCTTCCGCCTTGCTTCAGCACAGCTGCGGGCAACGCAAACCGGGTTAAAGGAACCTGGAGGCAGAAGAGGGGACAGGCTTTCCCGGAAGCGGTCGCCTGGGGAGACAATAAGTACACTATAAGGCTCCGGTTCGAATACCATATGCTTACACCTGCCCTCGTACCAGAGCTGCCATGAGCCGGTACGGGTTCTGCCAGCCCTTTTGGGGCACGGCTTCCCGCACGTTAGCCCCCTGGGTTATGAAGAGCCGGGGAGGATGGGGGAATTCTGCAAAAAGCCCGTTTTGGTCTGCCATTGTGCGTACCACTGCCTGAAAAGTTACCATGTTGTCCGCAGCCTTTAGAGGGCCTGCGCCCTGGTAGCGGATCAGGTTCCTTCCTGGCCCCGCCCCGTGGTGGGAGCTTTCCGGCTGGATGCCCATCTGCTCCAGGGTTAGGCAGATGGCCCGGCGCACATTCTCCCCGCGGTCTGTGGGGGCTATGTCCAGATACCCGGCTTCGTCCTGGGGTTCAGTTGTGGGGCGGCCCTGCTCGTCCAGTTTGTACAGGGCAAAAAGCATCTCTGCCGCTACAGTACACTCCATCTGCTGTGCAAGCTCTTTCAGCTGCCACCGGATATCCTGGGGGTGGGGCGTACCGTCCAGGGCCACCAGATCGCAGAACATATGCACCACCCGCCCGTGCTGGGGCCGCCAGGGCATTTGCAGCAAAGTTGTGGGGTCTGGGCGCAAAAGCACAGGCCCTGCTCCAAAACCCGGCAACTCGCGGCCATCTACCGGAATGCCTTGGGAGAACGCCCGGGGAAGCGTCTCCGGCATAACGGCCAGATTCTTCTGGCGCCCTTCGGTATCACAGAACGCCAAACGGATAAATTTCACATCTTCGCTTTTCACATAACACAATACATCGTCTTGGGTAAATTCCATAGGCATCCTCCTGTCAATTGGCTACATACATCTGCCGGTACGGATTCCGGCTGTCCGGGACCGCCAGGGTAAAGGGGGCGTTTAGAATAAACGCCAGGTCTTTGCCGAAGCGGCGGCAGAATTCTTCTAAATATGGCCGCACGGCATCCAGGTCTTGGGGAGATGCCGGAAGGGCCGTCACCTGGCCGGGGAAAAGGAGTTCTTCCGGTCGGCACCGCAGCAGCACCTTGCCGCCATGCATGCCCGTACAAGGGAAGTTCCCGGCAATGGGGCCTGAACCCGTCAGCCCCAGCACCAAGATCACCCCGCCAGCCTGGTACTCCCCCAGGAAGCTGCCGGCCCGGCCGCCGATGACCATTACCGGCACCTTGTCCTGGTACTCCTTCATATGCACCCCAGCCCGGTAGCCCGCCGAGCCTTCCACATAGATTTCCCCGCCCCGCATGGCGTATCCTACCGTATCGCCCACATCCCCGTGGATCACAATGGTGCCGGCATTCATGGTGTCGCCTACAGCGTCTTGGGCGTTTGCGCACACTTCTATCTCACCGCCGTTGAGGTAGGCCCCCAGGGCGTTTCCCGGTATGCCTGTAACACGAATTTTCTTTCCGTGCATCCCCGCCCCGATAAACCGCTGCCCCAGGCATCCCACAACCTCTACCGGGCCGGGGTGCGCTTGGATCTGCCTGCCCAGCCCGGCCGCGTCTAAGCCTTGGGCCATTATTTTATAGGCCATTATACCGCGCCTCCTTTACTTTGCGCAGGGATCATTCCCCCGCGTGGGCTACGCCCAAAATCTCCAGTTCCTTTGCCGTTAGCCCAATGCCCCGCAGCATCAAACGGTTGCCCCGCAGGGCCTCTATAGAATTGATGCCCATGCCGCCCAGCATTTCCATAATCTCGTGGTTCCAGGCGGTCATTAGGTTTACCAGGCGTTTCGCCCCCTCTTTGGGGTCTAAACGGGCCACCAGTTCCGGCCTTTGGGTGGCAATGCCCCAGTTGCACATACCCGTCTGGCAGGTACGGCACAGATGGCAGCCCAGCGCCAGCAGCGCCGCCGTTGCAATATAAACCGCATCTGCGCCCAGGGCGATAGCTTTAGCCACATCTGCCGAGGAGCGTATGCTCCCTCCGGCGATGATGCCTACCTGGTTCCGTATCCCCTCATCCCGCAGGCGTTGGTCTACCGCCGCCAGGGCCAGCTCAATGGGGATGCCCACATTGTCCCGTATTCGGGTGGGGGCGGCGCCTGTACCGCCCCGGAAGCCGTCTATGGCGATAATGTCTGCGCCGCTGCGGGCAATGCCGCTGGCAATAGCCGCGATGTTGTGCACAGCCGCCACCTTCACAATGACGGGCTTTTTGTGATGGGTGGACTGCTTTAAGGAATACACCAGCTGGCGCAGATCCTCAATGGAATAAATATCGTGATGGGGGGCCGGGGAGATAGCATCGCTGCCCTCGGGTATCATGCGGGTGCGGGAAATATCGGCCCCCACCTTTGTCCCGGGCAGATGCCCTCCAATGCCTGGTTTGGCCCCCTGCCCCATCTTGATTTCAATGGCCGCCCCGGCGTTTAAGTACCCTTCGTGCACCCCAAACCGCCCTGACGCCACCTGCACAATGGTATTAGGGCTGTAAGCGTAAAAATCTTCATGCAGGCCGCCTTCGCCGGTATTATAGTAGACGCCCAGTTCCTCTGCCGCCCGGGCCAGGGCCTCGTGGGCGTTATAGCTGACAGAGCCGTAACTCATAGCTGAAAACAGCATGGGCATAGCAAGCTTCAGCTGGGGCGGCAGCTCACAGGTAAAGCGGCCGTCCGGCCCGCGCTGGGGCTTGTCCGGCTTCTTGCCCAGACAGACGCGGGTCTCCATAGGCTCCCGCAAGGGGTCAATGGAGGGGTTGGTCACCTGGCTGGCATTGAGCAGCAGCTTGTCCCAATAGACGGGATAGGGCTTTGGCGTGCCCATGCTGCTCAGGAGGACGCCGCCGCTCTGGGCCTGCTTAAAGATCTCTTTGATAGTCTGGCTGTCCCAGTTGCTGTTTTCCCGCAGGGCACAGTCCGCCTTTACGATTTTCAGCGCCCGGGTGGGGCACATGGCTACACAGCGGTGGCAGTCCACACACTTGGCGCTGTCGCAGGTCAGTTGTACCCCGTCGTATTGATGCACCCCGTTAGCGCACTGGGCCACACAGCCCAAACATTTTGTACAGCGGGCGCTGCTGCGCACCACTTCAAATTCCGGATAAACTTCCCATTGCCCCATTTTTAATATGCCCCCTCCCGCACCCGCACTACCACGGGCTGGCCCCCCGCCGGGGCCCAGATGTTTTCCGCGCCTGGCTCCACTGCGCGGATAGCCGCTTCTTCACTGGCTATGTAGACCTTGTCATCTTTTTCGCCCACCACCATGCTGCGTAATTTCAGGCGGTCGTTCAGGGCCATCAGCCCGCCGCGAAAGCCCAAAATAATGGAGAACGGCCCGGTAATCAGCAAACTGGAGTAGACTGTGCGCAGATACGCCAACTCCCGGCTCTTGCCTTTTGGCTGCCGTTCTATAGTAGACCAGAAGGGCGCGGCGATTACCGAGGCCATTTCTTCTAGTGTGAGGCCCTGCTTGCGCTGTAAAAAATCGGCAATGTAGGTGATGACCTCTGTATCCGTTTGCAGGGTGCATTTGTAGCCATACATCTCGATGGTGCGGCGGTTGCAGTCGTAAGAAGAAATCTCGCCATTATGGACAATGGTTCTGTCCAGCAGCGCAAAGGGATGCGCCCCGCCCCACCAGCCGGGGGTGTTCGTGGGATAGCGGCCGTGGGCAGTCCAGCAGTAGCCGCTGTATTCTTCCAGGCGGTAAAATTCGCCTACGTCTTCGGGGTAGCCCACGGCCTTGAACACGCCCATATTTTTCCCGCTGGAGAACACGTATGCCCCTGGATAGCCTGTATTGACGCGCATGGCCAGGCGGGCAATGAATTCCTCCTCATCCTGCTGGCAGCTATGCAGCACTGACCGCAGGGGGGCCACGAAATAGCGCCAGATAAAAGGCTCGGCCGTGATGGCTGGGTGCTTGCGGGTGGGGATGTTCTCTGCCCGGACAATCTCCAGCACAGCGCGCAGATGGGCTTCAACGGCGGCACGGGCCTCATCCGTATCATAGAAGATGTGCAGGGCAAAGAAATCTTTATATTCGGGATAAATGCCGTACCCCGCAAATCCGCCCCCCAACCCGTTTGACCGCTCATGCATGGGGCGCATACTGTCCACAATGGTCTGGCCGCTGATAAGCCGCCCCTCCCGCGAGATCACCGCTGAAATAGCGCAGCCGGAAGGGATGCGGACTTGCCCTTCAAAAAGCTCCGGTCGTATCATAGGTAAGTCCCTCCCAAAATAAAAAAGGACATAAAGACGCAATTCCACGAACGCCTTTGTCCTTGCCTCTTATTATACGATATGCAACTTGAGTTTGTCAACCTTGCATATAGCAGTAAGGTTTTTCGGAGTTCCGCCTTAAAAATTGTTTATATAAACAAAAATGCATAAAACGGCTTGACAACTTGCAAAAATGAGTGTATGCTAGTCGGCGTTGAGAGACAACGGCGTCTACGGGAAAGCCCCCCGCAGACGCCGTTGCCTCTCTTCGTTTTTAGAAAACCTATTCCCTAAAAGGAGAGATGAGCTATGCAGACCCCACATCATGTGCCGGATTTTTTCGCCAGTAAAGTTTTCGATGAACAGGCCATGCGCGCCCGCCTGACCCCAGAAGTATACCGTTCTTTAAAGCAGACTATCCGGCGGGGCGTCCGGCTGGATTTATCCTTGGCAAATGCCGTGGCCACCGCTATGTGTACTTGGGCTGTAGAGAACGGGGCAACCCACTTTACCCACTGGTTCCAGCCGTTGACAGGCATCACCGCGGAGAAGCATGACTCTTTCATCACCCCTGCTCCTGGCGGCCGGGTTATTATGGAATTTTCCGGGAAAGAACTCATCCGCGGCGAACCGGATGCCTCCTCCTTCCCTTCCGGCGGCCTGCGGGCGACCTTTGAGGCCCGGGGCTACACCGCATGGGATCCCACCAGCTTTGCTTTTATTAAAGATAAGACGTTGTGCATCCCCACCGCGTTCTGTTCCTACAGCGGGGAAGCCTTAGATAAAAAAACGCCTCTCCTGCGCAGCATGGAAGCCTTAAATAAACAGGCTCTGCGTATCCTGCGGCTGTTCGGCAACACAGCGGCCAGCCGCGTCATCACCCATGTGGGTCCGGAGCAGGAATACTTTCTGGTGGACCGGGACATGTACCTTAAGCGCAAGGATTTGATTTATACAGGCCGCACGCTGTTTGGGGCGAACCCGCCCAAAGGCCAAGAGCTGGAGGACCACTATTTTGGCTCCATCAAGCCCCGGGTGCAGGCGTATATGGATGACCTCAATGAAGAGCTGTGGAAGCTGGGCATCCTGGCGAAAACCGAGCATAACGAGGTTGCCCCTGCCCAGCACGAGCTGGCGCCCATTTACGCCAGTACCAACGTGGCTACCGACCACAACCAGCTGACTATGGAGATTATGAAGAAGGTGGCCCGCAGGCATGGCCTGGTGTGCCTGCTGCACGAAAAGCCCTTTGCCGGGGTAAACGGCAGCGGCAAACACAACAACTGGTCTATGGCAACAGACACCGGGGTAAACCTTCTCTCTCCCGGCGAGACCCCTTATGAGAACGCCCAGTTCCTGCTGTTCCTGGTGGCGGTCATCAAGGCGGTAGACGAATATCAGAGCCTGCTGCGTTTAAGCGTGGCCACCGCAGGCAACGACCATCGCCTGGGGGCAAACGAAGCGCCCCCCGCCGTGGTTTCCATCTTCCTGGGTGACGAGCTTTCGGCCATCCTGGAAGCTATCGAGATGGACAGCCCCTATGAGGGGACAGCCCAGAAAAAGATGAAGCTGGGTGTGGACGCCTTGCCCCGCATCACCCAGGACACTACCGACCGCAACCGTACCAGCCCCTTTGCTTTTACAGGCAATAAGTTCGAGTTCCGCATGGTAGGGTCAGGGGATTCTATCGCCTGTGCCAACATCATGCTCAACGCGGCAGTGGCTGAAGCCCTCCGGCAGTTCGCCGACATCCTGGAAGGGGCCGGCGATTTTGACGCCATCCTGCATGGATTGATAAAAGAAACCATCATTTCCCACAAGCGCATCCTCTTTAATGGGAACGGCTACGATGGCCAATGGATAGAAGAAGCTGTGGAAAAGCGCGGCCTTTTAAACCTGCCTACAACGCCCGACGCCATGGCGCACCTGCTGGACAAGGGGAATATGGAAATGCTGCTGAAGAACGGGGTCTTTACAGAGGGGGAATTGCGTTCCCGCTATGAGATCCAACTGGAAAACTACACCCGCACAGTCAAGATAGAGGCCCTGACCATGGAGGACATGGCCAGGCGGGAGATTTTGCCCGCTGTGCAGCGGTACGCCGGAAGCTTGGCAGCGGCTATGGCCGACAAGGCAAAAGTTGACCCAGCCCTTGTGAGCGGATATGAGAAGAAAGCCAGCGCCGCGATCTCCGGGCTTCTGGACGAGATTGACCAGGCAGCGGATGCCCTTGCGGAAAAGCTTACCGCACTGGATAGGGCTGTGGATGTGACCGCCCAGGCGCTCCTGGTAAAGGGGGAGATCATCCCGGCCATGGAGGCCCTGCGGAAGCCCTGCGACAAAGCCGAGTCTATGGTTGGCCAAAAAGACTGGCCGTTCCCGACATATGGGGATTTATTGTTCGGGGTGTGAAAAACGCTTGAGAGGTGAAAGAAAATGACAATAGAATTTTGGTTTTTGATCGGTGCGGCCCTTGTGTTCTGGATGCAGGCGGGGTTTGCTATGGTAGAGACAGGATTTACCCGTGCGAAGAACGCCGGGAATATCATCATGAAGAACCTGATGGATTTTTGTATCGGCACCGTTGTGTTTTCATTGCTGGGGTACACATTGATGATGGGGGAAGACGCTCTGTTTGGCCTTATCGGCCTGCCTAATTTGGATTTATTCATCCACTTTAGCGATTTTATCGCCGCGCCCCAAGAAGGATTTACAGACGCCTCCTATTTCGTATTCAATCTAGTATTCTGCGCTACCACCGCTACCATTGTTTCCGGCGCCATGGCCGAGCGCACAAAGTTTTCTTCCTATTGCGTTTATTCCGGCATCATCTCCCTGCTGGTATACCCCATTGAGGCCCACTGGATTTGGGGCGGCGGCTGGCTTTCCCAAATGGGCTTCCATGATTACGCCGGCTCCTGCGCCATCCATATGGTGGGCGGCATCGCAGCTTTAGTAGGCGCTGTGATTTTAGGGCCGCGTACCGGCAAATATGTTAAAGACGCAAGCGGGAAAGTGGTGAAGGTCAACGCTATCCCTGGGCATTCGATCCCCTTAGGGGCTTTGGGGGTGTTTATCCTGTGGCTGGGCTGGTACGGCTTTAACGGCGCGGCGGCCACCACAGCCACAGAACTGTCCGCTATTTTCCTCACCACCACCATTGCCCCTTCTGTGGCAACCTGTACCACGATGGTTTATACATGGGTTAAAAACGGCAAGCCGGACGTGTCCATGTGCTTAAATGCATCCCTGGCAGGCCTGGTGGGCATCACAGCCGGATGCGACGCCCTGGACGCGGTTGGCGCAGCAATTGTAGGCATTGTTTCGGGCATCCTGGTGGTAGTGGTCGTTGAGGCGCTTGACTTGAAGCTGCATATTGACGACCCGGTAGGCGCGGTAGGGGTGCACATGGCAAACGGTATCTGGGGTACCCTGGCGGTGGGGCTGTTGGCCGCGCCGTCAGCCCCGGCAGGGCTTTCCGGGCTGCTATACACTGGCAGCGCTTCCCTATTGGGCATACAGCTTTTGGGTGTTGCCAGCGTGTCGGCTTATGCGGCAGCCGCTATGGTGCTCACTTTCCAAATCATGAAAAAGACGGTAGGCCTGCGGGCCAGCATGGAAGAGGAGCTCCGCGGTTTGGACGCAAGCGAGCACGGCCTGCCCAGCGCCTATGCGGATTTCGCCCCGGCAGTGGACAGCTATAGCGGTTTTGCCTTGGAAGGCGGCCTGATACCGGCGGCCGGCGCCACATCTCCCGCAGAGATCCTGCCCGCAGATTGGGCGCCCGCTTCGGAAAGCCCCGCAGAGGGGAAATTCACCAAAATCGACATTGTTTGTAAAGAGGAACGCCTTTATGCCCTCAAGGAAGCTATGTCCAAGCTGGGCATTACCGGTATGACAGTTTCCCATGTCATGGGATGCGGCGTTCAGAAGGGCAAGCCTGAATATTACCGCGGCGTGGCGGTGGAAACAAGCCTTTTGCCTAAGGTGCAGGTGAGTATCGTGGTCAGCGCTGTCCCTGTCCAGGACGTGATTGCGACAGCAAAAAAAGTCCTGTATACCGGCCACATCGGCGATGGGAAAATTTTTATCTATAATGTGGAGAATGTCGTCAAAGTCCGAACCGGAGAGGAAGGCTTTGCAGCCTTGCAGGATAAGGGATAAAAGCATATCGGCCACAAGCCTGTGGGGCGGTTTTACGGCTGCCCCCGCTTTGGCTTTTTGTCGGGAGGGGATCAAGATGGAATCAAAGCAGGATGCCCTGCATGAAGAATGCGGCGTGTTCGGGGCCTACGCCCCGGTTAAAACAGACTTGGCCGCGCTTTGTTACTACGGGCTGTTTGCCCTGCAGCACCGGGGACAGGAAAGCGCGGGCATTGTCCTCAATGACCAAGGCTGCTTTACCGCCTGCCGGGAAACGGGGTTAGTCAGCGAGATTTTCACGCCGGCACGGTTGGCGGGATTGGGGCAGGGCAACATGGCGGTGGGCCATGTGCGGTACGCCACCACCGGGGCCGACAGCAGGCGCAACGCGCAGCCCCTGCTCGTTAACCACCATAAGGGGCGTATGGCCCTGTGCCATAACGGCAACTTGGTCAACGCCTATGAATTACGCACGTTTTTAGAAGAACAGGGTTCCATTTTCCATACAACTACGGATTCAGAGGTGATCGCCCATCTTATTGTGCGGGAGCGCCTTCGCTGTGGCAGCATCGAAGAGGCCGTGTGCCGGGCTATGGAGCATCTGGTGGGGGCCTACTCGCTGGTAATCTGTTCGTCCCGCAAGCTTATGGCAGCCCGTGACCCCAACGGCTTCAGGCCTTTGTGCATGGGAAAGCGCCCCGACGGCGCCCTGTTGTTCGCATCGGAGACCTGCGCCCTGGACGCTGCCGGGGCGGTTTATGTCCGGGATCTTTTGCCGGGCGAAGTGGTGACGGTAAGCAAGGAAGGCATCTGCAGCGATAAGCGGCACTGCAACAAATCCCCCAAGACCTTATGCGCCTTTGAATATATTTATTTTTCCCGCCCCGATTCCGTACTGGACGGTGTAAGCGTCAGCCTGGCCCGCCAAAAAGCCGGGGCCCGGCTGGCTCAGGAACATCCCGTGGATGCGGATGTGGTTATTGGCGTACCGGATTCCGGGCTGGACGCTGCCATTGGTTATGCGCGGGAAAGCGGTATCCCCTATGCTATGGGGTTCACCAAAAACAAATACATCGCCCGGACTTTCATTGCGCCGAACCAAGCCCTGCGGGAAGCCGCGGTCAACTTAAAGCTCAACCCCATACGTTCGGCTGTAGCGGGAAAAAGGGTAGTGCTCATTGACGACAGCATCGTGCGGGGCACCACCTGCCGGCGCATTATCGCCCTGCTGCGCCAGGCCGGGGCCAAAGAAATCCATATGCGGGTGAGCGCCCCGCCTTTTGTGTCGCCCTGTTGGTACGGCACAAACATCGACAGCCCGGGCGCGCTTATTGCCAGCCAGTTCAGCGTCAGGGAAATTGGGGAGCAGATAGGCGCGGACAGCTTAGGCTATTTAAGCTTAGAGCACGCTAAAGCTTATGCCGCAGACGGCAAGGTGTGTTTGGCGTGTTTTGGCGGCGGCTACCCGACGGCGATCCCGGCCCACGGAGAAAAGGCGCGGTTTGAGGGAAAAATCAAAGGATAAGGAGGAAAGGATATGTGCGCAATCATAGGGGTTACCCGCCGGGGGATAAGCAAAGAAACTATACAGGAATGCTTTTCCCGCACCCGCTCCAGGGGGCCGGACAGGGAACGGGTGCGGGAGGTGGGGCCAGGCTACCTGGGGTTCCAGCGCCTGGCTGTTATGGGGCTGGAGGAAAGCGGCATGCAGCCCTTTTACCTGGGCGAAACGGCCTGCGTATGCAACGGGGAGCTGTACGGGTTCCGGGAGGCCAAGGCCATGCTGGAGGGAAAAGGCTACCGCTTTCAAAGCGGTTCAGATTGCGAGCTGCTGCTGCCCCTTTACCGAGAGTATGGATTAGACATGTTCGCCAGGCTGGACGCGGAGTTCGCTATGATCTTATACGATGGCGAAAAGGGCGATTTCATCTGCGCCAGGGATCCCATTGGCATCCGGCCCTTATTTTACGGGGCTTTACCAGACGGTTCTATGGCTTTTGCCAGCGAGGCAAAGGACTTGCTGGGCCTGTGCGGGAAGATCAAGCCTTTCCCGCCGGGGCATTACTACGCCCAGGGCGAGTTTGTGCGGTACGCCGATCCGGCTTCCGCCCCTGTCCTCCATACAGGGCCTGTGGAAGAAATCTGCCAGGGTATACACGACCGCCTGATAAAGGCTGTAGAAAAGCGGCTGGACGCGGACACGCCAGTAGGCTTCCTTCTCTCCGGCGGGCTGGACAGCAGTCTGGTGTGCGCCATAGCGGCAAGGCTTATGAAGAAGCCCATCCAAACCTTTGCTATTGGGATGGATTCCGATGCCATCGATCTGCAATACGCCCGGCAGGCGGCTGATTTCATCGGCGCGGACCATACCGAGGTTATCATGACAAGGGAACAGGTGTTAGGCTCCCTTGGGGAGGTCGTTGCGTTGCTGGGCACTTGGGATATTACTACCATCCGGGCCAGCATAGGGATGTATTTATGCTGCAAGGCCATCCACGAGACAACAGACCTGCGGGTGCTGCTGACCGGGGAGATCAGTGATGAACTTTTTGGCTACAAATATACAGACTATGCCCCCAGCGCGGAAGCCTTCCAGAAAGAAGCGGAAAAACGCGTGCGGGAGCTGTATATGTACGATGTTTTGCGGGCTGACCGCTGTATCTCCGTCAACTCCCTGGAAGCGCGGGTGCCCTTTGGGGACCTGGCCTTTGTACGGTATGTGATGGGAATCGACCCTAATCTGAAAATAAACACCTACGGCATAGGGAAGTATCTGCTGCGCAAAGCCTTTGAAGGGGAGGGGTTATTGCCGGAAAACATCCTTTGGCGGCAGAAAGCCGCGTTTTCCGACGCGGTGGGGCATAGCATGGTAGAAGACTTAAAGGAATACGCTGAAGGGCGCTATACGGACAGGGAATGGGAAGAAAGGCGGCGGGCATACCGGCATGGCACGCCCTTTACAAAAGAGAGCCTGTTGTACCGGGAGCTTTTTGAAAAATATTATCCTGG
Source organism: Neglectibacter sp. X58 (assembly GCF_009936035.1). Lineage (GTDB taxonomy): Bacteria > Bacillota > Clostridia > Oscillospirales > Acutalibacteraceae > Acutalibacter. Next base: position 64,364 of record NZ_QWEO01000004.1, on the reverse strand, counting down.
ACAGGGTGAAATGATACAGGACTTTTGGATGCCAAACCGGGATTGGGAAGGCTGCGGCGTAAACGACCCTTCGGCCCGGGTGCTGGGGAACTATGGAGAAAGCGGGCATTAGAGGCGCTGCGGCGCTGCGGAAAGGCAGGATGATACGGATGGATAAAAAATACATCTTCGTCACGGGGGGCGTGGTTTCCGGGCTGGGCAAGGGAATCACAGCGGCCTCTTTGGGGCAGCTCTTGAAGGCCAGGGGCCTCAAGGTGGCGGCCCAAAAACTGGATCCTTACATCAACGTGGACCCTGGGACCATGAGCCCCTATCAACACGGCGAGGTGTACGTCACAGAGGACAGCGCAGAAGCCGATTTAGACTTGGGGCATTATGAGCGTTTCATTGATGAGGACCTGAACAAATTTTCAAACCTCACCACTGGAAAAGTCTACTGGAACGTGCTTAATAAGGAACGCCGGGGGGAATACTTAGGGTCAACCGTACAAGTGATCCCCCATATCACCAATGAGATCAAAAGCTTCGTCTACAGCGTAGGGCAAAAGGCCCGGGCCGATGTGATCATCACGGAGATTGGCGGCACCATCGGCGACATAGAAAGCCAGCCTTTTTTAGAGGCCGCGCGCCAGGTTTCCTTGGAGGCCGGCCGGGAAAACAGCCTCTTTATCCATGTGACCTTGGTGCCTTTCCTGCGGGGGTCAAATGAGCACAAATCAAAACCGACCCAGCATTCCGTGAAGGAATTGCAGGGCATGGGCATCAACCCCGACCTGATCGTTCTGCGCTGCGATGAGCCGCTGGAACCTTCTATCTTCCAGAAAATCTCCCTGTTCTGCAATGTACAGCCCGACTGCGTCATTGAAAACCGCACCATCCCCAACCTCTACGCAGTCCCCTTGATGCTGGAGCGTTCCGGGTTTTCCGGGGTGGTCTGCCGGCGGCTGGCCCTGCATACCCCGGCCCCTGAACTCTCGGAGTGGGAAACAATGGTACAGCGTATGGAATCGGCCGATAAAACAGTACGGATCGGCATAGTGGGCAAATATGTGCAGATGCACGACGCTTACCTTTCTGTAGCCGAAGCCCTGCGCCACAGCGGGTTTATCCTGGGCGCCCGTGTAGAGATAGAATGGATCGATTCCGAGGGGATCGCCCCGGAAGCCATCGGAGAAATTTTAGGCGGCATAGACGGCATCCTGGTACCGGGCGGGTTTGGCAGACGGGGCATAGAGGGCATGATAGAGGCCGCGCGGTTTGCCCGGGCGAACCATGTGCCCTATTTCGGCATATGCTTAGGGATGCAGATCGCCGTCATAGAATTCGCCCGGCATGCCGGGGGCTTTCCCGGCGCTAATTCAGGGGAATTTGACAGCGGCTGCCCTTATAAAGTCATCAGTTTCATGCCTGGCCAGAGCCAGGAAACCGATAAAGGCGGTACCCTGCGCCTGGGGGCCTATCCCTGTGAGATTCGCCCCCATACCACACTGGCCCGCTGCTATGGCAAGCCCACTATCTCTGAGCGCCACCGGCACCGGTATGAATTCAACAACGAATACCGGGCCGCCTTGGAAGAAGCCGGTATGGTCTTCAGCGGCCTTTCCCCAGACGGCGCCCTGGTAGAAGCTGTCGAACTGCCTGGCCAGGATTTCTTTGTGGGCGTGCAGTACCACCCAGAATTTAAGAGCCGCCCCAACAGGCCCCACCCGCTTTTTACCGGGTTTGTACGGGCCGCGTTGGAGAAACAGAAAAGGAAGGGATGAACATGCTCCATTTTACAAAAATGCACGGTTTAGGCAATGACTACCTTTATGTCTACGGCGAACCGCAAGACCCGCAGGCCCTCTCCCAGAAGCTTTCCGACCGCCACTTCGGCGCCGGGGCCGATGGGATGATCTGGATCAGCCCCTCCAAGGCGGCTGATTTCAAAATGCGCATCTTCAACGCGGATGGCAGCGAGGCCAATATGTGCGGCAACGGGATCCGCTGTGTGGGCAAATATGTATACGACAAGGGCCTCACCTCCAAGACCCGCTTGACCATCGAGACGCTGGCAGGCCCGCGCACCCTGGCCCTGCAAATCGAAAACGGGAAGGCTGTCGGCGCGGCGGTGGATATGGGTACGGCCCAGGTGGGGGATACCCTATCCCTTTCCCTGGATGGCGCGCTTATTGCCTGTACGCCTGTGGATATGGGAAACCCCCATGCGGTGCTCTTTGTAGAGGACATGGCCGCTGCCCCCCTGTCCACCCTTGGCCCCCAGATCGAACGCCATCCCGCTTTCCCCGGCGGGGTCAATGTAGAATTCGTCCAGGTGTTGGGGCCTGGACGGTTGCGCATGCGCGTCTGGGAACGGGGCAGCGGGATTACTCTGGCCTGCGGCACTGGGGCTTGCGCCTGTGTGGCAGCAGCCGCCGCTATGGGCCATTGCCCTAAAGGCAGGCCAGTCCTTGTGGAACTGGATGGGGGTACGCTGCAAATTGAGATAGACGAAAAGGGCGCTGTGGTCATGACCGGCCCGGCGGTGACGGTATATGAGGGGGAAGTGGAACTATGCTGAAGCCAAACAAATGTTATGGGGATTTACAAGACTCTTACCTGTTTTATAATATTGCCCAGAAAATCCAAGCCTATTTGGAAGCCCACCCAGACGCAAAGCTGTACCGGATGGGCATCGGGGACGTTTCCCTGCCCCTGTGCGACGCCGTGATCGAAGCCTTGCATCAGGGAGTGGAGGATCAAGGGGTAAAAGAACGCTTCCACGGTTACATGCCAGAGTGCGGCGCCCCCTTTCTGCGGGAGGCTATTGCGGCCCATTATCAAAAACGCGGCGTTTCGTTGGACGCAGACGAGGTTTTTATCAGCAGCGGGGCCAGCGATGAATTAGGCGACATCCTTGATCTGTTTGACCGCAGCAGCACGGCTTTGGTTATGGAACCGGCTTACCCCGCTTATGTGGATGCCAATCTTATGGCTGGACGTAAAATTGTGCGTCTGGCGGCGGGGGAGGAAAACGGCTTTTTACCGCAGCCAGACGACCGCCTGGAAGGGGACATCCTCTACATCTGTTCGCCAAACAATCCCACTGGCGCGGTTTTTTCTAAAGAACAGTTGCAAGCCTGGGTGGATTATGCCAATGAAAAAGAGGCCCTCATTCTTTTTGACGCAGCCTATGAAGCCTTCATTGAGAACCCCGACCTGCCCCACAGCATTTTTGAGCTGGAAGGCGCCCGCACCTGTGCCATTGAGATATGTTCCTTAAGCAAGACGGCAGGCTTTACAGGCACAAGATTAGGCTATACCATTTTGCCGAAAGGCCTTCAGCGCGGCGGTATGGATTTGCACGCCATGTGGGTACGCAACCGCACCACTAAGACCAATGGCGTATCTTACATCCTGCAAAAAGGCGGCGCGGCGGTCTTTACAGAGGAAGGCCAACGGCAGATCCGGCAAAACCTGCAGATATATAAAAACAATGCCAAGGTTTTTATGCGTGCGGCTAATGAACTGGGCCTATGGTACTGCGGCGGGAAAAATGCCCCTTATATTTGGTTAAAATGCCTTGGCGGCATGACGGGTTGGCAGCTTTTTGATTACCTGTTAGAAGAGGTCCAGGTGATTGGCACCCCCGGCGAGGGCTTCGGGGCCTGTGGAAAAGGGTTTTTCCGCTTCTCTACCTTTGGCAATCCCCAGGACACAGAAGAAGCGGCCCGGAGGCTTGTATGGCTGTTCAAAGGCAAAGGGTATTAAGGGCTGGCCCGTCACGGAGCGTCAGATCTCAAAATTTTCCTGGATATGCGCCTCGTTGCTGGAACCGGGGATGGCAATGTTCCCGGCCTGCAAGTGCCAGCGCAGAATCACCTGGGCAGAGGTTTTGCCGTGAGCTGCCGCGATAGCTGAGATAGCTTCATCATTGAACAACGTTTGAGTATTTCCCCGCCCTCCCAATGGGAACCAGCTTTCCATCACCGTGCCGTATTGGGCGATGTGCTCTTTCATGACGGTGCTCTGGTGATAGGGATGGGTTTCGTTCTGAATCAGGGCAGGCTTCATTGTCGTGGCGCTTATCAGCCGGTCAAAATCTTCCGGCTCGTAGTAGTTTGACAAGCCAATGGAACGCAGCTTGCCATCGGTCACAGCCTGCTCCATGGCTTGGTATGCGGCAACATCGTTTTCCGGCTGGGAGTGATGGAGAATCATCAGGTCGATATAATCCAGGCCCAGGCGCTGTAAAGAAGCATCGATAGCTGCCGGGCCGTCATCATAATCCGACGTCCACATTTTTGTGGTGACGAAAATTTCTTCCCGGGTGACAAAGCCCTCATCGATGGCTCTTTGGATACCCCGGCCCACACCATCTTCGTTGCCGTAAATGCGGGCGGTGTCGATGAGCCGGTAGCCGTCCTTTAATGCCCAATAGACAGAGTTCTCCGCTTCCTCTGAGGACAGCCGGAAACAGCCGATGCCCAAAATGGGCATTTCAATGCCGTTGTTGAGCAGGACCGTGCCGCTCTCCAGGTCAAATTCACCCACAGCTTTTTCTGCCGGTGCTTCGCTCTCCGCTTGGCTGGATTCGGGTTCCACAGACGCTTCTTCCGCCAGTGAGCTGGAGGGAATTTTGCTATCAGCGGCAGGAGTGGGCGCTGCCGCCTGACTGGAACTCTCCGGCCTTTCGGAACTTTCCACAGTGCGGGGCGTGTCGCCAGCACATCCGGCCAGCAACAGGCACGTCAAAAGCAAAGCAAGTAAGCTGGAGCTTCTCCTCGGCGCGGGCGCGGCACTTCACCGCAGCCTTGCAGAACTGGCACCAGGGGCCGGGGAGATAGTCCCCCTCACCCTTATGGGCCAGTTCCGCTTTGGGCTTGAGGATGTTCTCCGCCCAGGCGTTCAGCTCGTCCACCGAGATCGTCCAAGTGGACACATTTTCCCGGCGGGGCTGGTAGATACTCATGCTCACCTCAGAGATGTCGTAGAGGGAGTCGAACAGCCGGAGTGCGCCCAGGGCATACAGCATCATCTGGGGATTCCCCTCGGCCTCCACCAGAACGCCCTGTCCGTACTTGAAGTCGATGATGTGGAGCAGCTTGTCTGCCACGATGAGGCAGTCCCCGGTACCGAAGCCCTCCGGGACCCAGCAGGAGAAGTCCAGCCGCTGTTCGATGAGGGCCAGCGGATCGACGCACTCCAGCTTGGCCTGGGCAAGCTGCTCCAGCACGAACTCCACATAGCCGTCCGTGTATGCGTCCATCTCGTCACAGTCGTACTTGGACACCGGCTTGCGGGAGCGCATCTTCAGAGCGCGGCGGAGCTTGTGTTCGCACAGGGCATGAGCGGCGGTGCCTTCGGCCGCGGCCTCCGTTTCCCGGTCGGCGAACTCCCGCTCCAGACGGGCGGAGGGGGTACAGTTCATCCAGCGGTGGCTAGACGATGCAGAGAGGATTGCGTGTGCGTTAGCTGCCATGGCCTAGCACCTCCGCGTCCTTCAGGAGGGCGGCATAGTGCTTGGGTCCCACGCCGCTGAGTTTATCGGCTCCGTACTTCTGGAGCAGGCCCCGCACCTCGGCGGTGTACCCATCGTGGCTGCGCTCCGCCAGCACCGCCCGAACCTCCTCCAGCGTGATGGCCTTGGGGGGCGGACCAGCGGGAGCCGATTCCGGGGGTGCTGCCGGGACAGGAGCGGGGGTGTCCTCCGGGTCGCTCTGGCCCAAGGCGGTGGCCACGGCCTGGAGGCTGTCCGCCAGGGAGCGGATGTCCTCGACCACATCGAGGAGCAGCTTGATCCTACTCACAGACCGCACCTCCCTCCGGCACCTCGGTGATGCACACCGACTCCACGCTGTTTCCGGGGACCAGGATCATCACCTTTTCCTGCCGCCCCAGCAGCCGGGTGAGCAGCTTTTCCCGCAGGGACACGTTCCGGCATTGCACGATGCCGCCGCTCTGGGGTTCCTTGGACACGCTGATTTTCAGATTGTGTTATTTGGAACCTCCGACCAAACAGGAAAGCTGGTTGTCTACATAGGACAGGCCGGGGCCAGGAAAAACGGCGAAGGCATCCTTAACCGTCTGCGGGAGCATAAACGCAATCCGGAAAAGGATTACTGGGCAGAGGCGGTAGTGTTTACCACATCAAATAATTCCTTTGGCCCCACAGAAATCAGCTATCTTGAAAATCGTTTCTGCAATCTCGCTATCGCTGCCAACCGCTATGAAGTGAAAAATGGCAATGATCCCACTTCTGGGAATATAACCGAGGAGAAAGAAAGTGAGTTGGAGGAATTCATTGATTTCGCCAAGCTCATCATGGGTACATTAGGACACAAGGTTTTTGTCCCGCTGAGCCAAGTTCAGTCATCAAAAGAGCTACCAGTGGATGGGGTAGAAGCAGACGAAGGAACTATATTTTACCTTACCCGCACAATTAAGCAGTATGGCATAACCGTCAACGCTGTGGCAAGGCAAACCAGTGATGGCTTTGTTGTATTGCGGGGCAGCAGCATTTCGCCGCAGGATGACAGCACTGTCTCAGCCGGAATCAGGGAACGCCGAAAGTCGGCTCAAGTAGATGAAAACTATGTTCTATTGGAAGACGTCCTTCTTGCCAGCCCATCTGGAGCGGCTATGTTTGTTATAGGAAAAAGCGCAAACGGATGGACTTCCTGGAAAACCCAAGATGGGAAGACCCTCCATGACTTGGAAAGTGACCAGTGAGTGAGGCAACAACCTTTCAACGATTCCCCCAACCTTTTAATTTTCCCTCCCGTGGGGCAGGGGGAGGGTGCAAATTGCAAATCTTTCCTGATGGTGTATTGACCCCGCAAAACGAAAAAAGCGGGACGCCGGAGGATATCCGCACCCCCTGCGTCCCGCTTTTCCCCTGATTACAAGGCTTTTTCATAGGCAAAATTAAAAAGTCCTCAGCCGATTGTATCATCGACTGAGGACTTTCGTGGTGCGGGTGACAGGACTCGAACCTGCACAGTCTCCCACCAGAACCTAAATCTGGCGCGTCTGCCAATTCCGCCACACCCGCATATGTACAAAGTTATTATACAGGTATTTGGCGGGAAGTGCAAGCTTTTTATAATAAATTTTTTATCTTCAAGGGCTTTTGCGGGATATTTCCCAATGAGCGTTGCACTCCTTAATCCAATATTTTGCCTGTTACAAATGAAACTGAAAAAAGCTTTTGCGGAAAAATATAGATTTAGTAGATACTCAAAGTCCTTTGTTTCAGGGAATTTAATAGAAAAACACGACCTTTCACCTCATATCAATTGAAATTCCAACGTTTATATGCTATAGTGGTACTTAGCATTTTTTCTTTATCGAAAGGAATTATAGACCAATGGAAAACATATCATTCATGACAGTTTCTGATGTTGCTGCCAAATTAAAGATCACGGCACCATCGGTTCGGACTCTTATTAAGAGCGAGCTCTTGTCTGCCCAGAGAATCGGCAAACAATGGGTTGTTACCCCTGAAGACCTGGATTCATATATTACCAAAAATGATGTGATAATCGAGCCAGATGACCATCCACGAATTGGTGATGATATTCCCCAAATTACTGCACTGAGCTTTTTCTCCGGAGCCATGGGCTTAGACATCGGTATGAAAAACGGCGGGATTGATGCCCTCCTTGCCTGCGAGTTCAACAACTACTGCCGAATGACCATAAATGAAAACAACCCCAATATTGGATTAATTGGGGACATAACAAAATACGATGCCCCTGACATTTTAAAAATGGCCAACCTCCCGCCGAAGGCTCATGTCGATGTAATCTTTGGCGGCCCACCATGCCAAGCTTTTAGTACCGCCGGAAACCGTAAGGGCTTTGATGATTCCAGAGGGAATATCTTTCTCCGCTACCTCGATATAGTTGGCGAGATCAAGCCAACCTATGTTGTTATAGAAAATGTCCGTGGATTGCTGTCAGCAGAGTATCCATACAAGGACATTTCAAAGCCATTCAAAGGTGGAGCATTGCTTATAATCATTGATCGCTTGCAAGAACTTGGGTACACCCTTTCCTTCGAACTGTATAATGCCGCCAACTTTGGCGCCCCGCAAATCCGGGAAAGGGTTGTGATGATAGGCAAATTAAACGGAGACAAAGTCCCTTATCTTTCTCCTACAAACAGCGATAAAGAGAAATATGGCCTGCCAGGTTGGAACACATTAGCAGATGCATTAAAACACCTGCCATCTGATACTGAACACCACTACATAGAATTTCCTGAAAAGAGGTTGAAATATTACCGTATGCTCACAGAAGGGCAATATTGGAAAGACCTTCCCCCGGATATACAAGTTGAAGCCATGGGCGATAAATTGAAACTTGGTGGAGGTAAAACAGGATTTTACCGTCGGCTGTCCTTCGGAAAACCATCCCCGACATTGGTGACCAATCCAACCATGCCTGCCACGGATTTATGCCATCCAACGGAAGACCGCCCATTAAGTGTTGAGGAATATGGCTGTATCCAAGGCTTCCCTTCTGATTGGAAAATTTGCGGTTCCATATTGGAGCAGTACAAGCAAATAGGGAACGCTGTTCCTATAAAATTGGGCGAAGCAATAGCGCGTACAATCATTGCCGATATGGACGGGACGCCCCTGCCGCAAATTCCTGGTTTTGATTATTCCAGATACAAAAGCACAAGCGATACATCTTGGCAGAAGCAGATGGATAGCAATCTTTCAAAATTACGGAATGAAAACCAACAGCTTTCTGTTGCCGATCTAATCTAAAAATCAAGTGGCATGCATTCCCATAGGATGCATGCCTTCTTTCAAATCATCCTTTCAAAGACAGCGGCATCCGCCAAATTAAACAAATAACTTTCCCTAGCATTATGGTCATCATTCACCCTATGCATGTAAGCATGCAAGACTACTTCTCCAGCCTGAATTTTTTCTGCCATTCTTTGGAAAGGTGCCCTCCAGACACCGTACAACTCGTTAACCTTTATGTTTCTATAGGCTAATTGCGACCAATATACCCAAAAATAGATATCACAGTCTGGATGTTTTTCTATGTAATTCTCATAATCTTTTTTATTAAAGGTAACTGTGTAGGCCGGATCATATGGTACCCCTCCATACATATACCTCCCCGCTGTAAAAAACGGGGTATTCTGTGTCTTTAAATCCGCGTAACGGTTATGCGTATAATCAAACAAATCAATTTCCCACGGTTTTTGGTCTTTTTCGGGGTTGATCCGTATGTCTATGCCCAACCTGGGAACAATATGTTCAACAAAATCATTCTCTTCCCCTTCTCCCCAAACATACCATTGTGTTCGGTCTTCTGTGTTAAACAATGCCTGATTCCTATCTGCAACTGAAATAAACTTTGCATACCAGTTTCCTATTCTGCTTATGGCTACATTAAATTCAATGGTGCAGTCCATTTGCACCACATCAGGAATTTCCTGAAAATAAATTGTCAGTATCCCTATATCATCATTTCTTGTATCTACTTGTCCTCTTTTTGCCTCCCGGTCTAATGAGATTAGTATTCCTTCCACAAGCGAAACCTCCCATCCAAATGCTAACCTTGTGGATTATAATTCCAAATACTTGAATAACCAATTGCAGGTATTGGATTGATATATTCGATGTCTTTAAGAATCGAAGCATACCTGCCAACCGCATAATCTCCGCAGTCATAATTTGAAGGATTTTCCTTACAGGTTTTTGCTGCAAATTCTTCATCAATATAAACGCAGTCCACCAAATTACATTTAGCAATTATCATCCCGTACATAAATGGTTTCCCATCTAAATATGAGGTAAGCCTTTTTATCCTCTCATCTTTTGTGGGCACTTTTGCTAATCCAGCATGAATATATAGTTCTCCCCTGTAAGAAGTTGACCAGCTTCTTGTTTCAATCGTCTTTACCTGATTTCCTATAAGGCTTGCCCACGGTTCCCTCAGTGTTAAAACTTTCATGCTTGAGCAAGCTCCTATCTTCCACTAAGCATCCTGGAAATCGACTGTTTTGTTTCCACACCTACTGCCCGCGCAATATCTATCAATTCCTCATAACAGCCAGGTCCTCCAATTGTATCCCACATTTCCTTGCCAATCAAAACGACTGGATCATGGTGGAAATCAAAAATCCCCATTGGCGGAGTATGGGCATAATCACTTTTATTCTCACCATATGGGTTATATGGCAGACCAAAATAAGTATTACAGTTTGGATCTGCCAATGTTAAACGCAGACAATCCTCCTTAGCTACTGCCGTCTGGTCAATATTAGGCTTTACCGTTTTCAAACTGATATAGTTGTTAATTCCATCTTTTTGCCACCATAAATCCGATATTATTCTTATAGGGGTCACTGTCCCTGATAAAGGAATCGCCCTAAGTGTGGCAATCGTGGTATTCCAATCAGAATGCCGACCATTTCTTAACCCCTGCATATGTGCTGAAATTGCCACAGAATAAGCATTGTCCAAATTAATAAAGGTTTCCTTTTGCCTCTGCGCCTCAGAAGCACCATTTGAAAAAGCAACAAGCCTTGCTATTTCTTCAATGACCCTCTGCCCAAACGATGTGCTAAAGGATCGTTCAAATCTGCTCCCAAAAAGGGCCTCTTCTGACAATAATGCAGAATGGAATGGACGATAGGTTGCTTCACCCTGCAGTCTCTTAATCGTGTTATTTACACAATTTCTAAACTCATTTGCTATCATTTGCCGGTATCTTTGATCCATAATTCCCCCTAATCCTCTGTAATAATACTTGGGTTTTCCATTACCACCCTATACAAGAAATCTCGATAATCTTCCTCTGATATTTCACATGATACTTCACCATATTTTAAATCCCTATTAATAATTTCGTTTAGCTTATCCTATTCATATGAAGGATACGGTCTCCCATTATTCTTTTTCGTTTTAAGGCGAAACCATTTTTCAATTTTCGTACCATTTCTAATAGCGCTACTGGAACTGTTTTCTGTATTATTCTTATTTTTGACCTGTAATAATACCGAACCATCTCTTTTACAAAAATCAACAGCTCTGAGAGCATTACCAGAACACCATACCCAGCCATAATCCTCCACATTTTCTGCTATGTATTCTTCTAATAACTCGCCTTGGATATTTTCAGCCGACATGAACAAGTTATGGGCATTTCCCATCTCCTCAATCTCATCGTCATCCAAATCACACGCGATTTTAACAATCATAGCCAGTGCGGGATCGGAGCATGTCCTTTTTGCCTCTCCTATATGTGAACTTGGTAAATTAATGATACTTTGGATGTATCTATTAATCCAGTTCCTCAAACATTTTTCTTCCGAGTTCTTATTTTGATTTGGGAATAAATTTTTCCTATCCAACATTGCAACTTGGAAAATATCATCCATATCTTCATTCTCTATCCCCTTTTCATACTTAATGTCTTCATACAAATCCCATAATTCGTCATCTGACATATACGAATTAGCAAGCACATTTTCTTTTCCCATATTTCACCTCTATATATTAATCCCGTGAAATTTATACTAGAAATTACACACAACTATCATACTACAAAATGTATAATTTCACAATAGTAACCTTAATCAGAGCTGTGTGGTGAAGAGAGTAACATTAAAATCAGAGAAAACCAGAGTGTTTTCTACTGCTTATTTTTTATCTCGAAGGACGGCGGAAGGAGGTTAAAAGATGGACAAATACACGTATTTGACATTCGATCAGCGCCGCGAGATCGAAAAACTGCATAACGCGAACAAACGGAAGATTTACAGCGCCGACCGCGCGCAGACGGTTTTTCAAGACAATATCGCGAAGCGCGGAAACCGTCAATCCGCCGCCGCGAAATAATCCACAGGAAAGGGGATATTCAACATGGCAAATGAAGCAAGAGGGATCGACCTTTATAACAAACTTCACACGTGCTTGAAAATCGCGCTGACCGCACCGAAGCAGAAGAACGGCGACGAATTGAGTTGTCACGCGAACAACATTATCCGCAATCTTGCAAAGAGCGTTGAAAGCGGAGAAACGTGGTACGATCCGACCGTTGAAATTTGGTGCGACTACTTTATCGGAAAATGCTTCTGTAGGTACTCTCGTATAAAGTCAGTCACCTGACCTCTCATCTGTTCCAGCTTAATCATGTCCACAATACCAAACGGCTTGACATTATCAGAGCGGATACAGTGAACAACATTTGCATAGGCCCGTAGCCGCCCACCGATGCACTCGATTCTTACAATCGTGTTCCCGGCATCGTTCTTCAATTCCGCTGGCGGCAGATTGCGGTACTCCACATCTTCCAGCCCCAAGGCAAGTTCAAGGTTCATCCCATCCAGTCCCTGCTGGCACTTCTTTTTGTTCAGCCGTACCTTTTCCACTGCCTCACCTCCTATAAAAAACAAAAAAGAGCCAAGCCGCCCTCTCTGGGTAGCTCCGCTCAACTAAGCACTTAAGAAATTCTATTCACTTTTTGCAGACTTTGATCTTATTTAGATATTATACATGATTATCTTGATTCTGGCAACAGGTTTTTGAAAAATTTTTAATCTTTTTTCTTCCCTGTTTTCCTCTGCATTTCTCTCACTTGCCCCGGCAACAAATCGGTAACAAATCCCGGAATCACCCCGTCGAACACAAAAAGAAGAAATCCCTCAAACCGTTGTGGCTCAAGGGATTTCATGGAGCTGCTAAGCAGATTTGAACTGCTGACCTCATCCTTACCAAGGATGCGCTCTACCAACTGAGCCATAGCAGCGCAATAGTTCACCAAGTGAACTATGCCAACTTTAAAAGCTGGATGGCGACCCGGAACGGGCTCGAACCGTCGACCTCTAGCGTGACAGGCTAGCGTTCTAACCAACTGAACTACCGGGCCATCCGGCGCCCGAATCACTTCGAGCGACAGTCAATATTATACACGGTTCGAGCCGCCTTGTCAACCCCTGCGGGCAAAAAACTTTTCAGGGATGGTTTCACCCTTTTTCGCCCCGGATAACCATGGTGCTCTCCCGCTCATACAGCACCCGCACCTGCTGAAAGCCTGCATTTTCCAGCAGGGCTTTCTGGTGCTCCCAGGTTAGGGGGGTATCAATGTGGATAAACTGGCTCTCAGGGATACCGCTCTTCTCCCGTTTGCGCCGCAGGTGCTCCTGGCACAGGGTTTCCTCCTCGGGGCAGCAGGCAATGTAGTCGCACTCTATATAATACCCGCCTGGGGCCAGGGCGCGGTGCAGCTTCTCATAAATGGCCTGCTTTTTTTGAAAATCGAAGTGGTGCAGGGTTTCAAAGGACAGGGCCGCGTCAAAGGCTTCCTCCCCAAAAGGCACCTGGAAATAATCGCCTTGGATAAGCCGGATACCCTTTCCTGGGAAATTCTCCCGCAGCCTGCCCAGCATGGCAGAGGACAGGTCAATGCCTGTCACCTGAAGCTGGGGGAAGCGCTTGAACATGGCCTCCAGCTCCAACCCGGTGCCGCAGCCGATGTCCAGCAGGCTGGCAAGCCCTTCATCGAAAAATTCCGCGATTTCCCGGTATTCTGCCCCCCAGCTTCCCATATGTACATCTTCGTATTTGTCCAGCCGGGCAGCGAAAAAATCCGCCATGCCTTCCGCTGGATCCTCCCGTGTCTGCAAAAGCCAGTTTTTTAAATCCTTCAGGTACTGCGCTGTTTCCTCCGGCGTGCGTTTTTTGCTTTCTAGCATACTGGTTCCTCCTTATCCTGCCCCGCAAGCCGCCAAAAGGCTTCCTCCAGCAGGGCTTCCACCTGCTCTCCCGGTAGGTGGATACAGTTTGACACAATCTGGGTGGCAATGCCGTGGGAATAAAGCCACACATGGATGAAAAGCCGCTCTGCCTGCTCTAAAGGCAGATTTGCCGTTATGGCCGCGTTTTCAATGGAAGCCCTGTTCCAGGGGGCTTTCAGGATGTCCTCCAGGGAGGCCCCCGCCATAGTCAGGTTCATAAACAAGGCGTTGAAGATGTGCTTTTCCTGCCGGGCAAAGGCCACATAGGCAATGGCCTGGCTTAAAAGCCTGTTTTCCTCTGTCATCCGCTGGGCCATAAAGGCGTCATACTGCCGGTCAAGCTCTTCCTTTAAGTCTGTCCGCAGCGCCTCCATAGAGGTATACACCCGGAAAAGGGGCTGGGTGGAACAGCCCAGGGCCTGGGCAAGGCTGCGGGCGTTGACGTTTCCCAGCCCGCCCTCCCGCACAAGTTGTACGGCAGCGGCAAGAATCTCCTGTTTGGTGATGGTAGGTTTTGGGGGCATACCCGGCCTCCTTTATAATAACATATGTTACGTAACATTTGTTATTATAAAACGGATTCCCTTTCCTGTCAAGAAGGAAAATTTGCTCAGTCCAGCTTTATGCCCTTGAGCAGATCGCAGAGGGCCATGGCGGGCAGGGTGAGCAGGCACCACAAAAGGGAATAGGGCAGGCACACCTGTCCCAGGATATTCAGGGGCATGTCCCTGTAATCCCACACCTCGAAGCCCAGCAGATGATTCACCACAAGGCCGGTGCAAAGCTCTACCCCGGTGATAATGCCGGAGCCTGTGAGGCACCGCAGGGCAAGGCTTCTGTGGGACAGAGGGCCGCAGCAGATCCGCCCTATCAGGGTGAGGCACAGGCCCCCTGCAAGGGCCATAGAATAGTGGGTGCGTCCCCGCCAAATCATCTCTAAGGTGGGGTATGCGCAGCTTCCGGTTAAAAACAGCAGTCCGTCCATAAATCGCCATAGGATGCAGGCTTCCCGCACAGGGCCATGAAACATGCATCCGTTCCTCCTTTTTATGCGTGCTTTGCCCATTCCCCGGGCTTTCCTGTATTCTGCCACAAAGGGGGCTTTTTATGAGGGGCGGGTGTTTTTTCCCCGGGCCGCTTGTATTTTGCCCCCTGGTTCGCTATAATATAGATTCAGACGTTACTTTATTTTATAAAGAAAAGGCGGTGTGCGGCATGAAAATTCTGGTGACAGGCGGGGCCGGGTATATCGGTTCCCACACCTGCATTGTCCTGCTGGAACAGGGCTATGAGGTGGTAATTGTGGACAACCTCTGCAACAGCAAGGCTGTGGTGGTGGACAGGATTAAGGAATTGAGCGGCAAGGACGTAACCTTCTATGAGGAGGACGTGTGCAGCGAAAAGGCCCTTAGGGAGATCTTCCGCAAAGAGGGTATTGACGCGGTAATTCACTTTGCCGGGCTGAAAGCGGTGGGGGAGTCTGTGGAAATCCCCCTGCGGTATTATGAAAACAACCTGGGATCCACCATCACCCTTTTAAAGGTTATGGAGGAGTTCCATGTGCAGAACATTGTGTTCAGCTCCTCCGCCACAGTATATGGCGACCTGACACAGCCTCCCCTGCGGGAGGACGCTCCCCTGCCAAACCACGCCAACTGCCCTTACGGCACCACCAAGCTGATGATTGAGCAGGTTTTGAAGGACTATGCCGCCGCAAACCAGGGCTTTAACCCAGTGCTTCTCCGGTATTTTAACCCTGTGGGCGCCCACGAAAGCGGCCGCATAGGGGAGGATCCTGCCGGCATCCCCAACAACCTTTCCCCTTATATCATCCAAACCGTAGTGGGCAAGCGGGACAAGCTCCACGTGTTTGGCAACGACTATCCCACCCCCGACGGCACCTGCCTGCGGGACTATATCCATGTGGTGGATTTGGCGGAGGGCCATGTGGCGGCTTTAAAGCTGTTTGAAAAGGGGAACTGCGGCCTGCGGGTGTATAACCTGGGCACAGGCCGGGCTTATTCTGTGCTGGAGGTGCTGAAAGCCTATTCCGAGGCTGCCGGACAGGAGATCCCCTATGTGATAGAAGGCCGCCGGGCCGGGGACTTGCCGGAAAGCTACGCCGACGTTTCCAAAGCAAAGGAAGAACTGCACTGGGAAGCAAAGCGAACCTTGCAGGACATGTGCGCAGATTCCCTGCGCTGGCAGAGGCAGAACCCCGATGGCTATGGGGAATAAGCTGCTGATAGGGGAGAGGGTGGTGCTGGCCTCCCAGTCCCCCAGCCGGAAAATGCTGCTGGAACAGGCGGGGATAGCCTTTGACGTGGTGGTTTCCGGGGTGGAGGAGGACGTGCCGGAGGGCTTCACCCCCGCCCGGACTGTGGAGGAATTAAGCGCCCGGAAGGCCCGGGCTGTGGCTCCCCTGTGCCCGGGCAGGGCGGTTATCGCGGCGGATTCCGTAGTGTCCATCGACGGGCTGGTGCTGGGCAAGCCGGAAAGCGACGAGGCCGCCTGCCGGATGCTCCGCAGGCTTTCCGGCCGCACCCACGAGATTTTCACCGGGGTATGCCTGCTGGCAAAAGGCGGGCAGCAGGTGTTCCACCAAGTGACCCAGGTGAAGTTTTACGATTTGACTGACGAGGAAATCGCCGCTTACGTGGCCATGGGGGAGTCCCGGGGCCGGGCCGGCTCTTATGGCATTGAGGGCGCGGGGGTTATCCTGGTGGAAAGCATTCAGGGAGACTATTCCAACATTGTGGGCCTGCCTGTGGCGGAAACCCTGCGGCGGCTGCGGGCCATGCTGGGATAGGTCGTCCCCCATGGAGGGAGCTTATGGTAAAAAAGGAATATGCGGGAGAGGAATTTTCTGCCCTGCGGCTGGAGGAGGGGGATTTTCGCGGCGTCCTGTTTGAGGACTGCCTCTTTACAGACTGCCGCTTCCAGGGGCTTTCCTTCCAGGGCTGCCGCTTCACCGGGTGCCATTTTGCCCGGTGCCGCTTAGGAGGGCTTTCCTTTGACAACGTCCAGGCCATGGGCAATTCCTTTGAGGACTGCGCGGTGCTGGGAATAGACTGGGCCGCCCTCTTAGACCCCCGCAAGCAGGATTTGGGCTTCCTGCCCTTTGACAGCTTTGCCCGCTGCACCCTGCACCACTGCCTCTTTTTCCACCTGGAGCTGGGGAAGTTCTCTTTTGCTGGCTGCGATCTTTCCGGCAGCTTTTTTGAGGACTGCCGCCTTAGCGGGGCGGATTTTTCCGGCTGCCTGCTGCGGGGCGCCGCTTTTTCCCACAACGACCTTTCCAGCGCGGATTTCCGGGGGGCCGCGGAGTACAGCTTCTCTATAGAGGGCAACCAGGTGAAGGGGGCGAAGTTCTCCATGCCCGAGGCGGTAAGCCTTCTGTATGGCCTGGGGCTGGAGATTGACGGAGGATGACAGACGGGAGCAAAGGCAGAGGAACGTTTCTTTTTGCCTTTGCTCTTTCTTTTTCAAAGCTTTTGTGGTATACTGGCAAGGCTGGAGCCATGCCTGCGCCTTTATAACAGCCTGCACCCGCTGGGGCAGGACAGGAACCTGTGTGAAAAGCCTGAAAGCTTTCAGGCTTTCGCAGGGCGCAAAAGGGCATACTGCAAGCGGCGTTCCGGCAAAAATACGCGCTGTATCCCTGCGGAAAAAGGGAACAGCAGTGGAGGTTTTTTATGATGGAAAGCAAAACAGCACACCCCGCCCGTCCCATGCAGGAGCTGGTGCTCACTGCCCTGTTCGCCGCCATTATTCTCTTAATGGCTTTCACGCCTTTGGGGCTTATCGACCTGCCCCTTATCAAGGCCACCATCCTGCATGTGCCGGTCATTATCGGCTCTGTGGTTCTTGGCCCTAAGCGGGGGGCTGGGCTGGGCGCTCTTTTCGGCCTTGTCAGCCTTTGGAAAAACACCATGGCCCCCAGCCTTTTAAGCTTTGCCTTTTCCCCCTTTGTGCCCCTGCCCGGAACGGACAAGGGCAGCCTGTGGGCGCTGCTGATCTGCCTTGTGCCCCGCATCCTTACAGGCGCGGTGCCCTGGTTCGTATTTGCCGGCATGTCCCGGCTGGCAAAGGGAAGGGCCTGGGGACGCGGGGCAGGTTTTGTGCTGGCGGGGATTGCCGGCGCGGCGGTGAACACCGTGTTGGTAATGGGCCTGATGGGCCTTGTGCTGGGAGAGGCTTTTGCCGCGGCCCAGGGCATTTCCCATACCCTGGTTAGTGGGGCCATTTTAAGCATTATGCTGGCAAACGGCATTCCCGAGGCCATAGCGGCGGCAGTGCTTTGCGGGGCTGTATGCGCGGGGCTTGACAAGGCCCGCGTTATCCCCAACAGGGAACAGGAGGAGAAAGCATGATTCTTGCAATTGACATAGGCAATACCAACACAGTGCTGGGGTGCCTGGAGGGGGACAATCTCCTTTTCACCCTGCGCATCCGCAGCGACCGCTACAAGACAGCAGACGAATACAGCCTGCTTTTAGAGGGCCTGCTCTCCCGGCAGGGGGTGGATCCCAAGGGCTTAGAGGGCGGGATTTTAGCCAGCGTGGTGCCGGAACTGCGCACTGTCATTGCGGACGCGGCCCGGCAGATGACGGGGAAGGAATTCCTGGTTGTAGGCGCGGGGCTAAAAACAGGCCTGGATATCCGTATCGACAACCCGGCCCAGCTTGGGGCAGACCGGGTGGTGGACGCAGTGGCGGCTTTGGCTGCATACGACCCGCCCTTGGTTATTTTTGACATGGGCACTGCCACCACTATGTCGGTGGTGGGAAAGAACGGCGCCCACCTGGGGGGCATGATTATGCCCGGCCTGCGCACCTCTGTAGACGCCCTCAGCGCCCGGGCGGCCCAGCTTCCCTATATCCATCTGGAAGCCCCGCCCCGGGTTATCGGCACCAACACGGTGGACTGTATGCAGGCCGGGGCTATTTATGGCAGCGCCTGTATGCTGGACGGCCTTATCGGCCGGGTGGAGGAAGCCCTGGGGGAGAAGGTTACGGCAGTGGCCACAGGGGGGCTGATGGCAGTTGTCCACCCTTATTGCAAAAGGGAAATCCACTATGAGCCGAACCTGCTCTTAAAGGGCCTGCACCTGCTCTACGAGAAAAACAGGAAGGCATAAGGCAGCACCGCACAATTCCCTGCTTCCGCCTTAAACGGCATCCCGCGGGAGCTTTTTTCGCCATATACCACTTAGGATTATGTGGTATTGCCATAAATAAAACCGCAAAGAAAGTGCGCGTACCCGCAAAAGGGCCGCGCACTTTTTTATGGCTTCCGCTGTTTCCCGCTGCAAGCCGCCAGGCTTTCCAGCCGCAGCATGGCGCTGGAAAGCATCCGCGTCCCCAAGGCAAACCCCATGGCTGCCGCAGCGCCTCCTGCCCCCAGGCCAATGAAGGAAAACCCGCTTAGAAAAAACAGCCAAACGCCTGCGGCTCCTCCCAGCCCCAGCAAAAGCCCAAAGAGCGCCCAGGCAGAAAGCCTGTACAGCTTTTCCCACATGGAACTGTTATTTTCCACCGCCACCATCCCTTCCAAAAATTTTCCTCCCTTATAATAGGACAAATCGTCCTTTTTGTCAATACTCCTTTATGCCAAAATGTTCTATAAGGACAGGGGCGAGGAGGTGAGCCGGATGGAAAATCGCTTGCGGGAGCTGCGGAAAAAGCGGCGGCTAACCCAGGTGGGCCTGCAAATGCAGACAGGCATCGAGCAGACCCTGATTTCCAAATATGAGCGGGGAGAGCGGGTGCCGCCTACGGAAACCCTGATGGTGCTGGCAAAGTTTTTCGGCACCACCATGGACTATATCATGTGCCTGACGGATAATCCCCAGCGCCCGCCGCCTTTGGGCAGGGAGCCTGCCCCGGATAAGGAAAAGCCCGGTGCCTCAAAATTTTCCAAAAGCACTTGACAAGGGAAAAAAGCAACGGTATAATGATAGTGTCCTAACAGTTTTGGAACTAACAGATTGGGGGATCCCGGAAAGGAGCAGCCAGATGGAAAATCGCGAACCTCTTCAGGGGCATCCGGCCCCGCGCAAGGAGCACTGGGACGAAATCGGCTTTCAGATACACCGGCTGCACATTTTGTGCAAGCGGCTGGTGGATCAGCAGGCCTTTCAGGACATGGCGGAAAAGCCCACCAAAACCCAGACCTGGGTGATGGGGTATCTCTATGAAAACCGGAACCGGGATGTGTTCCAACGGGATATCCAGGAGCAGTTCGGGGTGCGGCGGTCCACAGTGACGGGCATTTTGCAGTTGATGGAAAAAAACGGCTGGATAACCCGGCAGTCTGTAGGGGAGGACGCGCGGCTGAAAAAAATCCAGTTGACCCCGCAGGCAGTGGAGCTGCATGAGCGGGTGGGGGAGTGCATCCGCAAAACAGAGGAGCAGCTTTCCCAGGGGCTTTCCCCGGAGGAAAAGCAGGAGTTTTTCCGGCTGTGCGGCAAGATACGCGGCAATGCTGAGAGCGCCATGAAGTGACAGCGCTCTTTTCTGCCCATATTGTTAGGGAACGTACTGTAAGGATATAAACTTATAAAAATTCAAGGCAGCCATCCCCATCCGCCACACTTACTTGTGAAGGTTTTTGAAGATTTTTAAGAAACTTTTTCCTTAAAAAAGTTTCTTAAGCGGGGTTTGGGGCAGGCCCCCAACGAAAGAAAGGAAGCGGTGCATATGATACGAAAGCTTGCCGGCAGCGTCCGGCAGTATAAGAAGGACGCCTTGCTGGCTCCGGCCTTTGTCACCATGGAAGCGGTGATGGAGGTGGTAATCCCCCTGCTGATGGCAGTGCTGATTGACCAGGGCATTGAAGCAGGGGACATGGGGACTATCCTCAAGGTGGGCGCTGCCCTGGCTGCAGCCACCCTTATTTCCCTGGCCTTTGGTTTTTTGGCAGGACGCAGCGCCGCCAAGGCTTCCGCCGGGTTTGCAGCCAACCTGCGGCAGGATATGTTCCACAAGGTGCAGGGCTATTCCTTTGGGAACATCGACAAATTTTCCTCCGCCAGCATTGTCACCCGGCTTACCACTGACGTGACAAACCTGCAAAACGCTTTCCAGATGATGACCCGTTCGGTGCGGGCGCCTGCCATGCTGGTGTTTTCCCTTATCATGTCTTTTTACCTGAACCCCGGCCTGTCCCTGGTGTTCCTTGTCGCCATCCCGGTTCTGGGGGCAGGTCTGCTGTTTATCGCCAGCAAGGCCCACCCGGTGTTCGAGCGCATGTTCAAGCGCTATGACCGGCTGAACGTGGTGGTGCAGGAAAACCTGCGGGGCATTCGGGCGGTGAAAGCCTTTGTGCGGGAGGAGCACGAGACGGAGAAGTTTACAGCCGCCAGCGAGGACATCCGGCACGATTCGGCCCTGGCGGAAAAAATCCTGGCCTTTAACGCACCGTTAATGCAGTTTTGCATGTATGCCTGCATTCTGCTCATCTCCTGGTTTGGGGCAAAGCTGATTTTCAAAGGCTCCATGACCACAGGCCAGCTTATGAGCCTTTTGTCCTATGCCAGCCAAATCCTTATGAGCCTGATGATGCTCTCCATGTTCTTTGTGATGATCACCATGTCCCGGGCTTCCATAGAGCGCATTACAGAGCTGCTGGAGGAGGAAAACGAAATTAGCGACGGGGAAAAGGGCCTTGCGGCTGTGGCAGACGGCTCTGTGCGCTTTGAGAACGTGGAGTTCCGCTATCAAAAGGAGGGGCGTGTGTGCCTTTCCGAAATTAACCTGGAAATTGCCTCTGGCCAGACTGTGGGCATTCTGGGGGGCACAGGCGCTGGCAAAAGCAGCCTGGTGCAGCTTATCCCCCGGCTGTATGACTGCACCGGGGGCCGGGTGCTGGTGGGCGGCGCGGACGTGCGGGACTATACCCTCCGGGCCTTGCGGGAGGAGGTTGCCATGGTGCTGCAAAAAAACGAGCTTTTCTCCGGCACCATCAAGGAAAACCTGCGCTGGGGCAATGAAAGGGCCACAGACGAGGAGCTTGCCCATGTGTGCGAGCTGGCCCAGGCAGACGGGTTTATCCGGCAGTTCCCAGAGGGCTATGACACCTATATCGAGCAGGGAGGCTCCAATGTGTCCGGCGGGCAGAAGCAGCGGCTGTGCATTGCCAGGGCCTTGCTGAAAAAGCCGAAAATCCTTATTTTAGACGATTCCACCAGCGCGGTGGACACCCGCACAGACGCCCTCATCCGCCAGGCCTTCCGGGAGGAAATCCCCGGCACCACGAAAATCATCATTGCCCAGCGGGTAGCCTCTGTCCAGGATGCCGACCAGATTATCGTGCTGGATGGCGGTAAGATAGCGGATGCGGGCACCCATGAGGAACTGATGGAAAAGAGCGCCATTTACCGGGAAGTATATGAATCGCAGCAGAAGGGAGAGGATGGCCATGGCGCAGCCTAGAGTACACGGAGGCCCTCCGGGCCGGGGGCCGGGAGCCTTTGTAAAAGGCCAGGGGCCTAAAAACCAGGGGAAAACCATAAAACGGCTGTTAAGCTATTTGGGCCGGGGGTATCAGGCGCGGTTTGCCGTGGTGCTTCTTTGCATCCTGCTAAGCGCTGTGGCCGGGGTGCTTGGATCCATGTTCCTGCAAACCCTCATTGACGATTACATCGAACCCCTTATGGCAGTATATGCCGGCACGTCCCAGGCCTTTTCCAGTGTAGGGCAGGGGATGGCGGCCCTGCTGGGGGCCATTGGCAGGATGGCGCTTATCTACCTTTTAGGCGTTGGCTCCACCTTCCTATATAACTGGCTGATGGTGGGCATTTCCCAGGGAATGCTGAAAAAAATCCGGGACGATTTGTTCTCCCACATGCAGGCCTTGCCTATCAAGTATTTCGACACCCACACCCACGGCGACCTGATGAGCCGCTACACTAACGACACCGACACCCTGCGGCAGATGATTTCCCAGGGAATCCCCCAGGCCTTTTCCTCGGTGATCACAGTGGTTTCCGTGTTCTGCGCCATGGTAACCACCAGCATCCCCCTCACGGCTCTGGTAGTCCTGTTCGTGGCTTTCATGCTGGCGGTAACCAAGCATATCGGCGGGCAGAGCGGCAAGTATTTCGTCCGGCAGCAGCGGGCCTTGGGGGCGGTGAACGGCTTTATCGAAGAGCTGGTCACCGGGCAGAAGGTGGTGCAGGTGTTCTGCCATGAGGACAAAGCCAAAGAGGACTTTGACGCTCTCAACGAGGAACTGCGCCGGGAAGCGGACGCTGCCAACAGCTACGCCAACATTATGGGGCCGGTTATGAACAACCTGGGCCACTTGCAGTATGTGCTCATCGCCATTGCCGGAGGCGCCCTGTCCCTTTCCGGCATAGGCGGGCTGACCCTGGGAGGCATCGCGGCGTTTTTGCAGCTAAGCCGCAGCTTCACCCAGCCCATCAGCCAGATTTCCCAGCAGTTCAACACCATCATTATGGCCCTGGCCGGAGCCGAGCGCATCTTTGACGTGATGGATGAGGCCCCAGAGCAGGACGAGGGGTATGTCACCCTGGTGAACGCAAAAGAGGTGGACGGAAAGCTTGCGGAGACAGCGGAGCGCACAGGGCTGTGGGCCTGGAAGCACCCCCACCACGATGGATCTGTCACCTACACCCGGCTGACAGGCCGGGTGGAACTGCGGGAGGTGGACTTCGGCTACAATGAGGAAAAGCTGGTGCTCCACGACGTGTCTTTGGAGGCCCAGCCCGGGCAGAAGGTGGCCTTTGTAGGGGCCACAGGCGCGGGCAAAACCACCATCACCAACCTGATAAACCGCTTCTATGACATTGCGGACGGGAAAATCCGCTATGACGGCATCAACATCAACAAGATTAAAAAGCCGGATCTCCGCCGCTCTTTGGGCATTGTGCTCCAGGACACCAACCTGTTCACCGGGACGGTGGGGGACAACATCCGCTACGGAAAGCTTGACGCCACCGACGAGGAGGTGGAAGCGGCGGCAAAGCTTGCAAACGCCGACAGCTTCATCCGCCGCCTGCCAAAGGGCTATGACACAGTGCTCTCCGGGGACGGGGGCAGCCTTTCCCAGGGCCAGCGGCAGCTTCTGGCCATTGCCCGGGCGGCTGTGGCAGATCCCCCTGTGATGGTGCTGGACGAGGCCACCTCTTCCATCGACACCCGCACCGAACGCCTGGTGCAGCAGGGTATGGACGGGCTGATGCAGGGCCGCACTGTGTTTGTCATCGCCCACAGGCTTTCCACTGTGCAGAATTCCGACAGCATTATGGTGCTGGAGCTGGGCCGCATTATCGAGCGGGGCAGCCATAAAGAGCTTATTGCCCAGAAGGGGAAATACTACCAGCTTTACACAGGTGCCTTTGAGCTGGAATAGCTTTCCCGGGATATGGTTTCAGCCTGCCGCAAAGCGTTGTTTTTATTGTGCCATCCGTCAAAATGTAAAAAAAGGAAATACCGCTTGACAAGAGCGGATTTGGATGGTATAATACAACACGTAATTTGCGCGAGTGCTGGAACTGGCAGACAGGCACGTTTGAGGTGCGTGTGTCTTCGACGTACGGGTTCAAGTCCCGTCTCGCGCACCAGCGTTCCGCGCTCCCATGAAAATGGGGGCGCGGACTTTTTTAAGGGCGCGGAAAGTAAAGAGGAACAACGCAGGCGGGTGGGGTGCAGTCCCTATCCGCCGTCAGGCGTTGCATATGGCGGAAAGGAGGGCTTTTATGCCCTTTTGGAAGAAACCGGCGGCAGGCCCGGTGGATTTTCTGGCGGTGGGGCTGGGAAACCCCGGCAGGGAATATGAAAACACCCGGCACAACGCGGGCTTTATGGCCCTGGATTTGCTGGCGGAAAAGCATCATTCGGAAATAAAGCGGATAAAATTTAAAGGCACAGTGGGGGAGTGTACCCTGGGCGGCAGGCGCGCCCTGCTTTTAAAGCCCGGCACCTTTATGAACCTGAGCGGGCAGGCTGTGCAGGAGGCCATGGCCTTTTACAAGCTGCCTCCGGAGCGGGTGCTCATTCTGTTTGACGATATCAGTCTGCCCCCGGGGCGCCTGCGCATCCGCCGCAAGGGCAGCGCCGGCGGCCACAACGGCATGAAGAATATCATCTATCTCTCCGGGTCGGATCAGTTTCCCCGGATAAAAATCGGGGTGGGCCAGAAGCCCCATCCCGACTATAACCTGGCGGACTGGGTACTGTCCAAATTTACAGACAAGGAGCGGGAAGCCCTGGGCACAGCCCTGGAAAACGCCTGCGCCGCCTGCGAGCTTATCGCCAAGGGAGAGCTGGACAGGGCCATGAATCTGTATAATAGCTGAAGCACAAAGGTTTTTGGAGGAGGCATAAGGAAGCCCTTTTCAGGAAAAGGCTCCTTATGCGGAAGCCGGGGCTTTGCCCCAACCAAGGAGGAGCCATGAAATTTCTTTTTAACGCGCTGAAACACTCCCCGGAATATATGAATCTCAGCCGGGCGGTGCGGGCGGGCGCCCTGCCCGGGGCTGTAACAGGGCTTTCCGGGATACACAAATGCCTGGTAATAGCCTCCCTGTGCCGGGAAACCGGGCGCAAGGCCCTGGTCATTGCGGCGGACGAGGGGGAGGGCCAGCGGTTTTCCCAGGACTTAACGGCCCTGGGGCTGCGGGTGGCCCAGTATCCTTTGCGGGACTTTAACTTCCGGGACACAGCGGGAGCCTCCCATGAATATGAGCAGCTTCGGATAGAAGCCCTTTCCAGCCTGCAAAGCGGCCTGTGCGACTGCGTGGTGGCCTGCATGGACGCGGCCCTGCAATACACCCTAGGCCCAGAAGAGCTTTCCTCCCGGCTGTTTGCCCTGGAAGCCGGGGCGCGCCTTTCCCCGGAGGAGTTGCTGGGAGCGTTGGTAAGCTGCGGGTATACCCGGGAGGATCAGATTGAGGGCACCGGGCAGTTTTCCCACAGGGGCGGCATTGTGGACTTCTTCTCCCCCAGCGCCCGGGAGCCTGTGCGGGTGGAGTTCTGGGGGGATGAAATTGACTCTATCTCCTTTTTCGATCCCCAAAGCCAGCGGCGCACAGAGCCTGCGGGCAGGGTGGACTTAGCCCCCTGCGTGGAGGTGCTGCCGAAAAACACCGGAGCGCTTATAAAAAAGATAGAAAAGCTTGCAGCCTCCCTGCGGGGGAAGCGGGCGCCCAAGGCCCGGGAAGTGCTGGAGGGGGAGGCCCAAAAGCTAAAAGACGGACTGCACCTTGGCTCTATGGATAAATTCATCTCCCTGGTGTATGAAAAGCCCGCCACCCTCTTTGACTATTTCCCTGCTGAAACCAGCCTCCTTTTCTTCTCCGAAGGGAATAAGCTGAAGGAGCGTATGCGCACCACTTTGTGGCAGTGGGGGGAGGATGTAAAGGCTTATCTGGAGGAAGGGCTTTTGTGCAAGGGCCTTGACATGTTCTCAGAAACCTGGGAATATGCCCTTTCCCAGGCGGAGCGCACCCCGGCTCTGTTTCTGGACGTGTTCGCCCGGGGCAGCTATGAGGTGCCCACCCGCACCCTTGTAAACATGACGGTGCGGCAGTTCCCGGTGTGGGGCGGGGGCGTGGAGCTGCTTATGGAGGATTTGTCCGCCCTGCTGCGGGAAAAACGGGCCTGCGTGGTGCTTTCCGGCACCAGGCGGGCAGGGGAGGCCCTGGCCCAGGATTTAAAGCAGGCGGGTCTGCCCGCGGCCTATGTGGAATCCCCCTCCACCTGCCAGAAGGGCACAGTCACAGTGACGGAGGGTACCCTCTCCGCCGGGTTCGACCTGCCAAACGCCCAGTTTTCCCTTTTAACCCATGGGCGGCTGGGGGCTGTGAAGCAGAAAAAAAAGAAGCGGGACAAAAACAGCAAGGAAATTTCCTCCCTTTCCGAGCTTTCCCCCGGGGATTATGTTGTTCACGCCGCCCATGGCATCGGCATTTTTGAGGGCATCCACAAGCTGGAGATGAACGGCATTTTAAAGGATTATATCAAGGTGCGCTATGCCAAAAGCGACACCCTCTATGTGCCTGTCACCCAGCTTGACATGGTGAGCAAGTATATCGGCCCCCGGGAGGACGCGGGGGTGAAGCTGCACAGGCTGGGGGGCCAGGAGTGGCAGAAGCAGAAGGCACGGGTGCGGGCGGCGGTGAAGGACATCGCCAGGGAGCTGATACAGCTTTATGCCCAGCGGATGCAGGAAAAAGGCTATGCCTTCCCGCCGGACGGGGAGTGGCAGCGGGACTTTGAAAACCGCTTTGCCTTTGACGAAACAGAGGATCAGCTCCGGTGCGTGGGGGAAATCAAGGACGATATGGAAAAGGAATCCCCCATGGATAGGCTTTTATGCGGGGACGTGGGCTTTGGCAAAACAGAGGTGGCCCTGCGGGCAGCCTTCAAATGCATCACTGCCGGGAAGCAGTGCGCCATCCTGGTGCCCACCACCATCCTGGCCTGGCAGCATTACCAGACCATTTTAAGGCGCATGGAGGGCTTCCCTGTAGACGTGGAGCTGCTGTCCCGCTTCCGCACGCCAAAGCAGCAGGAGGAAATCCTGCGCCGGGTGAAAAGGGGCAGTGTGGACGTGGTTGTGGGCACCCACCGCCTGGTGAGCAAGGACGTGGGCTTTAAAGACCTGGGCCTTGTCATCATCGACGAGGAGCAGCGCTTTGGGGTGGCCCAGAAGGAAAAGCTGAAAACCCTGTGCAAGTCTGCCGACGTGCTCACCCTTTCCGCCACGCCCATCCCCCGCACCCTGAACATGGCCCTTTCCGGCATACGGGACATGTCGGTAATTGAAGAAGCCCCTCACGACCGGCACCCGGTACAGACCTATGTGCTGGAATACGACCAGGGCGTGATAAATGACGCCATTTTCCGGGAGCTGAGAAGGGGCGGGCAGGTGTATTTCCTCCATAACGACGTGGCCTCCATAGAGCGTGTGGCGGCCCGCATCCAGCAGAACGTGCCCCAGGCCAGAATCGGCATCGGCCATGGCAAGATGAACGAGGAGGAGCTTTCCGAGGTGTGGCGGCAGCTTTTAGACCACGAAATCGACATCCTGGTGTGTACCACCATTATTGAAACAGGGGTAGACGTGCCCACTGCCAATACCCTCATCATCGACAACGCCGACCGCATGGGCCTTTCCCAGCTTCACCAGCTCAGGGGCCGGGTGGGCCGCAGCAACCGCAGGGCCTATGCCTACCTCACCTATGCTCCCAACAAGGCCCTGACGGAAATTGCCCAGAAGCGGCTTTCCGCCATCCGGGAGTTTACAGAATTTGGCTCCGGCTTTAAAATCGCCATGCGGGATTTGGAAATCCGGGGGGCCGGGAACATTTTAGGCGGTGAGCAGCACGGGCACATGGAAACCGTGGGGTATGACATGTATATCCGGCTGTTAAGCGAGGCTGTGGGCCTGATGAAGGGGGAAGAGCCGAAGCGCCCGGTGGACGAAGGGTGCCTGGTGGATATGCAGGTGCAGGCCCACATCCCGGAAAGCTATATCGAAAGCCTGAACCTGCGGCTGGACGTGTACAGGCGCATTGCCGAGGTGGAGACAGAGTCCGACGCCATGGACGTGACAGACGAGCTTATCGACCGCTTTGGCGACCCGCCCCCGGCTGTCCAGGGGCTTATCGACATTGCCCTGCTGCGGAACACCGCCTCCCGGCTGGGGATAACAGAGGTGAAGCAGCAGGGGGAGGCCCTCCTGCTGTACGTGGCACAGCTTGACATGGGCCAGGTGGGCGCGCTGATAAAGCTGATGCAGGGCCGGGTGCTGTTAAGCGCGGGCAGCAGGCCGTACCTCAGCGTAAAGCTTCAGGGCAGGGAACCCTTGGAGGCGCTTTCGGAAGTCCTCTCCGCCATGGAAGAGGCAGGCGGCCCTGTTGACAGGGCAGAGGGGAAATGATATACTTTTTGCCAGACTTTCGTGAAATGGGAGGAAAAAGTATCAACATCTTAGCTATGCACAAACTTGTGGGATGCAGCCCTAACCGGATCAGGAGAACTATCTTGAATTTTAGGAGGATGCATCATGGACCATAACGATACGATTCTGGAAACAGAACGGCTGATTTTGCGCCGCTACCGGGAAAGCGACCTGCAGGATCTGTTCGAGTACCTCTCCGACCCGGAGGTGGTGCGCTTTGAGCCGTATAAGCCCAAAACCCTGGAGGAATGCCGGGAGGATCTGGCCTGGCGTGTCTCCACAGAGGAGATGACGGCAGTAGAGCTGAAAGCGGAAGGAAAGCTGATTGGCAACGTGTACCTGGGCAGGCGGGACTTTGAAAGCCTGGAAATGGGCTATGTGTTTAACCGCCGGTACTGGGGCCAGGGCTTTGCCGCTGAAAGCTGCCGGGCGCTTATAGGGCGGGCGTTTGAGCAGGGGGCGCACCGCGTCTTTGCCGAATGCGACCCCCGGAACAGGGCCTCCTGGCGGCTGCTGGAATCTCTGGGCTTTGCCCGGGAGGGATGCCTGCGGCAGAATGTCTATTTTTGGAAGGACGAAAACGGGCGGCCCCTCTGGAAAGACACCTATGTGTACGGGCTGCTGGACAGCCGGGAAAGCGAAAAGCGAAATAAACAGTAGACAACCAGGGCATTTTGCTGTATAATAAGCGGGTACGGCATGTTTTGCCAGAATACGGAATTTTAAAACCTATAATACTGTGAAAGGCATGATACCCATGAGAAATGTTTTGAAAAAAGCCCTCTGCCTGTGCCTGGCCCTGTGCCTGGCGGTAAGCTGTGGGGCCTGCTACAGCGAGGACGATACCTGGGCCGCGAAACACGGCGATGACGTGATGCCCATTGGCGCGTACATCTATTACCTCAGCAGCGCTTACACCGAGGCCGGCAACCGGGTGGCGGCAACCGACAAGATCCTGGAAGGGGAAATTGACGGGCAGAAGTCTAAAGACTGGATGAAGGACAGGGCTTTGGCCTATGTGGGCGCATACTATTTTATCTGCGACAAGTTTGAGGAGCTGGGCCTGGAGATGCAGACCAGCGACCTGACCGCCATTGAAACCGGCGCTTCCACTTACTGGCCCTATTTTAAGAGCAGGCTGGAGGCCATGGGCGTTTCCGAAGAGTCCTTTAAAAAGGCTTATGCCGAGCACAACGTGCGCGCCCGGCTGGTCATGCTGGCCATGTATGGCGAGGGCGGCGAGAAAGAGCTTTCTGAAAGCGAAATGCTGGACTACTACAAAGAGAATTATGACAGCTATGAGTATATGTACGTGTCCAAGAGCAAAATGGACGAAGATGGCAACAGCGTGGCCCTTACAGACCAGGAAAAGCAGGATATGCTGGACAGCATAAACGAGTATGCCGACAAGATCAACAGCGGGGAAACCACCTTCTCGGAAGCGTACACGGATTATTCCTATGAAACCCAGACCACGCCCCAGCATGAAACGCCTGGCGCCGCCAAAAAGAGCGAAATGCACCCCAACATCTCCGGCGCGCTGCCCGACATGAAGGACAATGAAGCTAAAGTGCTTGAGGTGGATATGGGCATCTACCTGCTGCAAAAGCTTTCCCTGGAGGATCGCTTCAAGGAAGTTATGGAGGATGCCACCCAGAAGGAAGACCTGCTGGTGGAAATGAAGGGCAACGAGTTCAACGAGTATGCGCTGGAGCAAGGCAAGGCCCTTAACGGCGTGGAGGTCAATGAAAAGGCCATCGGCCGCGTCAAGGTAGACGATGTGGTGACAGATAAGAACCAGACCGGCGCTTCCGTAGCCCCCTCTTCCAGCGGGGACGGGGAAAGTTCTGCCGCTGAAAGTTCAGAGACTGAGTAAAAATAACCCGCAAAGCGGGCAGCGCCTCCGGCATAGGGCCGGGGGCGCTTTTTGTTCCATCCAAAAGCCTCTGGGAAAAACGCCGAAAAACAAAGGCGGATTTTAGGCGTTTTGTGCAGGAGGCTCATCCGGCCGCCGGGAAACCCAGCTTTCGCGCGGCTGTAGGCGTTTTTTTAAATTGACATTTTTCAGGATTCTACCCAGTATTGCCCTTTACTTTTTCATAGGCGGAGTGTATAATGATAAAGTAATGCGCGCCTAAAATATTCCGTTTTTTTTAGGCAGCCTTTCCGAGCGTCTTTTTCCCGGGAAGGCGGCATAAGCATTCTTTTGCAGGAGGTGAGAAGTTTTGGCAAAAGACACCATGCAGGCCGTAAACCAGGCGGAGCAGGATGCCCGCCAGACGGTGCTGCGTGCCAAAGAGGAAGGCGAACAGCTAGTGGCAAAAGCCGTGGAGCAGGGCAAAGAAGCCATTGCGGGCGCGGTGAAGGAGGCCAGGAAAAAGGCCGAGGTGCTGCGGGGCGTAGCCCGCGCAGACGCGGAAAAGCTGCACGCCCAGTCTGCGCAGGCGCTTGCGGATACCCAGGCAGACCTGCAAGCCAGTGCCGGAAAGGCCCGCGAGAAGGTGGCGGGGGAGATCCGGAAAATCGTTTTGGGGCAGCCCTAAAGGAGGTCGATGCAGATGGCGGTAGTGGAAATGAAGCGTATACATATATATGCGCTGAAAAACAACCGCAAAAAAATCCTGGAAATGCTGCAGCGCAAAGGCGCCGTGGAGGTAAACTCCCCGGACACCGCCGAGGAGCTTTTCTCCAAAACGGACACTGCCTCCGCAAAGCAGACATTTGAAAAGAACGTACAGCTTATTACCAACGCTGTGACGGTGCTGGACAGCTACGCCCCGCCCCAGAAGGGGATGCTCTCCATGCTGGAGGGGCGCACAGCCATCAGCGCCAAGCAGTATGATCAGACCGCCAAAGAGGCCCCGGAAGTGACGAAAAAGGCTTCCCGCATTGGGGCGCTGGGCAAGAAGGTTGCCGACGAACAGGCGGAAATCCTGCGGCTGGAAGCGCAAATTGAGAGCCTTGCCCCCTGGCTGGGGCTGGACATTTCCATGCGCACAAAGGGCACAGGATCCACAGCCGTGTTTATCGGCTCTTTCCCGGAGGAAGTGCCGGAAGCGGATTTAAAGAATAAGCTGGCCCAGGCGCTGCCAAAGGTTTCCTCCGTTACGGTGGAGGTGGTAAGCGCCCAGGCGCAGCAAACCTGCGTTTTCGTGATGTGCCACAGCAGCCACGCAAATGAAGTGGAGGGCGCTTTGCGGGGCATGGGCTTTACGTACCCGGCGGCCCCCTCCAAAAAAGCTCCCGCAGAGCGCGTGGAGGAGCTGAAGGGCCGCATTGGGAATGCCCGGAGGGAGATCGAAAAGGCAGAAGCGGAAATCCGTTCTTTTGCCGGCGACCGGGAGGCCTTGCTCTTTACAGCGGATTATTTCACCATGCGCCGGGATAAATACCAGGTGCTGGGGGAATTGTGGCAAAGCCCCCATGTGTTCTACCTGACGGGCTTTGTGCCCGCTCACATAGCCCCCCTGCTGCAAAAGCAGCTTGAGGAGGAGTATAAAGCTTTTGTAGAGCTGGAGACCCCCTCTGAGGACGAGGACTTGCCGGTGAAGCTGCAAAACGGCTTCTTTGCTTCTGCTGTGGAAAGCGTCATTGATGGCTACAGCCTGCCTGGCAAGTGGGAGGTTGACCCTTCCAAGGTCATGTGCGTGTTTTATTACGTGCTCTTCGGCATGATGCTGTCAGACGCAGGGTATGGCTTCCTCATTGCCCTGGGCACAGCCATCGTGCTCTTAAAGTTTAAAAACATAGAAGCGGGCCTGCGCAAGACCATGCGCATGTTCTTCTTCTGCGGCGTGTCCACAATGTTCTGGGGCGTCATGTTCGGCAGCTATTTTGGCAACGCGGTGGATACCATCGCCCACACCTTCTTCGGATACTATTCGAACATCCCCTCTGTAGACAACATCCCGTCTTTAACGCCGCCCCTGTGGTTCGCCCCGTTAAGCGACCCCATGCGGCTGATGCTGTTCAGCTTCCTGCTGGGCATCATCCATTTGTTCGCCGGCTTGGCCATGCAGATTTACCAGTATGCAAAGCGCGGGAAATATGCCGACGCCCTGTATGATTCGGGCTTCTGGTATATGCTGGTGGGAGGCCTTATCATTGCCCTGGTGGGCAGCGACATGTTCCAGGATATGATGAGCCTGGATTTAGCCATCCCCTCCATCGTCAGCACCATCGCCATTGTACTGGCAGCTATTGGCGCGGTGGGCATCATTGCCACCAGCGGCCGGGAGAGCAAAGGCGTAAAGCGCCTCTTAAAGGGCCTTTACGGGCTTTACGGTGTTTCAAGCTGGCTTTCCGACATCCTGTCCTATTCCCGCCTGCTGGCTTTAGGCCTTGCCACCGGCGTTATTGCCAACGTGTTCAACATGCTGGGCACCATGGCAGGGGGCGGCGTTGTAGGAGCCATCCTGTTCATCCTGGTCTTTATCATAGGCCACGTTCTCAACCTGCTCATCAATTTGCTGGGCGCATACGTGCATACCAACCGTTTGCAGTATGTGGAGTTCTTCGGCAAATTCTATGAGGGCGGCGGGCGGAAGTTCGAGCCTTTTGCCGCTAAGACAAAATACTTTAAGATTACGGAGGAAAAGTAAAATGGACATCTCTAGCTTAGTATTCAATTGGGATCAGTTAGGCATTGTGTTCGCGCTGGCCGGCGCTGTGCTGGCTGCACTCATGGGCGGCATCGGCTCCGCCATCGGCGTTGGCATGACCGGCCAGGCCGCCGCGGGCGTTGTAACAGAAGACCCCTCCCAGTTCGGCAAGGTTCTGATTCTCCAGCTCCTGCCCGGCACCCAGGGCATTTACGGCTTGCTCATCGGCTTCGTCACCCTGACCCAAATCGGCATTCTGGGCGGCAGCGCCGACCTGACCCTGGCTAAGGGCCTGCTGTACCTGGCCGCCTGCCTGCCCATGGCAATTGTAGGCCTGGTGTCCGCCAAATGGCAGGCAAAGGCTGCTGTGTCCTCCATCTCCCTGGTGGCAAAGCGCCCCGACCAGTTTGGTAAGTCCATGATCTTCCCCGCCATGGTGGAAACCTACGCGGTTCTGGCCCTGCTCATCTCCATCCTCTCCATCACCAGCATTGGCGGCCTGTCCGTATGAGGAACCCGCTGAAACCTGAGAGAGAGGAGGGACAGGGATGACCGGACTGGAATCGATCATCAACCAAATCGCGGGAGACGCCCAGCAGGAGGCTTCCGAAATCCTCGCCGGGGCAAAAGAGCGGGCTGAAAAGGCTGCTAAAGAGGCCCAGGAGGAGGCAAAGCGCCAGGCTGACGCCATTTTGCAAAAGGGCGAGCAGGACGCAAAGGACATCCGGGAACGGGCGCAGTCTGCCGCGGAACTTGAAAAACGCAATCAGATGCTTTCCTTTAAGCAGAGCCTCATTGGGGAGGCCATTGAAGAAACCAGGGCTTCCTTGGAGGAGGCTCCGGACAAGGAGTATTTCGACACGCTCCTGCAGCTTTACAAGCGCTTCGCCCAAAAGGGCCAGGGAGAGCTGCGGCTGAACCAGAAGGATTTAAAGCGCCTGCCCGGCGATTTTCTCGCCCGTTTGAAGCAGGCTGTTCCGGAAGCCGACATGCACATTTCCCCTGCGCCTGCCGATATAGAAAGCGGGTTCCTTTTGGTGTATGGGGGCATGGATATCAACTGCACCTTCCGGGCGGTTTTTGAAGATGCCGCAGACGCACTGCGGGACGCTGCCGGCAGGCTGCTGTTCCCGGCATAAATCCCCCTAAAGAAAGGAATTCCCATCTATGAGTGACGATTTTATCTACGCGGTGGCGCGGGTGCGCTCGAGAGAGCTTGCCCTGCTGGGCCGTCAGGACATCGACCAGCTCATGGCCTGCAGGGGGTTCGACGAGTGCCTGCGGGTGCTGAACGACAAGGGCTGGAGCGGCGGCAGCTCTGCCGAAGCGCTGCTTGCGGCAGAGGAGGAAAAGACCTGGGCTTTCATCCGGGAATTGACGGATGACCTGGCGCCCTTCTCCGTGCTGCTGTACCCTATCGACTACAACAACCTCAAGGCTGCGGTCAAGTGCGTGGTAACAGACACCCAGCCCCAGAACGTGTTCCTGAGCGGGGGTTCCATTGACCCCCAGGCGATGGTGCGCTGTGTGAAGGATAACGACTTCACATCCCTGCCCCCCCAAATGGCGGAGGCAGCGGACGAGGCATACCATGTGCTGCTGCAGACTGGCGACGGGCAGTTGTGCGACGTAATCCTGGACAGGGCCTGCCTGACAGGCATCCTCCAGTGCGGCAAGGACAGCAAAAACGAGCTTTTGGAGCAGTATGCCCAGTTGCGGGTGGCTGTCTCCAACATTAAGACTGCGGTGCGCGCCTGCAAAACAGGCAAGTCCAAAGCCTTTATCGACCAGGCCCTGGCCCCCTGCGGCACCCTGGACGTGTCCTCCCTTTCCGCCGCTGCCTGCAAAAGCGTGGAAGATATCTACGGGTATCTTGCCGCCACGCCCTACAGCGGGGCCGCTGAAAAGCTGAAGGAATCCTATTCAGCCTTTGAAAAGTGGTGCGACGATCAGGTAATGGATCTGATTAAAGAGCAAAAGCGCAACCCCTTCACAGTAGGCCCTCTGTTCGCCTATGTATTGGCGCGGCAGAATGAGGTGAACACTGTGCGGATTATCCTCTCCGGCAAGCTTAACGAGCTGGACGACGGGGTTATCCGGGAAAGGCTGAGGGATATGTATGTATAAGATTGGCGTATTAGGCGACCGGGACAGCATTTACGGCTTTGCCGCCCTGGGCCTGGAAGTGTTCCCGGTGTCCACCCCCGAGGACGGGGCCAGGGCCTTGCGGAACCTGTGCGATCAAAACTATGGCATTGTGTATATCACCGAGGCCATGGCAGAAGAGCTGGCTCCCGAGCTGGAGCGCTGCCGGGAAAACCTGCTGCCCGCCGTTATCCCCATCCCCGGGGTGCATGGCAACACAGGGCTTGGCATCAATATGGTGAAGCGCTCGGTAGAGCAGGCCGTAGGCTCTGATATTATCTTTAACCAAAAATAAGCTGTACAATAAAATCATCGAGAAACGGGTGATCGAGAAACATGAGTAAAGGCACTATCAAAAAAGTGGCCGGACCTCTCGTCATCGCCAAGGGTATGCGCGACGCCAACATGTTCGACGTGGTGCGCGTCAGCGACAGGCGCCTGATTGGCGAGATCATCGAGATCCATGGCGACGAAGCCTCCATCCAGGTTTACGAGGAGACTTCCGGCCTTGCCCCCGGGGCGCCTGTGGAATCCACCGGCGAGCCTATGAGCGTGGAGCTGGGGCCTGGCCTTATCAGCAGTATCTATGACGGCATCCAGCGCCCCCTGGACGATATTATGAAGGTTGCGGGCAACAACCTGTCCAGAGGCGTGGAAGTCCCCTCCCTAAAGCGGGACGCCAAGTGGGAGTTTGTGCCCGCCATGAAGGCCGGCGACGAGGTTTCCGGCGGCGACATCATCGGCACTGTGCAGGAGTCTGAAATTGTCTCCCACAAAATTATGGTTCCCCCTGGCATTACAGGTACCATCAAGGAGATAAAAGGCGGCAGCTATGTGGTCACAGACACCGTCTGCACCGTCACCACCAAAGACGGCAAGGACGTGCCGGTAACCCTGATGCAGAAGTGGCCTGTGCGCCGCGGCCGTCCCTACAAGCAGAAGCTGTCCCCCGACATGCCCCTGATTACAGGCCAGCGGGTGGTGGATACTTTGTTCCCCATTGCAAAAGGCGGCGTGGCGGCTGTGCCCGGCCCCTTCGGCAGCGGCAAAACTGTTGTGCAGCACCAGCTTGCCAAGTGGGCTGAGGCCGACATCGTGGTTTACATCGGCTGCGGCGAGCGCGGCAACGAGATGACCGACGTGCTCAACGAGTTCCCCGAGCTGGTTGACCCGAAAACAGGCCAGTCCCTGATGAAGCGCACGGTGCTGATTGCCAACACCTCCGACATGCCTGTGGCGGCCCGGGAGGCCTCCATCTACACCGGCATTACCATTGCCGAATATTTCCGCGACATGGGCTATTCCGTAGCCCTCATGGCCGACTCCACCTCCCGCTGGGCAGAGGCCCTCCGCGAGATGTCCGGCCGTCTGGAAGAAATGCCCGGCGAAGAAGGCTACCCTGCTTATCTGGGCAGCCGCCTGGCTCAGTTCTACGAGCGCGCGGGCCGCGTGATGACCTTGTGCTCCGGCGACCGGGAAGGCGCCCTGTCCGTTATCGGCGCTGTATCCCCTCCCGGCGGCGACATTTCCGAGCCTGTCTCCCAGGCCACCCTGCGCATTGTCAAGGTGTTCTGGAGCCTGGACTCCTCCCTGGCCTACAAGCGGCACTTCCCTGCCATCAACTGGCTTACAAGCTATTCCAACTACATGGACACCATGCAGGATTGGTTTAACCAAAACGCCGGGGAGGACTGGATCGAGCTGCGCAACAAGCTGATGCGTCTTCTGCAGGACGAGTCCGAGCTGGAAGAAATTGTGCAGCTTGTTGGCATGGACGCCCTCTCCGCCCCTGACCGCCTGAAGCTGGAAGCCGCCCGGTCTATCCGCGAGGACTTCCTCCATCAGAACGCCTTCGATGATATCGACACCTACACCTCCCTGGAGAAGCAGCATGACATGATGCAGCTTATCATTGCCTACTATGAGAAGGCCGCCGAGGCTTTAAGCGAGGGCGCCGATATCAACACCCTGATAGACCTGCCTGTGCGGGAACAGATTGGCCGCTTCAAGTACACAGAGCCTGAGAAGGTGAAGGAAGTCTTTAATGAGGTTTCCAAGCAGTTGGAGCAGGAACTTTATGACGCCAAACAGGCAAAGGAGGAATTCTGATGCCCAAGGAATATAGGACGATCCAAGAGGTTGCCGGCCCCCTGATGCTGGTGCGCGACGTGGAAAACGTGGCCTATGACGAGCTGGCGGAAATTGAGCTGTTTAACGGCGAGAAGCGCCGCTGCAAGGTGCTGGAGATTAACGAGGGCAACGCCCTGGTGCAGCTTTTTGAAAACTCCACCGGCATCAACCTCTCTAACTCCAAGGTGCGCTTTTTAGGCCGCAGCATGGAGCTGGGGGTCAGCGAGGACATGCTGGGCCGCGTATTCGACGGCCTGGGCCGGCCCATTGACGGCGGCCCGGACATCCTGCCCGACCGCCGGGCAGACATCAACGGCCTGCCCATGAACCCCGCCGCCCGCAACTATCCCCAGGAGTTTATCCAGACCGGTGTTTCCGCCATCGACGGCCTGAACACCCTGGTGCGCGGCCAGAAGCTGCCCATCTTCTCAGCCTCCGGCCTGCCCCATGCCCAGCTTGCCGCCCAGATTGCAAGGCAGGCCAAGGTGCGCGGCACCAATGACCCCTTCGTGGTTGTGTTCGCCGCCATGGGCATCACCTTCGAGGAATCCAACTTCTTCGTGGAAAGCTTTAAGGAGACAGGGGCTATCGACCGCACCGTTATGTTTGTGAACCTGGCAAACGACCCTGCCGTTGAGCGTATCGCCACCCCCCGCATGGCCTTAACCGCCGCGGAGTACCTGGCCTTTGAGAAGAATTACCACGTGCTGGTTATCCTCACCGACATTACAAACTATGCCGACGCCCTGCGCGAGGTTTCCGCTGCCCGTAAGGAAGTGCCGGGCCGCCGGGGCTATCCTGGCTACATGTATACGGACCTGGCCCAGATGTACGAACGCGCCGGGCGCCAGAAGGGCAAGAATGGATCCATCACCATGATTCCCATTCTGTCCATGCCGGAAGACGACAAGACCCACCCCATCCCCGACCTGACCGGGTACATCACCGAGGGCCAGATTATCCTGAGCCGCGAGCTGTACCGCAAGAATATTTCCCCGCCCATCGACGTGCTGCCCTCCCTGTCCCGTCTGAAGGACAAGGGCATCGGCGAGGGCCGCACCCGGGCTGACCACGCCGCCACTATGAACCAGCTCTTCGCCGCCTATGCCCGAGGCAAGGAAGCGAAGGAACTGATGGTGGTGCTGGGCGAAGCTGCCTTGACGGAAATTGACAAGCTGTACGCCAAGTTTGCAGACGCCTTTGAGACAGAATATGTCTCCCAGGGCTATGAATCCAACCGGGACATTGAGGAAACCCTGGACTTGGGCTGGAAGCTTCTGTCCATCCTGCCCAGAGGCGAGCTGAAGCGTATCAATGACAAGTTCCTCGACCAGTATTACGGAAAGGTGTGATGACCCTTGGCCGGCACACAAGTGAATCCCACCCGCATGGAGCTGACGCGCCTGAAAAAGAAGCTGGCAACCGCCACCCGGGGCCACAAGCTTTTGAAGGATAAGCGCGACGAGCTGATGCGCCAATTCCTGGACAAGGTGCGGGAAAACAAGCGCCTGCGGGAACGTGTGGAAGAGGGCATAGGGGCCGCCAACAAGAATTTCCTTCTGGCCCGGGCTGGGATGCAGGATCAGGTTTTAAACACCGCCCTGCTTGCCCCCAAGCAGCGTGTCTCTCTGGAGAGCGAGGCCGAAAACGTGATGAGCGTGGAAATCCCCAAGTTCACGTTTAAGACCCGCACGCCGGATCAGAACGACATCTTTTCCTATGGCTTCGCCTTCACCTCCAGCGATCTGGACGGTGCGGTGCAGTCTTTGGCAGACGTGTTCCCCGACATGCTGGCCCTGGCCGAGTGCGAGAAGGGCTGCCAGCTTATGGCGGTGGAGATTGAAAAAACCCGCCGCCGGGTAAACGCCCTGGAGCATGTGATGATTCCTGAACTGCAGGCAAACATCAAATACATCTCCATGAAGCTGGACGAAAACGAGCGCTCTACCCAGATCCGCCTGATGAAGGTCAAGGACATGATGCTCAAGGAAGCCCATGGCTATGATGACCCTCTGAACTAAAAGTATAAGCTGTACAAAGAACCGGGCAAAGGCAGAAACCGCCTTTCGCCCGGCTTTTTTGTGCAGTGAAGAGGGATTTGCCCATGAAAAAGCCCCCCGGAATCCGGGGGGCTTTCTGCAGGCAATATAGTAAATGCACGTGAAAATCGGTACATCCAGATTTTCACGTTGAGCGGCTGAACTGCCTATACCAGCCGCCAGCTTGACAGCCTGACTTATTCGTCTGCCATTATAAAACTACATACCGTTCCTTTCGCAGAACCGGGTGAGGATAGCCGCGGCCTGGGCGCGGGTGGCGCTGCCCTTGGGGGCCAGGGTGCCGTCGTCCATGCCGTTAATCAGCCCGCAGCCCACAGCCCAGTGCATGGGGGATTCCGCAAAGGAGGCCAGCTTCTGGATGTCCGGGAACCGGGAAAGATCAGCCCAGTCGGAAACGTCATAGCCCTTCATCACAGCATAGCGGTGCAGGATGGTGACAAACTGTTCCCGGGTAATAATGTGGGTGGGGCCGAAGCGCCCGTCCCCATAGCCCTCCACCAGCTTGTTGGCGGCGGCCCAGGCCACAGGCTGTGTATACCACTGCCCGGCAGGCACGTCTGTAAACTTGCTGGAATCTGCCGCCGGAGAGCCTTCCAGCCTGTGCAGGATGGTGACAATCATGGCCCGGCTGGTGGCAACCCCAGGGGAAAAGTGGGTTTCATCCATTCCCTGCATCATGCCCCGGTCGTATACATATTGAACCGAGGCGTAAAACCAGTCCTTTTCCTTCACATCCGTGAAGGGCAGGTAAACATTACCCGCTGTGACGAATATGGCCTCCAGCTTCACAGCGCTGCCGGGCATCCGGAAAGTGTACTGCCCGCTGCCCATGTCCAGAATGGCAACCGGCTGGCCCTTGCTGTCTGTCACCAGCAGGGAGCCTAGCTTATATCCGGCTTCCGGCTGGACGTACACTGTGACCACCTGGTTCTCCCGGGCCGCCTGAAGCACCTGGTAGGAGCCATGGGGGGCCTGGGGGGCTGTGATGGGGTGGCTTTCCCCAAAGGGCAGGTCAGGGGATTCGCTGTCTGTAGACTGCACCACCGGCACCTCTGCCAGGGAAAGGTTCTCCACGCCCCCTGCTATATCCTGGGAGTCCAGCAGGGCCACTTTGGCCCGCTCCGGTATCACCCCCATGCCGTTTGCGGACAAGCCCCCCAGGGTAAGGGCAGAGCCGCTGTTCAGGGCCAGAGGGGAGGCCAGGTATACGGTAAGGGTGGTCTGTCCCTGGCTGTGGGTAACCGCCGCGGCGTGCCTCGGGCTGTAGGCCAGGGGGTCGGCGGGGGTGAGGGACACCTGGGAGGCTTCATAAGAGCCTGCCAGGGTAACCTCCAGTTGTACGCCGTAAATGGTTTTGCCGCTTTCCAGGCCGCTAAGCCCCAGCACCACAGCGCCCTGGGCTGTCTGGCGGTAGGTGAGGGAAAGGCCGGCGGCTGAGGCAGGCAGGGGCAGGACGCTGAGCAGGCAGGCCCAGCAGAGCAAAAGCGCCCCCAGCTTCTTGCATTTTTTCATGGATATGTCCTATCCTTTCTCATATAAGTAAAGTACTCTTGCGGGAAATGAGGCTCGCCTTACGCCAGCCGGATGACAGGCAGGGTATCGCCGCCAGGGCTTTGCGCCCAGAGTGTCTGGGCGGTGGTGCGCTGGCCCCCGGTTCCGTCCGGGTTATCCTTGCGCACCATCTCCACCATAATCTGGCTGGGCAGCAGATTCACCCCGTCGCAGTGGGTGGCTCCCTGCAGCTCCGCCTCTTTCTGGACGTTGGGCACGAAGATGAACAGCCCGTCGCTGATATCGCTTACCTGCTTGTCCTCCGGAATCTCCGCAAACAGCAGGGCATAGCCGTCCATGTCCCGGATTTCCTCCGACACCACCACCTGCTCGCTGCCGCTGGCATTGGTAACGGCCTGGGTTTTGGTAAATTTCCCCTTCAGCCGCAGGGTGTTGTATACGGGATCCCCCCGGTAGGTGCCGGCGATGATTAAAGTCCCGGCAGGGATAACGTCGCCTGTGCCGTCCCCATAGCGGTAATCAGATTCCAGCCTGCCCATAAAGCCCCCCTGGTCCTCCAGGAAGGACACGTCGTCCCCGGCATAGCTGATAAGCTGGATGTCGGACGAGGCCATGGCAGCGGGAATGCCGGTAATTGTAACAGTCTTTGCGTCATAAGT
This sequence comes from Neglectibacter sp. X58, assembly GCF_009936035.1. Taxonomy (GTDB): domain Bacteria; phylum Bacillota; class Clostridia; order Oscillospirales; family Acutalibacteraceae; genus Acutalibacter. The sequence goes on along the minus strand of NZ_QWEO01000004.1, from coordinate 22,577 downwards.
CCACACCCGGGTGTCTGTGCTGGAGGTGCCGGGCTTGTTGAAATAGGTGAGATAGCTGTTTCTGTCGTCCACAGCCTGGTTGCCGGTGGAGAAGTTCCCCTCCCGGGCCTTTACAGACTTGCCCCCGGCCTGGGTGACTGTCACCGTATAGCTGCCGGAAGCGGGACGGCTGCTGCCGGTAAGCTTGATGCCGGAAACGCTTGTCTCGCTGCGAAGGGTAAAGGTGACAGTGCTGCCGCTGCGCGTAACAGTGTAGTCAGACGCAGGTACGGTTTTGTCGTAGGCAATGCGCACCTGCCCGGCATTTGCCCTGCCGATTTCATTGCCAAGGGTGTTGTACGCCGTTACCGTATAGGTAAAGGCCAGATGGTTTCCAGAGCCAATCACGTCTGTGTATACAGCGCTGCCCCCGGTGCTGGGCACAAAGGCAATGGCCTTGCCGTCCCGCTGTATCTCATAGCCCTGCAGGTTCCGGACATTGGGAGGCGTGATGACAATTTGGATTTCCGTGTCGCTGCCCGCCCGTTTAGCGGCAGAGGCAGAGAAGCTGGCTGTAGAACTGGAAACCCCGTTTAGCCTGTCCCGGCGGCTCTGGTCGTTTAAGTACCAGACAGCCCGGGTTTCCGCCGGATAATCTGAAAGCTTTTCCTTCACAGCGCTGCTTAAATCCAGGCCCCAGCGGGTGAAGAACGCCGTCAGGTTCCGGTTTGCCACCCCGGAAGCGGTGAGGGCCAGCTTTTCATCATAGGTGGGGGAGGCAACGCCGTCTGTATAGGTGCCGGCCTTCCAGGCCTTGAAGAACCTGTTGTAGAAGTCTGTGGGGGACTGGTTGTCATAGGCCAGATGAAGCTGCCAGTACATGCCAAGCTGCACGAACACGTCGTTGGAAGCGCCGGGCAGGCCCTGGGCTGTCTTGTTGAAGATGCCCTGGTATTTCCCGCTGGCCTCCAGGCGGGAGCGCAGGGTGCCCTGCTTCCCGTCATAGGTCTGCACCATTAAAGAATACAGGTTGTTGGTAATTTCCGCTTTGCCCAGCTTGTCCATGTTGTGGCCGATTTCATGGGCAATGCCCCAGCCGAACAGGCTGTTGGCAGCAGCGCCGGAAGGCAGGCTTGCAATGGGGGCGCCGCCGCAAAGCCCGGCAGAGGAGCCGTATCCCACGCCGATGTGGCTGCCAGCCGCATACATGAAAGCACCGGAGAACATCTGCATACACCGGATGTTCTGCCGCGTCTGCATGGTGTTGCCGCTGTATGCGCCGTCAATGCCCTGGGTGGTGTTGCAGATGTACATCACGTCCTCCCAGGCCAGGACGGAGTTATAAAGGGCCTCTGCCAGGCCGCTTGCGGGGGCGCTGTTTTTCACAGCCAGGGCAGGCAGGGACAAAAGCATGGTGGGGGTGGAAATTTCCGTCACATTCAAGCATTTCGTGGTCTTGTTGCTTTCCGTCACCCCGGCTTTGCCTATATAGCTGTTCAGCTCTGCCACATAGTCGCTGATAACCTGCTTCCGGGCAGGTTCCGTCATGGAATACCAGCCGGAAAGCTCCAGCACAGGGATGTCTGTGGCCCTGCGCACATGGAGGTTTATCAGGTGGGGACTGGCGCCTCCATAGCTTATATACAGGCTGCCGCCCCGCTCTGTGCTCTGGCTGCCGATTTTCGGAACCGTAAGGGTGTTGCGCCCGTTTTCCAAAGTGCCTGCCAGGGCGCGCCAGGTGGAAGCCTCGGCGTTAAACTGGGTGGCATATACGGAAACCTTCTCCCCGCTGGGGATGCCGGAGGCATAGATAGTAATTTCCTGGTTTGCCTTGGCAGCCACGCCTAAAGGCTGCAGTTCGCTGCCAGACTGCTTGTGCTTCTGGCTGTCCGCGCTGGCGCTGCGGGACTGTATCCCTTCCACCACCACGCCGGTGCTTTGCCCGGAAAGCAGCTCCTGGGCCAGATCCAGCTCATCCTTCAGGGTGGCGGTGTCCAGGTAATAGAAGCGCTCATCGCTGTTTAACCGGGTGCGCAGGCTGTTTATCTGCTGCAGGGTCACCCCGGAGCGCAGCCGGGTGCGCAGCTCGTTTGCGAACAGGGCGCTTATCTCGTCCGGCAGGCAGTGATCGGGATCATATTCCATAAACAGCAGCTCAGAGCAGCTTACAATATTATACCCGTCCTGCTCCACCGCCACGCTGATCTGGATAACCTTTTTGGCAGGCCCGAAGGGCAGGATGGCAAATTTCGAGGTGGGGATGGCGCTCTTGTTGGGAATGGTGGGCCAGGTGAAAACATCTCCGCCGGCAGTGCCGCCGTTACTGTCTTGGCCGCCCTTTGCGGGATCCGGCACCAGCAGGTGCCCTGGGCCATTCACGTTTTCCCCTTCATACCAGACCTGGACGCTGTAAGCCCGCAGGAACCGGGGATAGTTGCCGTCCAGCCGGGGGGACCAGAGCACAGCCTGCAGATCCACAGGCTCCTTAAAGGTGGTGATGACATGCTCGTTGCCATACCAGTTGGCGGCTGTCCAGTGGGTGCGGTAGTCCCCGTCAATCATGTTCTCAGGTTTAAAGGGCTTGTCCGCCGTATATTCCTTGCCGGCATAGTTTCCCGGCGCCCCCAGCTTAATGCTGGCTATCTTCCCGGCGTCCAGCAGCCCGGAAGAGGGAAGGCCCTCGGGACGGTCGTACACAACGGCCTTGGGGGTGCCCTCTGAAATGCGGGAAGCCCCGCTTTTCCCAACCTCGTTGCCCGCCACCACATAAAGCTGGTAAGGGGTGCCGTTTTTCAGGCTGGAGATGGTGGCGCTGGTGGCGCGCAGGCTGCCGCCCACCTGCTGGTAAGCGGCGGAGGCGTTCTTCTCCTTGTAATATACCTCATAGAAGGTGGCGGCTTTTGAAGCCTTCCAGGAAATGCCTAAAGCCCCTTCCAGCTCGGTAACCTGCACCATGTCCGGCGCGTCCGGCTTTTTGCTGGGCTGGGGCGTGGCCTCCACTGTGTCGGAGGGATCCCCTGTCCAGCCTTCGGCGGTGGGGGTCACCTGGAACTTATAGGCCTGCAGGTTGTCAAGGCCCGTCACCTCCGCATAGGGAACAGAAGCCTGCACGCTCCTGCGGTTGCTTTCCTTCCCCACAGGCCAGAAGTCCACCCGATATCCGGTAACATTGGGCAGCTCCCGCCATTTCAGGGTGACCTTCTCGTGGCCCGCCGCCGCTGTCAGCCCTGTAACCTGCCGGTTAGGGGCCACAGGGTTTTCCGGCACAATGTCCTTTAAAAACCGGATGGTTTCCACAGTCACATAGCCGTCCGGGGTTTTGCTGACAGAGATGGTAACTTTCTTTACAGGCACCCGCTTGCCCAATTCCAGGGTGATGGTGCGCAGGCCGTCGCCGCGGCCTATGGCATAAACCCCGGCGGGCAGGGCGGCGTTAAAGGACAGCGGCTCGCTGGAGCCGTCTGTATATTCCACAGTGGCGGTGCCTGTTTCCAGGCCGCCGTTTTCCGGCGCGTCAATGGTGATTTGGGACATTTCCACCGGGCTGCTGCCAAAGTCAATGGGCAAATCCAGGGTGTTCCCGGCAGACGCCAGGCTGACGCTGCGGCCGTTGTCTGTGAAAAGGTCGGACAGGCTCCCGCTGGAAGCGGAGGCCCCCAGGGAGGTGAGGGCGGCTATGTTCACAGGGGGAGACAGCAAGGCTGTGTTCTTCACCTCCGCAGCGCCTGTTGCCTTGATGTTCCGGGTGACATAGGCCAAATCTGCCAGCCCCACAGCGCCGTCCCCGTCCAAATCATAGGTGGGATACTGGCTGGGATCCGTGGAGGCAAGCCGCTGGGAAAGCAGGTCCCGGTCAATCTCATTCACCCGCCCGTCCCGATTAAAGTCCCCCAGGGTGAAGGTGGTGTCCCCGGTGCCGAGAATCAGGTGCTGGGAGTAGTTTTGCAGCACGATGTTGTGGGAATAGCTCTTATACCCCAGGCCCGAAAAGGCTAAGGTATAGCTGCCCTGGGGCAGGCCGCTGACAGACAGCGTGGCATACCGGGGCCAGCCTGTGCCGTCCGGGCCGCCGTCAGCGTTTTTCAGCTCCACCTGTGCCGGATACCCTCCCACAGAAAAGCTGTTTGTTTCCCACAGGGGCAGGGCACCAAGCTGCCTGCCGTTTTGAAGCAGGACAGCCTTCACGTCGTGGTTTTGCAGGGCAGAGCGCTTTTGGGCATAGTCCAGGCGCAGGGTGGCCTGAATTTCCCCCAAAGCGGGGACAGCCTCTGTCAAAGGCTTTGTTTCGATTTCCTCCTGGCTTTCCAGGGCCAGGGCAGGGCAGGCACAGGAAAGGGCAAGGGCCAGTGCCAGCGCCAGGGAAAGAATGCGTGCGGAAAATTTCATAGGTTCAGCTCCTTTTCCAAACAGGGATTATGTAAAGTGACAAAGAATCATGCCGCCCCACGAGAGGCGGCGGAACACCTGTTCTGTATGGAATATTATAGCAAATCCCCCCAGATAAAGGCAAGCTGTTTTTCCCAAATTCTACAGAAAATCTGTCTTTTTCTCCTGAAATCCCCCAGGCGGAAAAGCGCGCCGGGAAAACCCTTATGTAAATTCTTCCCCTATGCCTTGCTTTTACAGGCCCGCCATGCTAGAATACAGGAAAAGGGACGCGGCCCGGATGGAGAGCCCGAAAAGAAATACCATTATAATAAAAGGAAGTGTCAGCAGTATGAGTTCCAAGGTCTATTTTTCCAAAACCATCACCCCCGAAAAGGTGCTGGAGCTTTTCAAGCTTCTGCAAAAGGATCTGCCCGGCAAAACCGCCATTAAGGTGCATTCCGGCGAGGTGGGCAACCAGAATTTCCTGCGCCCCGATTTCTGGAAGCCTGTAGTGGACTTTGTAGACGGCACTGTCACCGAGTGCAACACCGCCTATGACGGAGAGCGCAACACTACGGAAAAGCACCTCAAGGCCATCTCCCTTCATGGCTGGGATGAGTATTTCGACTTTGACCTGCTGGATGCGGAAGGCCCGGATCTGGAGCTGGACATTCCGGACGGCCTGCAAATCAAGAAGAACTATGTGGGCAAAAACCTGAAGAAGTACGACTCCCTCTTGGTGCTGTCCCATTTCAAGGGCCATCCCATGGGCGGATACGGCGGGGCTATCAAGCAGCTTTCCATCGGCGTGGCCTCCTCCTTTGGCAAGGCGTATATCCATGGCGCCGGCAATCCCGACGAAATCTGGACTGCCGACCACGATTCCTTCCTGCGTTCCATGGCAGACGCGGCTGCCTCTGTGGTGGAGTTCTTCCATGGCAACGCCGCCTATATCAACGTAATGAAGAATATGTCTGTAGACTGCGACTGCTGCGCTGTGGCAGAGGATCCCTGCATGAAGGATATCGGCATCCTGGCTTCCCTGGATCCCATCGCCATCGACCAGGCCTGCCTGGATTTGGTGTATGCCGCCAAGGACGATCCCGGCCAGGCCCACCTGCTGGAGCGCATTGAAAGCCGCAACGGCGTTTTGACCATCGAAGCCGCCGCCAAATTGGGCTACGGCACCCGGGAGTATGAGCTGGTAGAAGTGGAGTAATTCCCGCTGCCTTTTGTGCGTTTGCAGGAAAATGGCAAGGCCCCCATCCTTAGCTTTTGGCGGGATGGGGGCTTTCGCATATCTGTCCAGAATAGGCGAGCGCAGGTGAAAAATACTGTGCAAAGGGGAGAAACCCTTTTGAAAACAGGGGAAAAGGGTTACAAAACAGAAATTTTTTGAATGTCAGACCCATAAAAGCTGCAAAACAGGAGACAGGGGGCTTGGTAGAATGTATGCCCGAAACTCCAGCAGCACCAAGACATTTGTGCAAATTTCCTATTGAAAGCCGGGCGAAATCTCAGTATAATAATGTACACGGAAAAAGAGAAATGCAATTTCCCATCCTGGAACTTGCATTTCCCGGCTTCCCGCTCCGGGGCGGCTGTCCCGGGGACATTCTTTTGAGAAAGAGGGCCAGAAAATGAAGAAACGGCCCCCGAAAAGGAAAGGTGATAGGAAATGAAGAAGAGATTATTCGCATTGGGGCTTGCGCTGCTCATGGTTGCGGCCTGCCTTGCCGCCTGCGGCGACAGCAGCTCCTCTCAAGCAGACCAGCCTGCCAGCACAGGTTCTTCCCCTGAAAGCACCGGCGCGGCTATTAAAATCGGCGGCACCGGGCCCCTTACCGGCGGCGCGGCGATTTACGGCAATGCCGCCAAAAACGGCGCCCAGATTGCGGTGGACGAAATCAACGCCCTGGGGGGCCTGCAGTTCGAGCTGCGCTATGAGGACGACGTACACGACCCCGAAAAGGCTGTTACCGCCTACAACACCCTGAAGGACTGGGGTATGCAGGCATTCCTGGGTTCCGTTACCTCCAAGCCTGCTGTGGCCACCTCCACCGAGGCCAATAACGACCACATTTTCTTCCTGACCCCCTCCGCCTCCTCCACAGACGTGCTGGGCGGCGTGGAGAACCCCCTGACAGAAACAGTGGAAATCCCCCGCAAGGACAACATCTTCCAGATGTGCTTTGTGGATCCCAACCAGGGTTCCGCCTCTGCCCAGTATATTTACGACCAGAAACTGGGGGAGAAGGTAGCTGTTATCTATAAGAACGATGACGTATACTCCACCGGCATCTATAATTCCTTTGCCAGCAAGGCCCAGGAGCTGGGCATTCAGGTGGTGTCCGCCACCACCTTCACCGACGACACCTCCACAGACTTCTCTGTGCAGATTGCCGACGCCAAGGATAATGGCGCAGACCTGGTGTTCCTGCCCATGTACTATGAGGCAGCTTCCATGATCCTCATCCAGGCCGATTCTGTGGGGTACAAGCCCCAGTGGTTCGGCGTGGACGGCATGGACGGCATCCTCACCCTGGACGGCTTCGACACCTCCCTGGCGGAAGGCGTTATGCTGCTGACCCCCTTTAACGCCGACTCTGACGACGAGGCCACCAGTAAGTTTGTCTCCACCTACAAGGAGCAGTTTGGCGACGTGCCCAACCAGTTTGCCGCCGACGCCTACGACTGCGTGTGGTCTATCTATAACGCCATCAAGGACGAGGAGATTGCCGCTGATATCTCCGCCTCCGACCTGTGCGACAAGCTGATTGCCAAGTTCACAAGCGCAGATTTCTCCTATAACGGCCTTACCGGCGAGAACATGACCTGGGATGAGACAGGCGCTGTCAGCAAGTCCCCCAAGGGCATGGTAATCCAGGACGGCGTTTACGTGGGCCTGGACTAGGGCTTGTTTGAAAAATCGCAAACACCGTCTTTTTGTCCAAAACGTGCGTTTTCTGTGTTGGAAATCCTCGACAGGCGACAGCCTGTCTTGCGTTTTCCGCCTTGAAACCGCTCCGTTTTGTCTCAAAAATTCGGCACTTTCTCTATTTTCAAACAAGCCCTAATCTGTAAACTATTTTCCAAAGCAGCAAGCAAAGAGGGCTGGCCTCGGTTCGGCGGCCCTCTTCTTGCTATATCTGTCAAAATTTTGTATTCTCCGGCAGCGCCTTGAGCCGCCGGAGGCGACCTTAAACTTGAGGTGGTATTCTTGTCTTTCGTCAACAATCTTATCAATGGCATCAGCTTAGGCAGCGTGTACGCCATCATCGCCTTGGGATACACCATGGTTTATGGCATTGCCAAAATGCTGAACTTCGCCCATGGCGACATCATCATGGTGGGCGCGTATATCTGCTTCTTCATCTGCTCAGGCTTTGGCATGTCCCCCATCCTGGGCATTCTGGCGGCGGTGCTGGTATGCACCCTGCTGGGCATCCTCATCGAGCAGTTTGCCTATAAGCCCCTTCGGCAGGTGACAAGCCTTGCGGTGCTTATCACAGCCATCGGCGTAAGCTATTTCCTGCAAAACGCCGCCCAGCTTATGTGGAGCTCCAACCCCCGCATTTTCCCCGCCATCTTCGGAAACGGCGGCATCCAGCTAGGTGGGGATCTCCTCGTGCCTTACAAGACCCTGGTAACCATTGCCGCCTGCCTGGTTATCATGGCGGGCCTTATCCTCTTCACCGGGAAAACCCGCACAGGCAAGGCTATGCGGGCTTGCAGTGAAGACAAGGACGCGGCCCAGCTTATGGGCATCAACGTAAACGCCACCATTTCCCTCACCTTTGCCATTGGCTCGGCCCTTGCCGCCATTGCCGGGGTGTTGCTCTGCTCGGCCTATCCCAAGCTTATCCCCACCACCGGATCCATGCCCGGCATCAAGGCCTTCACAGCCGCTGTGTTCGGCGGTATTGGTTCCATCCCCGGGGCCTTCCTGGGGGGGATCCTGCTGGGGGTTATTGAGATTTTCTCCAGCGCCTACCTTTCCACAGAGCTGGCAAACGCCATTGTGTTCCTGGTGCTGATTGTCATCCTGCTGGTAAAGCCCACCGGGCTTTTGGGCAAAAAAGTCAGCGAGAAGGTGTGAGGTGCCTATGAAACGTTTGATTATCCGTAAAAAAGCAAGGAAGAATTTCATCACCTATGGGGTGGTCATCCTTTCCTATATTGTCCTCATGGCAGTGATAGGGGCAGGATCTATGCCCTCAGCCCTCCAGGGCCTGCTGGTGCCCATGTGCGCCTACATCGTCGCCGCCCTGTCCCTGAACCTGACCGTAGGCGTTTTAGGTGAGCTTTCCCTGGGCCACGCGGGCTTTATGAGCGTGGGGGCCTTCTCCGGGGCCACAGCCGCCATGGCCCTGGCAGATTCCGGCCTTCCCTCCTGGGGCCGCATGATTCTGGCGCTTATCGTGGGCGCTGTCCTGGCCGCGGCGGCAGGGGTCATTGTAGGCGTGCCTGTGCTGCGCCTGCAGGGAGACTACCTGGCCATTGTCACCCTGGCCTTTGGGGAGATTATTAAAACCGTGGTGACCAACCTTTATATCGGGAAAAACCCCTCGGGCCTGCGCTTCGGCTTTTTAAATCCGGACATCGGCCTGGGGAAGGGGGGCATGATGCTGGTAAACGGCCCTAACGGCATCTCTGGCATCCAGAAAATCTCCACCCTCACCTCAGGCTTTGTGATTATCATTATCTGCCTCATCATCATTTTCAACCTGGTGGACAGCCGCACAGGCCGCGCCATCATGGCCCTGCGGGATAACCGCATTGCCGCTGAGAGCGTGGGCATCAACGCCACAAAATACAAGCTGATGGCCTTCGTCATCTCCGCTGCCATGGCAGGGGCCGCGGGCGCCCTGTACGCTTTAAGCCAGAATACCGTCACCGCCAACAAGTTCGACTTCAACACCTCCATCCTTATCCTGGTGTTCGTGGTGCTGGGGGGCCTGGGCAACATGCTGGGCAGCATTGTGGCGGCAACCGTGCTCTACATCCTGCCGGAAACCTGGCTGCGGCAGTTCTCCGATTACCGTATGCTCATTTACGCGGTGGTGCTTATCCTTATGATGCTTGTCACCAACAGCCAGAAGGTGCGCACGCTCATCGGGAAGCTTCTGCCCCGCAAAAAAGCCTCAGGAAAGGAGGGCGCAGCGGATGCCTGAACTGAAATTTGAAAAAGGAAAAATGGTGCCGGTGCCCAGCCACTCTATTATCCCCGAACGGGATCTGGGCCACGCGCCTGTGCTGGAATGCAGCCACCTGGGGGTGGACTTCGGCGGCCTGCGGGCTGTAAACGACTTTAACTTCACCATCGGCAAAACGGAAATCGCCGGGCTTATCGGCCCTAACGGCGCCGGGAAAACCACAGTCTTTAACCTGCTGACAAAGGTGTACACCCCCACCCGGGGCACCATCCTCTTAAACGGCATGGACACCCACGGCAAAACCACCGTCCAGATAAACAAAATGGGCATTGCCCGCACCTTCCAGAACATCCGGCTGTTTTCAAACCTCTCCGTAGAGGACAACGTGAAAATCGGCCTGCACAACCAGAAGAAATACAGCGCCATCGAAGGCGTCCTGCGCCTGCCCTCCTACTGGAAAAAGGAGAAGGAAGCCCATGAGCGGGCCATGGAGCTTTTGTCCATCTTCAACATGGAGTATATGGCAAACTGGCGGGCAGGGAACCTCCCATACGGCGCCCAGCGCCGGCTGGAAATTGTCCGGGCCTTGGCCACAGATCCCTGCCTGCTGCTTCTGGACGAGCCTGCCGCAGGCATGAACCCGGCGGAAACGGCAGAGCTGATGGAAAATATTGTGAAAATCCGGGACAAGTTCCAAATTGCGGTGCTGCTTATTGAGCACGACATGAAGCTGGTCATGGGCATCTGCGAGGGCATCTGCGTTTTAAACTTCGGTGAGGTTATCGCCAAGGGTACGGCGGAGGACATCCGTTCAAATCCCACTGTAATTGAAGCCTACCTGGGCAAGAGGGGGGCAGAATAAATGCTGCAAGTGGACAAAATAAACGTATATTATGAGAAGATTCACGCCATCAAGGACGTATCCTTTGAGGTGAACCCCGGGGAGGTGGTGGCCCTTATCGGCGCAAACGGCGCGGGCAAAACCACCACCCTGCATACCATCACAGGGCTTATCCGCCCGGAAAGCGGCGCCATCACCTACACCGAGGAGGGCGCTTCCCTGGATCTGGCGAAAATGCCCCCTCACAAGCTGGTGTCCAAGGGCCTGGCCCATGTGCCGGAGGGCCGCCGGATTTTCCTGCAGATGACAGTGCTGGAAAACCTGGAGATGGGGGCTTTCAGCAAGGGGAAGGTATCGAAAGAGGACTTGGACAACGTATTCGCCCGGTTCCCCCGGCTGGAGGAGCGGAAAAAGCAGGTGGCAGGCACCTTGTCCGGCGGCGAGCAGCAAATGCTTGCCATGGGCCGGGCGCTGATGAGCCACCCCAAACTCCTCATGCTGGACGAGCCATCCATGGGCTTGTCGCCCATTCTGGTGGAGCAGATTTTCGACATCATTGCCGAGCTGCACAAGTCCGGCACCACCATCCTGCTGGTAGAGCAGAACGCGGAAATGGCCCTGCAAATCGCGGACAGGGCCTATGTGCTGGAGTCGGGCCGGGTGGTTATGACAGGCACCGGGGCAGAGCTTGCCGCCAGCGAGGAAATCCGCAAGGCATACCTGGGGGGCTAAGTTCCCAGCTTTTCCCGTCTTGCGCCCGGGCCGCAAACGTGGTATACTATATGCATATAGTTTCATAAAACTGTAAAAACGAAACCACCGGAAGAAAGGAAGCTGCCCCTTTGAGAAAGACAAAAACCTCCCGCCAGCGCTTTGACGCCACCCTTTTCTGCCAGTATTACGAACAGCTTTCCCGCTGCTCCGGACTGACCCAGATTGCCCAATACCCCCAGCATGGGAATACCTCCCGGCTGCTCCACAGCGTGGCTGTGGCCTATTACAGCTACCGGCTGGCTGCCGCCGCCCCTGCCACTTTCCACATGCACGAGATGGTGCGGGGGGCGCTGTTCCACGACTATTTCTTTTACGATGCCCAGGACGGCGATCCCGCCCACAAGGGCCACTGGACACGCCACCCTGCCATCGCCCTGGAAAACGCACAAAAGGAGCTGCTGCTCACAGGCATCGAGACAGACATCATCCGCAGCCATATGTTCCCCCTGACCCTGCGCCCCCCTCATTTCCGGGAGTCAGCCCTGGTGTCCCTGATGGATAAGGCCTGCTCGGTATACGAGTTTTTCCGCCGGAAGGATCCATACCGCAGCCTGCGCAGCGTCCTTGCGGGCCTGCCGGTGCATCCTGTCCTCTGCCCCCAGGCCACAGAGGCCTGAAAGCCTTTTTCCAGGCAGGGCAGCTTTACACAAAGCCATGCGCTTCCTGCGGATAATGTGGAATAATAACAAAAAATCCCCAGGCTCCTGCCAGGGGATTTTTTGTTATTATAGGAGATGCTTTTTGCAAATAAGCCTTAAAGCAAGGCGTTTTACCCCTTCATCCGGTAGCTGACAAAGGCAATCTTCTTCCCGCAGGGGGACCAGCTATTAACGTTCAGGGTGCCCTGCCCGCCGAACAGCCTGCACAGTACCCGGTAGTCTCCGCCCTGGGCGCTCATCAGCCGCAGCTCCACGTTTTTGTTGGCCGGGTGATCCCCAGGGGCCACGTCGCCCTTTTTGTAGGCGATATACACCGCCTGGCTGCCATCCGGGGAGAGGTGGGCAAACCAACTGTTGCTGTCCTCGTCTGTGGTCATCTGGATCTGGTTCCGCCCGTCCGCGTCCATGCGCCAAATCTGCATCAGGCCAGAGCGCTCCGAGTTAAACCAGATGTGCCTGCCGTCCGGGGAATACTCCGGGCCGTCGTTCAGGCCGGGGGCAGAGGTCAGCCGGGTTTCCTCCCCGCCCTCTGCGGAAATGGCATACACGTCCTTGCCGCCCTCCCGGAAAGCGCAGTAGGCCAGGGTTTTGCCGTCCGGGGACCAGCCATGGAGGAAGCTGGGGCTGTTAGGGGTGACAGTCCGGGGCTTGCCACCTGTTATGGGCACAATGTACACCTGGGAGTCCATCCCGCCGCAGCTAAAGCCCACATAATCTCCGTCCGGGGAGAGGACGTGATCGTTGTTGCAGCGGCTGCAGTCTCCTGTGTCGATTTTTTTGCTTTCCTTTGTCTCCAAATCGAACAGCCACAAAGAGCCGTGGGAATTATAGAGCAGCCGCCTGCCGTCAGGCAGCCAGTTTGGGGCCTCAATCACATAGTCAAATTCACGCAGGACAGTGCGCTCCCCTGTAGCCACGTCCAGCGTTTCCAAAATGGAAGAGCAGTCCCTGTCATATGGATTCTTTTCCGGCATATGAAACCTTCCTCTCCAGATTTTTGTGCATGGTATCGTTTCCATGTGGTGACGTTACCATATTACCATGGGTGTAAGATTTTGTCAAGGGGCAAAAAATTCTTCCAGCGCGTGGAAATCGCGCACAGGATATGGTATACTTAAAACTGCGGCTGCTGCGCACGAAACGAAAAGAATGAATGGGAGTGTGCAGATGATGGAACAAATCAACCAGGAACTGAAAGTGTACATAGAAACAAACATCCTGCCCCTGTACCAGGGCTTTGACGCGGCCCACGGGCCGGCCCATGTGCGGCAGGTGCTGGAAAACAGCCTGGCCCTTATCCCCGCCGCCCGGGAGCTTTTCGGAGAGGTGGACGCAGGCATGGTCTACGCCATTGCCGCCTACCATGACACAGGCCTGCAGTTTGGCAGGGAAAACCACGAGAAAACCTCCGGGGCTTACCTGCTGGCAGACAAGAACCTTTCCCGGTGGTTTTCTCCCGGGCAGATAAAAACCATGGGGGAGGCTGTGGAAGATCACAGGGCCTCCTCCGGGAAAGAGCCCCGCTCTGTGTATGGACGCATTGTCAGCGAGGCCGACCGGGATATTGACCCCCAGCGCATTGTCCGGCGGGTGATGGAATACGGCCTCGCCACAAAGCCGGAGCTTTCAGCGGAAGCCCAGGTGCGCCGGGCAGTGGAGCACATCCGGGAGAAATATGGGGAAGAGGGCTATATGCGGCGGTATCTGCCCTGCCCCCAAAACGAGCAGGGACTTGCCACCCTGCGGAAATGGCTTTGCACAGGGGAGATTTACGAATTGTGCAGGAAACATCTCAAGATTTAGAAGTGTTACGAAAAATCTTACAGAAAGGAACGATACCAGGCATAAAAGGCTGTTTTTTATGGCTTTCTGTGCGGATTCTGTATCGCATGGCGATGGGCATGACATTATATGTAAGCGATTTGGACGGGACGCTGCTGCAACGAAACGAGCGCCTTTCGGAATTTACGGTGTGGGCGCTGAACCATCTCATAGAGCGGGGGATGCATTTCACCTTTGCCACAGCACGATCCAACCATTCGGCAGTGCGGGTAACCCAGGGCCTCACCCGGAACCTGCCGGTCATCGTCTATAACGGGGCCTTCATCCTGGAAGGCCCGGAAGGGAAGCCCCTGTTCCGGGCAGGCTTCACGCCGGAGCAGGCCGCCTGGGTGGAAAAGCAGGCGGAGGCGCTTTCCCTGTGGCCTGTGGTGTACGCCTTTGTGGAGGGCGTGGAGCGGCTTTCCTGGGTGCGGGGGAAGGAAACGCCGGGCCAGGCCTATTACCTGCAAAACCGGGAATGGGACAAGCGCCTGCGGGGGGTATCCTCCCAGGAAGCGCTGTACCAGGGGGAGGCTTTTTACTTCACCTTTATAGGGGAGAGGGAGGCCCTTCTGCCCCTGTATCAGCAGGCGGCGGCACAGCCCTGGCTTACAGCCACCTTCCAGCAGGAACTGTACCGGGAGGAATACTGGCTGGAGCTGATGCCAAAGGAAGCCACCAAGGCCAATGCCGCCAGGAAGCTGAAAGAGCTGCTGGGCTGCGACAGGATGGTAGCCTTTGGAGACGCCATAAACGACCTGCCCTTGTTTGAGGCCGCGGACGTGAAGTGCGCTGTGGCAAACGCGGTGCCAAAGCTGCAAGGGGCGGCCACAGAAATTATCGGCAGCAACGAGGAGGACGGGGTGGCAAAATGGCTGCTTCGGAATGTGGACCTGCCAAAGCCTCCCCAAAAGAAGTTTTCCCTGCGGAGGTTCAGGGAAAGCGATTTGGATGAGGTATACCGCCTGTTTTGGGGCACAGTACACACCGTCTGCCAAATGGAATACACCCGGGAGCAGGTGGAAGCCTGGGCGCTTCCTGTGGAAAAGTGGGACAGAGAGGCGTGGCGCTCCTCCCTTTTGCGCCACTTCGCCCTGGTGGCAGAGGATGAAACAGGCCGGATTATAGGCTTTGCAGACTTAGACGGCGGATATGTAGACAGGCTCTATATCCACCGGGACTTCCAGGGCCGGGGCGCTGCCAAAGCCCTGGCTTCCGCCTTGGAGGAAGAAGCCGGACGGCAGGGGCAGGCCCGGATAACTGTCCATGCTTCCAGGTCGGCCCGGGGCTTTTTTGAAAAGCTGGGATACAGGGCCGTGAAAGACCAGCGGGTAAAGCGCCCGCACCCGGAAACGGGGCAGATGGTAGAGCTTGAAAATACAGTGATGGAAAAGGGGCTGAAACAGGTATGAAGGCTTTTATCTGGATTGTACGGATTCTTCTGGCGCTGGTGCTGCTGGTGCTGCTTGTAGCAGGCGGCGCCCTGCTCTACAGCTCCAGCGTGAAGCAGGAGTCGCCCCCCACCCTTTTGGGCTATGCGCCCTTTACCGTGGCAAACGGGGAAATGACGCCTTCCCTTTACCCCGGGGATTTGGCAATCCTGCGCATGGGAAGCCAGTGCCAGCCCGGAGACATTGTGGCTTTCCAGCAGGATGGGGAACTGCTGCTGCGCCGGATTGTAGGCACCAGCGAGGGCATGTATATCACCCAGCAGGAGGCTTTCGGCCAGCCTGACGTAAACCTGCTGGATCCCGCCCGGGTGGTGGCGGTGTGTGTAACCTTCCTGCCGGGCTGCGGGGCTTTGGCCGCGTTTTTATATTCCCCGGCAGGGCTGGCAGTTCTCGTGGTGCTGGGGCTGGCCCTGCTGCTGGTGCCCATCCTGCTTTCTCGAGGCACAGCCCGGCTGGAAGGCCCCCTGGTAGATTACGGCGGGGAAGACCCCTATGAGGCCCCTGTCTCCCGCGGTTCCAGGGAACAGGCCCGTTTTGCGGAGGACGAGGAGGAAGCCCCTCCGCCCAGGCGGGAAAGCATTCCGCCACGGCGGGAAGGCATTCCGCCCCGTCAGGAAAGCACTGCCCAGGAGAAACCCCTCATCGCCATGCTGGAGGAAAGTCCAGCCGAGCAGCCTGCAAGGCCCCTGCCCTCCAGACAGGAAGGCGCTTCGCCGCGCCAGGAGCGCCCGGCCCCCCGCAGAGGCGGCGGGCACTATAAGCCCCGGCACTGAGGCCATCATAAAACCCGGCAAAAATTCCTGTCCGCCCCAGCCAGCCAGGGGCTTTGCCCCCGGCTGCCCCGGCTCCGCCGGGGGGCGCGCGCCTTTGGCGCCCGCCGCTGGGGCGGCGCTGCCGCTGAGGGTTTCTTTGCAGTTTTTCCAAGCAAGCCCCCATCCCACTTTCAGAAAGGAGGCCCGTCCATGGAACAGCGGGAGCTGCCGAAAAAATATAAGAAGGATTTTCCCCATTCCTATGCCCTCGGCCCTTTTCCCACCTTCGAGCTGCTCTCTCACAGGCCAAAAGCCGTCCGGGCCGTATACTTCCGGGAAGATTTCCGGGAGCGGGAGAAGCTCCTCAGCCGCTGCGAAAAGCTGGGCGTGCCCTGCCTGCTGTGGCCCAGGGCCTTGGAGCGCGTTGCCCAGAAGGAAGCGTGCTATGCCGCCGGGGAGTTCCTGAAATACCCTGGCGCCCTGCAGCCGGGAGCGCCCCACGCGGCCCTGGTGGAGCCAAGCGATATGGGGAACCTGGGCACCATCATGCGCACCCTGCTGGGCTTTGGCGTCCGGAACCTGGCCCTTATCGGCGGCGGGGCGGATTTATGGCACCCCAAGGTGGTGCGGGCCAGCATGGGGGCCTGCTTCCAGTTGGAAACAGAGCGCTTTGAAGATTTCCCCGCCTATCTCCAGGCCCATGGCCAGGGCCGGGAGATCTTCCCCTTCATGCTGGACGGGGGCAGGGTGCTCACCCCGGAAAGCTGCCCCCAGTCCCCCTGCTATACCCTTGTTTTCGGCAACGAGGCCGCCGGCCTGCCTCCCGTATACCAGACCTATGGGCAAAGCCTGTTCATTCCCCAAAGCAGCGCGGTAGATTCCCTGAACCTGGCGGTTTCCGTGGCCATAGGCACATTTTTGTTTACACAGAAAAACCCGGCTGGAATGGAGAAATGAACCATGTTTCAAAAAGATCTGACAAAAGGCCCTGTGTTTCAAACCATGTGTGCCTTTGCCCTGCCCATGATTCTGGGAAACCTTTTGCAGCAGGGCTATAACCTGGTGGACACCTGGGTGGTGGGCCGCTTTGTAGGCCCCGGGGCCTTGGCGGCAGTGGGATCCGCCTTTGCGCTGATGACCTTCCTCACCTCTGTCCTGCTGGGGCTGTGCATGGGCAGCGGGGTGGTGTTTTCCCTGTGCTTTGGCAGCCGGAACCCCCAGCGGCTCCAAAGCAGCATAGCCAGCGCCTTTGCCCTCACAGCAGCCCTGGGGGGCCTGCTCACAGCCTGCGCCCTGCTGGGGGTGGACAGGATTATCCGCTGGATGAATATTCCCGGGGAAATTGCCGCCATGGCCCGGGAATACCTGATCCTGGTGTTCTGGGGCATCCCCGCCATAGCCCTGTATAACTTCTTCGGAGCCTACCTGAAAGCCCTGGGGGATTCTGTGGTGCCCCTGCTGTTCCTGGGCCTGTCCACCGCTCTGAATATCGGCCTGGACATCCTGCTGGTGGCTGTGTGGAGGCAGGGGGCCGCAGGGGCGGCGGCAGCCACAGTAATAGCCCAATACATCTCCGGCATAGGCATCGCCCTGTATACCCTCTGGAAAAACCAGCCCCTGCGCCAAGCTTTCAAAAGCTTCCGGGTGGAAAAAGCGGGGCTGGGGGAAATCGTCCGGTATTCCTTCCTCACCTGCCTGCAGCAGTCGGTCATGAACCTGGGCATCCTCATGGTGCAGGGGCTGGTGAACAGCTTCGGCACCACCGTGATGGCGGCCTTTGCCGCCGGGGTGAAGATAGATTCCTTTGCCTACATGCCCGCCCAGGAATTTGGCAACGCCTTTTCCACCTTCATCGCCCAAAACCGGGGGGCAGGGGAGACGGGGCGCATCAAAAAAGGGGTGCGCTGGGGCGTGCTCACCTCTGTGTCCTATTGCCTGCTGGTTTCCCTGGCCCTGTGGTTCCTGGCAAAGCCCCTGATGCTCATTTTCGTGGACGCCTCCCAAACCGCCATCATCGCCCAGGGTGTCCAGTACCTCCGCATTATCGGGCCGTTTTATTGCGGCATTGGCTGCCTGTTCCTGCTCTATGGGCTGTACCGGGCCTTGGGCCGACCCGCCGTCTCTGTGGTGCTCACAGTCATCTCCCTGGGCACCCGGGTGGCCCTCTCCTATGCCCTTTCCGCCATCCCCGCCTTAGGCGTCATTGGCATCTGGTGGTCAATCCCCATCGGCTGGGCCTTGGCAGATGCCGCCGGCCTGCTCCTGTACCAAAGAACCTGTGTTCACAACCTGTAACCACCATCTGAGCGGCCTTTTTGAAGCCACTCTGTGTTAAATTTTCTTGCAGAGGCGCAAACGTTAGCCTCCGGCTAACGTTTGCCTGCCGAACGCATACATGCGTTTGCGAAATATTTGCCTTGATTGGCTCCAAAAATTCTCGCTCATCTGGCAATTTCGATTATGAATACAGGTTCTAAAAAGCGCCGCCTGCTGTTGGGAGAGCCAGCCTAAACCTGAACACGCGTGCAAAAGCACCCTGGAGGGATTTGCTTTCCTCCAGGGTGCTTTATAGTAAAAGCCTATTCTGTGTTTTGCGTTTGGATGCGTAGGCCAGACTGGCCTGTAGGGTCACTGGAAGCCCGCAGGCTTAAAATCCTCCGGCGGCAGGTGCTGGGGCAGGCTTAGGAACCAGTTCACGCCAAAGCGGTCGGTAACTGTAGCCGCCAGGGGGGACCAGGGCAGTTCCTCCGGCTCCAGCTTCACCTTGCCGCCCGCCTTCAAAAGGGCAAAGGCCCCCTCCAGATCTTCCCGGCAGCTAAAGGTATAGCCCAGTTCAACAGGGTTCCCCCCAGGGGCAGCCGGAGCCTCCACCACAGAAAGGGCAGGCTCGCCATTCTTCATCAGTTCCGAATGGAAGTAACTGCCATCCTCGTTCAAAACGTGATAGCCCAGCTCCAGCCCAAAGGCCTCGCAGTAAAGCTCTGCCGCTTCCACGCTGCCCTTCACATAAATGCCGATGCCAAAATAGGCGGTTGACATAAAAATCGCCATGCGATACAGGACACGCACAAAAAGCTATAAAACGACGGCTTTTTGCGCCCGTACCGTCCCTTTCCTCTATATTTTCACTAATACTGCCTTCCCCAATACACCATGTGCTTTGCGGGCTTGCCGCAGCAGGCGCACACGTCGGAGATATGCTCCTCCTCAAAGGGGATGCAGCGGGACTTCACCCCGCCTGTCTCCTCCTTCAGCTTGTCCTCGCAGGCGGAATCCCCGCACCACATGGCCTTGATAAACCCGGGCTTGTTCTGGGCAATATCCAAAAATTCCTCGTGGTTGTGGGCTGTGAAGGTTTTTTCCTCCATGTTTTTCTGGGCGCGAACCAACATATCCTCGTGGATGGTGTCCAACAGGGATTTTATAACGTCCTCCAGGCCCTCCAGGGATGTGAACTGCTTTTCCCCGGTATCCCTGCGCACCAGCACGCACTGGCCGTTTTCCATGTCCTTCGGCCCGATTTCCAGCCGCAGGGGCACCCCCTGCATCTCATACTGGGCAAACTTCCACCCCGGGGAGTTGTCGCTGTCGTCCAGCTTCACCCGGAACGTCCGGCTCAGTCCGTCGCAGATTTCCTTTGCCTTCTCCAGCACGCCGGGCTTGTGCTGGGCAATGGGCACGATAACCACCTGCACCGGGGCCACCCTGGGGGGCAGCACCAGGCCGTTGTCGTCGCCATGCACCATAATCACCGCGCCGATTAAGCGGGTGCTCATGCCCCAGGAGGTCTGGTAAGGGGCCTGCAGGGAGTTGTCCCGGCCGGTAAACTGGATGCCAAAGGCCTTTGCAAAGCCGTCCCCGAAATAGTGGGTGGTGCCGCCCTGGAGGGCCACGCCGTTATGCATCATAGGCTCCAGGGTATAGCTGGCCTCGGCCCCGGCGAATTTTTCCTTTTCTGTTTTTCTGCCCACCACCGGCGGGATAGCCAGGGTTTCCCGGTACACGTCCTCATAAATTTTCAGCATCTTCAAGGTGAACGCCTGTGCCTCCTCGGCGGTTTCGTGCATGGTGTGGCCCTCCTGCCACAAAAACTCCATGCCCCGCAGGAAAGGCCGGGTGGTTTTTTCCCAGCGCATAACAGAGCACCACTGGTTGTAAAGCTTGGGCAAGTCCCGGTAGGAGTGGATGATTTTCTGATAGTGCTCGCAGAAAAGCACCTCGCTGGTGGGGCGCACATAAAGCGTCTCGGAAAGCTTTTCCCCGCCCCCCTGGGTTACAGCCGCGCACTCGGGGGCAAAGCCGTCAATGTGATCCTTTTCCTTTTGCAGCAGGCTTTCCGGGATAAGCATGGGCATATATACGTTCTGCACCCCGGCCTCCTTAAAGCGCCTGTCCATATCCCGCTGGATGTTCTCCCAGATGGCATAGCCGTAGGGCTGGTACACTATGCAGCCCTTCACGCCGGAATAGTCGGCAAGCTGGGCCTTTTTCACAATGTCCGTATACCACTGGGCAAAATCCACGTCCATAGAAGTGATGTCGTTAACCATTTTTTTCTGTGCCATAAACTTAACAATCCTTTCGCTGACAGCATATAGGAAATATTATAAAGGCACATTCGCGGTTTTGCAAGTGTTTTTGCCCCGCCCCAGCCGCCTGCCCTGCCATTTTTCGGCCTTTTTCTTCCATCCCCGCCAGAAGTATGGTATAATACAGGTGCTTGCCTGCCCCCACACTGGCAAGGAGAGGGGGTGAGGGCCGTGTCAGTTTGTATTGATTTCATCCTTTCCATCGCAGCGAGCGTAGCAGCAAATTACATATACTGCTGCCTCTGCAAGTGGCTTGATGGGAAACGCAAAGGCAAGTAAGCACAGAGCAAAAAAGAACCCCGGAGAGTGCCATCTCCGGGGTTCTTTTTTGAGGGCCATGCCTCATATTGATTTCATCCGTAATCATTATAGCATAACTTTCGGACTTATGCAAGGCAAGGAAAAGCAGTATTTTCAAGGGTTCGCTGAACTATCTGCTTCACTTAAACGGGGCAAAACCGGCCCTAATAGTAACATTTAAGTAACAGCCTTATTCCCCGTAAAGCCCCGCCCGGTCATTGGTGACAAACACCCGGATCATGTCAAGGGACAAGTCCAGATCAGCAGGAAGGCCGTTTTCGTCCTTAGCCTTACCAGCCCCGCCAATGAAGCCCTTCTTCACCATTTTGGTGATCGTGTCCTTGGCATAACCGGGCATATCAGCGATCTTGTTATACCTCACTTTGGGTTCCTCCTTTTCAGGTTCTTTGGTGGCAAGAATGGCCTTCAGGATGGTCAGGATTTTTTCACCATAACCGGCCCCGCCAGCCCAACCTTTGCCATTGGGGTTTTCTTTCTGCCCAAGCCATTCCACATAGGCGGCAGAACCACGGGTCACATACTTGAACCGGGGATCAATACAGGGGTTCTTCAGGGGATCGGCGTTGGCGTAGGCTTTCAAGTGCTGAATCTGCGCCCTGATCCCAAGCTGGGGGGTGTCAAAGGAATTTCCCTTCAGGCCGTTGGCAGTCACACCCATACCACAGAAGTTATTCTGATCCAGCGTGACAGCAGAACCGGCAAAGCCAAAGTTCCCGGTTTCAAGGCACGATTGGGCAAAGGCTACATCCCCCCTGATCCCCTCAATGGCCCCTTCAGACAGGTACAGGGGAATCATATCCAGAACCGAATTGGGAACCTTGCTGTTTTTGGCCTTGATATAGGCCCTCATTTGGCCCACAGTGCCCTTGGCGGTGCCGGTAATGGTAGTATACCCCTTGACCGTAGAACCGCCCATAGCGGCCTTCACAGCGGCCCTAAACGTGTTCATGGTGTAGCCCATACCAAGCTGGTTCCACAGGTGTTCAGGATCAGCATGGCCGGAAGCGATCCCTCTTGCGGCCCCTTCTCTATGGGAAATGATCACGCCATCGGCCAGCGGGTCAAGGTTGAACTGCTTACACAGCATGGCAAACAGTTCCACAGCGGCGTTATATGTCCGGGTTGCGGCGGCTTTTGCCGTGGCCGGATCAGAACAGGTGAAATTGGCCCCGCCCGTGTACTTGATACAGGCGGGTTCACACATTTCAACCCCGATATGGGTATCATTACAACACCCCTTATAGTAGGCTGTTTGGGGGTTCTCTTTTTCGTGAATACGAATCCATAGAAGAATGGCTTCCCATCTACTGATAACCTTACCGGATCACCCTCTTGAAAATTCAGGCCCGCACATTTAACCACGGTGAAGGTCAGCTTGCCGGGGGTTCCCTTTCGCTCCCAAGAAACTTGTGCCCCTTCCTCTACCACAGGATATTGAATTGTTTTGCCATGCTGAATCAGAAGTTCAACTGACAAGTGAACACCCCCTATCAGGAAGGCATGGTCAACACTTGCCCCCCGTAAATCAAATTTGGATTTTTGATTTTATCTTTGTTCAAGTTATATATTTCCGGCCATCGGCTCCCATCCCCCAAATGTTTTTTGGCTATGTTCCAAAGACAATCCCCCGCCTTGACCGTGTATGTCTTTGGCTTTGGGGGCGTAGGCGCTGGCCTGGGCGCTGGTTTTACTGTTGCCTTTGGCTTTTCAGCGGGCTTTTCAGGCTCTTTGATCGTTACAGTCTTTGTCCCATAGTTCCTATATTGTTTTAAGTTCACCTTGACTGTTATATCAAATCCTTCACTGGCATCATCAACAATTTGATAATCTTCCAGAGAAACAGTTAAGTTGGTGTAAAACAGCTTT
>NZ_QWEO01000054.1 GCF_009936035.1 Neglectibacter sp. X58 | reverse complement strand
TTATCGCCGCGGTACACGTCCGTTGTATCGCTATTTGGGCTGCTATCCGTACTTAATTCGTGTAGACACTATCTAGAGAAGTTTCGACAAAACTCTGATAGATGAAATCCTTAAAGCACCAACAGGGAATAACTATATCGAGATGACAGCAAGCGGTTTTGAAGAAATTTCACCGCATAGAAAATATCACGGTATCAGTGTCCAAATTATCGGGAAGATAAAAAATGTTCGTGTTTCGTTCAATATAGACATGGGGATAGGTGATGCTATTGTTCCTCATGCTATGGAACAGAAAATTCAAACACAGCTTCCAGACTTTGAGTCTCCCGCTATTTTCACCTATTCGCTTGAAAGTACTATTGCGGAAAAGTTTGACGCTATTCTGCAACGGTTTGAACTAACTGGAAGAATGAAAGATTTTTACGATATTTACTATCTCGCAAGTGATAGCGTCTATCAGAAATACCGTGACGAGGTTATCATACTGCTGGGGACAGGGCTTAGAATTTCCGAACTCTGCGGGCTGACTGAAACCGACCTTGACTTTGAAAACCGGGTAATCAATGTAGACCACCAGCTTTTACGGAGCGCAGAAACAGGCTACTGCAAAAGGCCGGTACCAATCGCTTTCTGAACGATTGATACCGGCCTAAAATTTAGCTATACTTATTTCACGGACATTCCACTGTCCAACTCTCCATCTTCTTCCATGCCGTCGAAACCCCACAAGCCATTAGGAAAATCCACAGTCTCCTGCTGTGCGGGACGATATTCCCCACACAGGGAGCCGTTGTGGTACTCATCCTCGCCACAGTTATGTCCGATGTCCTCGTCGGCAAACTGGTGGGTAAAGCCCAGGTCAGGGTACATCTCCGATAGCTTTGCAATGACTGGCTGAGACAGCGCCCATGCCGACCAGAACCGCAGGGAATGCCTGTCAAATTGGACACCGTCCTCATAGCCATAGGCGTTCCACTTGGTATCCCAGTTCCTAATCCGCCACTAATACCAGGTAGGTGCCCCATATTTTTGTTCATTCTGAAACGCTTGCTTGTCCAAATCCCAAACAGCCCGGTCAATGTCAGACCGCACCCGCAGGAATGCCTGCTCTGATTTCTCAAGAATATTCAGCAGGTTGAAATCCTCTTTTTTGCCGTTAAAGGTGTAGACCTCAATAAAATCCTTGTAAGCTTTCAGACCACGGGCGGTCATGCTGCTTTCCTCGATATCCAGTTCCAGCGGCATGGGGATCGGCTTGTTGAAGTCGATGGAGCCGAGGCCGTACTCATCGTTTTTGACAGTCTCGAAGAGTGCATTGACCCGGGCAGGGTCGACCTTGATTTCGATAATATTTGTTACATGGTTTGGCATGATGACCTCCAAAAAATGTCTTTGATTTTCTCGCCTAAAGCGGAAATAACAGGCACAGTGACCGCGTTTCCTGCCATCTTGTATAATTGAGCATCAGAGAGCCCGGTTGTGGCTGCTTTGTGGAATTGCTCGTCACTAAACCCCTGCAACCGCCAGCATTCGATGGGCATGAGCTTGCGCACTTTTCCGTAGGCCGTGATGTCGGTGGTGGAGGACAAATCCAGATCGCCGTAGCAGACCCGGCCCTCCAAGCCGTCCTCATTTGCGGCAAAATCGCATTTGTCCCAGCGTTCCATCGGCATCCAGCGCACCGCCTGCTTCACTCACTGGTTGAGGCGGAACTTCCGGAACGAGTTCTCCTCGGCGGAATTCTGCTTGGCGGAGTCACACGTCGCCCGCACCTTGGCAATGCTCATCGTGATACCCAGGGAGGGGGTGGCCTTCTTCCACACCTTGGGATCCGTCCAATCGTCACCCTCGTCTGCGCCATAGATTACCGGATAGAAGATGGGGTCGATCTCCCGGCCCTTCAGAATATCCTTGGCCTTCTGGTGTGTCTCGTAGCAGATGGAACGGGTGTCGGTGCCAGCCATGGTGATGAGGAAGCAGAGCGGCTGTATCCGGGCATCGCCGGAGCCTTTGGTCATGACACAGCTTTCTGTTCGGCTGGGTGTGTAGCTCATCAAAGACCACCCCATGGATGTTGAATCCGTGCTTGCTGTAAGCTCCGCTGAAAGCACCTGGTAGAAACTGTTGGTGGGCTGGTAGATGATACGCTTCTGCCAGCAAGGTCTACCATTTTACAAACTGGTTTGCAATTTGATTATATAGCGAATTATTTTCACATATGCTATCGGAAAATAGATGAAAAAACAATTTTGGGAATGTGAATTTTTTTCTTCTATTTTGATTTCGGTATAGTCAGAGATTTTTTCTTACATTTTTTCAATACACAAACTTTTGTCTCCCGCCCTGTCTAGGAATATTGCCAAAGCATATAGCATCTCCCCAACATTTTCCTCTTATATTACTTCCGCTCTCAACGGTAGGAAAATTGCGCGGTCAAGAAGCGTTAAGTCCCTTTCAGGGTTTGGGGCAGCGCCACAAGGTCTTGCTGCAGGGCACGATCTGAGCGTCCGGAGGCCATCTTATTCTTGCCAAAAGCTTTTCCTACATTTTTAGACAGGAGTAATAAATACCGAAGCAGGAGCCGCAGGTGCACGGAGGTAAAGCTGCGGTTCGCCGCAGGAGAGCCATGATAAAAAGAGAGCAAAAGTAAAGGACGGTCACCCAAAGGGAACCGCCCAAGAAGATAAAATATCAGGACTCAAAGGTATGGAAAGAGGAGTTCTGGAGAATCAAATCACCAAGTTCGTCCTTAGCGAACACATTTTCCTCAAAGAAGAAAAAGCAGCGTGGTATCGTACCAGATAGGTCAGGTACAAAATAGAAGAGCCAATTTATAACCTTGGAATCATCCTCGCATGTATCCCGGTTGGAAAACGGAAAATTATTCCCTTCCCATCTTGAAAGACAAAAAATCATTCGTTATAATGGAAAGGAAAGGTGAAAAAAAGATGGGAAAGAAAAAGGTATTGCGCCCCGGCGATACGATGATAAATTCAAGGAAGGGCGGTGCGTCTGGTAACTGAGCAGGGGCATCCCAGCCGGGAAGTGGCATCGGAATTGAGAATCTACATCAACACGCTGCGAAGCTGGCTGAAGGCAGCCGGTTCACCTTGCCCGCCCCTTCCAGATTGTTATAGTGGTGGGTAATCATGACCACGGATTTCCCCTGCATTTTGTTCACGATAACATCGTGCAGATACGCATCTGATTCTATATCAAACCCCGAGGTAGCTTCGTCCAGAATCACCACCGGCGCATCCTTCAGCAGGGCGCGGGGTACCGCCAGCTTTTGCTTTTCGCCACCGGAGAGTTTGGCACCGTCGCGGCCAATTTGTGTTTTTTCGCCATCAGGCATGCGGACTATATAGCTGGCTACGCCACTTTCCTTCAAAGCAGATTCCAACTCATCGGCCTTTGCCGATTCACTCAAGTCCACATTCTGTAAAATGTTCCCTAAAAACAGATATGGTTCCTGGCTGACCACTGAAAACAGGCTTCGGTAATCCTCTAGCGATAGGGAACTTACGTCTTTTCCATCTGCCAAAACGTGTCCAGCGTTGGGCTGGTAAAACCGCAGCAGCAGATTTAATATGGTGGATTTTCCGCTTCCGTTTTGGCCGATTATTGCCACCTTCTCGCCAGGTTCCACCGTGAAGTTTATCCCCTGTAGGATGAGCCGGTTTTCTTCGTAACGGAACTGTATATCCCGGAATTCCAACCTAGGCGGACGATTTTCAACCATATCTTTCCCGCTGGCCCACTCCGTTTCCGTGTCCAGGAATTGAAACAGCCGGCGTGCCGAAGGCATGATGCGTGCAAAATGCATTTTTAGATTAATAAGAGCGGACACAGGCCCGGTCACATAGCCGGAGTAATTGGCAAATGCGAACACTGCGCCGATAGTCAGGCTGCCAGTGCAGATGAGCCCCTAGCAGGTATAGCACGATGGTCACCGACCACTCTAACAGCATTTCCCAAAAGGTGTTTCAGCCGTCAATCATGGTGCCCTTTTTCTCCAGGCCCAGCAACTCGCGCTGCTTTTGCGCAAAAATTTTCTCCCGGCTCTGGAACAGATTCCACAACTTAATTTCGTCAACACCATTGAGGTTGTCGCCGAACCAACGGGAGAAATCCCGGCTGGATTCAATCATCTTTTCCATAGCCTTTTCCCGGTGCTTGGACATGCTTTTTACTAGGAAAAATTTTATGGGAACCATCGCAAGAACGACCAAAGCCAGCTTCCAGCTTATCACGTACAATCCCACCAAGCTGCTGATGATCCGGAACACATAGCTGGCACTCATGACCATATAGCGATCTGTGATGGAGGAAACCTGGGATACATCCATGTGCAAAAAACTCAGAATTTCCGTATTATTTTTATCCCCAAAATAGGTCTTTTTCGGGTGAAGAAGCTTCTCGAAAACTTGATGGAATATGGAGTAATATGATTTATTATGTACGTCTGCAAAAATGCGGGTCTGTCAAAGTTCAATGGCCTGGTTGACCAGCACGAGCCCAGCTAACACCAGCGCCAAACGCACGATCACAGCCATGTCCTGCTGGAGCATACCGTCATCAGTGATGATTTGGATTACCAGAGGCTGGAAGAAGCCAACGGCGGTGGAAGCCAACAAAGTCAGAGCGACTAAGAAGAATTCTTTTTTGTAAGGCTTCAGGTAAGAAAAAATGCGCCTTATGGCAGAGTCAAGCTTGCGGTTTTTTCCTGGAACATGACCACTTCTGACCAAAAATTCGTCATTCCCTCTATTTTCAAACAAGCCCTAACCGTCCCTATAAAATAACCAGCAAAGAAGTGAGGAGCCATTAAAAAAGGGGAAGCCCTGCTGCTTCAGTATAAGGAGCAGCTTGCGTATCTGTTTTTCGGCGTGCTGACCACCGTGCTGAACTACGCCGTGTTCTGGCTGTTCCAGCAGGCGTGGCAGGGGCGGCATGTGCTGTTTGCAAACCTGCTCACCTGCCTGATTGCCACGGCTTTTGCCTATGTCACGAATAAAGTATTTGTGTTTCACAGCCCTGCCTGGCATCCGGGGTTTGTCCTGCGGGAGGCGCTGGCCTTTTTAAGCGGCAGGCTCTTTTCTTTTGGCATAGAGGAGGCGGGCCTGTATGTTGCCGCCTATGTTTTAAGGCTGGACAGGTTCTCCCTGTGGGGGTTAGACGGCACTATGCTCTCAAAGATTGTGGTGTCCTTCCTGGCAGTGCTCGTCTTTTGGAGCGCTTTTCTTTCTACATCATCGCCAGAAGCCTTCTTTTGAACCACTCGTCTTGCGAATGGTTTTCGAGGGCCAACAAGCAGTGTCCGATAAATCACAAGTTTTCGGACACTGCATTTTTTATTGGTTTTTCGGCAGATTCCGTGCGTTTAGCGGCGTCATAAAAGGTCGATTTCGGCAGGCCGCACGCGTCTGCGGCTTCCCGCAGGCTGATCTCTCTCTTCTGCCATGCTAAGAGCAGCACGTGAAAATTGTCTGGCAGCTCTTGCTCTGGCCTCCGAATTTTACGCCCCGGGCTTTTGCCGCCGCAATGCCCTCGGCTTGCCGCTGGCGGATGTTTTCCCTCTCGCTCTCGGCCACGAAGGAGAGGATTTGCAGCACCAGGTCGGCGATGAAGGTGCCCATGAGATCTTTAGCGGTGCGGGTGTCCAGCAGCGGCATATCAATCACGCAGATGTCCACGCCCTTTTCTTTTGTTAAAACGCGCCACTGCTCCTGCACTTCTTTGTAGCTGCGGCCCAGGCGGCTATACAAAGTAGGTAGGAGTTCTCTTTCCTTTGAATTACCGCTATCTTTCGAGCAGGCGGCGGCTTACCGAAAAGCTAACGGACAGTATGTAAGGAAGAATCAATGGAGAGAAACAAATGTAACCGTTTATATCGACCTTGATTAGAGAATGAATTATGATAAGCGTATCATTAGAAATAGTGGTACGCTTATTTTTTTGTCCGAATCGCACCTTTGATTGGTTTATTGTTTCTCTATATAATGAAATCAAAAAAGGTTGGTGTTGATTATGAGAGAAAAGAAAAATCATTTATATGTTGATAGTGAGGAACGGAGCATTTTATTACATAGCCTTGTGGAACTGAAAAATCAGCTCATACAGCAAGGCAGATATACAGACTGCGTTGACGAACTCATTTTTAAGGTTATCCATGCACCTATTAAAAAATTAAGAGTAGAACTGGCAGGGGGAAGTGATGTGCGATAAGGAATTTAAAGAGCTGGTGAAGATAGCAGTAGAGAAATTAAAAGACGAATCCGTATTGAAACTGTTACAAGCCGATGTAAGTTATCAAAAAGACAGTAAGGACGAGGGATATGCGGAGGATGCTTTTAACCAGCTTGATTTGACGGAGAAACAGAGGGAAGTTTGCCAACATCTTATAGATTGCAGGGAAAAGCAGGATTTTGAATACGGAACTCATGCGTATATTGCAGGGCTGATGGATGCGTTTCATATTATGGCAGTGTTATTTCCAGAAAAATGGGATACAGAGAGAATAAGGAAAGCCTTATCACAAAAAAGCAGATAAGGCAGAGAATAGAACAGAATAGATTTTTACATAGCCGATTGGTGTAGTTTAGCAAATAAAACAGCCAGTCGGCTTTGATTGCTTCTCCAAAAGGCATAAAGTCAAAAGTTTCTGGTACTTCATTCATAAAGCATCACCTCATTTTTCGTAAAAGTTCATACAGATATTTTACGGAAATCAAAGTTCTTATGAAACAAGGTGACATTTCTACATATAGGATATATGAGTTCCTATGTATAGAAGTGAAAGAACTATCCCCTCTTTTTTATCCCCTTGCATAGAGTTGTTATTATTCTTTATAGCGTATATAATAATAATCGCAATCAAAATATGATGCGGAAATTGCAGAGATACCTTGAATTTATACGGCGATTAGGAAAATCTTAACCATTTCTTATTGGAAAGTGCAGGATTGCTTATGTGCAATTTAGTAAAATAGAACAAAAGGAAAGGAATGGACTGATATGGAGAATAAAATACTGATTGTAGATGATGAACAGGAAATAGCAGACCTTGTTTCCCTTTATCTTGAAAATGAGAATTTTACTGTATATAAATTTTATAACGCCAAAGACGCAATGGCTTGTATTGAAAGTGAAACCCTTGATTTGGCAATTTTGGATGTTATGCTGCCTGATATGAATGGTTTCCAAATATGCAAAAAGATAAGGGAGAAGTACCGCTATCCAGTGATAATGCTCACGGCAAAGGGAGAGGAAATTGATAAAATAACGGGATTAACATTAGGGGCAGACGATTATATTACGAAACCGTTTTTGCCTTTAGAATTGGTCGCCCGTGTGAAAGCCCAACTAAGGAGATATAAAAAATACAATGTGGGAAATGAGCCAGAGGAAGATATTTTGATTCATTCTGGTTTAGTTCTAAATGTGAAAACGCATGAGTGTACTTTAAATGAAAAGCCTCTTTCATTAACGCCTACGGAGTTTTCTATATTACGGATTTTGTGTCAGCAGAAAGGAAATGTAGTCAGTTCGGAGGAACTTTTTCATCAAATATGGGGGGATGAATATTTCAGTAAAAGCAATAACACCATTACTGTTCATATTCGGCATCTTCGTGAGAAAATGGGAGATTCATTTGAAGCCACAATATATAAAAACAGTCTGGGGGTGTGGATACAAAATTGAAAATTAAGATTTCAAGTTTGACATGACCCCGTTTACCATAG
>NZ_QWEO01000053.1 GCF_009936035.1 Neglectibacter sp. X58 | reverse complement strand
TCGTACTGTAAACTAAAATGAAAGTTGAAGACCCGCCAGCCCTTCTGGTACAATGGTTTCACCACAAATCCAAGTACCTCCCGAAAGGAGACGAGTCTTCATGGAAAAATTATACCAAATAAGGTGCCCGAAATGCAACAACAAAACAGACATTTATCGCTATGGAAAAGATGCCCACGGACATCAAAAGTACCAGTGCAAGAAATGCCGGCATCAGTGGGCGCCGGAAGCGAGGCGGGAGATCGGGCGGCCCAGAACGAAAAATTACCCCTCATGTCCGGTCTGCGGCAAAGCTGCTTTCCTGCACCACGATAAGGAGCATTACAGCAACTACCGCTGCTGTGACAAAAAGTGCAGCCACTCTTTCTTCGTGCCAAAGCCTACGGACATCTCGGCCCCATCCATGTCCAAGCTGTTTGGAAAAACAGACTTCAAGCGGATGCGCTATCCTGTCCATGTGATTCTCACGGCTCTGAGCATGTTCTACTTGGGCAAGAATTCATTCCGCAATATTGCCCTTATCCTGCGTACTGTGATGAATGTCCAGGTCTCCCACACCACCATCAGCAATTGGTGCACCAAGTTCGCGCCCATGTTCCAGAATATCGCCTTGCAGCTCATTCCAGCCCTGAATTTCAACTCGGATGAGTGGCACGCCGATGAAACTGTCATCAAAATTCGTGGCGAGAAATATTACCTCTGGCTCATCCTGGACAGCGAGACACGCTTTGTCCTGGGCTTCCACCTGGACCGCCATCGGGACAGCCCTCAGGCTTTTACTGTGCTGAACGCTGCCAAGCCTTTAGGAACGCCACAGGCCATTGTCAGCGACCGCTACCCGGCCTACAGGATGCCCGTCAAGACCCTGTATGGGGTGCGGCACATCCGCGTGGAAAGCTTCCGCGATGATGTCACCAACAACCTCATCGAGTGCTTTAACAAGCAGTTCAAGGCCTGGTACAAGACCAAGCAGGGTTTTTCTTCCTTTGCTTGCGCCAACAACCTCATTTCCATGTTCATCTTTTTCTACAACTTTGTCCGCCCTCATTCCGCATTGAACAACCTTACACCGGCTCAGTGTGCCGGCCTTGTGCTTTCAAAATCGCGTAAACGTGAGCTTTTCCTCGTTGCGTAGAGTTTTTCGCTGATTTTCGGGTCTTTTCTTTTCATTTTTGCTTTACAGTGCCTTTCAATCTTAAACTGAATTGACGGATATGCTTGCAGGACGCTTTCCCCTAGCTTAGCTGCTGTTGGCGTGATGCCATGAACATTTTGAAAAGCCCGATTAAAAGAAGTCGGAGAGGAATATCCATATTTTAATGCAACGTCTATTACCCTGCTGTCTGCCCGTTGCAATTCAAATGCCGCCTGCGTCATTTTTCGGCGGCGTATGTATTCCGCCAACGACACACCCGAAACATAGGAAAAAACACGCTGGAAATAATAGGGGGAACAACACGCAATGCGGGCTGCTTCATCATACGATATTTCCTTATCCAGATTATCTTCTATGTAATCAATGGCTTTTCCAAGCTTTTTCAACCATTCCATCCTTTTACCTCCTTGTCGTTAAGGATAGCTTATCGTGTCTACATGATGGCCTCTGCTAACAAGTTCCTGCGCATCTACTACGCCAAGGTAAAAGCTTACTTGGAATCTTTAGAGCACACCTAAACCCCTGCTTTGTAACAGTGGCCAGCCGCCTTTTCTTTTTTGAGATGCACTGCGGCTTGGTTTTGTGTGCCTTTTTCATCTGTTCAAAATTCTTGATTTTTCCCTTGACAAAACTTAGCAGGTCTTTTTCTATTGACAACTACTATAAATTATAGTATTATAATCTCCGCAATGCAAATACTATATTTTATAGTAGTATAAATAACATTATTTGTCAAGAGAAAGGAGTTCAAAATGAACAGTCAAAGCAAAAAGATGGAGCTGCTCGGCAGCACATCCATACCAAAAGCACTTTTAGCAATGGGCATCCCAACAATGATTGGCATGTTGGTAAATGCTTTCTACAACCTTGTTGACGCTTATTTTGTCGGCGGGCTAGGGGAGAGCCAGATGGGGGCAATCTCCGTGGTCTATCCGCTCGGACAGGTCGTTGTCGGTTTGGGTCTGCTGTTCGGAAACGGTGCGGCTTCTTACATTTCCCGATTGTTAGGTCGTGGGGATAAGGAAAATGCGGATAAAGTGGCAAGTACCGCTTTATACAGCAGCGTATCCGTAGGGGCGGTCATCATTATCATTTGATTTCAACATCAACTTTGCTAAAGATTCAGCCGTTGAACAGATTAAATAGTTATTAATATTGTTGAATTCGGGAACTTCTCTTTTAAAATCTACATTACTTCTTTGATATCCTTTTATTATATCTTCCAATCCTATTAGTTCCATCCACTTAAATCCAAACTTATGTGTCATAACCTTATTGACAAAAGCTCTCATTTTATTTTCTGCTTTAAATATTAACGGATATAACTGCATCCCTAAATATTCTGATTGTTCGTCAATAATCCAAGTACATATTTCCCATTCTTTCAATAATATTTCTTTCAAATATACTTTTAGTTTTTCCAAAAAAATATCATATTCATTAGTATCTGTCGGGGAAAATATGTAAATTCCTAATTGTGTTTGAGCCTTATCATTAAAAGTATCAATAGTAAATGATACAGAATATATCACGCCTGCTACTTCAACATTATATTCCTCATGAGCAATCCGTTCAGTCTGCCCCTTATATATACAATTCTTTATCTCTGAGAAATGTGCTTGGAGCTTATTCATAATATTTTTGCAATAATCTGTCCCTAAGTATTGTTCCTCTTTAATACTATCGCCAAAATCTTCATCATACGTTTCTTCTATCAAATATATCAATTCAATATTCTTGATATTATTAAACATAAATTCAATGGTCATAAAAACATTGTCCTCTCTTTATTTCATATTATGTAATATACATCATCATGTTGTAATACTGGATAATACAATCGGTATTTCTGAAAAATCGGAACACCAAATAACATTTAATCCGAGTGAATTTGCATCTTGTTCAAAAAGCATGGTAGCAATTTCGTTCGTTCTATTTTTTTGAGGTGCTTTTCTCATAATAATATAATGCTTGCATCTTTGATTTCTTCTCCACGATATATCTAATAATCGTCTTAAATTGGGGTCGGATAAACTTAAACCTACAAACAAACATATATTTGCAGAGAATGTGTTTAATTGAATTAGATTTGACCAACTATATGGGTCAATAAATTGTGAATGATATGCTTCCTCACTAAAAACCAAATTGGGACTGTCTATTTCTCTTTGATTTGGTAAAAATCCGTGTACATGAAAAATAGGCAAAGCATCCATTCCATATATTTGCCCCTCTTTCCATATAGGACAATATTCAATATTATTTTTTGATAATTCACATTCTATCAAATCATCAAAATTAAAAGTAATTATTGATTCTAAACATTTTCCTCTCCTCTTAGGACGAGCAAGTTCAACGATTGCTTTCATCATATTTGTTTCTAAAGCATAATTAATTATTTCTTGACCTTGCACCATCATTGATGATTCAAAATCTCGGTCTTGATTGTAATATGAGTATAAATGTTTTTGTACTACTTTCTCAAAATCATCTTTTAATACCAATCTTAAATATTTCCCTAAAATTAAATTTGATTGTGGCATTAGTGAAATCAAATCCTCTGCTAAAACTTTAGATTGTGGAATATTCAAATTTTCTTTAAAGAAAGCTTCATTAAGGATATTAACCAAGAGTTCATTCCAATCAGGTATAGAAGAATCTCTTGAAATCCCTGCTCCACATACCAACGTAAGCTGATTATCAATTAAAGCTTCTTTCAATAAACCGATTTTTTCCTCAAGGTCATTTTTTCTTGATGGTACTGCATCTCGCTTTTGAAGAAGAGTAGAACTCTCCTTATCAACACTTAATTGTGAAATACCCTTTAGTACAGCTTCTGTAACCTCCTCTGGGTCATTAACTTTTATAAATGTAATCCCCCTCAAAAAATCAGGTACAAATACATCACCAACTACAACCGGAAGGATATGAATACTATCGGTACTAAACATTACAGAACTCAATTCTGCTTGTGCCCATGATGAATTTACAAAATTCTCTGTAATAATAGCAATAAAAACATCGGCATCACTTAACTCAGTTTTTATTACTTCAAAAATATTTTTTCCTACATCAAAATTATTAACAGAGGCATCAAAAACTATATGTCCTTTTTCCATCAATATATCACAAAGTTTTATACACATATCTCTATCTCGACTAGAATGACTAATAAATATTTTCATTACAAACCTCCATCATCAATACTACCTCATTTTTTATTTTTTCTATTATATATCAAATTCTTAACAATTTCTACCTCTCGGCTATGTAAAAGACGGCATCAGCTCCATGCCAACACCGCCCTTTTCTCGGTCAGTCCGTTATAAAATCCCTGCCTTTTTCAGATACCCCACGCTGTCATAGCAGCCACTGAAGTAGACCGACTGCATCTCCATATCCGTAAGTTTGTTCTTAAGCTCCATCACTTTAATCAGTGCGGCACATTTCTGTTCGGATTGTGTCAAAGCCCGTACCTCCATCAGCGTTCCTCCCTGCTCTTTGATTTTTTTATTTTTTCCTGTTCCTTGATTTTTGCGAGGGCTTCTTTTGCCCATTCAGGCATCTTCTCTGACTTGATTTCCCCAAGCACGTCGCACCGTTCCCATCGGGCGTGCTTTCCATCCGCAAGGGAAGTGCCGAACACCGCCTGCCCCCTGCCGCCCAACGCTCCGTGACCGCCGTCCGCCAGTACAAGCTGGTAGGCAGAATGTCGGTATTCATGGCGGTTGACCTCGGCATTGATGACAACGACCTTTCCCACAATGCTGCCGCATTTATTATCTGGGATGCAGTTGTCTATGGTAAACGGGGTCATGTCAAACTTGAAATCTTAATTTTCAATTTTGTATCCACACCCCCAGACTGTTTTTATATATTGTGGCTTCAAATGAATCTCCCATTTTCTCACGAAGATGCCGAATATGAACAGTAATGGTGTTATTGCTTTTACTGAAATATTCATCCCCCCATATTTGATG
>NZ_QWEO01000052.1 GCF_009936035.1 Neglectibacter sp. X58 | reverse complement strand
ACAACATAACAAAAATTAAGTTGTTAATAGGCAGCTTGAGTTAAATATGGTGAGGGATATGAGTATGGAAAAAATATTGATCGTGGACGACAGCATTGTGCAGGCAGCACAGCTAAAGTCAATTATAGAAGATGAGTATGATATTACCGTCGCACAAACTGCGGAGGACGGGCTGCGTTTAGTGAGCGAGGGGGATTTTTCCCTCATTCTGCTGGATGTCGTGATGCCTGGAATGGACGGTTTTACGCTGCTGAAAATGTTGCAGGAACAAATCGTGACTCAAAGCATCCCGGTCATCTTGATTACCAGCCTTGCAGATGTGACGAATGAGCAGCGTGGACTTGTTTTAGGAGCCGTGGATTATATTACAAAGCCATACATTCCCCTGATCGTTAAGGCAAGGGTCAACACACATATCAAACTCTACAAATATCGCAGACAGATTGAGCAGCAATCCATGACCGACCAACTGACAGGAATTGCCAACCGGCGTCGGTATGAACAATACAGCGCGACAAAATGGAGAGAAGCGATCCGCCTGCACGTTCCGTTCTCCATCTGTATGTTTGATATTGACCGCTTCAAAGTGTATAACGATACCTTTGGCCATCCTGCCGGAGATAAGGTGATCGCTTCCGTTGCTCAGACAGCGGCGTCCTATTTGAAACGCAGTACGGATTTTCTTGCCCGCTATGGCGGCGAGGAATTTGTGGCATTGTCCCTGGGCGACAGTTCGCAGCAGATTTTTGAACACTTGAAGAAAATCCGACAGGCAGTAGAAAACCTGCACATCCCCCATGATCCGTCTGTGGCTGAATGGGTCACGGTCAGTGTCGGAGGGGTCACGATTGTTCCTGATACGGAAAGCACCTATGATTTTTACTTAAAAATCGCGGACACCATGCTGTACGATGCAAAGAAAAACGGCCGGAACCGGGTCGTTTGGGCCGATGAAAGGCTGAAACAGTTGTGGGAAAAAAGGTAGTCTGACTGACATCAAAATATCAATTCATATGGGAGGTATATTGTGAGCTTATTGGAGCTTTTCAGAAAAAGGGCAAAAGAACGGCCACCTCAAGAGGATAAAGATACAAATGGCACAGAAGAACTCGATATTTATTCGGGTATGCGGGTGGAAGTAACAACCGCCGCAGGACAGATACTCTTTGTGGCAAAGCTGATGGGCCTGCATGGGGACAAGGCGGAGCTGCACCAATATTCGGAGGCCGCGATTTCTGAGGTAGAGGAACCACTTCCTGTCAGAATCCGTGGGTACAGTGATCGGGAGCGAAACCGCATCCATGATCTTGGCGGTCGAGGAAGTTTGCAAGCCTAGGTTCTTAGAACCATGTGCGGATTTAGGAACTTGCCTTCCGTAAAAGTCGGTCGTGATAGCACCCTTATATTTTACCGCTCTTTTTGAATCGGTCAGGTTTTCGATATCATACCCCACATCAAGGACAACCTGATCGGTGAACAGTCTGGCACGAACTAAGTCCATAGAGAGCAGGTCAGCCATTTCAAGGAGGACAATTCTTCCCTCATCGAATGAGTAGGGACGGGAGAGAACCTGACCGGAGCTAAGACATTTTGACTCCGGCTTATATGCCTTGCAGTCGGCAATCTCCGTCGGCTCCCAGCCCCACGCATGGTCTATCAGCAGCTCCGCATTTATGCCGAACAGCTTATAAAGGAGATCTTCGTTATAGTAGTCAGTATCCTTGCCCTCGGAGCAACGGGCAATGTCGCCCATCGTGAACATACCGTTCTGCTCCAGCTTTCGTGCAATGCCTTTGCCCACTCGCCAGAAGTCCGTCAGAGGCTTGTGTGTCCAGAGCTTCTCTCGATAGCTCATCTCGTTTAGCTCGGCAATGCGAACCCCGTCTTTATCGGCGGGGATATGCTTTGCAACAATGTCCATTGCAATTTTGGCAAGGTACATATTCGAGCCAATCCCGGCGGTGGCGGTGATTCGAGTTTCCTTCAAGACTTCCTGAATCAGCATCATGGCAAAGTCATGGGCTGTCATGTTGTAGGTGGAGAGGTAAGGCGTGGCGTCGATGAAAACTTCGTCGATGGAGTAGACCAGAATATCATCCATTGAGACATAGCGCATATAAATACCCACGATGTCTTTACTGTATTCCATGTAGTAAGCCATGCGTGGAGGAGCAACAACAAGGTCAAGTTCCAAAGATGGGTCTCTCTGAAGCTCAGAAGCAAAGATGGATTTTCCGGTGAAGCGATGTCCAGGAGCCTTTCGCTGTCGTTCTCTGTTCGTTTCCCTGATGCGCTGTTTGGCTTCAAAGAGCCTTGCACGACCAGAGATACCGATGGATTTGAGAGCAGGGGAAACCGCAAGGCAGATCGTCTTATCTGTCCTGCTTTCGTCAGCAACTACAAGGTTGGCATCGAGAGGATCGAGACCTCTCTCAGCGCACTCGACGGAAGCATAGAAGCTCTTGAGGTCGATTGCTATGTAGATTTTCTCTTTCATGCTCCTGCCCCCTCTGATGGTTGCCGCCCGATAAATGGAAGTTGTCGATCATATTTGAATCTGGAAATTGCCAAACTCAAACAGTCCTGCCCCCTGTTTGAGTTGCCCTTTCTCTTCAAGCTGAGCAAAGCCTGCTTCTATATCATTCATCAGCGAAGTGGGGATGTCTAACTGATGATGACCAGGAAATATTCTGGCAACATCATATTGTTGCACAACTCTGACGGAATGATAAAAAAGTTGCGGATCTGTGGTCGGATAAAATGCATAGAGGCAACCCCTATAAATTAAATCCCCAGCAAACAGGTATTTTCGTGCCGACTCATAAAAGCAGCAGTGTCCAGGAGAATGTCCGGGCGTGTGTATGACCTTTAGAATTCGTCCACCTAAATCCAGCAAATCACCGTTGTGCAAAATTGTCTGCGGCGTTCCTTGAAAGATATGATAAGCGTCAAGATCAAATTCGGACGGAAAATCGCAGGGAACCTTTGTCAAATTGTTTTTA
This sequence comes from Neglectibacter sp. X58, assembly GCF_009936035.1. Lineage (GTDB taxonomy): Bacteria > Bacillota > Clostridia > Oscillospirales > Acutalibacteraceae > Acutalibacter. Next base: position 13,108 of record NZ_QWEO01000052.1, on the reverse strand, counting down.
ACTACTTGGAGCGGAAGCGGAAACTCGACGGACAGCCACTCTTTTTCCGTTGCATGAACGGCGATGTCATTAAAATACCGATGAAATCCCCCTCAAAGTGAAATCCAAACCTCCGGCACATCAATGAAGAATATATTAAGAAAATATGGTCAGAAAAGTTTGGATTTCATTCTAGATATTATATAATAACCTCAGACCGAAGAAAATAAAGGAACGAGGGAAAAATAATGAATCTAAAGAAACTGCTCAAAACATACCCAGAACTGCTTAAGCACATGAAGGACGATGGCTACACTACTGAGTACATAAAACGTATTGAGTGGGAGATCAAATGGCTCCGGCGTACAAGAAGCAAGTATCATTTTGTTTCATACCAAGATATGTTCCACACACGTGTGGAAACAGGGCGCAAGAAAGTGTGCAGCGAGGGCAGAGCGTATCACTTGCGCTCCATGTATGCCATCCTGCAGCGCTTTGAAGAGGACGGAGTATTCCCTGACAGAAGGAAAAGAAGGCCGCTCACCCCTAGGGGTTCATACTTCAAGCTGCTGCCCATATTCCAGGAAGTGATAGATACGTATAAAGCCTATGCGGAAGAGGCAGGGCTCAAGGAAAGCACGATCAAGAAACGACTGTCAAAAGGTTCCCGCTTTTTGCTATTTATGCAGGAAAGAGGCCATAGAACTTTAGCTACAATTTCAGAAGATGATGTAATGTCATTTTTTGTCGACAGCAATGGCATGGTCATATTGAGCAACACACACAAAAAGGAGATCCTGTCTATCTTTCGCGCAGAACTCGGGATTCATACTGAAAGTGCCCGTTGAATTGTCACATACCTGCCGGATATTAAAAAGCGCAAAAAGAACATCAAGTACCTGACTCCAGAAGAATCCGAAATGATCCGTGACTGCCTTTACGATACCGGCAATCATTTAAGCGCTAGGAACCGGGCACTGGGTATGCTGCTGTATTTTACTGGATTGAGAGCCAGTGACGCTGCTAAATTGCGGTTTGAGGACATTGATTGGGAAAAGGACGAGATACACATCCTTCAGCACAAATCCGGAGTACCTGTGAATATCCCTTTAAGTGCCACAGTAGGTAACGCTATATTTGATTACATCCAGAATGAGAGACCCAAAAGCGAGAACCCCCAAATTTTCCTGTGCGGGTACCCGCCGTATGATCCTATTTCGGGAGACACCATGTGGGTAATAGCCTCCACTATATATAAGGCCGCGGGAGTTCGGCAGACAAAAGATAAGCGGCGTGGAACACATCTTTTCCGATACCATCTGGCAACGTATTTAGCGGAGCAGGGGATCTCCCAGCCAGTAATCAGCGAAGTTCTGGGGCACGAAGCACCGGAATCCTTGGATTACTACCTGGCGGCAGATATAACACATCTGAGAGAATGTGCTTTGAGTATGGAAGAGTTCCCTGTCGGCGAGGAGGTGTTCTCCCTATGAATACCTACCACTCCGGATTCGCAGACCTGATTCAAATGTTCGTGGATAACCGCAAAGCCTCCGGCATGGGCTATGAGCGGTACGGCTATGATTTGCACCTGTTCGATAAATTCTGCGTGATGAATTATCCTCCTCTGGCCCCGCTCCGCCAGGAAATGGTAGATGCTTGGTGTACAAAAAGGGACACGGAGCTTAACCGTACACGCAACACCAGAATACGTTCTCTGCGTGCATTTATATTATTTCTGCAAAAGCGCGGGCTTACAGATATCAGCATACCAGAGCTTCTAAAACCTGAACCGCGGAATTATATCCCTTATGCTTTTACAACAGAGATGCTGCAAAGATTTTTCGCAGTTTGTGATAATCTCCCTGGAAACCGTCCAGACCAGCTAATAAAGAAGATGGTCTGCCCTGTTCTGTTCCGCCTTTTGTACAGCAGCGGCATACGAACAACGGAAGCCCGGCTTCTGCAGCGGAAAGATGTTGATTTGGAGCATGGCATCCTGGATATTCAGAAGTCAAAAGGATATGACCAGCATTATGTTGCACTGCACGAAACAATGACTTCCCTGCTTAAAAGATATGATCGAGCAATCGAACAGCTGCAGCCAAACCGTTCCTGGTTTTTTGAATCACCAAATGGCGGCGGCTATACGTACCAGTGGCTGCAATGCACTTTTAGGAAAATATGGGATAAAGCCAATGGATGCGGCAGTAAAGCCATCGCATATGATCTCCGCCACAACTATGCCATAGAAAACATCAATCGTTGGAAAGAAGACGGGTTTGAATTTTCGAATAAACTCTTTTATCTTTCAAAATCCATGGGGCACCGTAAAATCGCGTCAACTCTGTATTATTACTCTATCGTCCCCCGGCTTGCTGATACGATACAGCGGCAAACTGAAACTGACTTTAACTTGATGGTGCCGGAGGTGGATTATGAAGAAGACAAATGATGCGGTTAAGCTGTCGCGCTATATGTCGGAGTTTATTTATGACTACGCACCCAATTTTTTAACATACAGCCATCATACAGTAAAAGCGTATGTCGATACTTTGACCCTATATGTTACTTTCCTGGAAAAGGAAGGAGTGGCACCCAATGATTTTACCAGAAAACATTTTGAACGTGGGTATATTGAGAGATGGCTCCTTTGGCTCTCCAAAGACAGGAATTGTTGCCCAGATACCTGCAATGTGAGGCTCGGATCACTGCGCGTGTTTTTAGAATACCTTGGCACAAGGGATGTGGCGCTGCTCTATCTGTACCAGGAAGCCAAAATGATAAAGCGGCTGAAATGTGTAAAGAAGAAAGCACATGGGCTTACTCGGGAGGCAGTTACCGCTATCATGAATGAGCCGGATCTAAAAACCAAAACAGGCCGGCGTGATCTTACGCTGTTGATGCTGCTCTATGGCACTGCCGCGAGGTTGGGCGAAATTCTCTCCTTGCGGGTAGAAAACTTACATCTGAATGCGCAAAAGCCATATGTGAACCTTTACGGAAAAGGCGGAAAAATGAGGACAGCCTATCTTTTGCCACGTATCACCAGCAACCTGATGGGGTATTTACAGGAGTTTCACGGTCGAGAACCGTATCCGGACGCTTACCTGTTTTACTCCCGAGTAGGCGAAGACCGTGGCATGCTTACGGAAACTGCAATAGACAAAAGAATCAAAAAATATGCTAAATCTGCTCACGAAAAGTGTTTGGATGTACCTGTAAACACTCACGCGCATCAATTCCGTCACGCAAAAGCATCCCACTGGCTTGAGGATGGGATCAATGTTGCACAAGTCAGCTTTCTTCTGGGCCATGAAAGTTTGGAAACCACAATGAAGTATTTGGATATTACTTCTGAAGACAAAATCGATGCACTTGTTACACTGGAAAGTGAGAAGGGCAGAAATATTCCTAAAAAGTGGAAAACAACAGATGGGACATTGCTGGACTTTATTGGGCTCAGAAGATAAACGGAATTGAAATGAAATCCAAACTTTTCTGACTATCTTTCCTTATATATCTCTTCATTGTTGCGCCGGAACTTTGGATTTCACTTTGAGGGGGATTTCATAGCACTTGCGATCTGCTGCACATCGTAGCCCTGCTCGGCAAGCTCCAGAAAATCATCATCGGGAAGAGCAATCTGTGTGGCAAAGATGTTTGCCTCGTATTCCATTCTGCTGTCCCGAATATCAAAGATATTAAACTCCTTGAAGCCGCCAGCTTTGGTGGCTTCATCTCTATGTAGGCTGTCGTGTCCAAGCTCATGGAGCAGTACGATGTTCTCCATCACAGGGTGCAGATCTTCTTTAACGAACATGAACCGGTTTCGCATGATGACCTTATATGCGCCCCGTTGAGCTTTGAACGGGCAGTACATAATCTCTATGCCGAGTTCTTCGGCTATCCTGTGGGGATCACGAGTCCCACACAGTTTAACTATTTGATTTGCTCTGTGGACGATCTCAGATGTAGAGGCGTACAATGACCCTCACCCCTTTCCTTACGGATTATTATATCAAGGGTGAAGTCCGTTAAAGGGGACTCAGCCTTGCTCGGTATAGCGCTTGGGCGTGTATTTCCTGTTTTTCTCTTTGGCAATCCAGTATGCTTCGGTGATGGCTCTCATCATCACATCCATATCCTCTTCTGCCATCTCACCGCCGGCAAAAAGACCGGTTACTTCGCTCATAAGCTCCTCAGCCTGTTTAGCCCCTCTGGAGCCGTACCTCTCAGCGGCTTGGGCAACGAGAGCGCCACTCTCGCCAAGCAGCTCGGAGACCGGCATTTCAAGAGCCGAAGCAATTTTTTCTGATGCGTCAAATCGGGGACGGGCAACCCCGCTCTCATATTTCTGGATCATGCGACGGGAGATGCCGCAGCGTTGAGCAAGCTGTTCCTGAGTCAGCCCTTTTTGCTCTCTAATTTTTTTTAGGCGCTCGCTGAATGTCATAACCATTCTCCTTCGACTACTGTTTTTGAAAAGCGAACTTATTTTCTCAAAAGTCTATTGACACGAACATGGGTTCTCGCTATAATAGATGCACAAGGCGAACTTAGATTCACAAGTACATCTTACTATGCACATTTGCATTCGTCAAGTGCTTTTCGTAAATTTCTTTGGAAATCTGGTGATAAAATGGGTAGAAGGAAGGTATATGTCACAGGCGGCAATGCCCGGCACAAAAAAGACGCAGAGGAATCCTTTGCGTCTTTTTTATATAAATCCCGGGGCCACACGGCACCGGAAAATATCACCGGCTCTGCCGGAAAAGGAGGAATCAAAAATGTCCGAAAACGCAAGACTGTTGGCTTTCATAAGATTGCGTTTTATTAGGAAAACACACTGCCAAAAGGATTTTATGCTTTGGCGGGGGTCAGCCCGCCTCGGCGGTGTCAGTGGTGTTGATTTCAATATACTCGGCAATCCAGCGGAACTCGTCCGCAAACTTAAAGTGAACACTGATATTGCCGTTTTCGTAAACCTTGATATGGTCTACCAGCTCAATCAGAATTTCGCGGGTCAGCTTCTCGATGTTCTGATATTTCGCAAAAGCTACCAGCGCGGGATGCTGCTGGTCAATGCCGTTTGAGAGCTCTTTCCGTTCAGCCGTCAGCCGGGCCAGCAAATCCGAGAGCCCAGCGGCCTGCCATTCATAATCGGCTTTCATTTCCCGGTATTCCTGCTGGGTGATTTCCCCGTCTTTCCAGTCTTGATACAGTGACTGCTTGTAGCGGGTGATTTTCGTCAATTCCTTTTCCTTTGCGGCTATCTGGTCATTAAGGCGGTGGGATTGACTTTTTTTCAGCGGGGCCGCATTGATACGGGCTACTATTTCCGAGTAGGAAATGGCGGTGCTCACTTGATACTGGATGGCGAACAGAACGGCGGCCTCCAGACGGTTATGTTTGGGAAGCTGAGATATCCGGCAGGGACTGGAACCACTATGCGCGTTTCTCCGTTCGCAGACGGAAAAGACGTGGGAAAAGCAAATCAACCGGATGGAAAGTTTTGTGCACAAAGCAGGCGCCACAGAGGATGGAAGAATAATAGATATTTTTTGAACGGCAACTTTACGTTTTGAAAAAATCCACACTGGCGCACGATAAAACCAGCCGGCAGTTTCTGGCTGCCGGCTGGTTTTATGCTTTTATCCGTTTTTCATTTCTGAAAATAGTCCAGATACACCTGGACGGAACGGGCCATCTCTTTTGCAAAGTCGGCGTTGGTTTTTCTGTCAAACATAGATTTGAGGTATTCGTCAAAACCCTTGGAAGCGGTGCGCTCCTGGAACATATCGCGGATGTCCGCGCCGATCAACGCCTTATATTGGTTTTCGCAGACCATGTATTCCCTTGGGAACCGGACGGGCTTTTTGCGCGCCTTCTGCTGCTCTGTGGGGTAGCCGATGCAGAGCATGGCGGCCGGTAAACAGTACTGCGGAAGCTTGAAAAGTTCCCTGATTTTTTCGCAGTTTTCGAGGATATCGCCGATGTAACACGAACCCATGCCAAGAGCGTCCGCGGCAACCACAACATTCTGCGCGACGATGCAGGTATTGGATACACCGCTGACTATGCCCAGCAGCCCGGGCTTGTCGGGGGTAATGCCAGCCTCCCTGTAGGCATCGTTCCACTTCTGGCTGTCGGCGATAAACACCAGAACAACGGGGGCCGTGGCGATAAAGGGCTGGTGGTCACAAAGCTCTGCCAGCTGATCCTTTATGGCTTGATCCGTCACGTCGATAATGGTAAAGCCCTGCTGGTTGCCGCCGGTGGGGGCCTGCATGGCAGCTTCAAACAGAATGGCCTTGTCCTCCGCAGAGACAGGCCGATCTGTGTAGGCGCGTATGGATTTGCGGTCGTAAAGGTTTTGGATTACCGGATTCATAGCAGCACTCCTTTGTTTTTTGCTATTATACTTCCTTTTCATCAGGAAGTAAAGCCTTTTTGCCTTAAAGAGTATGAGGTGGACAGGGGTTAACCCGCAAAAAACATATTCCCCCTTGCGTTCCCATTAAAAATCTGCTATACTGTTTATTATAGTATCCGGTTCGCCCCCGAGCGAACACAGTATCCGAGTTACACAGTGCCTGAGCGTCCTGCGTTCAGGCACTGTATTTCTTTTTTAAAAAAAGAATAGTAGGCCCCCATCAGGGCACAGAAAGACGCGGAGAAAACCTCTGCGTCTTTTTTCATATAGATTTGAGCCTTATGGCTCCCATAACATTATCCCGGGAGCCAATGTGTCTCCCGTTTTCATAGAAAATTTTTTTGAGGGAGACCTGACAATGGAAAAGATCATCCAACTGAAAAACTATCAAACCCTGGCTACAGAGAAAATTGACGCAGAACTACAATCCTTTACCGGCGGGCGCAAAGAAAAATGTATCTCGTCCCACGCGGCGGCGCAGGTCACGCATTTCTGCGAGGAATCCCCCGCTTTTGCGGAGGTGGTCTACAAAACAAAGCGTACCCTGTCCGACTGCTGCGCGGAGGTCGTGAAAGACGCAAAGGAGTACATTTCCGACATCGACGTATACCGTGGTATCGTGCGGGCCTATTTCCCTAACGCAGACATAAAATTCCTGATGAACATTGAGATAAACGGGGACGCCCCCTCCGAAGAAGAGATGGCAAAAGCTCCAGAGAAAATATGTGTGGCCCACAAAGTAGAAGGCCAGCTTCTGCTGCGCTATACAGACGTGGAGCGCACCATTTATCCGGATAGGAAAAAGCCTGATTACACCTTTTCGGATGCCTTCTACACCTTGTTCCTGACGGAAAATGGCAGGCAAAAAGAATACGCCTACGCCTGGTGCCAAGCCCCCTATCAGGGCTACGACTGGCGGAGGCTGCCGAACGGCACAAAAAAACTGAACCCGACATTCGTATACACGCCCAATTTGCGCGAGGTGTTTGGGGAGAAATATTACCATGTGGACTTGCAGGTGGCTCTTGCGGGCTTACGGCGGCCAGTCCCTTTCCGGCGGCTGCTGGACAATCTGAAGAACATCCCCCAGGCCGAGTACCTGGTAAAAGCAGGGCTCCCGATACTGGCGTCCAGCGTTTTGCCGGACTGTAGGGCCAAAAGCCTGCTGGAATTGACTGGGCTGGGAAAAGAATACCTGCCCGCCATGCGGGAGAGCCAGGCCAGCTTTCAGGAGATACGGGTAGTTGCCCGGCAGAATAACCCAAGACCGGAAGAACTGCGACAGCTTTGCGCCCTCCGGCTGGACGGGGAGAGCTTGAGGCTGCTGGAAGCAACCGCCCAATATAATACGCTGGGCCGCACTTTAGCCTATGTGCAGGCCCAGTGGCAGCAAGCCCCCTGGCAGCTTAGACGCCGCAAACTGCCCTACTTCTTGACCCTTTACAGGGACTATCTGAACATGGCTGATGCACTACAAAGCGATATGGAAAAACGGGCCATCCTGGAGCCCCGCGACCTGAAGGAGCGCCACGACCTGCTGTCAGCTCGTATTGCCGGGCAAAAAGATGAACTGGAGAACCGGCGTTTTCAACGGGCTGTAGACAGTGGCCTGTACGGGTGGGCGAAACCCTACGCTAAAGAGGGCTTCTGCGTGGCCTACCCGGAGAGCCGCAGCGATTTCATCACGGAAGGCCAGAAGCTCAACCATTGTGTAGGCGCCAAAATGTACTATGAAAACCATATCTTCGGCCGGAACATGGTCTTTTTCATCCGCAAAACGGAAGCGCCAGAAAAACCCTATTTCACCGCTGAGATCGAGATGGTTACCGGGCGTGTCCGGCAGCTATATGGCTTCGGGGACTGCTCCGCGCCGAAAGAAGTGCGGGCCTTTACGGAAGGATTTGCCCGGGCTGCGGTGCGGTGGAAGTCCACAGGGACGCAGAGGGCTGCTGGATAAAATAGGCTTTCCAGTTGCATGGCAGGCCGGAATAGGATATAATATAATCAGGCAAAGCATATTCCCAAAAGGAGGGCAGATATGCCGGAACTTAGTAGGTTTTATAACATCGTTGTTAAGATGATTTATAGTGATGACTCACAGCATCATAAGCCGCATTTCCATGTTTACTACAATGAATATGAGGCTGCTGTGGGAGTGGATGGTGAGCTTCTCGCGGGGAAACTCCCTGTTAAGCAGTTCAAGTTAGTCCAGGCATGGGCAGCAATCCACGAAGATGAGTTATATAGCGCATGGAACAAGGCAGTAAAGAACATTCCTTTTGGAAGAATTGAACCATTGAAGTGAGGGAAACGATATGTATACGGTTGATGGTATTGTTTACGCAGGCGAAAAAATTCCGGAAATCAAAATAAGTGGAGTCAGGCCGCTGGGAGAATATAAGCTCTGGCTCAGGTTCAGCACAGGAGAAGCCCGTATTTTTGACTTTTCTCCTTTGCTGAAAGAACCGGCATTTACCCCGCTGGAAGATCCGGAGGTGTTTAACGGCGTGTATATAGATTACGGTATGACAGTCTGGAAAGATGGAGAAATCGACATAGCCCCGGCGTATCTATATAATCATTCCGTTGCGGTAGAAACCAGTATGGCTGGATAATTTTTTGAATTGCACTTTCTCGGCACAGTACCCCAGGAGGAGATGTTATGAGCGATAAAAAGTTTAGCGCTGTCATGGGGATTTTGGTTCCGGAAATCGTCCATTTGATCGTGGAAAACTATCCGGAGCACAGCGAGACGACCGCCATGAACGAGCTTTACACATCAAAGGTCTATTCTATCCTGGAAGACGAAAGTACAAAGCTGTGGCATTTCAGTCCGCTCACGCTGTTCAACATGTTTGATGAAGAAAAGCGTACAGGGCGATTCGAGTGGCCGGAGGAGGCATGATTTATGAGCGAACAGGGTAAATTTACTATTTACTGCGCGGAGCAGTACAAGGCTGCAAAGCACCTGACGGGAAAGCATCTGGCTGATTTGTTCACCCAGTATGGCCTGTGGGAATACATCTATTCCTGCTATGGGGCGCTGCACACGACCGGAACAAATTATATCATTGAGGACATAGACGCTTTTATCCGGGAGTGTGAACCACGCAGAGCTTGATTTGGGAAAGCTGAGAATTCTCTCTTGCATTTAACCCCAAAACCTGCTATACTATTTACTACAGTATCAGGTTTGCCGCCGAGCAAACACAGTATCCGAGTTACACAGTGCCTGATGAGTATAATACTTCACCTTGTGAAGTATGCGCTCTTAGGCACTTTTTGTTTTTTACAACTTAACACTGGCCCCCTAGGGCAAAAAGAGATACAGAGGTTTCTTTGTATCTCTTTTTTATATAGATCGGGGCCATCCGGCTCCCTCTAACTTTCTTTCCGGGGGCCGCGCAGGCTGTCCCCATTTGCATAAAAATCAACGAAAAGGAGACAGCAAAAATGTTCGTAGACGAAAAAGCAGGCCGCATGAAGGCGTTGATTGCAAAAATCCGGACGGCAGACACTGCCTATTACCGGGACGATGACCCCATCATGACCGACCGGGAATATGACAAGCTGATGGATGAGCTGCAGAGAATGGAGGCCGAAACGGGCCTTGTCCTTTCCGGCTCCCCTACGGGGACTCGTTCCTGGATATCACGGATTTGGAGAAGCTCGGAGCTTTCCACTATGGTCGCAAGACTCCCCCTCTGTGACCAGCGGCAGATATTGGAGGTGGTGGAGCTTCTGGTAAAACAAGCAGAAGCCCGGGAGGAGGCAGAAAAGCCGGAAGCAAATGCCTGAAGAAAATCTATTTGCATATCCGGGTACAGTCTGGTAGAATAGTATAAAGTGGATAGGGTTTCCCTAAAAGGATGTGTGGCATGAAAGTACGGTACTCCAGGAACGCACTGAAATTTCTGAGCAAGTTAGACGCGAAGTCTGTGGAGCGAATCCGTGCTGCTATAGCTGGGCTGACAGAAAAACCGCCGAGGGGCGATATCAAACTAATGCAGGGATACAGCGATGACCGGATGCGGCTGAGAGTAGGCGGCTGGCGGGTGGTGTACCGGCTGGAACGTGATGGAAGAGTAGAAATTCTCCTTGTTATGGAAATTGGAAACCGTGGCGATATCTACAAGTAAGAGGGGGCAATTGTATGTCTGAAAAAGTTGTTGAGGCAGCCAGGCTGATGGATATGCTCCCAGAGGCCGATCAGGATTTTGCCTATGAGTTTATTAAAAAATTAGTGCGTGCCTGGGATCCGGAATTCACAAAAGCCACGCCGCAGGAAGCAAGGGAAATGGAAGAGGCCGAGGCCAGCGGGTTCGTGGACGAAGAAGACGTTGATTGGAACAATTTATCCAAGTATTCAGATTGACAACCCGCGCAAAACCTGCTAAAATAACAGTACAGTATCCGGTTCGGAAAACGAACACAGTCTCCGAGTTACAAAGTGTCATGTTGCGCCTTGCGGCGTAAGTGGCACTTTTTTTGTTTCTGTGCAAAATGTTTCCGGGCCGGGTACGGCAAAAAAGGCAGCAGTCTGTAATAGTAAACGCGCTTGAAAATCGTACGATTTTCAAGCAGGCGGCATAGCCGCCAGCGCAAAAGAGGCACCACTTCTTTTGCGCTGCGTTAACTATTTGATTGCATGCCTTTTTCTATTTTACAACACGAAGGGAGTCCTACAAAATGTCAAACTACCTTGAAAGCCTATCACGATAAAAAAGCAAAGGAGAACGCACAATGGAACGCTTCATCAAAGACGAAAGAACAGGTATCAGCTACGAGCTTATCGGGGACTATTATTACCCCTGCCTTACCTCCCCGGCCAGCCCGAACATCGGCAGGTATGGCAGAATGAGATGGAGGTATCTGAAAGAGCACAGGCAGGTGTTTTATTCTCAGCTTGTACTGTCTGATAAGCTGGCGAGCTACCTTGAGGAAATCGACCAGTCCGCAAGCGAGATGATACATTGCTTCTGAAACTCCACGCGATTAGGTTCCATGTTCTCACCTCCTTTCGTGCCGAAAGGTAGGTAGTACCTCCCTCTTTTCGCGGGATAATACAGACGATTTTTTCAAACGCCGAAAAACGGCAAAACTTTTTTTGAAAAAATCTCCTGCAAACGCAAAATGCGCCCGTCCGCAAAACGCGGACGAGCGCAAAGGAAGTATCAGAAGTATTTAGATGATTTGTCTGTTCATACCAATAGGCGAAACAGCCCGACGGTGGGTGAACACTTTTTTTGACAGTAAAGAGTTAGGCGGGTTAGAACAAATAAAAACGGACATGACGATACCTCCTTGATACCGCCATATCCTTAAAAAAGGGCGACTTTACTACACCCTCCGACTTCCCATTTTTCAAAAAAGGAAAAAGGCGGTTTTAAATAGTGTCTACATGAGTTAAGCACGAATAGCAGCCCAAATAGCGATACAACGGACGTGTACCGCAGCGATAAAGGCATCAGAGGTCTTTGTCCGCCTGCCCCTCCTCCCAGATACGGAGGACGTTCTGGACGCAGGCGTTCAGCTTGCTATTTGGGTCATCGGGCAGGAGCGGGTTCATCAGCCGCTGGTCGAGGCCGATCTTGCGTCCGTCCGAGGTGATCTTGAGCATATTGTCAACCGAGGGGTCTATATTCCCGCTGTGGACAGCGGCGGCCCGTTCGGACAGGTCCGCCACCATCTCCTTCTGTATCTCCGAGGGCTGTACCACCACGGTCTCAAACTTCGCCTCCGGCACAGGGAGGTGGAGCTGGTCGGCGGTCTTGATGTCGGCCACCTCTTTGAACATACTCATGAGTTCCGGCAGATTGAAGAACTTGGCAAACCTCGTCCGGGCGCGGTAGCCGGTCCCCTCCGGGGCCAGCTCTATGGCCGTGGTGGTCTCGCCAAAGGTGGAGGCCCACTGGTCGAAATGGGTCAGCCCCTTCTGCCGGAGCGTACCATGCTGCAGATAGCGCATCATGGTATAAAGCTCTGTCATACTGTTCGACACGGGCGTTCCCGTGGCAAAGACCGTACCCTTCCCGCCGGTCAGCTCGTCCATATACTGGCACTTCATGAACATATCTGAGGACTTCTGCGCCTCGGAGGTGGAAAGCCCCGCCACATTCCGCATTTTCGTGTAAAGGAACAGATTTTTGAACGCATGAGCCTCGTCCACGAACAGCCGGTCAACGCCCAGCTGCTCAACGTTGGAGAGGTATTGCTACTCGTTATGCTAAGACCTCTGATGCCTTTATCGCTGCGGTACACGTCCGTTGTATCGCTATCTGGGCTGCTATTCGTGCTTAACTCATGTAGACACTATTTAAAGGGTGTTCTGATGAAGAATTAGGCGAGCTTGTAGGAGAAAGCAAAGACCAGATACGCCGTTTTATCCGCCTAAGCCTGACACCTTGCCATTCCTCCTTACAAAAGCTTTCCGGAAATGCAAAAAGGCCCACAGGTTTTTCCTGTGAGCCTCTCAAAAAATTTCTTTAGTTTTTTCTTGCCGCTGTGTTTTTTCTGTACTACGCCAGTTCAAGTCCTAAAAATCGGGGGAACGAAAGCTTGCTTTCGTTTGGGTGTCGCTCCCCAAACACGTCATCCCGTGACGATCATCTGTAACAGTAAGCGAAAAATAGATTCGAACCCTCGTAAAAAAGGAAAAAAGCAAGAGCGGTTCCCATAAGGAGCCACTCTTTG
>NZ_QWEO01000051.1 GCF_009936035.1 Neglectibacter sp. X58 | reverse complement strand
TTGTTTCGTGGGTAGTCAATCATTCCGGCTGGAACGTGGGGCGGCTGGGGGCCCAGGGGCTTTACAACATCTGCACCAGAACCAGTTCCCCGCGCCCCGGAGATTTGGTTTTTTTCAAGGGAACCTATGACACCCCGGGAGTCTCCCACTGTGGCATCTATGTGGGGGACGGGATGATGCTGCACTGTGGCGACCCTATCAGCTACGCCAACTTAAACAGCAGCTACTGGCAGGCCCACTTCTACGCCTACGGGCGTTTACCATGAAAAGGAGGTTTTCAATGGCGATAAGCAAGAGCGCAAAAATCATGGCCGAGATGGAAAAGGTCAAGGGCAAAATCAGCGACCAGCAGGCCCGGCTGAAAGAGCTGGAACAGAAACACAAGGAGGCCGAGAACGAGGAAATCGTGGACATCGTGCGGGGCATGAGCATTTCCCTTGAGGAGCTCCCGCTGGTGCTCCAGCGCATCAAGGCCGGGGACACTTTGGGACAAAATGTCCCGAAGTCCGCCGGGCCGGAAAAAACGGCAATTGGAGAAAATGTGCTTCACAAAGCCGTCGGAATTATTCTATTGGCAGTGGTATTAAAACGTACAAACCTGACATGGAGCGATATTGGATTTCAAAGGAACGGCTTTGCAATCAGTGTTCTGAAAGGCTTGTCATTGGGAACGGTTTGCTTTGCGATTGCATATGGCCTTGAATTTGCCATTCTGTCCCTGCAAGGCAATCCCGCGCATTTTGAACTATATGTCAGCGGTTTTTCATTGACCAGCTCTCCCATAAAGAATACGGATTCCCTTTTCTTCGGGTTATGCCTGTTCTTGAATGCCATCAATGTGTGGATGGAGGAGGGCGTTTTCCGAGGACTGTTTATAAAGATGCTTTCTGAAACAAAGCCCTTTATGACAGCTAATTTTATTGCCGTGTTTCTATTTGGCATTTGGCACATTGTTATGCCGATCAGAAGCTATATAAACGGGAAATGCCATTTGCGGAAATGATTCTGATGAGTATTGGTTATGTGATCCTTGCCGGAATTATGGGAATCAAATGGGGGCTTCTTAACCGCATGACAGGGAATATATGGGTTGGGCTTGGCGACCATCTGTTCAATAATACCGTCGCTGCCAATATGCTGCATGTGGTTTCATCAACGGGTGCGGACGAAATGCAAATTGTCCGAATTATGGCTGCGCAGCTTATTTCATTCGTATTTGTCTTGATTCTTTACCGCCGTAAATAGAACAGTAAGGGATATTCTTCATTTGATTGTTTTCAGCGTATTGGGGCTGTCTGCATCCCAGTTTACTTATGAGCCTCCCTTCTGTTTATTTTGAGGCCGCAGCCACAGAACTCAGGCTTTGCGACTTCCCTTCGCCCTGATATCCCTTGCGCACCAACAGATAGATTATAGCGGCCAGGGCAGCCAAGGCAACCACCGTCCACAGGCCAAAACCCACCGTTCCGGTAAGCAGCCCGCCGATCTGGTAGACAATCAGGGAAATTACATAGGCAAAGCCGCACATATAGCCGATAGCGGCGCAGGTCCATTTCGCGTTGTTCATTTCCCGCTTGATAGCGCCCATAGCCGCAAAGCAGGGGGCGCACAGCAGGTTGAACACCATAAAGGAGTATGCGGATGCGGCGGTGAAAGCCATGGCGACATTGGCAACCAAGTCGCCGGGGTAGAACACCTGCATGGTGCTGACCACTTCCTCTTTGGCAATCAAACCTGTGATGGTGGCCACAGAAGCCTGCCATGTGCCGAAGCCCAGGGGGGCAAAAATCACAGCGATTACACTGCCCACTGCGGCCAGCAGAGAGGCGTTGCTGTCCTCTACCCAGCCGAAGCCGCCGTCCGTAAAGCCAAAGCTGCTGAGGAACCAAAGGATGATGGTGGAGAGGAGGATGATGGTGCCGGCCCGCTTGATGAAGGACCAGCCCCGCCCCCACATGGAGCGAAGGACGTTGCTGGCAGAGGGCGCGTGATAGGCAGGCAGCTCCATGACAAAGGGAGCGGGCTCCCCGGCAAAGGCTTTGAATTTTTTCAGCATAATGCCGGAAACCACCACAGCGGCTATGCCGATAAAGTAGGCAGAGGTGGTGACCAGGGCAGAGCCTCCAAACAGCGCCCCGGCAAACAGGGCGATGATGGGCATCTTTGCCCCGCAGGGAATAAAGCCGGTGGTCATGATTGTCATTTTGCGGTCCCGGTCCTGCTCAATAGTACGGGAGGCCATAATGCCAGGAACGCCGCAGCCGGTGGCTACCAGCATAGGGATGAAGCTTTTGCCGCTCAACCCAAAACGGCGGAAAACGCGGTCCATGATGAAGGCGATCCGGGCCATATAGCCCACATCCTCCAGGATGGCAAGCAGCAGGAACAGCACCAGCATCTGGGGCACAAAGCCCAGGACAGCGCCGACGCCGCCCACGATACCATCTAGGATCAGGGAGGCCAGCACCCCGCTGACCCCCATGGCGTTCAGCAGGTTTTCTGCCAGGACGGGCAGGCCGGGGACATATGTCCCATAACTGGCGGGGTCCGGCTCCTCCACCGTAAGGGCCTCGGCATAGCTTTCTTCTGTCACTTCCAGGGTACTGACTTCACCGGCATCGGCATCATAGAGGTATGCCACAGGCTCCCCGCCCTCGTATGCCTCTATAATGGCGGAAGCCTCTTCAAACGCACCAGACGCCTCGTCATAGCCATCTGCGTCCGAGCCGGAAAAGGGTAGGAACCAGCCGTCCCCAAACAGGCCGTCGTTGGCCCAATCCGTGGCGGCTGTGCCGATGGAGACACCCCAGCCGCCCATGGCAAGGGCATACACCAGGAACATGACAGCCACAAAGATGGGCAGGGCCAGGATGCGGTTGGTAACAACCTGGTCAATTTTGTCCGAAACGGATAAGCTGTGCTTTGCGGCCTTTTTTCGCACCGCTTTGGAAACCACCGTGTTGATGTAAGAATACCGCTGGTTGGTGACGATGCTCTCCGCGTCGTCGTCCATCTCCTGCTCGCAGTCCGCGATATGTTCTTCCAGGTGTGCTTTCAAGTCGGAGGGGAGGTTCAATTCCTCCATAACCTTCTCGTCCCGTTCAAAAATCTTGATGGCGTACCAGCGCAGGTAGCCGCCGGCTACCTTGCCCTGAATAGACTCCTCAATATGGGCCAGGGCGTGTTCTACGCTGCCGGTGAACACATGGGGCAGCTCCCCGGCCTGCTTCTTCTGCGCCAGATCCACAGCCTTTTCCGCAGCGGCCATGCCGCCCTCGCCTTTGAGCGCACTTATCTCCACCACTTCACAGCCCAGGGCACTCCCCAGCTTGGCGAGGTCAATGGCGTCGCCGTTCTTCCGCACCAGGTCTATCATGTTTACCGCCACTACCACCGGCAGGCCCAGTTCAATCAATTGAGTGGTGAGGTAAAGATTGCGCTCAATGTTGGTGCCGTCCACGATATTGAGGATAGCATCTGGCTTTTCCTTTATAAGATATGACCGGGCCACTACCTCCTCAAGGGTGTATGGGGACAGGGAGTAGATGCCGGGCAGGTCTTGGATTATTGTATCCTTATGGCCCTTCAGCCGGCCCTCCTTTTTCTCTACCGTTACCCCTGGCCAGTTTCCCACATACTGGCTGGAACCGGTGAGGGCATTGAACAGAGTTGTTTTGCCGCAGTTCGGATTGCCAGCTAACGCAATTTTGATATCCATTTGATGATCTCCTTTCGTGTATTAGTCACATCTAACTCAAGGCGGAAATAATAGCGGCCTTCCGCCGCGCTGGCTTACTGGACTTCGACCATCTCCGCGTCGCCCTTGCGGACGGACAGCTCATAGCCTCGAACGTTCAACTCCATCGGGTCGCCCAGGGGAGCTACCTTTCGCACGAAAATCTCTACACCCTTGGTGATGCCCATGTCCATGATACGGCGTTTCACCGGGCCTTCTCCGTGGATCCGCGCCACAATCGCCGTTTCACCCACCTTAACATCCTTCAGTGTTTTCATATCGATCTTCCTCCTTTTCTATGAGTTAATTCTTAGACCATGATTCGGTTTGCCATCGTTTTATCCAGCGCAATCCGGCTGTCCTTTACCTGCACGATAATGTTCCCTCCTATCTCGCTGACTACCGTTACATCGCTGTCTACCACAAAGCCCAACTCCGCCAAATGCTGGCGAACTTCATCCTTACCGGAGATTTTACGGATGGTAATGGTTTCTCCAACCTTTGCCATTGTAAGCGGCATCATTTCTTCACCTCCTCAACAAGGGGGTTAGCAACCGCTAACTCAAACGAACATAGTTTAACACGACTAACCGCTCTTGTCAAGCCCGCGTGAAGAAAAAACTGCCTTTTTGGTTAGAAGAGACTAATTTGCTGCACAGCATTGACCAAAAGAATTGCTGAATGGCACAAAAAATTATCGGCTAAGTCCTATAAAAATCCTCCCCTTTTTGGGATGGCAAGCATGAGCACAAACTATCCATAGGATAGTTGTGTCCGACGTTGTCGGACGGCACGGTTACCGGGCAGCAGCCCGAACCCACTTTTGTAAGGGCAAGCCACTTGGCTCAAAATTTGCGTTGCAAAACAAAGAATACGGCTTTTAGAAATCTGGAAATGCCAACACAAAAAGTAAGAAAAATGTCGGTGGACTTTCGCGGCAAGGTGTGGTATCGTGGTGTGCTGAGAAAGGAGGGCTGACAAATGGCTCAGAAGAAGTTGTTGACTAACGGAAAGGCCTTTAAGAGAACCGATGCCCGCTGGGGCGGCACCGTCTGGTACATGGACGAGAGAGGGGAGCGCAAACGCAAATCCTTCTCAGGCACCACTAAAGCGGAAGTTACCAAGAAAATGACCAACTACGTTGCAGCGTTCAAGGAAGAGTTACAGGAGTCAGATGAATCCCGCAAGACCTTGAAAGAGAGCATGACTCATTGGCTACAGGTGTTCAAATTTCCCTGTATGCTTCTGTACAAGCCATAGAAATTCCCCCCTTTCTCCCACATGGGGTGTTGAATGGTTTATAGTTGCTTTTTATAATCCAAAGGGGCGGCAGCATTTTGTCTATCGCCCCTTGATTATCCGTCCAATTTTGCTATCTCATCATAAATAAAGTCAGGCTATTCGTTACTCCAACGGGCAAAATTCTTGAAAAAAATACTAAGAGCTTATTATATATGCCCGGAATGATTAACCTTTTCCCTTTCATCAACTTTGGATAAGCTATTTCTACTACTTTTTCCGGCTTCATAACTGCATATTTGAATAATAAGTTAAAGCGATGTTATAGCCTGTTACAAGCTGAAAAAGCTTGATTTTAAGCCGATTTTTCAGACTCAGAAACGTCTCGTAACACTTGGTAACAATTTGGGTTACTAACAAATTACTAACAAATGTATATGCGGGTATAAATTTTCAGCCTGCGGAAATTTATACAAAACGCATTTTTCAGTGCTTCACCACATACTCATAATACCGCGCCAGCTTGACCGGCTTTTTGAACATATTTACGAGGACAATGTGGCGGGTAAGATATCCGACGACCGTTTTATGAAAATGTCCCAGCGGTATGACGAGGAGCAACAGCAGCTCAAGAAAGACATTGCAGAGTTACAGTGCCAGTGCGACAAGGAAGATGACAGGGCTTTCTGTAAGGAGCAGTTTTTAAGGGCCGTGCGTAAGTTCATGGAGATGAGAACGCTGACGCCTATAATTTTGCATGAGCTTGTGGAGAGAATTGACGTGTATCACATCCAGGGAAAGGGTAAGGACAGAACGCAGAGGATTGTGATCCACTACAATTTTATCGGCACCTTGGATTTGCCGCAGGTTGAGGAATACCCGGACAATGTGGTGCTGGACAGCCGCCAGGGGGTGGCGATTGAGTATCTAGTCGGCAAGGCCGGGTAAAAGCCCCCACAAAAAATAATAAAGGAACAGCCTTTTGACTGTTCCTTTACATATGAGTGTTCAGTTGCGTTATGAACACTCGACATGGTCCGAGTGACAGGATTCGAACCTGCGGCATCCTGCTCCCAAAGCAGGCGCGCTACCAACTGCGCTACACCCGGTTATTTAGTTTCTGTCTAGCTGGGCGTATTCTCCCAAATGTCGCACACTACCAACTGCGCCACACCCCGATAGGTATTCTCATAGTGATCATCTAAAGATTTGCTTCTACCCTCATTATCCCAACAGCAAATAAAGTTAAAGCTACTTTGCAACAGAATATCATGGCCGAAAATCCCTCAATACTGTCTTTAAGTATTTTTATTATACCGTAAATAGCCGCAAAAGTCAATTCTATAATTTTATTACGTTTTCACAGTGTCTTGGAATACTAAATGTCAATGACGACTCGTGCTTTCCCTTCTGCTAAGAGGCCTACGCCCAAAGCGAATTTGAAAGATAGGTAGAACTTCTGGACGTGGTGTCCAGAAGCGGGACGTATTCTTAAGAGGTGGCGTTAGCTCTGTTCAAACCACTAATAGCAATTAGAAACCCATAATTTTACAGGTTGTAAGTTTTCGTGAAGAGTGAGAAATCCAGGACGGGCCTGCTTTTCAACATAAAAAATGTGGGAAACTCCGGGAAACGGCTTAAATACTAGGTTTTTTCGCGGAAAACCGCTTGCATATCAGTGGAAATTTTGCGTTTCCTTAGATAGTGTCTACACGAATTAAGTACGGATAGCAGCCCAAATAGCGGTACACGTCCGTTGTATCGCTATTTGGGCTGCTATTCGTGCTTAACTCATGTAGACACTATTTAAGCGGCTTTTAAGAAATATAGCAGCCTTTAAGCGAACGCATACAAATTCCGCTTAAAGGGCTTGTTTTGCGCTGTCTGCTCCGTCATTGATTGCGATATATCTCACGTCACGCTCTACGAAGAAAATTTCTGTATAGTAGCCGACTTCCAGTTAATGAAGGTGAGGATCAGCCCCTCTAGTGGCTTTTTTTGTCCTTGAAGTGCTTGCGGGTTTTGAAATTGACGGTATGGCCCAGGTATTCCCGCTTTTTGAGGATATGGACGATGGTGGAGGAACCCCAGCCGTAAATGTCCTTGACTGGCTTGGTTCGGTTCACACCCTCGTTAAATCTCGCCAGATGTACCGATGGAATTTCAACCTTGTCCTGGGTCAGCCGGGTGGCGATTTGATAGGGGCCGTAGCCAGCCAGCGTCATGGCGAAGATGCGCCGTACTACGGCAGCGGCCTCCTCGTCCACCAGCCAATGCTCCCGCTTTTCATCCCACAGATAGCCGTAGATCACTGTCCCCGTCTCCGGCTCGATCTTCTCCGACCATGCACGGGATACGGCGGGGTCAAAATCTTCGTAAGTGTTCCGTCCAGTGAGTTCCTCATAAGCGTAATTACCTACATAGCAGATCGTTTCAAAACAGCAGTCCCCATAGACAGGTACATCCGCCAATGAGTCCGGGTCCTTCAGCGCGGCCATGTACACATCCCGGCCCTGGGCGATCAGCCAGCCCCGGAAGTCGGTAAAACCGTCATCGGTGCAGCCGTCCAACATGACAGAGGCGGCGCTCCAGAGGCCGTATTTGTATGCCGCCGCCCGATACGCAAAAGCGGCATAGTCGAAATTCAGGGCCTGCTCCGGCCCCATCTCTATCAGCCGGTTCTCCAGCCATTGGCAGAAGGCATCCTGGTCCTGGCCGCACTGCTCCTTCGCCTGGGCGATCAGTTCCCAGAAGGTATCCTTGTTGATCTCACTGATACTGCTCACCGTGTCTCACCTCCCCGTTTTGGCTGCGGGCTGTGCTGCTTCAGTTCCGTTATAGCGCCCGCCTCCTGTTCCGGCCCTAAAAGGCTTTGAAAGCCCATGCGCTCCAGCACCTTCGCATAGAGCTGCTTTTCAAATGCCTGGTATTCGGAGGTAGAGGTATCCACCTCCCGCAGCGTGGCGGACTCGTAGGTGCTGCCGGGGATAATGTCCCAATCCACCGCCCGGAAGTGGACGGCGGTCAGCCAGTCCAAGAGGCTATGGCCGCTCATCTCCTCAAACAGTCCCCGGTTGTCCTCGTAAGGGAAACAGGACGGCACATCGATCCCCGTCAGCTCCTTTGCCATGCGGTACAGCGTGAAGCCGCTGGGGTCCATGTCGGGGGAGATGGCATCGTAAAACCGTTTCAGCTCATCCGGCGTGGACAGCCGGGGGCAGAACTCCTCCAGGGCGGCCTGGAGCGCCTCTGCCTTGCTGGACAGGAATCTTGGTTTTTGCCATAGCACAGACCTCCTTGAATGAAAATATGCTCTAAGCTGTCCTCACTAATCACCGAAAAATCAAGTGATTAACAAGTCGCTTAGAGCATATATCACCCGCCGCCAGCTTATATTTTTTGTACTGCCGCACCGCAAAATGGTTGGGCTTCTCGGATTCCAGCGCGTCAAACATCAGGTCAACAGGGTTTTTGTATTCCTCATCGTCCTCCCGGACCTCCATCGCGTTAATAAACTCAATCAGGGTGGAGAAGTTCTGCTCCTCCACCGGGGCCTCGTAGTGGATATATCCAATCAGGGCGCAGTACAGCAGCGTTTCCGCTTTGACCCAGAAATCGTCACTGGCTTTCCCCTCGCCCTTGGTGTTGGCGATTAAGGTTGTCACCAGCTTCAAGATGTCCTTTTCGCTGTGGATATAGGCGAAAGGATTGTATTTCATGGATTTTTTGAAGTTGATGGTATTCAGCACCTTGATCCGGTACGGTTCATAGATGGTTTTGCCGTTCTTGTCCTTCATGGGCTTTCCGTCCTTATCCAGCTTCGGCGCGCCCCGTTGGAGCAGCTTTCCACATTCGACCAGGATTGTACCTTTTGGATCAGTAACCACATACGAGCTATGGAGCTGCATCAGGTTGGGCTTGAGCCAGAAGCGGGTCTTGCCGGAGCCGGAACCGCCGATGACCAGCACATTTTTGTTGCGGGCGGTCTTGGGGTCCTTGGGGCGGCTGCTCATGGTAAGGCGTTCCGTCTGGGTGAGGATTACATTGTTCTGGAATACCGGATCGACATAAGGGGCGATGTCCTGGGAATTTCCCCATCTCGCGGAACCGTACTCGATATTCGGGCGGTACTTCTTGGCGTTTTTGCCTTTCAGGTAAACAGCCAGCCGGAGCGCCGCGCCGCAGCACAGCCCGACCAGCAGGTCCAGCGGGTGAAAGCTGGGCCAGAAACTTCCAAGAGCCGCCGGAAGGACGGAGATCAAAGACAATACCTTTTCCGAAGCGTCCGCGCCCTGGGCCATCCGCCACGCCTCCCCGAAGTTGGTGGAAAACAGCCCCATCAGGATATAGGGCAGGTTCAGCAAAACGAGCTTCTTGATGTTCAGGGGCTTTTTCATCGTTCCAGCTCCTTTCGCTTTGTGCGGTCCACCACCGCGTTTTTCACCAGCTCCTTGAACTGGTTCAGCTTCGCCAGCACAGACGGGCGGGACGCCTTGCGGACCTTCTTCTGGGTGTACTCGGTAAACGCGGAGGTCAGCGCATCCGCGTCGCGGGCCTTGAAAAAGACCAGGTACTTGGGCGGGGAGCAGCTGCGGTCCTTCTTTACCGCGTAATCCACGCCGTACTTCCGGGCAACCCGTTCAAACGCCTTGATGGAGGGGTCTGTGATCTCAAGATTGGACACGCCCTGGTTCTGCCCGATGAGCTGCTTCACCGTCTGCTTTCCCTGGGGCTTGACCTCCGCGCCCTTTTCCCGCTGTTTCTGCATCTTTTGCTCTTTCAGGTGCGCCAGATACTTCATAATCGCCGCTTTGAACAGCCTGCCGGTGAACTTTGTGCCGCTGACAATGAGCGTCAGGGTTTTGCTTTCCACTTCGTCCTGCATGAAAGACGGGAAGCGTTGTTCGGGCAGTATCCCCTATGGCTATAACCGGATGGCGGGTGATAAGCAGACGCTTGTCGTTGACCCCGAAGCCGCCGAGGTGGTGCGGCATATCTTCCAGCTTGCTAACGAGGGCAAAAGCTCACGGGCAATCGCCGCCATACTGACCGAGGAACAGGTCTTAATCCCTGCCGCCCATGCGAAGGAAAAACATCCAGAGCAGTACCATGGGCAGAAATTTTCGGATAAATACCTTACCTTGAAAGCCTATCACGATAAAAAAGCAAAGGAGAACGCACAATGGAACGCTTCATCAAAGACGAAAGAACAGGTATCAGCTACGAACTTATCGGGGACTATTATTACCCCTGCCTTACATCCCCAGCCAGCCCGAACGTCGGCAGATATGGCAGAATGAGATGGAGGTATCTGAAAGAGCACAGGCAGGTGTTTTATTCTCAGCTTGTACTGTCTGATAAGCTGGCGAGCCACCTTGAGGAAATCGACCAGTCCGCAAGCGAGATGATGGAACGGCTTATAAAGGACATGGCAGAGCGACAGGGCGTGACGGAACGGCTGAAAGCCGAAAATCAACTGCGCTGGGTGGGAATGATGAACAATATCCGCTCTGCCGCCGAGGAAGTGGTCTTGAATAATTTGATTTACGCATAAGGCAAAAAGGAAGCTGTCATCGGGAGGTGGCAGCTTCCTTCTTCAGGAAGTAATCAAGAAGTCATTAAGTTCCCTGTGTAATGGAAGAAATCAAAATCAAGAGCGGCCCGATAAACTGGAATTTGACAGAATCATTATCAATAAATTTTCAGCATTTCCGCACAGTATCTATCCAAACAAATATACGTTCATCTGTTTGTTTCCCAATCACACCACCATTTGCAAATGCTACTGCCTTTGATGTAGCATTGTCCAACTGAATTGTAACAAGTACTCTATCAATTCCAAGACAGCTGGCTTCCTCAAGTAAAAGCTCAAGAATTTTCTTTCCATATCCTTTCCCACGGTACTTAGGAGCTATTCCATACCCTATATGCCCCCCCGCTTCACGAAGCGCATCTGTGAGAAAATGCCTGATAGAGCCAAAACCAACTGGCCTCTCATCTGCATAAAGCCAATATGTAGTAGACGGCACTTTCCAACCGTCTTTAAGTCCAATCTGCTCGGAATCTGCATATTTTCTCTTCAACCAGTCTTTATATTCCTCAAATGATAACCCGTTAGCATTGTTCATTAACCCGTTCTCTTCTTTGGGAATTTCTTGTAACATTACATATACATCCATTCCATCATCTACTGATAATCTCCTAAGCTCTATCATTTTTATTGTCTCCCCTCAAATTCCGATTTGTCAAATTACTACAAATATAGTATACCACCAACCCAAGCGGCATTCAACCCCCATTAAAGCATTCATCTGAGCCAGAGAAAAGCACCGTAGGGATAGGGTGCTTTTCTGTTGCCCAGGGCAGCAAAATCAATCGAAAGGAGGTCACACAATGACCGCAAACGGAAGCAGCGACACGGTTACTTTGGAGATTATCAGGGCGAGCGAGGTCACGCCCAGGGAGGTGAAATGGCTGTGGTATCCCTATATCCCATTCGGGAAGATAACCCTGCTCCAAGGCGATCCGGGCGATGGCAAGAGCAAATTCATGCTTGCGCTGTCCGCCCTGCTGACTGATGGGAAGCCCCTGCCTTTCCAAGAGGCAGAGGAAGCAAGCGGGCCAATGACGGTGATTTATCAGACCACGGAGGATGACGCAGATGATACGGTTGTACCGAGGTTTATCGCTTCCGGCGGCAATAGGGACAACCTTATCTTCATCAAGGAGAACGAAAAGCACCTGACCTTTGGAGATGACCGACTGCAACAGGCAATCGAAAGGTACAATGTCAAGCTGCTCATTCTTGACCCGTTGAGTTCGTATATCGGGGAAGATTGTTCCATGAACGACGCCAACAAAACGAGAACGGAACTGAACCACCTTATCAAAATCGGACAGGAAACGGGCTGTGCAATCGTTGTTGTGGCGCACATGAACAAGAACAGGGATACCTCCCCGCTGTACCGAACCAACGGCTCAATCGACATTGCCGCCGCCGCAAGAAGTATTCTGGCGGTGGCAAGGACGCAGAACAAGGAGAACCTTTCGGAGCGGTATATGGTACAGGTGAAGTCCAACCTTGCCCCGACTGGCAACGCCATTGTCTTTGAAGTGACCGACAAGGGCGTGAACTTCCACGATGAAATAGAACTGACAGCGGACGAAGCATTTTCCCTTTTTGCCCCGAAGCTGGGCAGGCCGAGCGAAAAGGTAGATGGTGCGGTTGCGTTTCTGAAAGAGCTTCTTTCAGACGGCAGGCCGCAGCTTGCTACCGAGTGCGAAACAAAACTTGAAGCCGCAGGCTTCAAGAAATCGACCATCAAAAAGGCCAAGAAGAAAGCCGGCGTTCACTCGGTGAAGGAGGGCTTTCTGTGGTACTGGGCTTTGACGGTGGGCGAAAAACCGAAAGAGGAACGGCAGGCAGTCATGGCAGATGACGGCCTGCCTTTTTGATTGAGGTTTTAAGGGAGGTCAAGGGGGGAAAGCCCTTGCCCACGACATCTTTGCGGCGAAGCCGAAAGTGTCATAGTGGGTTACACACATTCGCAGAATGTTGTGTAACGGCGCTCCCCCGCCACCTCTCAGGAAGGAGGAAACGATGGCAAAAGAACAAAGGCCCGATATGAGTTGTGCCCGTGTGAAGCAGTACAAGTCCTCAGACATTGGGGCGGCAGAACGGCACAATGAGAGGAAGAACGAAAGCTACGACAACATCAATGTCGTAACGGAGCGGATACCCCTCAATGTTCATTTTCGTGACCCCGGCGGGAAGTCCTATATGGAAATCCTGCGGGAGCTGGAAGGGGACGGTGCAATCAGCCTGCGGGGGCTGCGGCAGGACGCTACCCTTTTTGACGAGATTATCATTGATGTGAACACGATGTACTTTGAGCGGAAAGGCGGCTATGACTACGCCAAGGAGTTCTACGCCGAAGCGGTGCGCTTTCTGGAAGATAAGTTCGGTGCTGAGAATGTCATCTCCGCTGTCATGCACGCCGATGAAATCAACAGGGCGGCAAGTGACGAGCTGGGAAAAGATGTGTACCACTATCACCTCCATGCCGTTGTCCTGCCTGTGGTCGAGAAAGAAATCCTGTGGAGCAAGCGGTGTAAAGACCCCGCCCTCCGAGGAACGGTGAAAGAGGTTATCCATCAGATCAGCCACTCCAAGAAATGGGCTTCAGATATTCCCCTCACCGATGAATACGGTAGGGCAATCCTGCGGAAGAACGGCAAGCCGAAGTACCGGGCGTCATACAGCGTCCTGCAAGATGAATTGTTCGAGCATATGCGGGAGCATGGCTTTACCGACTTCCAGCGTGGCGAGCGTGGTAGCACTTCCGAAAATCTGAGTTCGCTCCAATATCAGATTAAAAAAGATACCAAACGGCTCTCCAATCTTCAAGAGAAGATTGCAAGGGAGCAGACCAAGTACCAGGCGGCCCACGAGGTCAGCATGACCCTCAGCGACATTGACAGCATGGGTCAAAAGACCATCACGGGAAAGGTCGCTATCACCAAAGAGGACTACTCCCAGCTTACCTCGCTGGCGAAGGAGGGCATTACCAGCCGAAACGAGATTCACAATTTGAGAGAAAACGCCCGCTATTACCGCCAGCAGTATTCCAAGGCTTCATCGGCGCTGGAGAAGGCGCAGGAACGCTATGACGCTCTGAGAGAGAAGTGCCAGCCGTTTCTGGACGCTATGGAGCACTTTCCCGACCTTGTGCGGGCGTTTGTCAGCAAGGTTAGGGAGCTGTTCAGCGTCAAGGAAGCGCAGGAGCGGAGAGAAAAGGAGGAAGCGGAGCGCAGGCGGCAGGCCGAGCGTGAAGCGAGAAAACAGAAGAACAGGAGCAAGGGTTGGGAGAGGTAGCCGCTTCGACTACACTCCCGACTTTTTGACTTCTTCACCTGTTCTAAACTGAACGCCCAGGCGTCGAAACCGGGCTTTCGCTGTCGGAAGCCCACGATTTTTTGAAAGGAGCACTATGGAAAATCAATATTCTATTCGCATAGGAAACACCAATTTTATTGTCAGTGTGAAGCCATCGGAACAGCAGAAGGAGATGGTGGCGGCGCTGGTAGAGCGGGCCGAGCACGTCCGAAACAAGATGGTAGACAGCACCGTAGACAATATGCTGCTTATTACCAACGACGGACGAAAGCTGGCCCTTGACCAACGGCTCCTTAACCCCATGCTCCTGGACAGCGATACCGGCAAGGTGAGCGCCTGCGCTGAAAATGTCTTTGAGATATGGCAGCGCACGACGGATCGGCGGTCTACGCAAATGGTGTTCTGCGACCTGTCCACACCCAAAGGAAACGGCGAGTTTAACATCTACGATGACCTGCGAGACAAACTGATTGCCAGGGGCATACCAGCCGAAGAAATAGCCTATATCCACACCGCCAACACGGAGGTGCAGAAGAAATTGATCGCGCTTCACCATTGGGATTGCCCGTGGGTGCGATTTGAAGTCGCATAGATAATTGTTTAACAACGAAATATTGATTAAACCCGCTATTCCGTTAGCGGTAGCCTAGTGCCACCTGCATCAGAAGTAATGACGGTGTTGGGAAGCTGGCATGACAAAGTAGCCCTCCACGTAAGTGGTAAAGCCGAAGCCGTGAGGCAGAAGCGAATCTGCGAGCATCAATGCAGTTAGGGAGCAAGGCTTGGGTAGTATGGCTAACATATGTGAACCATAGTTTATTTTTATTTGAGGAGGTGCCCATATGAACTATACAACAAATGAGGTAGCGCAAAAACCAGGGATTACGAAAGACACATTATTTTATTATGAGAGGGAAGGTCTATTACCCCAAATTAAACGGGATGAAATGAATAGACGGATTTATTCTGAATCGGATATTGAATGGATATTTTTAATCCGTTGTCTGCGGGATACAGATATGCCGATGTGCAAAATAAAACAATATATTTCTCTACTTAAACAAAGCATATCAAGATTTATTATTGATGATAAGAAGGAAGATTAAATTTTATAACAAGGTGTTAAATAATAAAAACTTTGAATCTAAAAAGTATATGAATTATCTCATGGAATGGGAACATTTCAAAGAACTTCTCGGAGGGATTGTATATGAAAAATAATAAAATAGCTTTGATGACAGGCTGTACAAGCGGAATAGGAAAGGCTCTGTCTGTCAAATTTGCACAGCAAGGTTACAACTTGGTTTTGGGATCAAAAAATAAGGATAAATTGAAAGAATTATCAAATCATCTGTCGCAGACTTTTCGCATAAAATCAGTTTTCATTGTTTATGGACTAGAAAAGCCAGAAGCCGCTGAATATGTATTCCGTAGAGTACAGGAATTGTATTTGAAAATTTATGGTGAATTTAGATTATCTCTTTAGAAGTTCTTATATGTCGGTATAGCCCGTATTTCCGGGCTTTCCCGGCATTTTAGATATGGGGAGAAGTTCTTATATATCCTCATTTCTGATAGACACTATCATTTTGCATAAAGCATAAAAGGCTTTCTTCCTGTTCCGCTGTGAGAGGTACTTTCGGCTCTGTGTCGTCCTCGATCACGGTGTATAGCTGGAAGTCAAAGGGGTTCTTCCTTATACAATCGTCCTGTATCGCCGTATAGAACGCGGCTTTTAAGGAACGCTTGTCGTTGCTTATGGTCTTGTAGGATATTCCCTTTTCTTTCATGCCAGGCGCCCATTCTTTCGCGTCGGACAGTTTTACACTATCAATGGGGCAGGAACCAAGTTTATCCGCTTCCAGCAGCTTCATCAGCCGCTTGCGCCCCTGTGTGGTGTTGTACCGAACATTCCCCCGGTGGCGGTTCTGCTTTGCGTAAAGCTTACAGACAGTCATTTTCTTTCCGATTGTGTCTATCCCGTCGTCAAGGTCTTTCTGTATCTCTTTTTCCTTTTCTCTAAGGGATATGTCGTCACGCTTCCCGGCAGGGGGTCTTGTCCGTAGGCACTAACTTCCATGCATAGACAAATTGCACTTTACCAAAAGTATCGGTATATTTGTAAGCATATCTCCCGTCTTTTCTCTGGCTCTCTCCCGAACGCAAAATGCGGTTTCTATTATCACGTCTTTTCGACCACATTGTTTTTGCTCCTTTCCGTGTCGGAAAGAGCCTTGATATGCCTACATTTATTATAGCATATTCAAGGCTCCTTTTCACTATATTTTTCGCTAAATTGCGTCCAGTGTGTCAATGATTTTTTCAAACTGTTTTCTCTTGATCTGAATATGGTTCCCGTTCAAGATTACCCAGCCCGCCGTGGAGTTTTCCTCTGCAAGTTTCCGCAGCTTGTTTTCCCCAATGCGGAAATATTTTGACGCTTCTTCAATGGTAAGCGTGTATTTTTCCCAAATAGGCACATCAGCATTGTTCATTCTATAAATCCCCCTTTCAAAAATGGGTAAAAAGGTTAATAGTGAAAAAAGGCTGTAATCGGACGGTTAATAGCGTAACCTCACGGGAGTTTCACCCCTGCATGGTTCTCATGCAGCCCTACCCATTGCCTGCGACGCTAAACGAAACGCAGTTTCGTATAAACGCATCGGACTGTGGCGGTAAGTAACCTGTAATTCTGCGCTGTCGTCGCCCGCAGAGCTGCAAACACATATATGTGTTTTACTTGCTCCCCGGCGTGGTGTTGGTCGCTCGGCTGTCCCAGCGGGGAAAAGAAAACCCCGCCGGGATAGCGT
Source organism: Neglectibacter sp. X58 (assembly GCF_009936035.1). Classification (GTDB taxonomy): domain Bacteria; phylum Bacillota; class Clostridia; order Oscillospirales; family Acutalibacteraceae; genus Acutalibacter. The sequence goes on along the minus strand of NZ_QWEO01000051.1, from coordinate 481 downwards.
CATGGCGCACCCGCCGTATAGCTCGGCGCAAAAGGGATGTATCCGATCTGCCCTATGCTGCGCCGCCGTTATCTTGCGCCGCTTTCTTTGTCAAGGTGCTTAAAAGGTTCTGCTGGGGACAGAACAGCGGAAAGGGGGACGCTGCCTGTCCTTAATCAGCTTAAACCTTGAATGAAAGGACAGCCCGCATAAGTTGTTTAAATATTTATCCGCAGATGAATATTCCCCTTTAAAATATTACGAAATACTAAATGAGGAAGAATTTAGCGGTTTAGGTAGGGATGAATTTATTGAAGTATTAGTAACACCTCGATTCTCTAAAATGAAAGAGTTATCTGATACTGTGAAAAAGATTAGTTCTCTTGCAGAGATGTTTGAAACTATTACACAGCAAAGTTTGTGTGGCTTTCCTGCCATCTTCCCGCAGCACGGTCAGTGTGGTCTCGTCCGCGTGGAGTATCTCGTTAGAGAGCAGTTCACT